>NZ_JBXAGX010000007.1:0-342218 GCF_058794515.1 Roseateles sp. GW823-FHT07B05
CCTTGCCCAGGCACGAGCCTGGGCGGCGGTCCGCGCCTTGCCCCGCATCCGGCAAAGACCTCGCCGCGGCCCGCAGGAGTTTTGCAGACCCTCCCTAGGTCCCCGCCCGGTTCATCAACGGCTCGCGGCGGCGCTGCTGCCGCTGCTGCTCCTGTTGCTGGTCGCGCAGCTCGTTGAGCCAGGCCAGCTTGGCGCCGTACATCTGGCGGTCGTGCGAGGTGGCGCTGTTCTCCAGCGCCTTGGCGATCTCGCCGCGCGCACCGGGCAGGTCGCCCAGGCCGTAGCTGGCCAGGCCCAGCCAGAAGTGGAACTCCGGCACGTAGGCGGCGCGGGCCACTTCCTTGCGGAACAGCGAGCGCGCCGCGGCGAACTCGCCGGCCTTCATGGCCGCCACGCCCTCGTCGAAGAACTTGTAGGGCGGCACGGGCTGCACCTGCGCCAGCTGGTTGACGTAGCTCTGCGCCTCCTCGCGGCGGCCCAGGTCGCTGAGCACCAGCACGAGGTTGGACATCGCCTGCACGTTCAGCGGCTCGCGCTCCAGCACCAGACGCAGCGTGTTCTCGGCGGGGCCGTACAGCCCCTTGCGCCGGTACAGCACGGCCAGCGTGTTGTAGGCGGCCAGCCAGCGCGAGTCGGTCAGGATGGCCGCGCGCGCCCACCAGTAGGCGTCGTCCACCTTGTCCTGCAGCAGCGCCTCGGCGGCGCGGTTGTTCTGGAACATCGCCAGGATGGTGCTCTCGTCGATGACGCGGGCGCGGTGCCGGCGCACCTGGTCGGGCGGCAGGAAGTCGATGGTCAGCATCTCCGGGTCGCCGTAGACCGTCATGCGCTGCAACGAGGTCTGGGGCCGCCCCAGGCTGATGTTGACGTGGCCGGCGACGAAGAAGATGCCGTTGTTGCGCGTCCAGTTCTCTTCGAGGTAGACGCTGTTGAAGCGCACCGGCAGCTTCAGGTGGCGGGCGAAGGCGGCGGTCATCATGACCAGCGACATGCAGTTGCCGCGCCGCGCGTCGAAGGCCTCGGCCGCGGTGCGGGTGATCTCGCTGTCGTAGTCCAGCTGCAGCCGGCCCTTGGTGTAGAGCGCGTCGATGAGGCCGTCGCGCACGCCCTTGGCGCGGATCTCCTGCGCCATCTCGGTCTCGGCGAAGCGCTGCATCGCCGGGCTCAGCTTCATGGCCTCGTCGGCGTCCATAACGACGCTGGGCGGCCGGAAGGCAGTGTCCAGGAAGACGTCGGTGCGCGGCGGCGCGGCGGGCTCGACGGCGCAGCCGCTCAGGGTGGCGCTGCCGGCCACGGCCAGCAGCGCGATGAGGGCACGGATCAGCATGGCGGTCTCCTCGCTTGTCCAGACCGGTCGTCTGCCGGCCATGGAACCAGCTTAGTCCCGCCGCGCCCTCCTGTCTCCAGTCACGTCACCCAGGTCAGGGCAGGACAAACACCACCGCCGACCGCCCCGGCAGCGTGAAGCGGCCGGTGGCGCTGTCGAAGCTCGCGCCGGTGGCCACGCGCTGGTCGGCGGCGCCGGTGGCCTTGTGCACCGGGTGCAGCTGCAGCGCCTGGCCCACCTCGCCGGGCACGGTCAGCGTCTGCGTGGCCTTGTCGACGTTGAACAGGTAGACGATGCGCTTGAAGCCGGCGCCGGCGTAGCCGTTGCCGTCCAGCGTGGCGGCCAGCACGACCGGGTTCTGGCCCGAACCGGTGTTCAGGAACTTCAGGCGTGCCTTGATGTCATCCGCCGTGCGCAGGCGGAACAGCGTCGAGCTGGCGCGGATCTTCAGCACGTCGCGGAAGGCGTCGCGCATCCACGCGATGTCGCCCGGTGCCGGCTTGATGGCCGCGTTGGCCAGGAAGGGCTTGAGCATCGGCCAGTCCGCACTGTTGTCCGCCGCCCGCGGCGCGCCGGTGCCGAAGTAGTTGTCCTGGTAGCTCCAGTCCAGCCGGTTGAACCAGTCGCCGCTGTCGTAGCTGTTCTTGTCCAGCGACTTGCTGCGCAGCACGTCGGTACCGGCGTGGAAGTAGGCCACGCCCTGGCTGAACGCGTTGATCGCGTTGGCCAGCAGCTGCACGCGGGCGCGGTCCTCGCGGCTGGTGGTAGTGGGCAGGCGCAGCGCCAGCACGTCGAACAGCGTCAGGTTGTCGTGGTTCTCCACGTAGTTGACGACCTCGTCGGGCTGGGTGCTCCAGCCGATGCTGTTGCCCAGGCTCTCGGCCGTGACGGTGGCGTCCCAGTGCGTCGTGAAGGTGTAGCTGCGCAGGCTGCCGGCCAGGCTGGCCTTGAGCTGGTCGCCCAGCCACATCAGGTCGGTCTTGCTGCGCGTGCCGGCCGAGGCATTCGGGTCGTAGAACAGGCCGCTGACGAAGCCCTGGTTGCTGACCAGCGCGCTGCCGCTGTCGCAGCAGCCGCCGCCGCGCACGGCGTCGCGGATGATGGGGTTGAAGCTGCCGATGCCCGAGCCGTTCAGGCTGTAGAGCGTAGCCTGCACGAAGCGGGCGCCGTCGGTCACCTCGCCGAAGTTCCAGCCCTCGCCGATCAGCTGCACGTCACGGCCCAGCGCGGTCTTCAGGCGCGACTTCATCGCCTCCATGATTGCGCGCGGCTGGTGGCCCATGATGTCGAAGCGGAAGGAGTCGATCTTGTAGTCGCGCGCCCACTGCAGCACGGAGTCGCTCATGAGCTTGCCCATCATCAGGTGCTCGGTGGCGGTGTTGTCGCAGCAGGTGGAGGTCTCGACCTTGCCAGTCGCATTCAGCCGGTGGTAGTAGCCTGGCACGATGCGGTCCAGCACCGACTTCTCGTTTTGGCCCGAGGCCGTGGTGTGGTTGTAGACCACGTCCATGCCCACCCGCAGGCCGGCGTTCTTCAGACCCAGGACCATCTGGCGGAACTCGACGATGCGCTTGGCGCCGTCGGCCGCGTCGGACGCGTAGCTGCCCTCGGGGGCGTTGTAGTGGTACGGGTCGTAGCCCCAGTTGAAGCAGTCGGTGCCGGCCGTGGCGGACACGGCGGCCTGCTGGGTCTCGGCATCGGCGGCGCCGGCCGGCGTGGGCGTGGTGCAGCCGCTCTCCGGCACCGAGGCCAGGTCGAACACGGGCAGCAGGTGCACGTCGGTCAGGCCGGCGTCGGCCAGCGCCTTCAGGTGCTTCATGCCGTTGGAGCCCGCCTCGGTGAAGGCCAGGTACTTGCCGCGGTTGGCGGCAGTCACGGTGGCGTCGTTGGCCGAGAAGTCACGGATGTGCAGCTCGTAGATGGCCATGTCGGTCTGTGCGGCCACCTTGTTGGAGGTGGCCAGCGCATCCCAGCCCGCGGGCTTGAGGTTGGCGGCGCCCAGGTCGGCGATGTAGCTGCGCTTGGAGTCGGTCGTCAGGCTGATGGCATAGGGGTCGGTGACGAGGTTGCGCACCACGCCCACGCCGCGCACGAACACCTCGACGGCGAAGCGGTAGTACTTGCCGGACAGGTCGCCCGGCTTGCTGACACTCCACACGCCGGTGGCGGCGTCGAAGGCGAGCGCATCGACGGTCCTGGCCTCGCCGGTGCCCGTGTCGTGGGTGAAGACGGTGACCTTCTGCGCCGTCGGCGCCCACAGCTTGAAGGTGGTCTGGCCGCCGGCGATCTTCACGCCGAGGTCGTTGACGTTGGCGGCCACGGCGTACAGGTCGTCCAGCGCGCCGGGGGTCTGGGCGCTGGTGGCGTTCTGCACGTTGCCGGCGCTGTCTTCCTGCACCAGCAGCAGCTGCTTCTTGTGCAGCTCGCCGAGCTGGGCGAGGTCGGCGTCCTTGACGGCCAGCACGACGCCGGCGCCGATGAACTTGAAGCGCGCGGCCACGGTCGTGGGCACAGCGCCGGTGAAGCGGTCCAGCGTCAGTGCGCCGTCCGCGCCGGTGACCTTGCCATCCTTGACGGCGGTGATCTGTGCCGTCGCCGAGTGGTAGAGCTTGAAGACGCCGCTGCCATCCACCTGCGGCCACTGCAGCAGCTGCCTGGTCAGCCAGTAGGCCTTGGCATCGGTCGTGGAGACGCTGCGCGTGTCCGGCGCAGCCGGGTAGACCTGCGGGTCGCCCTGCACCAGCCACACCTCGGCAATCTGGTTCCTGATCGCGAACGAGCCGAAGTCCACGCGGATGTTGTCGGCCCGGCCGTCCTTGTTGGCCTCGTTGGGCGACATGCCGTGGACGATGAACTCCAGCGCCTTGCGCGACGCGTCGTCCTTGGGGTTGAGCACCGGCAGGTCGAAGACAACCTCGCCCGCGTTGACCGCCGCGTAGTTGGGCATCTTGCTGAAGGCCACGGGGTTGGGCCAGTCGCCAATGTTGACGCCGGCGGGCACGCGCGCCGTGTCCAGGCCGCTGCCGCCCCACAGGTGCAGGCCCCAGGCGGCGAAGCCGCCGTCGAAACGCTTGTAGTGCACCCGCACGGTCGTCACGTCCGGCGCGCCGCTGGTCAGCGGGTTGGCGGTGTAGGTCGTGCTGTCGCCCTCGATGCGCCAGATCTCGTTGGCGCCGGCCTTGAGCACCCAGCTCTGGTCCGCGCCGCCGTGGTCCTTGGTGTCGCCCTTGTGGAAGAGGTAGCCCACCGAACCCGTCTGCGCCGCCAGCGGCACGTTGTAGACCGCGCCGAAGGCGTCGGTGCTGTCGGCGTTGCGGCCGGCATTCCAGTCCACGGCCGCTGCCGCGCCCCAGTGGTGCAGTTGCCAGCCGGTGTAGTCGCCGGCGGTGCGGCGGTAGTGGACGGTCAGCGTCGTCGTGGTGCTGCTGGTGGGCGTGCTGGCCGCCGGGCTGGCGGCCTGGGCGCTCAGCACCTTCTGGAAGGCCGTGTCGTTGCCGATGTCCAGCCCGGCCGGCGGCGTGGGCGCGGGGTCGGGCACCGGGGTCGCCCCGCCGCCTCCACCGCCGCCGCAGGCCGTCAGGGCCAGGGCCACAAAAAGGGTCCAGATGCTGTGTCTCAGGGCTCTCATGGTGTCTCCGGGCGGCGTATCGCCCCCTTCCGGGCTGGCGCGTCGCCATCACTTTTACAAAGAAGCAAAACTACATTTAGAGCGTGAATCTCTTGTCTACCACGCAATTGCCGCGCATTCCCTCACGGAGATCCAGCAAAGTCCACCGGGATTCCACCAACTATTGTTTGTAGTTTTACTTCAATAGCATTCGCCAACTTCGAAGGAGACAAGACCATGGAGACTTGGGCGGTGGGTTTCGCGCGCCGTGCGCGACGGATGGCCGGGGCGGCGGCACTGGGGCTGATGGGCTTGCTGTCGGCCTGCGGCGGCGGCGCCGACGCGCCTTCGCCCGAACCCACGCGCAGCGTCAGCGCCGCGGCGGACGAGACCGGCGTGGAGCTGCTGGCCGGCGTGCCGGCCGCCCAGATGCCGCGCGCCCGCATCGCTGCGGTTGCCACACCCACCGAACCGGCCACCTCGCTGCGCGTGCACTACCGCCGCAGCGACGGCAACCACGCCGGCTGGCAGATCCACACTTGGAATGCCGCCCAGAGCCCGAACTGGAATGCCGGCTGGAACGCCGCCGGCAGCGACGACTACGGCGTCTGGTACGACGTGCCGCTGGCCGCCACCAGCGGCACCGTCGGCTTCCTGCTCCACAACGGCGACAACAAGGACAACGGCGGCGGCGACCAGAGCTACGTGCTGCAGGCCGGCGCCAACGAGATCTGGCGGCTGCAGAACGACAGCACCAACTACACCAGCAACCCGCTGCTGCTGGCCGCGCCCGACATCAAGACCGTGCGCGTGCACTACAAGCGCTTCGACGGCGGCTACAGCGCCTGGGGCCTGCACCTGTGGAACGGCAGCGGGCTGGACGCCGCCGCGCTGCCCGCCGGCACGGCCATCGACAACTGGGGCCAGCCGGTGCCGCTCGGCGCCATGCCCGGCTACGCAGCGGGCGACGGCGAGGTCGTCTTCGACATCCCGGTGCTGAACCCGCAGGGCGACGCCAACCGCAAGGGGCTGGAGTTCATCATCCACGGCCTGGCCCCCAACCAGAACGACAAGGACGGTCGCGACAACAACATCCGCGTCGAGTACGGCGCGCTGGCCATCCAGAACCAGGTGGGCCACATCTGGCTCGTGGAGCGCGACGCCACCGTCTACACCGCCACGCCCGACCTGCGCCAGGTGTCCAGCACCGACGCCCGCGCCGTGTGGCTGAACAAGTCGCTGGTGAAGTGGCCACGCCTGGCCACCAGCGCGCCGGTGCGCCTGTACCACTCGGCCACCGGCCAGATCAGCGTCGCCGCCGGCGCCGCCGTGCAGGGCGCGGACGGCTTCATCACGCTCGACGCCTTCACCGGCACCGTGCCCGCCGCCGATGCGCTGCGCTTCAAGTACGTCGGCAGCGGCGCCGTCTTCACCGTGCGCAGCGCCGACCTGGCCCGCCTGCCCGCGTTGCACCAGCAGCAGCTCGCGCTGGTGCAGGAAGACGCCGCCGGCAAGGTGCAGAACGCGACGACGGCGCAGATCGCCGGCGCGCTGGACGACCTCTACGCCGCCGCCGCCAACGTGCCCGACCTCGGTGCCGTGGCCAGCAACGGCAACACGCGCTTCAAGCTGTGGGCGCCGACGGCGCAGAACGTGTCGCTGGTGCTGACGCAGGCGCTGGGCAGCTCCGGCCTCACCCGCACCACCACCGAGCCCATGGCCCGCGACGCCGCCACCGGCGTGTGGAGCCTCACCAAGCCCGGCCATCTGCAGGGCGCCACCTACCGCTACCAGGTGCAGGTGTTCGTGCGCGGCGTGGGCCTGGTGAAGAACCTCGTCACCGACCCCTACTCGCTGGGCCTGACGCTGGGCGGCCAGCAAAGCGTCGTCATGGACCTGCAGGCGCAGACCACCAAGCCCATCGGCTGGGACCAGAGCGCCCCGCCCGCCACCGTCAACGCGCCGTCCGACCTCAGCATCTACGAGCTGCACGTGCGCGACTTCTCCATCAACGATGCGACCGTGCCCGCCGCGCAGCGCGGCAAGTACCTGGCCTTCACGCAGCCGCAGTCCAACGGCATGAAGCACCTCGCGGCGCTGGCCGCCGCGGGCCTGACCGACGTGCACCTGCTGCCGGTGTTCGACATCGCCAGCGTCAACGAGAAGAGCTGCACGACGCCCTCGCCCGCTGGCGCGCCGGACAGCGATGCGCAGCAGGCCACCGTGGCCGCCACCGCCGGCACCGACTGCTTCAACTGGGGCTACGACCCGCACCACTTCACGACGCCCGACGGCAGCTACGCCAGCAACGCGGCCGACCCGCTGGCCCGCGTCGTCGAGTTCCGCCGCATGGTGCAGGCGCTGAACGCGGCCGGCCTGCGCGTGGGCATGGACGTGGTGTTCAACCACACCACGTCGTCGGGCCAGAACGCCACGTCGGTGCTCGACAAGGTCGTGCCGGGCTACTACTTCCGCTACAACGCGACGGGCGGCATCGAGCGCTCCACCTGCTGCGAGAACACCGCGGCCGAGAACCTGATGATGGCCAAGCTGATGATCGACTCGGCCGTCACCTGGGTGCGCGACTACCGCATCAGCTCGCTGCGCTTCGACATCATGGGCCACCACCCGCGCTCGGTCATCGAGGCGCTGAAGGCCCGCGTGGAGGCCGCCGCCGGCCGCCAGGTGCAGATCGTCGGCGAGGGCTGGAACTTCGGCGAGGTCGCCAACGGCGCACGCTTCGTGCAGGCCGAGATGCTGAGCCTGAACGGCTCCGGCATCGGCAGCTTCAACCCGCTGATCCGCGACGCGGTGCGCGGCGGCGGCTGCTGCGACAGCGGCAACGCCGTCGTCGCCAACCAGGGCTATGTCAACGGCTTCTTCTACGACCCCAACGCCGCCGCCAGCGGCCAGACCCGCGGCGAGCTGATGTGGCAGGCCGACCGGATCAAGGCGTCGCTGGCCGGCTCCATCCGCAGCTTCCAGATGCAGACGAGCTGGGACGCGACGCTGCGGCTGGACCAGATCGACGTCGGCGGCATCCCCGCCGGCTGGGTGCTGGAGCCCGGCGAGGTCGTCAACTACGTGGAGAACCACGACAACCTGACGCTGTTCGACAACAACGCCTTCCGCCTGCCCACTGGCACCAGCAAGGAAGACCGCGCCCGCGTGCAGATCCTGGCCAACGCCATCAATGCGTTCAGCCAGGGCGTGGCCTACTTCCACGCCGGCACCGATGTGCTGCGCAGCAAGAGCCTGGACCGCAACAGCTACGACAGCGGCGACTGGTTCAACCGCCTCGACTGGAGCTATGCGGACAACAACTTCGGCGTCGGCCTGCCGCCGTCGCGCGACAACGCCGACAACTGGGCGCTGGCCCGCCCGCTGCTGGCCAACCCGCTCATCAAGCCGCACGCCAACGACATCGCGTGGACCCGCGACGCCTTCCGCGACCTGCTGAAGATCCGCAAGAGCACCACGCTGCTGCGCCTGCGCACAGCCGAGGACATCAAGGCGCGGCTGACCTTCCTCAACACCGGCTCCAACCAGGAAGCCACCGTGCTGGTGGGCCGCCTGGTTGGAAATCTAGGCGGCGTGCGCTACCCGGGCGCCAACTTCGATGAGCTGGTCTACCTGATCAACGTCGACAAGACCGCCAAGACGCTGACGCTGCCCGCGCTGGCCGGCCATGCGCTGGAACTGCACCCGGCCCACACGGCCGACCAGCGCGCCCGCGCCGCCACCTTCGACCGCGCGACCGGCACCGTCAACGTGCCGGCCCGCACGGCCGTCGTCTTCGTCGCCCGCCCCGCCGCCAACAACTGAACACCAACGCCATGAACAAGCAACTCCACCGCCTGGCCGCCACGGCCGCCCTCGCCTGCGCCGGGCTGCTGGCCGGCACCTCCGCCCACGCGGCCGACGCCGTCGTAGACGTGACCGGCATCAACAGCTTCGAGCAGGTCGGCGATCCCGCCAACACGGTGCTGTTCGTCAACATCGGCGCCAACGCGCTGGTGACCTGGCTGAGCTGGAACGTCACGCTGCAGGCGTTTGCGCCCAGCAGCGTCGACGAAATGCAGGTCAGCCTGGGCAGCGGCGCCAGCCAGTTGGACATCCCGCTGACGGCATTCAGCAGCTTCACCGGCGCGGCCTACACCGGCACGCTGGACCTGACCGGCCTGGGTGTGGGCGCCGGCGCAGACGGCCAACTGCGCATCGAGTTCAGCGAGACCTTCAAGGACCGCGTCGGTGAGCCCGATGGGCAGTGGCTGTCGGGCCAACTTACGCTGGGGGTCAGCCCGGTGCCGGAGCCGGCCAGCGCAGTGCTAGTCCTGGTCGGCGTAGCGGTATTGCTCGGCGCCCGCGCACGGCGTGGCTGACCCCGCCCCTTTTGCCACACTGGTGCTGATGCCGGGCTTCTCTGCGCCTGCACTCGTCTGACCGTACCGTCAGACTTGAGGATTCGGGGCTTAGTCGTTCGCCGTAGGCTCAATACCCACCTAGAGACACCGAAAGCGCAACGCCATGTATGTCTGGCCCGTCCCTCAGTGGAATCCCTCATACTCCTACCACGAGCGGCCGCGCAGTTTTGGCGCATCGCGGGACGGCGGCAAGCGCAAGCACGCCGGTTGCGATCTCTACGCGCCCGAAGGTTCGCCCGTATTGGCCATCTGGCATGGCACCGTCAGGTCGGTCTACGAGTTCTACGGCAAGGCAGACGCCATTGAGGTGGATCATGGCGCCTTGGGCGTCGTACGGTATGGCGAGCTGATTGCGGATGATTCCATCGGAGCTGGCCAAGTTGTGGAGGCCGGGGCCATGTTGGGCAAAGTGGCCAAGCTCGCCGGCATGGGCAACATCCACCCCATGCTCCACCTCGAAATGTTCAGCGGCAAAGGTAGTGGCAAACTAACGCAAACAGGCAACGCCTACCGGCGGCGCTCCGATCTGGTGGATCCCACAGCTTTCCTAGATCGCCTCCGCCTGATGCACTACGCCGCCACCTGGAACATTGCGTAATGTATTCCGCCCGGCTCGCATCGCTCCTCCTAGCTCTAGCTGCACCGGCCTCCTCCGAACCTGCGCTGCAAATCCCGGCGGACTCCGGCCTGAGCGCCGTCGAGACCGTCAAACCACCCGTGCTCCATGCTGGAACAAACGACACCAATCGACAATGCGTACGCGTTGTGGAGGTCGTTGACGCAGCGCGCGCGTGCCATGCCGTGACATGCCAGCAGCTCTTTAAATCCCGCCGCATCCAGGTGCTGCAGGACGGCCAGCGAGCCTTGCTTGCCGGCGCCTGCAGCAGTGCGGCGGACACCCCAGGGCGCGTGCTGTTGTGGGGCTCCACCAGCCTGCTGGTGCTGCAACCCTCGCGCAACGATGAGCAGCTTTGGTCCCAGCGCAAGAAGCGCGCAGAGTGGACCATCGACATCGAAACCGAAGGCAGCCACGGCACCCTCAGCCACAGCCCCAAGGGGTTCCAGTGGAAGGAACACCCTAACTGACGGTGGGCGTCAGTCCAGTACAAACACCACCGCACTGCGCGCCGGCACCTCGAAACGGCCTGCCGCAAACCGCGCCTCGCGCTTCACCCGGTTGTCAGCGCCCTCGCGCTGCACCGGATGCAGCACCCACTTCGCACCAGCCTCCTCGGGCAGCGCCAGCACCTGCGCTGTCGGCGCCACGTTGATCAGCGTCATCACGGCCTGGGGTCCGCCCAGGCCGCGGCCGTCGATGCGCGTGGCCACCAGCACCGGGTTCTGGCCCGGGCCGCTGCCGGGGAAGCTGATGCGCTTGCCCACCTCCGCCGCGCTGCGCAGCCGCAGCGCCGGCGTCGTCGCGCGGATCTTCAGCAGGTCGCGGAACACGTCGCGCGCCCAGGCGATGTCGGCTGGCGACGGCGCAATCGCGTCGCGCATCGCCAGCCGTTCGCGCGCCAGCGCCCAGTCGCGGCCGTCGGCGCCGAAGTTGTCCTGCTTCGGCGGCAGGCCGGTGCCGAAGTGGTTGGCCTGGTAGCGCCAGTCCAGCCGGTTGAACCAGTCGCCGCTGTCGTAGCTGTTGCGGTCCAGGCTCTTGCTGCGCAGGATGTCCTGCCCCGCGTGGAAATAGGCCACGCCCTGGCTGAAGGCCACCAGCGCGGCGCCCAGCATCTGCACGCGGGCGCGGTCCTCGCGGCTCGTGGCCAGCGGCAGCTTCAGCGTGTTGACGTCGAACAACGTCTGGTTGTCGTGGTTCTCCACGTAGTTGACGACCTCGCCGGGTTCGCTGGCGAAACCGGCCGGCTGGTCGCCGCCGTAGGGCATGGCGTCCAGGCGCTTGGTGGCGCCGCGCCAGGTCGTCAGCTCGACGCTGCGCAGCGAGCCGGCCAGGCCCACGCGGATCATGTCGGCCGCGTCCAGCAGAGCCTCGGGCTTCGCCGGCGTGGCCGCGGCCAGCGCGTTGGGCGCGTAGACCAGGCCGTTGAGCCAGCCCTGGTTGCGCACGCTGGCGTCACCGCCCTCGCCGGCGCCACCGCCACGGGCCGCATCGCGCATGCGGTCGCTGAACGCGCCGATGCCGCTGCCGTTAAGGCTCAGCTGCGAGGCCTGCACGAAGCGCGCGCCGTTGGCCACCTCGCCGAAGTTCCAGCCCTCGCCCAGCAGCTGCACCGGGCGGCCGGCCTCGGCGTCCACGCGCTGCTGCAGCCGCTCCATCGCCTCGCGCGGCTGGTGGCCCATCAGGTCGAAGCGCATCGAGTCGATGCGGTACTCGCGCACCCACAGCGCCGCCGAGTCGATCATCAGCTTGGCCATCATCCGGTGCTCGGTGGCCGTGTTGTCGCAGCAGGTGGAGCGCTCGATGTCGCCGGTGGCGCTGAGCCGGTGGTAGTAGCCGGGCACGAGGCGGTCCAGCACCGACTTCGGCGCCTGGCCGGCCGCGGCCATGTGGTTGTAGACCATGTCCATGCCCACGCGCAGCCCGGCCGCGTGCAGCGCCATCACCATCGCGCGGAACTCGACGACGCGCCGCAGCGGGTCGGTCGCGTAGCTGCCCTCGGGCGCATTGAAGTGCCAGGGGTCGTAGCCCCAGTTGAAGCAATCGTCGGCGGCGTGCGCCATCACGGCGGCCTGCTGCGCGTCGCTGTCGGGCGCGGCATCGGGCACCACGGGCGTCTTGCAGCCGCGCTCGGGCACGCTGGCGAGGTCGAACACGGGCAGCAGGTGCACGTCCGTCAGGCCGGCCTTCGCGAGCGCCTTCAGGTGCCGCATGCCGTGCGACTGCGCCTCGGTGAAGGCCAGGTACTTGCCGCGCCACGCGGGCCGCACGGACGCGTCGGTCAGCGAGAAGTCGCGCACGTGCAGCTCGTAGATGAGCTGGTCGGTCGCGGCCTTCACGCGGCCTGGCGCACGGGCCTTGTCCCAGCCGGGCGGCTTCAGCGCGGGCGACGCGAGGTTGGCGACGATGCTGCGCTGCGAGTCCGTCGTCAAGGCCACCGAGTACGGGTCGGTGACGAGGTTGCGCTGCAGCCCGTGCGTGGGCGTGACGACGTCCACCAGGTAGCGGTAGGCCTGGCCGCCCAGGTCGCCGGGCAGCGCGGCGCGCCAGACGCCGGTGGCCGTATCGAACGTCATCGCGTCCACGGCCGCCGCGGGCGCGTCCGGGCCGGCGTAGCGGCACAGCTGCACGCGCTGCGCGGTGGGCGCCCAGACGGCGAAGGTGGTGCGCGCCTTTGCCGGGTGCGCGCCGAGGTCGGTCACGCGCTCGGCGGCGGCGTAGAGGTCATCCAGCGCGCCAGGCAGCTGCACGCCGGTGGCGGCGATGACGCGGCCGTCCGCCGCCTCGTGCACCAGCAGCAGCTGCGAGCGCAGCAGCGCCGCGACGTCGGCCCCGGCGGCGTCGAAGCGCGGCCCGTCGCCGATGAAGCGAAAGCGAGCCGGCAACGGCGCCGCACTTGGCGGCAGCGCGACGGCGCCGTCGCTGCCCGCCACCACCTCGCCCGGCACCGCCCGCAGCCCAGCCGCGCGGGCGTGATGCAGCCGCACCCGCTCACCGGGCCGCAGCACCAGCCCCGGCCACTGCAGCGTGCGGGCGTCCAGCCAGTAGGCCTGCGCTGCCGGGCGGGCGGCCGGCGTCGGCTGCGGCACCGGCGCGTCGCAGTCCGCCAGCTCAGCCGCCCGGGCGCCCCCCGCCAACAAGGCCAGAACCAACACCAGGGGTGCAGCATGCGTCGCCATGAAGTCTCCTTTGTTTTGCGCAAATAGTAGCAAAACTACATCATCGAAAATCCGACTGGCACCGATGCGGCTTGGGCTTATATGCTTCAGCCGTGGAGACAAAGTAGTTTGAATACATGAACACCTTGAAGCTTTTGACCAGCCTGATGCTGGCCGCCTCAACGCTGGCGGCTGCCGCGCCGCTGGACACCCGCCCCGTCCCTGCCGAGCCCCGCGCCAGCACGCTGCCCGCGAACTGGCAGCACGGCGTGTTCATGGAAATCTTCGTGCGCGGCTACCAGGACAGCAACGGCGACGGCATCGGCGACCTGAAGGGCCTCACACGAAGGCTGGACTATCTGAAGCAGCTGGGCGTCAGCGGCCTGTGGCTGATGCCCATCACCGCCAGCGCCGACCACGACCACGGCTACGCCACCACCGACTACCGCGGCATCGAGCCGCAGTACGGCACGCTGGCCGACTTCGACGAGCTCATCCGCGAGGCGCACAAGCGCGGCATCGGCATCGTGATGGACTACGTCATCAACCATGCCTCGCACGAGTTCCCGCCCTTCCAGGCCGCGGCCAAGGACCGCGCCAGCCCGTGGCGCAGCTGGTTCGTCTGGAACCCCGACCCCGGCCCCGGCTGGGACATCTGGGGCAAGGTGCCCTGGTACGACGCCAGCACCCAGCCCTGGACCTTCACCGGCGCATTGAAGGACATGCCGCCGCTCAAGCCCGGCTCGCCGGACATCTACTTCGGCACCTTCGGCCCGCAGATGCCGGACTTCAACATGCGCAACCCCGACGTGGTGGCCTACCACGAGGACTCGCTGCGCTTCTGGCTCAACCGCGGACTGGACGGCTACCGGCTGGACGCCGTGCCGCACTTCATCGAGAACAGCGCCAAGGACTGGAACGACCAGCCCGAAAGCCGCGCGCTGACCAAGCGCTTCCAGGACCTCATCAAGAGTTACCCCGGCCGCTACGTTGTCTGCGAGGCCACGGCCGAGCCCATCGCCTACGGCAAGCCCGAGCTGTGCGGCGGCGCGTTCGCGTTCAACCAGAACTACGAGATCGTCAAGGCCGCCAAGGGGGAGCCGGCGGCCGTGCAGAAGATGGCCGACTACTACCGCACGATGGCGCCGACGATGGCCACCTTCCTGCACAACCACGACATCTTCACCGGCCGCCGGCTGTGGGAGCAGCTGCACGGCGACGAGGCCCGCTACCGCCTGGCCGCCGCCAGCTACCTGCTGCTGCCGGGCACGCCGTTCGTCTACTACGGCGAGGAGATCGGGCTGGCCGGCGTCGACGGCAAGAACGCCGATGACGACGCGCCGCTGCGTGCGCCGATGAGCTGGACACCCGCCGGCGGCTTCAGCACCAGCAGCCAGCCCTACCGACCGCTGTCGCTGAACCGCAGCCGGCACAACGCCGAGAGCCAGCAGCGCGACCCCGGCTCGCTGTTCCACTTCTACCGCGAGCTCATCGCGCTGCGCCGCGCGTCGCCCGCGCTGACGATCGGCCACTACGAGGCGGATCGCGTCGACGGCCTGGTGTGGCGCTTCGAGCGCGTGCACGGCAAGGAGCGCGTGCTCGTCGCCATCAACTACGGCGACACGCCCGCCACGCTGGACCTGCCGGCCCGCGCCCGCCCGCTGCTCCCCAAGACGGCCGCCCCGCGCGCGACGCTGCCGCCGCTGTCCGTGCGCGTCTACCAGCTGGAAGCGCCATGAAACCCCTGATCACCCTTGCCACCACCCTGCTGATGAGCCTGAGCACCGCGGCCGCCCCCGGCCAACCCACCGCCGCCCCCCGAGTCGAGCCGCCCAACTGGTGGGTGGGCATGCGCGACACGTCGCTGCAGCTGATGATCCACGGCACCGGCATCGCCGACGCGCAGCCCGCGCTGGCGCCCTACCCCGGCGTCACGCTTCAACGCAGCCACCGCGCCACCAGCCCCAACTACCTGTTCGTCGACCTCGACGTGGCGCCCAACGCCCAGCCGGGCGAGCTGACGCTGACCGTGGCCGGCCGCACGCTGCGCTACCCGCTGCTGGCGCGTGCGCCCGGCTCGGCGGAGCGCCAGGGCTTCGGGCCCAAAGACGCCATCTACCTCGTCGTGCCCGACCGCTTCGCGCAGGCCGGCCAGCTCGGCCGCGCCGGCATGCTGGAAGGCACCGACCGCGCCGACCCCGGCGGCCGCCACGGCGGCGACCTGGCCGGCATGCGCAAGCACCTCGGCTACATCGCCAGCCTGGGTTTCACGCAGGTGTGGCCCACGCCGCTGGCGGAGAACAACAGCGCCAAGTACAGCTACCACGGCTACGCGGCGACCGACTTCTACAAGATCGATCCGCGCTTCGGCAGCAACGCCGACTTCGGCGCCTTCACGGCCGAGGCCCGCGCCCAGGGCGTGGGCGTCATCCAGGACATCGTGCTCAACCACATCGGCGCGGGCCACTGGTGGATGGCCGACCTGCCAGCGCCGGACTGGGTCAATGCCTGGCCCCAGTACACGGAGACGCACCACGCCCGCATGACGCTGCAGGACCCGTACGCGTCGGCGAGCGACCGCAAGCGCTTCACCGATGGCTGGTTCGTGCCCGGCATGCCCGACCTGAACCAGCGCCGCCCCGAACTGGCGACCTACCTGACGCAGATGACGCTGTGGTGGATCGAGCGCTACGGGCTGTCGGGCATCCGCACCGACACCTGGTCCTACTCAGACCGCGACTTCCTGACGCGCTGGTCCGCCCGCGTCATGCAGGAGTACCCGCGGCTGAACATCGTCGGCGAGGAATGGAGCCCGCACCCGGCCGTCGTGTCCTACTGGCAGCGCGGCAAGAAGAACCACGACGGCTACGTGTCCCACGCGCCCAGCATGATGGACTTCCCGATGCAGTCCAACCTGCTGGCCGCGCTGCTGGAGGACGACGGCCCGCACACCGGCCTGACCAAGCTGTACGAAGGCCTGGCGCACGACTTCGTCTATCCCGACCCGGCCAACCTCGTGCTGTTCGACGGCAACCACGACACGCCGCGCATCCACTCGCTGCTGCGGCACGACGTGGGCCTCACAAAGATCGCACTGGCCTACCTGGCCACCACGCGCCGCATCCCGCAGCTGTTCTACGGCGGCGAACTGCTGATGCGGAGCCCCACCGAACGCGACGACGGCCGCGTGCGCGGCGACATGCCTGGCGGCTGGGCGGGCGACAGCGTCAACGCCTTCACCGGCGCCGGCCTCACGGCCGAGCAGCGCGACATGCTGGACTGGACGCGCCGCCTGTTCACCTGGCGCAAGGGCGCGACCGTCATCCACGACGGCGCGCTGATGCAGTTCGCGCCGCTGGAAGGCGTGTACGTGTTCTTCCGCTACGACGCCGCCCGCACCGTGATGGTGGTGCTGAACAAGAACGCCAAGCCGATGGAACTGGCGCTGGGCCGCTTCGCGGAGCGTGTGTCGGCGGGCCAGAAGGCGCGGGACGTGCTGACCGGCGCGACGACGACGCTGGGCAGCAGCGTCAAGGTGCCGGCACGCGGGCCGCTGATCCTGGAGATTGAGCGCTGAAGGGGGCTGGGGGCGCCGGGACGATGCGGCGCCGGCGCCTTTTCACCCCGGCTTGCTGCGCCACTGGCGGTGGGGGCGATCGACCACCGCGCCTTCCCACGCCAGATGCCGGGCGTACGACCGCAGACACCTCTCTCAGCCAGCCCTTGTCGGTCAGGTCGTTGCCGCTGTGGGGGAGCCCGCACAAGACGGGTCAGGCCGCACCTTCCCTTGAAGGGCAATAGACGACCTTGAACCGCTCACACACCACTGGCATCGCGGGGCCAGGAACCCGGCCGATGCGGGCGCACTCTCTTGCGTAATAGGCAGTGTGAGCTTCGCGCCAAAACTGGAGCGAACCATCCCCCTCCCCCTCGACGGCCGCGAACTCCGCGGTGACCTCGGAGAACGGCACGATGTCAACTTGAGTTGTTGCCATCACGCATTTCGGCTGGCCATCCCAGGTTGTGACGACGCTGAGATCGCCTGGCTTTGGAACGGCCTGGTTTCCCGCCTCGAACGACCAGACCAGGCTGGCGGTGGCTCTCTTGATGCCCCGGACGACCAAATCGGCCAAGTGATTGGCGCTCGGCTCGTTGTCGTCAAACACGCAGACCTCGAAGAAACGAGCGTCGACGCCTTCCTGCTGCGTGGCCTTGAACGCGTCCCAGAACTGTTGAACGACAGGTGTCATTGGCGCTGACATTGTTGTTGACTAACGCCAGAGTTAACCGGCGCCGGAGCACGAAGTGCGGAGGGAACCAATACAGGCCATGAAAATACCGAAGGCATGGCCTGTATTGGCGTCCGCGTTGAACGACCAGTTAGGCATCACTCGCGGGCAATTGTTGAACGAACTCTTGCCCTGCCTGCAAATCATGTGTGTACATGGCGCGCGGCCCTCCAATTGACAACCTCTTGAAGTGAACTCTGAAGGCAAGTTGGCCGAATAGGCGTACTTGCACTTTTGCATATGGCTGGTTGCCCTCGAAGACAAGACCATGAAATGCTTTTGCGTCGGGGGCTTGTAGTCGCTCTACTTCTATGTGAGATGAGTCTAGTTGCCCACTGCGCAGCGACAATCGTATTGCAGCAAGTGGTGGCGTGTTCTGATAAATAGCAGTGCCAACATGTAGCGCAAGAAATTCATACGCGGACTTCACGGGGATGAGGTTGTTCAGCATTGGGCCTTCCAATGACGCCCTTAATCCCGTGACTGACCACTTAACTACGTCAATCCCTGGTGACAGGGCGATTTTGACGTTCTCTGGTGCTTTGGCAAAAGTTTGCAATGCAAGCGCCATTTGTGATTCAGTGAGGCCTTCGCGCTCCAGCAACTTACGAATGGTTTTAGCGGCTGATTGGGTTTCCTGAATCAGCGAACCATCGGGAAGCTTGGTTGCGTGTACAACGAAGTTGCCGTTTTTTATTTTCCCCTTAGACGATCCGCCTGGCCCGACAGTGACATAGCTTTGCCCCTCTTCCAGCTCCGTTGCTAACTTGGGGATTTGTGGGCGAAGTTTGGCTGCTAGTTGACGAATTATTGGATCTTTTTTTGCATGCCCTTCTAGGCTATATCCAAGGCGCGAATTGCATGCTTTGCAAAGGAATCGGGACGTAAGTTTGCCCCCCCAGAGACTCTGGGATCAAATGCTCAAGCGTCATCGGCTTTGGCTCGATGCAGATTACGCAATCGTTTCCGTTCCAAGGGATTTCGATGATGCACCTCGCTTAGTTTAGTGATGCCTAACGTGAAGATGAGCGGACGCCGAAGGCGGTCCGCTCCAATGACAGGTTAGCCAGCATTCCGCCCCCAAAGTCGTGAATACCATGGGCGGCTACCAAAGTCCTCTGCGCGCGCGCCGATTAGCGCGATAGCCACAGTTGCGCCATTGACATCGGCGCCGGCGTTGAGTGCATTGCTGACCGCATTAACCAGCGATGAACGCTCGGCGATTGCTTTGTAAGTCTCTTGCGACAGTGCACCAATCGCACGATGTTCGCGAGCGAGAGTCAACGCCGCTTGGAAAAACGAGCATTCGGCAAGTGAAACCTCCGTCCATCGACCGGCTGAATCCCTGGCGCTAGCGACGTTGCTTACTACAACGCCCAAGTCTTCCATCGCCGGCAAAGCGAACGCCTCTGGAAGCGTGTCCACGATGACCCGCGACTCCTCCGGACCAAACCCTGCAGCGTGCAATGCTGCGAGTTCCTCGGACCCCGAGGCAATGCAGCTGGCGATGGCGTCGACTGCTCTTAGAACTCGATCTCGTTGCATGCTGGCTAACGTGTTTTCGGGAGACGCCCGACGCCGCCTAAGCAGGCAGGCTGCGCCCTAAAAACGCGGCCGCCCCCCACGCGCAAGTGCTTGATTCATCAAAACCCTCCCTGGCTTGACTGTATTTTTATACAGCATTAAATTTCCAGCAAAAGCGGCGCGCCGTTGCAAGTTCTCGCCGAGGCCGCGCGCCCGCTGGGAGGCCGATGATGCCAGCCCCACTGCCCGCGTTGCCACCTCGCAAACACCTGCGGCCCTAACGCGCCATTGAGCTGCCGCCATTGCGCTCGACGCGGGTGCTCGACCAGTTGCGCGAACGCCTCAGGCTGATGCACTACAGCCTGCGCACGGAAGAGGTATACGCCTACTGGGTCAAGGCTTTCATCCGCTTCCACGGCCTGCGGCATCCGGCGGAAATGGGCGGGCCGGCGGTGGAAGCCTTCCTGACCTATCTGGCAGACGTGCGCTCGGTGGCCCCGTCAACACACAACCAGGCGCTGTCGGCGCTGCTGTTCTTCTACGGCAAAGTGCTCTGCCAGGACGTGTCGTGGCTGAAGGAGATCGGCCATCCACACCAGCATCGCCGGTTGCCGGCGGTCTTGACCGTGGAGGAGGTGCGCCAGGTGCTGGCCGGCCTCGACGGCGAGCACGGACTGCTGGCGCGCCTGCTCTACGGTACCGGCCTGCGCATCAGCGAGGCGCTGCAGTTGCGGGTCAAGGACATCGACTTCGGCCTGCGCGCGTTGATCGTGCGCGAGGGCAAGGGCGCCAAGGACCGCGTCGTCATGCTGCCGCAGTCGCTCGTGGCCGACCTGCATGAACAGTTGGCCAGGGCCCGCCTCGTGTGGGCGGGCGATGTGGAGGCCGGCACGGCGGGCGTCGAACTGCCCCACGCGCTGGAGCGCAAATACCCCCGCATGGGCGCGAGCTGGCCGTGGTTCTGGGTGTTCCCGCAGGATCACCACTCGACCGACCCGCGCAGCGGCGTCGTGCGGCGTCACCACCTGTACGACCAAACCTTTCAGCGCGCGTTCAAACGGGCCGTGCTGGCCGCCGGCCTGACCAAGCCGGCGACGCCGCACACGTTGCGGCACTGCTTCGCCACGCATTTGCTGCAGTCGGGCAGCGACATCCGCACCGTCCAGGAACTGCTGGGACACGCGGATGTGGCCACAACCATGATCTACACCCACGTGCTCAAGCTCGGCGGCGGCGCGGTGCGCAGCCCGCTGGACACGCTTTGAGCGCCGGCCGGCGCGGGGCTCAGGCCGGCAGCTTCAGCAGCTCGAACGGCCCGCGGCCTGCCGCCGCGGTGATGAGGCCCAGCACGCGGGTCGGCTCGGCGCCGATCCAGTCCCAGCGGAAGCGCCAGCCCCAGTTGCCGCCCAGCACGCCGGGCACGTTCATGCGGTGGGCGCTGTCCAGCCCCAGCACGTCCTGCAGCGGGTAGACGGCCATGTTGGCCACCGAGTTGGCGCAGGCGCGGATCATGGCCCAGTGCACGTCGTGCTCGCCGCAGGCGAGGTAGGAGCCGGCGAACGCGCGCTCGCGCGGCTTGGCCTGGTTCCACCAGCCGCGGACGGTGTCGTTGTCGTGCGTGCCGGTGTAGGCCACCGACGTGGTGGGCCACATGT
This sequence comes from Roseateles sp. GW823-FHT07B05, assembly GCF_058794515.1. NCBI lineage: Bacteria > Pseudomonadati > Pseudomonadota > Betaproteobacteria > Burkholderiales > Sphaerotilaceae > Roseateles > Roseateles sp. GW823-FHT07B05. Next base: position 20,601 of record NZ_JBXAGX010000007.1, read on the forward strand.
GCGGCAGGAACTCGTGGTCGCCCTCGGCGCCGAAGCCGAACTGGAGGATCTTCATGCCGGGGAAGCCGCAGCCGTCGCGCAGCGCGTGCACGTCGTCGGTGATGAAGCCCAGGTCTTCGGCCACGATGGGCAGCGGGCCCAGCGCCTTTCTGATGGCGTCGAACAGCGCCATGCCGGGGCCGGTCTTCCACTCGCCGCGCTTGGCGTCGGGGCTGTCGCCGGGGATTTCGTAGTAGCCGGCAAAGCCGCGGAAGTGGTCGATGCGGAACACGTCGGCCTGGGACAGTGCACGTTGAACGCGCGCCGTCCACCAGGCGTAGTTCTCGGCGGCCATATTGTCCCAGCGGTACAGCGGGTTGCCCCAGCGCTGACCCAGCGGGCCCAGGTCGTCGGGCGGCACACCGGCGACGACGGTGGTCTGGAAGTTCTCGTCGAGGTAGTACAGGTCGGGGCGCGACCAGCAGTCGGCGCTGTCATGCGCAACGAAGATGGGCAGGTCGCCCATGATGTTCACGCCGCGCTCGTTGGCGTAGGCCTTCAGCGCGCCGATCTGCACGTCGAACTGCCACTGCACGAACTGCCAGAAGGCGATCTCGTCGGCGTAGTCCTTGCGGGCCTGGGCCAGCGCGGCGGGGTCTCGGCGCTTCAGGCCTTCGCTCCATTCCCACCAGGGCTGGCCGTTCAGCGGCGAGCGGATGGCCATGAACAGCACGTAGTCGTCCAGCCAGCTCTGCGCCTCCAGGCACCACTTGGCAAAGGCGATGCGGTCGGCATCAGTCGCGTTGGCAAAGAAGCCCTTGGCCGCGGCGCGCAGCTGCTGCTCACGCCACGGCGTGACCTCGCCGTAGTTGACCAGCTCGGCGTTGAAGGCCGGCACGGTCGGTGCGCTGAGCCAGCCTTTGGCGATCAGCGGCTCCAGCGCCACCATCCACTGGCTGCCCGCAAAAGCGGACACGCCCTGGTAGGGGCTGTCGCCAGGGCCGATGGGCGTCGTCGGCAGCAGCTGCCACACGCTCTGGCCGGCGGACTGCAGCCAGTCGACGAAGCGGTAGGCGTCGGGGCCGAAGTCGCCCATGCCGTGCGGGCCGGGCAGCGAGGTGATGTGCAGCAGCACACCGGAGGAGCGTTGGTTGAGGTTCATACGTGGCGCAGTACGACGAGGGAGCGGGCCGGCACGTTGAGCGGCTGGCCGGGAAGGACGAGCGGCGCGGCGGATTCGCCGCTGCTGTCGAGGATGAGCTGCCACGGCCCGTTGCACAGCAGAAAGGGCAGCGGCGTGGGGTCGGGGTTGAAGACGATCATCAGCCGCGGCGCGCCGGCACCGGCCTCGCGCAGCTGGGCGCCGAAGGCGCGCTGGCCGGCGTCATGCCAGTCGTTGGGCGTCATCTCGTGGCCGCTGGGGGCGTACCAGGCGATGCTGGCCTCGCCCGGGCCGCCGGCGAACCAGCGCGGATGGCGCAGCAGCGGCTCCTGCGCGCGCAGCGCCAGCAGCTGCGACACCAGCTCGGTCAGCCGGCCCTCGGCGCGGTCCCAGTTCAGCCAGGTGGTCGCGTTGTCCTGGCAGTAGGCGTTGTTGTTGCCGCCCTGGCTGTTGGCGATCTCGTCGCCGGCGCACAGCATGGGCGTGCCCTGGGCCAGCAGCGTGGTCGCCAGCAGCGCACGGCGCACGCGCTCGCGGGTGGCGTTGATGGCCGCGTCGTCGGTGGGGCCCTCGGCACCGAAGTTGGCGCACAGCTCGCCGTCACGACCGTCGCGGTTGTCCTCGCCGTTGGCGTGGTTGTGCTTGGTGCTGTAGCTGGTCAGGTCGGCCAGCGTGAAGCCGTCGTGCACGGCGATGAAGTTGATGGACGCGGTGGGCTGGCGCTGGCCGTGGTGGAACACGTCGCTGGACGCCATGAAGCGCCGCGCGAATTCGCCACGCCCGACGCCCTGCCCCGCCTTCAGCCAGTAGCCGCGCACAGCATCGCGGAACTTGTCGTTCCACTCCAGGAAGCGGCCGGGGAAGCGGCCTACCTGGTAGCCGTCGTAGGCGGCATCCCAGGGCTCGGCGATGAGGTGCACGCCGGCCAGCACCGGGTCCTGCCGCAGCGCGGTGAAGAAGGCGGCGTTGGGCTCGAAGCCGTGGTGGGTGCGGCCCAGCACGGGCGCCAGGTCGAAGCGGAAGCCGTCCACACCCATCTCGGCCACCCAGTAGCGCAGCGAGTCCAGCACGAACTGCGTGATGCGCGGATGGGCGCAGTTGACCGTGTTGCCGCAGCCGGTGAGGTTCTCGTTGCGGCTTCTGTCGTCGGCCACCAGCCGGTACCAGGTGGCGTTGTCCAGCCCGCGGAAGCTCAGCGTGGGGCCGAACTCGTTGCCCTCGGGCGTGTGGTTGTAGACGACGTCCAGCACCACCTCCAGCCCGGCCTCGTGCAGCGCGGCCACCATGTGGCGGAACTCGGCCGTCACGGCGGTGGGGTCGCCGCGGTGCACCGCCTGCGCCCAGCGCGGGTCGGGGCAGAAGAAGCCCAGTGTGTTGTAGCCCCAGTAGTTGTGCAGGCCGCGCTCGGCGAGGTGGGGCTCGTCGATGCAGTACTGCACCGGCAGCAGCGACAGCGTCGTGACGCCCAGGCGCTTGAAATGGGCGATGGAGGCGGGGTGCGCCAGGCCGGCATAGGTGCCGCGCAGGTCTTCCGGCACACCGGGCAGCAGCCGCGAGAAGCCCTTGACGTGAACCTCGTACAGCACGACGTCGCCCGCGGCGCGGCGCGGCCGGTGCGGGCGCACGGTGGCCACCGGCGGCGGCGGCACGCGGGCCTTCAGCGCCTGCGTGGCGTTGTCGCGGGTGTCCAGCGAGCGCGGGCCGTCCGGGTGGCCCAGCTCGTAGCCGTGGTGCTCGGCGCGCCAGCCGAAGTGGCCGACGATCTCGCGGGCATAGGGGTCCAGCAGCAGCTTGTGCGGGTTGAAGCGGTGGCCCTGCTCGGGCGCGTAAGGGCCGTGCGCGCGGATGCCGTAGACGAGGCCTGGACCGACGCCGGGCAGGAAGCCGTGGAACACGCCGTCGTGCGGGCCCGCCAGCTCGTAGCGGCGCAGCTCGCGCTGGCCTTCGGCATCGAACACGCACAGCTCGATGCGCGTCGCCCCGTCGCTGGCCACGGCGAAGTTGACGCCGCCATCACGCGCGAAGGAGCCCAGCGGCTCGTGCCAGCCGGGTTGCAGATCAGGCAAGTGAGCCATGGACGACAGACTCAGATCGGAACAAAGAAGACGGTCGCGAGCGGCGGCAGGTTGATCGTGATGGACAGCCGCTTGCCATGCGCCGGCTGCGCCTGCACCGGCAGGCCGGCGGCGGCCACGCCGTTGCCCATGTTGCTGCCGCCGTAGTAGGCGGAGTCGGTGTTCAGCGCTTCCTTCCAGGCGGTCACGCCGTCGGGCACGCCCAGCGAGTAGCCCTCGCGCGGCACCGGCGTCATGTTGCAGACGACCAGCACCATGCGGCCCGTGCCGTCGCGGCGCACCCAGGCGTAGATGGAATGCTCGGCGTCGTGCGCGCTGATCCACTCGAAGCCGCCGGCCTCGCAGTCCAGCCGGTGCAGCGCGGAGTGCTCGCGGTACAGCCTGTTGAGGTCACGCACCAGGCGCTGCACGCCGGCGTGGCGGTCGTCCTCCAGCAGCCCCCAGGGCAGGCCTTCGGCATGGTTCCACTCGTTGCGCTGCGCGAACTCCTGGCCCATGAACAGCAGCTTCTTGCCCGGGTGCCCCCACATGAAGCCGTAGTAGGCACGCAGGTTGGCGAACTTCTGCCAGTCGTCGCCCGGCATCTTGGCAAGCATGGAGCCCTTGCCGTGCACCACCTCGTCGTGCGAGATGGGCAGCATGAAGTTCTCGCTGAACGCGTAGATCAGGCCGAAGGTCATCTTGTCGTGATGCCAGCGGCGGTTGATCGGGTCCTCGGCCATGTAGCGCAAGGTGTCGTTCATCCAGCCCATGTTCCACTTGTAGTGGAAGCCCAGGCCGCCCGCGTAGGTGGGCGCCGAGACGCCGGGGAAGCTGGTGCTTTCCTCGGCGACGGTGATGGCGCCCTCCACCTCACCGACGTGCTCATTCATCTCGCGCAGCAGCGAGATGGCTTCGAGGTTCTCGCGGCCGCCGCGGATGTTGGGAATCCACTCGCCCGCGGGCCGCGAGTAGTCGCGGTAGAGCATGCTCGCCACGGCGTCCACGCGCAGGCCGTCCACGCCCCAGCGCTCGATCCAGTACAGCGCGCTGCCGATCAGGAACTGGCGCACCTCGGTGCGGCCGAAGTTGTAGATCAGCGTGTTCCAGTCGCGGTGGAAGCCTTCCTTGGGGTCCGCGTACTCGTAGATGCGCGTGCCGTCGAACTCGGCCAGACCAAACGCGTCCACCGGGAAGTGAGCCGGCACCCAGTCCAGCAGCAGGCCCAGGCCCTGGTCGTGCACCGCCTTCACGAAGCGCGCGAAGCCCTCCGGCGGGCCGAAGCGGGCGCTGGGGGCGTACAACCCCAGCGTCTGGTAGCCCCAGGAGCCGTCGAACGGATGCTCGCTGATGGGCATCAGCTGCACATGCGTGAAGCCCAGGTCGGCCGCGTAGGCCGGCAGGTGCTCGGCCAGCTCGTCCCAGGTCGGGAACTCGCCGGACACCCCGCGGCGCCACGACGCCGCATGCACTTCGTAGACACTGATCGGCGACTCGCGCCGGTTCGCGCGTTCGCGCTGGCGCGGCAGCGGCGTGGGCTCGGGCAACGGCGCGACGATGCTGGCGTTGTCGGGCCGCAGCTGGGCCTGGCGGGCGTAGGGGTCGGCCTTCAGCGGCAGCAGTGCGCCGTTGCCGTTGACGATCTCGAACTTGTAGAGGTCGCCCACGCCGGCGTGCGGCACGAAGATCTCCCACACGCCCGCGATGTGCCGCAGCCGCATCGGGTGGCGGCGGCCGTCCCAGTTGTTGAAGTTGCCGACGACGCTGACCCGCTTCGCGTTCGGCGCCCACACAGCGAAGCGCACGCCGCTGACGTCGCCGTGCTGCACCAGGTGCGCACCCAGGCTCAGGAAGGGGCGGAAGTTGCGCCCCTCGGCAAACGCCTTCAGCTCGTCGTCGCCGAGCTGCGGGTAAAAGTTGTACGGGTCGGCATAGACGCCCTCCCCGCCGCCGGCCCAGCGCACCGCGAGCCGGTAGTCGAACCGGTGCTTGCGGCGCGGCACCTGCGCCTCGAAGAAGCCGCCGCGGCGCTGCGTCAGGTCGACGATGTGCTTCTTGCTGCCGGCATCCAGCAGCGCCACCTCGGACGCGCCGGGCAGCAGCGCGCGCACCCACAGCCGACCCGAGTCGTCCGCGTGAAGGCCCAGCCGACCGAAGGGGTCGGTGTGGCGGCCGGCGAGAAGGGCGTCGAGGTCGGCTTCGGTGAGCATCGTCAGGTGTTCAGACTCTTCACGGACCAGACACGGTCCACGTACTCGGCGATCGTGCGATCGGACGAGAACGGGCCCATGCCGGCGATGTTGCGCAGGGCTCGCTCGGCCCAGGCGGCACGGTCGGCGAACAGCGTGTCGACCTTGGCCTGGGTGGCGACGTAATCGGCGAAATCGGCCATCAGCAGGTAGACGTCGCGGTGCAGCAGGCTGTCCACCAGCGCGCGGTAGCGCTCGGTATCGCCGTTGCTGAAGACGCCCGCCGAGATGGCATCGATGACTCGCTTGAGCTGGCGATTCTCTTCGACGTACAGGCGCGGGTCGTAGCCCAGCTGCTTGATCTTGGCGACCGCGTCGGCACGCAGGCCGAACACGAACATGTTCTCCACGCCCATGGCCTCGGCCATCTCGATGTTGGCGCCGTCCCAGGTGCCGATCGTGACCGCGCCGTTCATGCCGAACTTCATGTTGCCGGTGCCCGAGGCCTCGGTGCCGGCCGTCGAGATCTGCTCCGACAGGTCGGCCGCCGGGATGATGCTCTCGGCCAGCGTGACGCTGTAGTTGGGCAGGAACACGAGCTTGAGCTTGTCGCCCACGCGCGGGTCGCTGTTGATGACGCGGGCCACGTCGTGCGCCAGGCGCACGATGCTCTTGGCCGTCTGGTAGGCCGAGGCCGCCTTGCCGGCGATGATGACCGTGCGCGGCACCCAGTTCGCGTCGGGGTTGTCGCGGATGGCCTGGTAGCGGCTGATCACGTGCAGCAGGTTCAGCAGCTGGCGCTTGTACTCGTGGATGCGCTTGATCTGGATGTCGAACAGGCTGTCCACGTTGACCGTGATGCCCAGCTCGCGGCGGATGACGGCGGCCAGGCGCTCCTTGTTGGCGCGCTTGACGGCAAGGAACTCCTCGCCCAGCGCCGGGTCGGCCGCCAGGGCTTTCAGCTCGGCGAGCTGTGCCAGGTCCTTGCGCCAGCCGTCACCGATGCGGCCATCCAGCAGCGTGGACAGCGCCGGGTTGGCCTGCTGCAGCCAGCGGCGCGGCGTGACGCCGTTGGTGACGTTGTGGAAGCGCTCGGGCCAGATGCGGGCGTAGTCGGCAAAGATGGTCTGCACCATCAGGTCCGAGTGCAGCGCGGCAACGCCGTTGACGCGGTGCGACGCCACCAGCGCGAGGGACGCCATGCGCACGCGGCGCTCGCCGTGGCCATGGCCGCCTTCGTCGATCAACGACACACGCGCGGCCAGCGCATGGTCACCCGGGAAGCGCTGCTGCAGCTCTTCGAGGAAGCGGTGGTTGATCTCGTAGATGATTTCGAGGTGGCGCGGCAGCAGCTGCTCGAACATGCGCACGGGCCAGGTCTCCAGCGCCTCGGGCATCAGCGTGTGGTTGGTGTAGGCCACCGCCTGGCGCGTGATCTTCCACGCCTCGTCCCAGCCCAGGCCATGCTCGTCCAGCAGCAGGCGCATCAGCTCGGCCGGTGCCAGCGCAGGGTGCGTGTCGTTGAGGTGGATGGCGTTGGTCTTGCCGAGGTTGTGCAGCGTGCCGAACTCGCGCAGGTGGCGCTCGATCAGGTCCTGCAGCGACGCGCTGACGAGGAAGGCCTCCTGCTTCAGGCGCAGCTCACGGCCGGCCTCGGTGGAGTCGTCCGGGTACAGCACCCAGTTCAGCGCGTCGGCCAGCACCTGGTGGCGCGCGGCGCGGGCGTAGTCGCCCTCGCAGAACGGCTTGAACGCGATCGGCGCGGCCGTGGCCTGCCACTGGCGCAGCGTGGAGACGCGCTCGCTGTGGTGTGCCGGCACGATGAAGTCGAAGGCCTGGGCCTCGATGGTGTCAGCCGGCAGCCAGCGGCGCACGCCGGAGGCGTCCACCTCCACGCGGCCGCCGAAACCGACGTTGAAGCGCACATCGTGGCGCGGCAGCTCCCAGGCGGGTGCGTCGCGCGTCCAGTCATCGGGCTGTTCGAGCTGGCGGCCCTGGCTGATGACTTGCGCGAAGGTGCCGTAGCGGTAGCGCAGGCCGTAGCCGAACGACGGCAGCTCCAACTCGGCGAAGGAGTCCAGGAAGCAGGCAGCCAGGCGGCCCAGGCCGCCGTTGCCCAAGGCGGCATCGGGCTCGCGCTCCAGCACGTCGCCCAGCGCCGTGCCCTGCTCAGCCAGCCTGGCTTCCAGCGGCTCGGTCAGCTTCAGCGCCGCGAGCGCGTTGGACAACGCGCGGCCCATCAGGAATTCCATCGACAGGTAGTGCACGCGGCGCACCGGCGCCTGGTCGCCGCGCTGGGCGTCGGCGGCCTGCGTCGCGGCCCAGCGGCGGGCCAGCGTCTCACGGCAGGCGATGGCCGCAGCATGCAGCGCCGCCTGCGGCGTGGCGCCATGGCTGGATTGGGACAGTTCGCGCTCGTAGGCGGCCTCGAACGCGGCGCGCAGCGCGGTGTCGTCGGCGGAGAGGGCAGTCGGCTTCTTCATCGCGGTGGCGGCCTTGGGGCTGGGCTTGCGCTGAGCGGTCAACGCGGAGCGGGTACGGGTTGGGGTGTTCATCAGTGCCGACCCCCGGCAACGGGGGCAAGAATGCTACTCGACGAGCAGCGTTGAACGAAGTATCGGCCAGCTTTGGCTCGTTGTGTAGTTTGACTACATCGGGAAAACCCGGTGACTTTGATAAATCATTGATTTTCAAGGGTTTCATGAAATTTCAGCCGTGTTGTTGCTGTTGTTTCTAGCGCCCTTGGAATGTATATTGTCTACAAACACGGGCAAAGACGAGAAATTTGGGCCCGATTTGGCGAGACAAGCGGGCGTAGTCAGACGACACGGCGCCCGTTGACTGAAAGGTGAGAAGTGGCAGACGTTCGACTGACCGGCGTGGAGAAGGCTTATGGCGACATCCGCATCCTTCACGGCATCGACCTGGAGATCCGCGACGGGGAGTTCATGGTCTTCGTCGGCCCGTCCGGCTGCGGCAAGAGCACGCTGTTGCGCTCCATCGCCGGGCTGGAAGAGATCACCGGCGGCGAGCTGACCATCGGCGGGCGCGTCGTCAACGACGTGCCGCCGGCCGAGCGGGGCATCGCGATGGTGTTCCAGAGCTATGCGCTGTACCCGCACATGAACCTGTACGACAACATGGCGTTCGGGTTGAAGCTGGCCAAGGTGCCCAAGGCCGAGATCGACACCGCGGTGCGCAGCGCTGCCAAGATCCTGCACATCGAGCACCTGCTGGACCGCAAGCCCAAGGACCTGTCCGGCGGCCAGCGCCAGCGCGTCGCCATCGGCCGCGCCATCGTGCGCAAGCCCGAGGTGTTCCTGTTCGACGAGCCACTGTCCAACCTGGACGCCGCGCTGCGCGTGCGCATGCGCTACGAGTTCGCCAAGCTGCACGAAGACCTCAAGACCACGATGATCTACGTGACCCACGACCAGGTGGAGGCCATGACGCTGGCCGACCGCATCGTCGTGCTGTCCGCCGGCAAGGTGGAGCAGGTGGGCTCGCCGCTGGAGCTGTACGAGCACCCGCGCAACCTGTTCGTCGCCGGCTTCATCGGCAGCCCCAAGATGAACTTCATCGACGGCGAGCTGGTGGCCATCGAGCCGGGCCATGTCGACGTGAAGCTGGTGGGCAGCGGCGTGGTGCTGCGCGCCCGCGTGGACGGCAGCACGGCGCAGCTGGGCGACAAGGTCAAGCTGGGCGTGCGCCCCGAGCACATCCGCCGCGGCGACCACGGCCAGGGCAACCTGCTGCACAGCACGGTGGCCTTTGTCGAGTCGCTGGGCGGCGTCACCTTCGCCTACTGCCCCTACCCCGGCGTCGAGGAAGCCCTGACCTGCCAGTTCGAGGGCCGCAACGGCGCGGACCGCCTGCGCAGCAACCAGGATCTGGAACTGCACCTGCCGGCCGAGGCGCTGTACGTGTTCAACGCCGACGGGCTGGCGCTGCGCCGCCTGGCCGCCCCGGAGCTGGGCGCATGAAGCTCAAGCACCTGTGGGCTGCAGCCCTGCTGGCCGCGGCACCGGCCTTCGCCGAGTCGCCGCGCCTGCTCGTCTGGATCAACAGCGACAAGGCCTACAACGGCCTGCAGACGGTGGGCAACGCGTTCGAGAAGGCCTCGGGCGTCAAGGTCGTCGTGGAGCACCCGGTGGACCCCACCGACAAGTTCCAGCAGGCCGCCGGCGCCGGCAAGGGGCCGGACATCTTCTGCTGGCCACACGACCGCGTCGGCGAATGGGCCAAGGCCGGCCTGCTGACGCCGCTGCGGCCGTCGGCGCGGCTCAGGGCCGAGTCCGAGGAGACGGCCTGGGCAGCGCTGACCTACCGCGGCCGCGTGTGGGGCTACCCGATCGCGATCGAGACGACCGGCCTGATCTACAACAAGGCCCTCGTGAAGACGCCGCCCGCGACCTGGGACGACGTCATCGCGCTGGACAAGCAGCTGCAGGCGCAGGGCAAGCACGCCATCCTGTGGCACTACAACAAGAGCTTCTTCACCTGGCCCATGCTGGCCGGCGCCGGCGGTGAGATCTTCGGCCGTGATGCGCAGGGCGACTTCGACGCCGGCCAGGTCGGTGTGAACACGCCCGGCGCCCTCCAGGCCGCCGAGGTGCTGGACCGCCTGATCCGCGACGGCCACATGCCCAAGGGCGCCAATTACGCCGAGATGGAAACGGGCTTCGCCCGCGGCGAGGTGGCGATGATGATCTCCGGCCCCTGGGCCTGGGACAACGCCCGCAAGGCCAGGATCGACTTTGGCGTGGCGCCCATCCCCGCCGTCGTGGCCGGCAAGCCCAGCAAGAGCTTCGTCGGCGTGCTCGGCTGCATGATCGCGGCGCCCAGCAAGAACAAGGACCTGGCCAAGGAGTTCATCGAGAACCACCTGATGCGGCCCGAGGCGCTGAAGGTGCTCGACGCCGACGTGCCCATCGGCGTGCCGGCCAACAAGGCGTTCTACGCCCAGCTGTCGGTCAACCCGCTGATCGCGGCCAGCATGGTCAACGCCCGCAACGGCGCCCCCATTCCCAACATCCCCGAGGTGGGACGCTTCTGGACCGCGATGGACGCGGCGCTGGAAGCCATCACCAACGGCCTGCAATCCCCGAAGGATGCGCTGGATGGCGCCGCCGCACGGATGCTGCTGAACAAGAAATGAACGCGTTGTCCTCCTCCCTCGGCCAGGGCACGTACTCCACGCTGCCCCCGACCACCGCCGACAAGCTCGGCCGGCTGCTGTACTGGCCCGCCGTCGCAGCGTTGATCGTCGGCGCCCTCTACTTCGTCTTCGTCGTCTACGCCACCGGCCAGGCCGCCTGGGCCACGGGCCTGCTGGCGTTGTTCACGACAGGCTTCTACGTCTACCTCAGCCGCGGTGGCTTCGCGTGGCGCTACCTGTTCCCCGGCATCGCCGGCATGCTGGTGTTCATCGCCTTCCCGCTGGTCTACACGGCGCAGATCGGCTTCACGAACTACTCCAGCACCCACCTGCTCAGCGAGAGCCGCGTGCGCGAGTACCTGCTGGAGCAGCACGACGCGGTGGAAGACCAGGTGCTGGCCTACAGCCTGCACGCCAGCGGCGCCGAGTACCGCCTGGCGCTGGCCAAGGAGGGCGACCCGGCGCCGCGCTGGGTGTCGCCGCCACTGGCGCTGCGGGCCGGCAAGGCGCTGCGCGTGGACGCCACGGCGCCCGACGCGGCCACCGCACCCACGGGCCCCGCCCTGCCCTTGCCCGAACTCGTCAAGCACCGCGACGCGCTGGCCAAGCTGGTGCTGGTGCTGCCGGACAAAACCGAGCTGCATTACCTGGGTCTGCGCGAGTTCGGCCCCGTCAAGCCGCAGTGGACCGCGGCGGCCGACGGCAGCCTGACGCGTACTGCCGACGGCGTCGTGTTCAAGCCCAACCGCGACACCGGCTTCTTCGAGTCCGCCACGGGCGAGACGCTGCAGCCCGGCTTCAAGGCCTTCATCGGCGCGGGCAACTACGCCCGCATGCTGTTCGACGCCGAGTTCCGCGGCCCCTTCCTGTCCATCTTCACATGGACGGTGGTGTTCTCGGCGCTGACGGTGTTCTTCGCCACGGCCATCGGCATGCTGTTCGCCGTGATGCTGAACTGGGAGGGCATGAAGTACCGCACCACCTACCGCACGCTGCTGTTCCTGCCGTACGCGGTGCCGGGCTTCATCTCCATCCTCGTCTTCAAGGGCCTGTTCAACCAGAACTTCGGCGAGATCAACGCCATCCTGGACGCACTGTTCGGCGTCAAGCCGGCGTGGTTTGCCGACCCGTTCCTCGCAAAGACGATGCTGGTGATCGTCAACGTCTGGCTGGGCTACCCCTACGTGATGATCCTGTGCTCGGGGCTGCTGAAGGCGATTCCCGCGGACCTGTACGAAGCCTCGGCGCTGGCCGGCGCGTCGCCCGCGACCAACTTCTTCAAGATCACCGCGCCACTCATCATCAAGCCGCTGGCGCCACTGCTGGTGAGTGCGTTCGCGTTCAACTTCAACAACTTCGTGCTGATCGCGCTGCTGACCGACGGCCGGCCGGACTTCCTGTCCACCAAGCTGCCCGCGGGCCAGACGGACATCCTCGTCAGCTACACCTACCGCATCGCCTTCCGCGACTCGGGCTCCGACTTCGGCCTCGCCGCGGCGATCTCGACGCTGATCTTCTTCCTGGTGGCGGCGCTGTCGTTGATCAACCTGCGCCTCAGCGCGAAAGCTCAGAAGTAATCATGGCCATCGTCCTCGGCAAACAAGCCCGCTGGCGCACCTTCGCCGCCCACGCGGTGATGTGGGTCTTCATCGCCATCACCCTGTTCCCGCTGCTGGCGGTCGTGTCCATCTCGCTGCGGCCCGGCAACTTTGCCACCGGCAGCCTGATCCCGACCGAGATCAGCCTGGAGCACTGGAAGCTCGCGCTCGGCATCCCCTACCAGGCCGCCGACGGCAGCCTCGTGCAGCCGCCCTTCCCGGTGCTGACCTGGCTGTGGAACTCCATCAAGATCGCCACCGCGTCGGCCTTCCTCATCGTCGCCATCTCGACGACCGCGGCCTACGCCTTCGCGCGGCTGAAGTTCAGCTTCAGCAAGCCCGTGCTGAACGGCATGCTGCTGCTGCAGATGTTCCCGCCGGTGCTGGCGCTGGTCGCGATCTTCGCCATCTTCGAGACCATCGGCACCTACGTGCCGGCACTGGGCGTCGAGACCCACGCCGGCCTGGTGCTGGCCTACCTCGGCGGCATCGCCACGCATGTGTGGACGATCAAGGGCTACTTCGAGACCATCCCGGTCGAGATCGAGGAGAACGCCAAAGTCGACGGTGCCACGCACTGGCAGGCCTTCTCCCGCGTGCTGCTGCCCATGGCCGTGCCCATCCTGATGGTGGTGTTCGTGCTGGCCTTCATCGGCACCATCATCGAGTACCCGGTGGCCAGCATCCTGCTGCGCGAGGAAGGCAACCTGACGCTGGCCGTCGGCTCCAAGTATTTCCTGCACGACCAGCGCTTCCTGTGGGGCGACTTCGCGGCTGCGGCTGTGCTGTCGGGCCTGCCGATCACGCTGGTTTTCCTGCTCGCTCAGCGCTGGATCGTCTCCGGCCTGACCGCCGGCGGCGTAAAGGGATGAGCCCCTCGCCCAACCTCGCATCGCTGAACGCGAGCGAGTCTGGTCGGTCCCCCGAGGGGACGACGATGCTTGCGGCGTCAAGCCGCAAGCACATCGCCCAAGGCGGGCCGGCTTGGGAGCGGCCCGGCGCTCGGCCCGCAAATTCCGTTTGGCATGAGGCCGCCAGCCCGGCGTAGACACATGATGAAGAACTTCGCGCTGTGCGCAGCGCTGCTCGCCCTCGCCCCGGCGGCCCAGGCCGCCTCCTGCAAGCCCCCGCCGCTGGGCGACGCCACGCTGTACTTGCGCGGCGGCCTCAACAACTGGGCGGCACAGGACGAGCAGGCCTTCGAGTACCGCTGCGATGCCTACTTCCTCAACCTCAAGGCCAGCGGCCCGCAGGAGTTCAAGCTCGCCGACGAGGACTGGACACCCGCCCTCACCTTCGGCGGCGACGCCCAGGGCCGGCCGGCCCGTGGCGCCAACGGCAACCTGAAGCGCGCCTTCACCGGCGAGCACACGCTGCGGCTGGCCATCGCGGCCGACGGCAGCGCGACGCTGACGGTGGGCCCCAAGACCTTCAAGCCCACGCCGCCGCGCCCCATCACCGACCGCGCTGCGCTGACCACGCACTTCAACTCGCGCGCCAGCGAGAGCAAGACGCCCTTCGGCGCCCAGCCCGCGGGCACGGAGTTCACGTTCAGCGTCGGCAACGACGCGCCCGGCCTGAAGCAGGCCACCCTCGTCATCGAACGCCGCCGCATGACCGGCAACCAGGAACAGCTGGACTACGAACCGCTGGCCCGCATCGCGATGACGCCGCACTCACGTGGCCTGGGCGTGGGCTTTTCCACGCGCTACCGCTTTGCCGACACCGGCATCTACGGCTACTGGTTCGAGCTGGAGATGTACGACGGCACGCGCTACGCACTGCAGAACAACCGCGACACCGTCTACTGGACGCGCGAGAAGGGCAGCATGGGCCCGGCCACGGTCGAGCGGCTGCCGGCCAGCACCCGGCACATCCGCCGCTACCGGCAGACCATCTACGCGCCCGACTTCAAGGTGCCGGACTGGGCGCGCGACATCGTCTACTACTACGTCTTCCCCGAGCGCTTCCGCAACGGCGACAAGGCCAATGACCCGCGCCCCGGCGGCGGACGAGCACAGGACCGCTACCAGGATCGCGATGTGGAGCGCCACGCGAGGTGGAACGAGAAGCCGTTCAAGCCAGGCACGGGCGACGGCTCCGACGCGCTCTTCAACAACGACTTCTTCGGCGGCGACCTGCAAGGCCTCATCGACAAGCTGGACTACATCAAGAGCGTCGGCGCCAACGCGCTGTACCTGACGCCCGTCTTCCGCGCGCCCAGCAACCACAAGTACGACGCGGCCGACTACAAGCAGATCGACCCCGCCTTCGGCAGCAACGACGACTTCGTGCGCCTGTGCGCCGAAGCCGCCAAGCGCGGCATCCGCGTCATTCCGGACACCTCGCTGAACCACGTCGGCGCGGACTCGCCGTACTTCAACCGGTTTGGTAATTTCCCGGCGGGCGGCGCTTTCGACAACGGCAAGATCAACCCGGCCTCGCCCTACGCCAGCTGGTTCAAGTTCAAGCCGGACGAGAAGGATCCCGCCAAGCAATACCAGGGCTGGGTGGGCGTGGCCGATCTGCCGGAGATCGACAAGAGCAGCCCCGCCTTCCGCGCCTACGCCTACCGCGACGCCGACTCGGTGACGAATCTGTGGCTGGACCGCGGCGCCGCCGGCTGGCGCATGGACGTGGCGCCTTGGGTGCCGGACGACTTCTGGCGCGAATGGCGCCAGGCGGTGAAGTCCAAGAAGCCCGATGCGCTGACGGTGGCCGAGACCTGGTTCGACAGTTCCAAGTACTTCCTCGGCGACATGTTCGACAGCACGATGAACTACATCTTCCGCAACGCCGTGCTGGACTACGCCGCCGGCAAGAGCGGCAAGGCCATGGCCGCCAACCTGGAGCTGATGCGCGAGGCCTACCCGCCACAGGCGTTCTCGGCGCTGATGAACCTGCTGTCCACGCACGACCAGCCGCGCGCGCTGCACCACTTCGGCGAGGACCGCGACCTGGCCCAGGCCAAGCAGCGGCTGCGCCTGGCCGTGTTCTTCCAGATGACCTACCCCGGCTCGCCCACCATCTACTACGGCGACGAGGTGGGCCTGGGCGGTGGCGACGACCCGTTCAACCGCGCGCCCTACCCCTGGGCCGACGAAGGCGGCCACCCCGACGAGGCGCTGCTGGCCGACTTCCGCCGCCTGACGCGGCTGCGCCACGAGTTGCCCGTGCTGCGCCACGGCACGCTGCGGGCGCCGCTGCACGTGGACGAACAGGTCGTCGTGCTGGCCCGCCAGGACGGCGCCACCTGGGCCATCACCGCCACCAACAACAGCGACAAGCCCCGCACCGTGAAAGTCGCCCTGCCCTTCCCTGCCGAGCGGCTGCGCGACGCGCTGGGCGGGGAGTCCGTCGCCGTCAACGACGGCTCGCTGCAGCTCACGGTGCCGCCGCTGTTCGGCCGCGTGCTCGTCAGCCCATGATCCAGAACCCTCTCGGCCACACCGGCCTGAAGGTGTCCGCGCTGGGCTTCGGCGCCATGCACCTCCACGACGAGCGCACCTCGGAGGCCGAGGCCGGCGCGCTGCTCAACCGGGTGCTGGACGAAGGCATCACGCTCATCGACACCGCCCGCGGCTATGGCCTGAGCGAGGAGCGCATCGGCCGCCACATCGCGCACCGCCGCCATGAGTTCGTGCTGTCCACGAAGGTCGGCTACGGCGTCGAAGGCGTGCCCGACTGGACGTACGACTGCATCGTGCGCGGCGTGGAACGCGCGCTGCGACTGATGAAGACCGATGTGCTGGACATCGTGCACCTGCACTCCTGCCCGCTGCCGGTGCTGCAGCAGGGCGACGTCATCCGCGCGCTGCTGGACTGCCGCGCCGCCGGCAAGCTGCGCGTGCCCGCCTACTCGGGCGACAACGCCGAGATCGACTTCGCGATCGCCTGCGGCGCCTTCGGCAGCCTGCAGACCTCCATCAGCCTGTGCGACCAGGCCCACCTCGCGCAGCGCGCGGCGCTGGCCGACCATGCCGGCCTCGGCGTCATCGCCAAGCGCCCGCTGGCCGGCGCCGTGTGGCGGCTCGCGCAGCGCCCCGATGACCACGCCGAGGGCGCCTACTGGGACCGCTTCAAGGCCATGGGCCTGGTGGGCGCCGAGGACTGGGCCGACGTGGCGCTGCGCTTCGTCGCCTTCCACAGCGGCGCGGCCAGCGCCATCGTCGGCACCGCCCGGCCGGCCAACCTGCAGCGCAACCTGGCTGCCGTGGCGCGCGGCCCGCTGCCGGCCGACCTGGCCGTCGCCATCCGCGGTGCCTTCCGCCAGCACGGCGGTGACGCCTGGCCGGGCCTGATCTGAACGCCACCCCTCGGCCGCCGTGACGCATGATGCGGGGGTGATGCCGCCGCCCACCGCCCGCCTGCACCGCCGCCATGCGCTGGCCCTGCCCCTGCTGCTGGCCGGCCGCCCGCTGCCTGCCCAGCCGGCAGACGCCGTCCGCGTGCCGCGCCACATCACCATGCCCGACCCGCAGCTGGCCTATGTGCGCCGCCTCGTCGAGCTGGCGCTGGCCCGCGCCGGCAGCCGGCTGGAGGTGCGGCCGGTGGACCTGGACATGGCGCAGGGCCGCACCCTCATCGAGCTGGCCTCGGGCCGCAGCCCGGTGGACCTGCTGTGGACCGTGACCGACCGCGACCGTGAAGCCAGCGGCCTGCTGCCGGTGCGCATCCCCATCGACCGCGGGCTGATGGGCTGGCGGCTGCTGCTGGTGCGCCGCCGTGAGCTGGCGCAGTGGGCGCGCGTGCGCAGCCTCAAGGCGCTGGGCAGGCTGCTGGCCGGCCAGGGCCACGACTGGCCCGACACCACCATCCTGCGCGCCAACGGCCTGCAGGTCGGAACCAGCAGCAACTACGAGGCGCTGTTCCGCATGCTGGCTGCCGGCCGCATCGACTACTTCCCGCGCGCCATCCTGGAGGTGGACGCCGAGCTCGCCGGCGGCCGCCACCCCGACCTCGCCATCGCGCCCGACCTGATGCTGCACTACCCCGCCGCGGCCTACCTGTTCGTCAGCCCCACGCGGCCGGAGCTGGCCGCCGAGCTCAAGGCCGGGCTGGAGGCCGCCGTGGCGGACGGCAGCTTCCAGCGCCTGCACCGGGAGCAGTACGCCGCCGTCATCAAGGCCCACCCCGTGTCGCCCGGGGGCGTGCTGAGGCTCAGCAACCCGCTGCTGCCGCCCGAGACGCCGGTGCAGCGCCGCGAGCTGTGGCTACGGCCGGGGCAGGATTAGGGCTGGTTCACACGCCGGGAGCTCGCCCCAACCAGCTCGACAGCGGCGGCAGCCGGCTCGTGCCGCCCACCAGGCGCTGGTCATGGCCGTAGTCGTCCGTGGCTTCTACGCGCCAGTCGCGGCCGTGAGCGGCCGCCAGCGCGCGGGCCAGTTCGTCGAAGCGCCAGGCCTCCTGCGCGTTGCTGTCCAGGTGATGCACGCCGGGCTGCGGCTGCTCGATCAGCGCGAGCAGCACCGCGGCCGTATCGGCCATGAAGGAGCAGGCCGGCGTCCACTGCCGGCTGGCTGCCACACGGCCGGCGCGGCGCTGCCAATCGTCCAGCGCCATCAGCATGTTGTTGCCGGGCTGGGTCGGGTCGATCTGCCAGCCGATTCGGGCGATGGCCGCGGTCGCGCTGGCGGCGCGGATGGCGTCCTCGCAGGCGATCTTGTAGCGGCCGTAGTCATCCTTGGCGGTGCGCTCGTGAGCCACATCATGCGGGCCGTCGGGCGCGTCACCGAACACCATCGCCGTGCTTGTGAACACGAAGCGCTCGCAGCGCGCCGCCAGGAACCCGGCGAAGCGCGCAGAGCCCATGCCCAGGTGCGCGACGGCATCGGGCTGCAGGCCGGCCAGCCAGGCGGCGGAGGCCGCTTCATCGTCCGGGTTCACCGCGGCGCGGTCCCAGCCGACGACCTCGTGCCCCGCCGCCCGCGCCGCCTCGGCCAGGCGCGGCGCCAGCGTGCCGTTCAGGCCGGTGACGAGGAGCTTCAAGACAGCGCCCAGCCCCAGGGCGCGAGCGGCTGGCCCTGCCAGGTCTGCGGCTGCGCAGACAGGTTGACGGCCACGCGCACGACGTCAGCGCCCAGCCGGCGCTCGAATGCGACGACGCCGGCCGGCGCGTCCAGCAGCGTCACCGGCGCGCCGTACTGCCCGGCGGCCAGCGCCGGGTGCTGGTGTTTCAACGCGATGAGCTGCTGGTAGAAGCCGGTCAGCTCGTAGCGGCCCCACGCGATGGCGTCCTTCTCGAAGAAGGCCAGCCGCTTCGGGAGCCGCGACTCCTGGCCGTTGTAGATCAGCGGCATGCCGGGCAGCGTGAACGTCAGCACGGCCAGCGCGTGGTAGGCGTCGCCGTACAGCTCGGCGTCGGTGCCGTGCCAGGAATTGAAGTCGTGGTTGCTCGTGAAGCGCATGCGGTAGGCATGCGCCGGGTAGCCGGCCGGCTGCTTCTCCAGCCAGGCCTTCAACAGGGGCACGCCCGCCTCGCCCTTGCCGATCTTCTTGAACACCTCGTCGGCCAGGTCCCAGGAGTACGTCATGTCGAAGGCGCCGCTGGTGTGCAGTTCCTTCGCGTCGGACTCGGCCAGCATGAACATCGGCTTGAGCGTGTCCAGCTCGCGGCGCGTGCGCACCCAGAAGTCGGTGGGCACGAGGCTGGCTACGTCGCAGCGGAAGCCGTCCAGGTCCACCTCCCGCACCCAGAACTTCATCGCGTCGATCATCGCGGTGCGCAGCGCCTCGCTGCCGTAGTTCAGCGCGATGACGTCGTCCCAGTGCTCCTCGCCGGGCTGGCCCTCGTTGAACGTGACGGGATAGACCTCGCCCTGGGCGTTGAGCTTGAACCAGTCCTTGTGCGCGGTGGACCAGGGGTGGTCCCACGCGGTGTGGTTGGCCACCCAGTCGAGGATGACCTTCAACCCCAGCTGGTGCGCCTCGGCCACGAACGACTTGGCATCGGCCAGCGTGCCGAACTCGGGGTTCACGGCCGTGTAGTCGCTGATCGAGTAATAGCTGCCCAGCGTGCCCTTGCGGTTGAGCCTGCCGATGGGCTGCCAGGGCATGACCCACAGGATGTCCACGCCCAGCGCCTTGAGCCGCGGCAGGTCGGCCTGCACGGCGGCCAGCGTGCCGGCGGCCGAGTACTGGCGCACGTTGACCTGGTAGAGGACGGACTGGCGGGTCCAGGGCAGATGGGGCACGTCGGCGGCGGTGGTGGTCATGGCGGGCAACGCGGGGGCGGCAGGAAGACGGGCTCAGGCAAAGAGGGCTCAGGCAGACGGGCTCAGGCGAGATGGCGGGCCAGGAAGCGCGCCACGCGGTTCCAGAAGTCCACCTCCGTGGCGGGGTCGCGCCAGCCATGGCCTTCCTTGGGATAGGTGATCCAGTCGACCTGCGCATTGCCGGCAGCCTGCAGCGCGCTGCGCATGGCTTTGCCATGATCCAGCGGCACGCGCTGGTCGCGCTCACCATAGGCCAGCAGCACAGGCTGCTTGATGCGGGCGGCGACGTGGATGGGCGAGTTCGCCTTGAGCTCGGCCGCATCCTTGACCCTGTCGCCGATGAGGGTGGGCATGCCATGGCGCTTGAACGCGTCGCTGCTGTCGCTCCAGTGCGCGCCGTACAGCAGGTCCAGGTCCGTCACGCCCACCCATGCGACGCCGCAGCGGAACAGCGCGGCATCCCGGGCCAGGCCCATCAGCGTGGCGTAGCCGCCGTAGCTGGCGCCCATGATCGCGATGCGCTTGGGGTCGGCCAGGCCGGTGCCGATGGCCCAGCGGGCCGCATCCGCCAGGTCATCCTGCATGGCGCGGCCCCACTGGCGCCAGCTGGCGTGCTCATGGCTGCTGCCCAGCCCGCGCGTGCCGCGGAACTGCGGCTGCAGCACCGCGTAG
Organism: Roseateles sp. GW823-FHT07B05; assembly: GCF_058794515.1. Lineage (NCBI taxonomy): Bacteria > Pseudomonadati > Pseudomonadota > Betaproteobacteria > Burkholderiales > Sphaerotilaceae > Roseateles > Roseateles sp. GW823-FHT07B05. The sequence goes on from NZ_JBXAGX010000007.1 coordinate 40,627, forward strand.
CCCAGCGCGTTGAGGAACTGCACCTCCTCGTCCCATCGCCAGCTGGTGTTCTTGACCCACGGGCCGCCATGGACCAGCACGATGGTGGGCAGGTTCTTGCCCGCGGCCTGCGGCGTCTGGCCCGGCACGCTGACCCAGGTCGGCAGCGCCCGGCCATCACGCGCCTTGAGCCACTGCAGGTCCATCCCGGTCTGCTGCTTGGGGTCCACGTCGGGCCGCTCGCTGCCCAGGCGGGTGAACTTGCGCGTGCTGCGGTTGAAGAGCAGGAACAGCGTCGGCTGGGTGTCCGAGAACGCCTCGATCAGCACCCAGGGCTCGTCGCCGGTCCAGGGCACCGTCAGGCGATTGACCGTGCGCGTCAGCACCTTGTCGATTTGCTGCTGCAGCGCCTGCATGTCGGCATCCAGCCACTGCGTGACTTCGGCGTCGATGGTGAAACGCAGGCCCAGCACGCGGTCCCGGCGCGACACCACGGTCGCGTCCACGTCGAACTGCGGCGATGAGGCCAGCGCCTGGGCAGAGAACTCACCAGTCGCCGGGTCAATGGTCCACATCGACAACCGATCGCTGCCGCGCCGGGCGGCCACGTAGAGCCGGCCATCTGCGCCGACATGACGCACCTGCAGATTGCCGTCGTCCGTGAACACGTTGAACTCGCGCAGCGTCTTCCACTGGCCGCTCGCGGGGTCGCGCCAGCGCAGGCTGCCTTTCTCGTCCTGGTGCGTCACGACGACACGCAGCTGGCCGTCGGCATCGGCGAGCCAGTCCACGCTGTGCAGCGGCGCATCGACCTCCTCGTCCACCGCCGTGAGCGTGTTCAGGCGCAGCAGCTTGATGTAGCCCACTTCCTTGTTGCTGTAGGACTCGGGACGCACCGCCAGCACCTCGGGCCCCTGGCGCTGCGTGCTGCCATTGAGCAGGAAGGTGTTCCAGGGCTGGACGCGCCGCGTGTCGCCGCCATCGCGCACCCAGGTCCGCTGCCGCTCCACCAGGGGCTTGAAGCGCTTGCCGTCATGGTCCACGGCGAACAGCCCCGGCGCGGCATCCTGGTCGGCATCCGCGGCGGTGCTGTCGACAAGGTCGAAGGCGAGGCGGTCGTTGTTGACCCACACGACCTGGCCGACGTCATCGGTATCCACGCCGAACACGACCTGCGGCTTCAGCGTGTCCAGCGGCAGGACCGACAGCATCATCCGTCCCGTCTTGCTCCGGCTGCGCAGCGCCAGCCGCTTGCCATCTGGCGACAGCACCGCCCCAGTCATCTGCGCCCGCGCGAAGAAGCGGGACGCGTCGACCGGCAGCGGCGCCTGCGCCCAGGCCGGGGGCAGCGCGGCGGACAGGGCCGCGCCGGCCAGCAGCTCACGACGGCGCATCGGGGCGCGCAAAGGTAGGCAAAGCTTTTTCATGTCGACAGGGAGAGGGAATGGGCCTCCCGCCGCTGCATGCCCCGCACGCGGCGGCCCAATGGGCGGCCCGGAATAGAAAAACCCCTGCCGGGTCTGACGACGGCAGGGGTTGGGGTGCTGATCAGCTCAGAACTTGTAGTTCGCGCCGAGCAGGATGGTACGGCCCCACTTGACGTATTCCAGCGGGCGGTCCTTGGTGCCGGCGTAGGTCCTGTAGCCCTCGTTCGTCAGGTTGTTGACCTGGAACAGCAGCCCCAGACCCTTGAACGACCCCTCGTTGAAGGTGTAGCCCAGCTGCAGGTCGGTGATGTTCTCGCCGACAACGTAACGCAGCGTACGGGCGCCGTTGAAGTTGCCGATTTCACCGATGAAGTCCGAGCGACGGCGCTGGCTGACGCGGGCCTCGAAGCCGTTCATCTCGTAGTAGGCCGTCAGGTTGTAGACCTGCTTGGACAGGCCAGGCAGCGCGATGTCGCCACCGCCGACGCTGGAAGCGCTCTCGGGATCCTGGATCTTGATGCCGCTGTTGGTGAAGCTGGCGCTGGCCACGATGCCGAAGCCCTTCAGCGAGTCGGACACCAGGCCCAGCGGCAGCGAGGCCGACAGCTCGACGCCAGACAGGCTGCCACCCTTGCCGTTGAACGGTGCCGTGAAGGTACCGGTGGGCAGCGCGGCCGGGCACGGCTGGTTCGGACCGGCGGGCGTCGTGCAGGTGCTCGGCGGCACGTAGGTCTTGGTGAACGAGCTCAGGTCGTAGCCGTCCTGCTTCTGCGTGTAGATGTAGCTCTTCAGGTCCTTGTAGAAGGCCGCGGCGGCCACGTAGGCCTTGGTGCCGAAGTACTTCTCGTAGGACACGTCGAAGGCGTTGGCGATCCACGGGTCGGCCTTGGGGTTGCCGCCGCTGGCGCCGGGCTTGCCGGTGGCGCTGTCCACGCCGAACTCGATGCCCGAGCGCAGCTGGTCGACACGGGGACGCGCCATCTGGCGGGCCAGCGCGACGCGCACGGTCTGGTCATTCGCCAGCGAGAACGCGAGGTTGGCGCTGGGCAGCACGTCGGTGCGCACCTTGCCGTCGCTGAACGGCTTGATGTTGCTGCCGGCCGGCGCGTTGTTGTCCCAGTAGTTGGAGTCCGATGACTGGTCAACGCGGATCACCTGCACACCGACGTTGCCACGCACCGGAATGCCACCCAGCTCGCTGTCGATGTTGCCCTTGATGAAGCCGGTCGTGGTCTTCTCGTACACGCTCCAGGCCTTGGGGATCAGGTAGGCGGCGCTGGTCTCGCTGGGGCTGAAGGTCATGTAGCGAGAGACGGCGGCCGGCACGTTCCAGGCCGGGATGCTGCCCAGGCCGGCGAAGCTCAGGTCCACCGGCGAGTACTGCAGGTCCGACGCGATCGCCGTGTCGCCCTGGGCACCGACGTTGATGTTGCCTTCCGGCTGGCGCTTCTTCTTGGAGCGGTCGGCGTAGTTGATGCCGATGTCCACGTCCTGGAACAGCCCCTTGATCGCCTCAGGCAGCGGGAAGTTGCCCGCCAGCTTGATCGACTTCAGCTCGTCTTCGACGCTGGGCGTCTTGCCGTAGCCGGAGCCGTAGATGGTGCCGCGCAGGAACAGCTTGGTCGGGTCCGAGTAGTTCAGCGTCGGGACCATGCTGGGGAAGCCGCCGGCGGCGAAATTCAGCTTCAACGTGTCCAGCGGCGCCGTGGAGCCGGTGGGCGCCAGCTGGGTGTTGTTCTCCAGGCTGATTTCCTTGCGGTCGGCCTTGGAGTAGCTGACATCGGCCGTCAGCGAGCCGCCGCCTTCGAGCTTGAGCTTGTTGTTCCAGCCGAAGGCGTCGATGGTGTCCTTGCGGTCGTTGTACATGCCGCGCACCAGCGGGTACAGGCCGCTGGCGCTGCCGCCGACGAAGGTCTTGTTGTCGTTGACCACCGGCGACGTGATGTTCAGGCCCGGCGAGTAGCCGCCGTTGTAGCCGCTGAGGTTGACCTCGAACTGGTTGGCAGTGTCTTCCTGCTTGGCCTTGGTGTGGTAGTAGTCCACCACGCTGGTGAAGTTCTTGTTCGGGCGGAACTCGGCGGTGGCCAGGAAGGCGTCGCGCTTGCTGACACCGGTGCGGCGCAGCGCCTTGATGCCGTCGGAGTAGAAGGTGCCGGCGGCAACGCCCGGGCGCCAGCCGTCGCCCAGCGACTGCCAGGGCTCGTACAGGCCGACCTGCTCTTCCTGGATGGGCGTTTCCTGGTGCGCATAGCCCAGCACGAGACCGACGGTGCGGTCGGCGAACTGGTCGATGTAGCTGACGCTGACGCGATTGCCCGTGCCCTTGGCGCCGGCGGCGCCGCCCAGCGAGTTCTTCTGGCCGCGCACATTGAGGGCCAGCACGCGGCTGCCGAAGTTCAGCGGGCGCACGGTCTGCATGTCGATGGTGCCCGACAGGCCCTGGCCGACCAGGCCGCCGTCCGGGGTCTTGTAGACGCTCACGCCGGCCAGCAGCTCGGAGGGGTACTGGTCGAACTCGACGGAACGGTTGTCGCCGGTGCTCACCAGCTCACGGCCGTTCAGCAGCGACGTGGCGAAGTCGGGCGACAGGCCGCGGACGCTGATGACCTGGGCGCGGCCGGCCACGCGCTGCGCCGACAGGCCGGGCAGGCGGCCGATGGACTCGGCGATGCTGATGTCCGGCAGCTTGCCGATGTCTTCCGCGGAGACCGACTCGACGATGTTGTCGGCGTTCTTCTTCACCGAGATCGCGGCCTCGATGCCCTTGCGGATACCGGTGACGACCACCGTTTCCAGTTGCTGGGCCTGTTGCTGAGCGGAAGCACCCGCAGCGGCCATCAGCAAGATGCAGCCGATGCTCACCGGGCTGATACGGAACTTGTCACTACTCGTCGTCATGGATGTCTCCTGTGGTTCATTGGAAAGCGGCTTGGCCCGCAACCCGGCGCCAGCACCTGGCGCACAACTTTTGGGCGAGAACCCAACGTCTCGGGCTAGTTTGTATCAAAACTAGATTTTTCTCCGCACCTGCGTAAACCCTAGACGTTGCGTAGAAACGACCTGATTTCAGCCCAATACCCAGGGTAAACCAGCATGGAATCGACGTTAAATCGCTAAACAACCTCCAGACAAACCCAAAGATCGCACCAATCTGTAGCGCAACTACATCCGACTACAAGCGCACCTACAAGCCACAAACTCGTGAGCAACGCACATTCCGCATGCACCTCATGCACACACCGCCCAGCGCTTGTGTTACGGGTCTGCGCATCCAAAAAGCCCGGCCGAAGCCGGGCTTGGGCTCACGGCCGGTTGCTCAGAGCTTGTAGCTGACACCCAGCAGCGTCTGGCGGCCGTACTTCTCCCAGATGCGGAAGCGGTCTTCGCTGGCCCCATAGGTCCGGTACGCAGAGTCAGTCAGGTTGTTGACCTGCAGCAGCACCGAGAGCCCCTTGGCCGCACCACCCTGGAACTCGTAGCCCAGCTGCAGGTCCACCACGACGTCGCCCTTGATGAAGGTCCTGTCCGTGTTGCCGCCGATGCCACCCACGGAGGCCAGGAAATTGCCGCGGCTGCGGCGGCTGGCCCGCACGGAGAAGCCGTCGTTCTCGTAGTAGGCCGTCAGGTTGAGCACGTTGCGGGACAGGCCCGGCAGCGGCAGCGCCTGGTCGGGGTAGCCGGCATCGCGAACGGTGATGGAGCTGTTGGTCAGGGACAGATTGGCCTGCACGCCGAAGCCGGCCAGCGAACTGCTGACCATGTCCAGCGGCAGCGATGCCGACAGCTCCAGCCCCCGCAACCAGCCCCCCTGGCCGTTGACCGGCTGGGTGATGGTGCCCAACGTCGTCGTCGGCTGGATCGGCGTGCCGTCGGGCGCCGTGCCGGTGAGCGGGTAGTCCTTGAAGTCGTAGGGCGAGCTGATGTTGTAGATGTAGGACTTCAGCTTCTTGTAAAAGCCGGCGACGGCCACATAGCCCTTGTTGCCGAAGTACTTCTCCCACGACAGGTCGACATAGTCGGCCTTCCACGGGTCCAGCTTGGGATTGCCGCCGCTGCCGCTGGGCACGCCGGTGTTGCCGGACGACAAGCCGACCTGGAACGACGCATTGAGCTCATCCAGCCGCGGCCGCGCGATCGAACGCCCGATGCCGAAGCGCAGCTGCTGCTGATCCGCCAGCGACCAGGCCAGGTTCAGGCTGGGCAGCACGTCGGTGTATTTCTTGCCGTCGCTGACGGGCACCAGGCCGGCCAGCGGCCACTGCAGCAGCGCGTTGGAGGTGGAGCTCTGGTCGGTGTTGACGACCTGCAGGCCCACATTGCCGCGCAGTGCCCGCCCGCCCAGTTCGGTGTCGAGATTCAGCTTGGCATAGCCCGTGACGACGTCTTCCTTGATCTGCCAGTTCTTCGTCGCACCCCAGGGGTTCAGCACGGCCGGCGTGTAGACCTGGAAGTTGTGCGCCAGCACTTTGTCGATGTCCCAGGCCAGCACAGGCGGCATGCCGACACGCGACAGATTGGTCGCTGGCAGCAGGTCAGCGGAGTCGAAGTTCGCGTTCGTCACGGTCAACCCCGTCTCCAGATGCTGGCGGACCTTCTCGCGGCGCGAGAAGTTGATGCCGAGGTCGACGCTGGAGATCGCACCCCCCTCAATGTCACGCGACACATCCAGACGCGCGGAGCTCAGCTTGTCGCGGAACTTCGGCACGTTGACATAACCGTTGGAGTAAGGGCCGCCGATCTTCAGCGTCGCATTGCTGTCGTAGCCGCTGCCGAACGTCAGCGTCGGCACGTCGCCGGTGACGTTGTAGGCGATGGTGTCCGCACCGCGGCTGGCGTTGATCTCGATGAGCGACTGGTCGTGATCGGCGGTCGAGCGGCTCAGGTCGGCCACAACCGTCCACGCATCCCACGTCCACTTGCTGTTCCAGCCCACGGCACCGAGCTTGTCGTCGCGGTCCAGCCGGTTATTGCGAACCACCGGCGTCGCCTGCACCGCGCCCTGCAACGCAAGGCCGTTGGTGAAGGCGGTCGAACTGAAGACCGCGCCGTCGCCGCTGCGCAGCGGGATCTCCATGCCGCGGCGGGTTTCTTCGTACTTGAACTGCGAGCGGTAGAAGTCGAGCGTCGACGAGAAGGTGTTGCTGGGGCGGAACTCGACCACGCCCATCACGCCGTCGCGCTTTTCGCGGCCGGTATAGAACATGCCCGTCAGGCCCTCGGGATAGCGCGCCGAGGTGTTGGCCGCGCCGGCGCCCGCCACGCTACCGGCGGCCACCCAGTTCCACGCCTCGGCCCGATAGCGGCTGTTGGGGCGATCGCTATGCGCAAAGCCCAGCGCCACGCCGATGGTCTTGTTGGCGAACTGGTCGATGTAGGAGGCGCTGACGCGGTTGCCGTTGGCCGGCGCGCCGGCATCGAGCGAACCGTTTGAATTGCGCTCGCCGCGCACGTTGAAGGCCAGCGTGCGCTTGCCGAAGCTCAGCGGCTTGACCGTCTGCAAGTTGACCGTGCCCGCCAGCCCCTGCCCCACCAGCGCCGCGTCACCGGTCTTGTAGACGGTCACGGCGCCGATCAACTCGGCGGGGTACTGGTCGTACTCGACATAGCGGTCGCCGCTGGTGCTGACCTGCTCGCGGCCGTTCAGCAACGCCGACGACAGGTCCGGCGCCGTGCCGCGGATGCTGATCTGCTGCGCCTGGCCGTTGACGCGCTGGGCCGCCAGGCCGGGCAGGCGCGAGATCGATTCGGCGATGCTGACGTCGGGCAGCTTGCCGATGTCTTCGGCCGAGATGGACTCGACGACGGACGTCGCATTGCGCTTCACCGAGATCGCGTCCTCGATGCCCTTGCGGATGCCGGTGACGGTCACCGTGTCCAACTGCTGGGGCTGCTGCGCCGCAGCGCCCGTGGCAGCGATCAGCAGCGCGCAGCCGATGGCCACCGGGTTGACGCCGAACGATGCAGCCGCCTGGGCGCCGCACGGGTCTTGGTTCATGCTCATGTAGGTCTCCTCTGGTTTGTTGGAAAGCGGTCTCGCCCGCGACATCGAACCGCAGCCGCGGCTCTCTCGCTTCGCAAAACACAACATTTCAATTACGTTTGTACCAAAACTAGACAACACACCTTCTTGCGCAAACCCCAGGAACATGCGATTTCATCGCTTTTTTGGCCCTAAAACTAGGGATGAAAAGCATTACATGGCCAAAAAATCATGCACCCACGCCTGAAAGCAATTTCCCTCTCATGCAATTTGTAGTCAAGCTACATATGCGAATCGAGCGAAGGAGCGGTGCGGATTCATGTCCGAACAGGGCTCCGCAGGCCCGTCGCTTGAAAGCGCAACCAGGCTAGGTCAGGCGGCAGAAAGAGAAACGGCGCCGCGATTGCGGCGCCGTCGTCGGGTCAGGCCGGAAACGGCGGGCACCGCCAGCCGCGGCGCGTCACGCTTCAGCCTGTTCGAGGGCGAGCGAGGCGCCGGAGAGGGCCGCCAGCGTGTCGGTGATGAGCAGCGTGGGAATGCCGTCGACGAAGGTGTGCAGACGGCCCTTGGCTTCGAAACGGGCCCGGAACTGCGACTGGAAGAAATAGTCGCCCAGGCGCGGCACGATGCCGCCACCGATGAAGACGCCGCCGCGGGAGCCCAGCGTCAGCGCCACATTGCCGGCAAAGCTGCCCAGCAGGCCGCAGAACAACTCCAGCGTGCGCACGCAGGCCGGCGACTCGCCCGACAGGCCGCGCGCGACGATCTGGTCGGCCGGCAGCGCGGCAACATCCTCGCCCTGCCCCAGCGCCGACGCCACCGAACGGCACAGCACAGGCAGACCGATGCCGGACAGGAAGCGCTCGGCCGACACATGCGGGAACTCACGGCGCGCCGCTGCCAGCACGGCGCTTTCGAAGTCGTCGCCCGGCGCCAGCGTCGCATGACCGCCCTCGCCCGGCAGCGTCAGCCACAGGCCCGGGGCGCGGATGACACCCCCGACGCCCAGGCCCGTGCCCGGGCCGATGACCGCCAGGATGGTGCCGACCGGCGCCGCGCCGACATCGGCCACAGGCGCATCACCCCAGGCACGCAACTGATGCGGCTTCAGCTTGGGCAATGACAAGGCCTGCGCCTCGAAGTCGTTCAGGCACAGAAAGGTCTTCAGGCCCAGTTCCGCCTGCGTCCCGGAGCGCGAGAAATCCCACGCGCCGTTGGTCAGCGCGATGCGGTCGCCCTGCACCGGCGTGGCCAACGCAAAGGCAGCGCTCTGCGGGCGTGCGGCGCCCGGCGCCTGACCCTCGAGATAGGCGCGCACCGCGGCGGCCGGGCCGGCGTGAGCGGCGACCGACAGCACCCGCACGTCCTCCACGGCCGCACCCGGACCCGCCACCGTGCCGAAGCGCGCATTGGTGCCACCGACGTCGGCGACCAGCCAGGGATAGGGGGCGCTCATGGCTGACCTCCGGCGGGCAGGGATGAGATCTGGAGATTCACTGGGATGACTTGGGCAGACACTGGTAGATGTGGGTGGAATTTCGGCTGGGCGGACGGTAGCAAAACTACAACGCACGGACAATACAAACTCGCCCTAAGACGGTGCATTGCACTGCGAAAACGCTTTCACAATCACCGATCTCGTCCTTCTCCCTGGGGAAACTCGGCTGCCCCGAGGGCTGTAGTGAAGCTACAACCGCTTTGGTGCGCTTCGTCGCCCGCCGCCCGTTCCGGGTGCCTGTGGCGGCCTGCTGAATAATCCGCCGCTTGCTCCTCTCCAGCTTCCCTGCCCAGCGCCCCATGCCCCGTTTCGACAGCCCCCGCCTGCTTGCCGACATCGGCGGCACCTATGCCCGGTTCGCGCTGGAAACCGGCCCCGGCGAGTTCACGCAGACCGCCTCGCTGCGCTGCGCGGACCATGCCGACTTCCACGCCGCCGTGCGCGCCTACCTCGCGGGCCTGAGCTGGCAGGACCTGGGCGGCCCGCAGCAGATCGCGCACGCCGCCATCGCCATCGCCAACCCGGTGGAAGGCGACCGCGTGCGCATGACCAACTACCACTGGCAGTTCTCCATCGACGAGATGCGCCAGCGCCTCGGGCTGGACACGCTGGTGGTCGTCAACGACTTCACCGCACTGGCCATGGCGCTGCCGCGGCTGGCCGAGGTGGACGTGCGCCAGGTGGGCGGCGGCCAGGCCCGGCGGCCTAGCGTCATTGGGCTGCTGGGCGCGGGCACGGGCCTGGGCGTGTCGGGGCTGATCCCGGCCGGCGAAGGCTGGATCGCGCTGGGCACCGAGGGCGGCCACGTGAACTTCGGCCCGCGCGACGAGCGCGAGATGGACATCCTGAAGTTCGCGTGGAAGCACCTGAACCAGGACCACGTGTCCTACGAGCGCCTGATCTCCGGCCCCGGCCTGGAGCTGATCTACCGCGCGCTGGCCCACCGCCACGGGGTAGCCGGCGCCGAGCCGTTGCTGGCACCGGCCATCACGCAGCGCGCGCTGGAGGATGGCGACGCGCTGTGCCTGGAGACGCTGGAGGTCTTCTGCGGCCTGCTGGGCACCGCTGCGGCCAACCTGGCGGTGACGCTGGGGTCGCTGGGTGGCATCTACATCGGCGGCGGCATCGTGCCGCGGCTGGGCGAGTACTTCGACCGCAGCCCGTTCCGCGCGCGCTTCGAGGACAAGGGGCGCTTCCGCGAGTACGTGTCGGCCATCCCGACCTTCGTCATCACGGCCGAGAACGCGACCTTCAAGGGTGCGTCGGCCATCCTGGACAACCAGCTGCGCAACCTGCAGGCGTCGCCCGGCTCGGCCATCCTGGGGCAGATCCGTCGCGCGCGCAGCGAGCTGTCGCCGGCCGAGCTGCGCGTGGCGGACCTGGTGCTGGCCCAGCCGCGCTCCGTCCTGAACGACCCCATCGCCGAGATCGCCCGCGCCGCCGGCGTCAGCCAGCCCACGGTCATCCGCTTCTGCCGCTCGCTGGGTTGTGAGGGCCTGTCGGACTTCAAGCTGCGCCTGGCCTCGGGCCTGACGGGCACGGTGCCGGTCACGCACACGCAGGTCAACACGAATGATTCGATGCTGGAGCTGGGCGCCAAGGTGCTGGGCAACACGGCCAGCGCCATCCTGCAGGTGCGCAGCCACCTGAACCGCGACACCATCGACCGCGCCACCGAGATGCTGCTGGCGGCCGGCCGCATCGAGTTCTTCGCGCTGGGCCATTACGGTGTCGTCGCGCAGGACGCGCAGTTCAAGTTCCTGCGCTTCGGCATGCCCTGCGGCGCCTACACCGACCCGCGGCTGCAGCTGCTGGCGGCCGACGTGCTGCGCGAGGGCGACGTGGCCGTCGTCATCAGCAGCGGCGGGCGGCTGCCGGAGCTGCTGCAGGTCGTCGAGAAGGCGCAGGAGCGCGGCGCCAAGGTCGTGGCCATCACGGCCAGCCAGAGCCCGCTGGCCAGACGAGCCGACGTGGCGCTGATCGTCGACCACGTCGAGGACATCGAGACCCACCTGCCCATGGTCAGCCGCATCCTGCACCTGCTGGTCATCGACATCCTGGCCGTCGGCGTGGCGATGAGGCGCAGCCCCGGCAGCATTGCCGCGCTGACCGCGGGTGGCCCTGCCGACGAAGAGGCCCGGCCGGCCCGCGGCGCCAGCACCGTGGCGCCGGGCGTCAGTGCCGCGTCGCCGCTGGCGCGGCTGACGTCGCACAGCCGCTGAAGCGCTGCCCCGGGGCAAGCCCTGACCCTGACCAGGGCGCGCCCCCGCGCCGGTGCATGACTTTCGCCAAGCCCGCCATCGCTGAGCAGCATCCGACGCAGGCGCACCCGGGCCGCTGATCCACCGATCCGGCCCGCGCCGGAACGTCGACCCGGGGCCCAGACCCCGACGTCCTGGGAGGGACATGAAAGCCTCTTTGCTGAAGCGCTGGCGCAAGCGCCTGATCGTCATCGCGTTGATCGCCGGCGGCATCGCCGCGGCCGTCGCGGTCTTCCACAAGCCGTCGGTGCCGCCACCGCCGCCCAGCGGCGTCGTCGCGCTGGCCGACATCACGCAGGCCGTGCAGGCGGCTGGCGTGCTGCAGGCCAAGACGCGCGTGGACGTCGGCGCGCAGGTCAGCGGGCAGATCCAGACCATCCACATCGAGCTGGGCCAGCAGGTGAAGAAGGGCGACCTGCTCGTCAGCCTGGACCCCGACCTGGCCCGCAGCGACGTCGCCCAGGCCGAGGCCGCCGTCGCCCAGGCCAGCGCTGCGCTGGACAGCCGCCGCATCGACGCCGACGCGGCGCGCCGCGAGCTCAAGCGCCAGCAGCGCCTGCTGGCCGGCCAGGCGACGTCCGGCAATGAAGCCGAGCGCGCCGAGACCGAGCTCGCCAAGATCGAGGCCGACCTGCGCGGCCAGGCGGCCAACCTGCAGCGTCTGCAGGCCGACCTGGACAAGCGCAAGGTCAACCTGTCCTACACCCGCATCGCGGCGCCCATGAACGGCACCGTCGTCAACCTGCCGGTGCAGGTGGGCCAGACGGTCATCTCGGTGCAGGTGACGCCGGTCATCCTGACGCTGGCGGACCTGGACACCATCACCGTGCGCACCAAGGTGCCCGAGGCCGACATCCAGGCGATCAAGGTGGGCCAGCTGGCCCGCTTCTCGACGCTGTCGGGCGAAGGCAAGCGCTACGAGGGCAAGGTGCGCGTCATCCAGCCGGTGCCGGAGCGCGCGGGCAACGCGGTGTTCTACAACGTGCTGTTCGAGGTCGACAACCGCGACCGCGCGCTGTTCAGCGACATGACGGTGCAGGTGGACATCGAGACCGGCGCGGCCAAACAGGTGCTGTCCATGCCGGTCGTCGCATTGGGCGAGCGCGGCAAGGACGGGCGCTTCACGGTGACGGTGCTGGACGCCGCCAACAAGCAGACGCCACGGCAGGTGAAGGTGGGCCTGCAGGACGGCGCCAAGGTGCAGGTGCTGGACGGTCTGAAGGCCGGCGAGAAGGTGCTGCTGGCACCGCCGAGCGCGGCGGATGCGGCAGCCTCGGCTGCGGCCAGTGCGGCGAGCAGCTGATGACGCCGGCAGTCAAGCCCGAAAGCCGACTGTCGACGGCTGTTCGGTATGCCCCCTTGAGCACCGCCGAGGAACGCAAGACCCGAAGCCCGCGAGCGCAGCTCGCCTCAAGCACTGACTCACGACGACTGTTTGAGCAGAGCGTAGCGGCGCGAGTTCGGCGTGGGGCTTCGGGGCTTGCGTTGCTCGGGCACCCGAGCGAAGCGAGGGCGGTGCGGTCGGGGGGAGCTCTTTGCCTACTTTCTGGCGGCCCAGAAAGTAGGTCGCCCGCCGGGGCGAAATCCCGGCACGACGCTCACCGCCAACGCACAGTACCGGAGGCCCCCCCATGCCTCTGATCGAACTCAAGCACGTCGCCCGCCACTACCAGCTCGGCGAGATCGACGTCCCCGCCCTGGACGGCGTGTCGCTGGCCATCGAAGCCGGCGAATTCGTCGCCATCATGGGCCAGTCCGGCTCCGGCAAAAGCACGCTGATGAACGTGCTGGGCTGCCTGGACAACCCCACGCACGGCCACTTCCTCATCGACGGCAAGGACGCCTCCACGCTGGGCCCCGACCAGCTCGCCGCGCTGCGCCGCGAGCGCTTCGGCTTCATCTTCCAGCGCTACCACCTGCTGCCCCACCTGGACGCGCGCGCCAACGCCGCGCTGCCAGCCGTCTACTCGGGCGTTGCCAGCGGCCCGCGCACCAGCCGCGCCGAAGCGCTGCTGGAACGCCTGGGTCTGGGCGAGCGGCTGCACCACAAGCCCAACGAACTGTCGGGCGGCCAGCAGCAACGCGTGTCCATCGCGCGGGCGCTGATGAACGGCGGCCAGATCATCCTGGCCGACGAGCCCACCGGCGCGCTGGACTCGGCCTCCGGCGCCGAGATGCTGCGGCTGTTGAAGGAGCTCAACGGCCGTGGTCACACCATCATCCTGGTCACGCACGACCCCAGCGTCGCCGCGCATGCGCGCCGCGTCATCGAGCTGAAGGACGGCAAGGTCGTCGCCGACAACGGCACGCCCGCCGGCCATGTGCCGCCCACCGAGCTGCCCAGCGACGCGCCGCCGGTGAAGGAAGGCGGCCGGCTGCGGCGCCTGCAGGTGCAGTGGCGCGAGGCCGTCGCGACGGCGCTGCTGGCGCTGAAGGGCAACCGGCTGCGCACGGCGCTGTCCATGCTGGGCATCAGCATCGGCATCGCGTCGGTGGTCAGCATCGTCGCGCTCACCACCGCGGCGCGGGCGTCCATCGAGACCGACCTCAGCAGCCTCATCTCCGGCCGCATCCCGGTCTGGCGTGGCAACCCGGCGCTGCCGCCCGGCGCGGTGCCGCAGCCGTTCCGGCCCCACGAGATCGACTCGCTGCGCGCGCTGGCCGGCGTCAAGGGCATCACGCTGAACCGGCAGATGCAGCTCACCGCCCGCCACCAGTCGCGCGACGCGATGCTGGAGGCCATCGGCGGCGACGCCAACACGCTGAAGGCCCGCAAGCTCAAGCTCGTGCAGGGCCGCTACCTCGGTGCGATGGACTTCGAGACGCGCAGCCAGGTCGTCGTGCTGGACGAGAAGGCCCGTGACGCGCTGTTCAAGAAGGGCGAGTCGCCGCTGGGCAAGCTGGTGTTCGTGAACCCGACGCTGGGCGCACCCGAAGGCCAGCCGATGCTGCCCGGTGCCTCGCCGCCGCCGGTGGCCGCCCTGCCCTTCACGGTGGTCGGCGTCGTGGCGCCCGAGGGCGGCGCGTTCAGCTTCGGCAGTTGGCTGGGCCAGCTCTACCTGCCGCACACGACGTTCTCGCGCAAGCTCGACGCCCGCGCCGACGTCGACAACTTCGACGTGCTGCTGGACCTGACGGTGCCGCCGCAGCAGGTGCGCGAACAGATCATCCACCGCCTCAAGGCGCTGCACGGCGCCGAGGACTTCGGCACCTGGAACGGCGAGGAGGAGTTCCGCAAGTTCCAGAGCGTGACCAGCGCGATGGCGGCGCTGTTCGCCGGCGTGGCGGCCATCTCGCTGCTGGTGGGTGGCGTGGGCGTCATGAACATCATGCTGGTGTCGGTGTCGGAGCGCACCCGCGAGATCGGCATCCGCATGGCCGTGGGCGCACGCCAGGGCGACGTGCGGCTGCAGTTCCTCATCGAGGCCGTCGTCCTCTGTTGCCTGGGCGGCCTGGTGGGCGTGCTGCTGAGCTGGCTGGCCGCGCAAGGCCTGAATGCGGCGCAGCAACATCTGCAGGTGACCATCAGCTGGGCCGCGCTGGGCGTGGCGTTCGCGGTGTCCAGCGGCGTGGGCCTGGTGTTCGGCACGCTGCCGGCCCGCCGCGCCGCCGCGCTGAGCCCGGTCGATGCGCTGGCAAGAGAGTGAAGACGATGAAGACAACCCTGATCTCGCTGGCCGCCGCGCTGCTGTTCACCGGCTGCGCACTGGGCCCCACGGCCAAGGCGCCGGACGTCGCCATGCCCACCGCCTGGAGCCTGGCGGCCGGCGACGCCGCCCCCGACTGGGCCGGCCTGCTGGACCCGACGCTGGCCGCGCTGCAGGACCGCGCGCTGGCCGCCAACCTGGACCTCGCCATCGCCGCGCAGCGCTGGAAGCAGGCACAGCTGCTGGCCGAGCAGAGCGCGCTGCGCTGGACGCCCAGCGCCAGCCTGTCCACCAGCGCCAGCCGGCCCGTGGAGACGCAGAACAGCACGCGCAACGTCGATGTCGGCGGCGGCATCACGGTACCGGTCACCACGTCCACCGGCTGGAGCCGCAGCTACGGTGCGTCGCTGGGCGTGGGCTACGAGCTGGACCTGTGGGACCGGCTCGCGCAGACCACCGCCGGCCAGCGCGCCAGTGCCGAGGCCGCGCGCACCGACATCGAGGCTGCCCGGCTGTCCATCCGCAGCCAGGTGGCCGAGGCCTACTGGACGCTGGCCGCGCTGCGCGCGCAGCAGCCGCTGGCCGAGACCCAGCTCGCGCTGACCCGCGAGACGCTGGCGCTGACCCGGCTGCGCGTGCGCGAAGGCAAGCTGCTCCCGGTGGAGCTGGACAAGATCGCCGTCACCGTGCAGGCCGCCGAGAACCGCATCGCCGACCTGGCCGCCGACACGCTGCTGCAACGCCAGCGCCTGGCGATGCTGCTGGCCGAACCGCTGCCCGGCCCCGCGCCCGAGGCCACGCTGCCCGCCGCCGAGCCGCCGCGCTGGCGGCTGGCCGAGCCCGCCGAGCAGCTGGCCCGCCGCCCCGACGTGCAGCGTGCCCGGCTGGGCGTGGACCAGGCGCTGGCGCAGCTGCGCGTCAGCGAGGCCGAGCGCTACCCGCGGCTGAGCTTCAACGCCGGCCTCAGCACCGGTGGCACGCAGGCGCGCGACTGGTTCGCCCAGCCGCTGGCCAACCTCGGCGCCAACCTGGCCGTGCCGCTGATCGACTGGCGGCGCCTGAACCTGCAGCGCGACAGCGCCCGCAGCCAGCTCGACAGCGCCGCGCTGTCGCTGCAGGACACGCTGCAGAAGGCGCTGGCCGAGATCGAGACGCAACGCATCGAGGCCCAGCGGCTGACGCAGCAGCTGGCTGCCAACGCCGGCCGGCTGCGCGAGGCCACCGAGAACGAGCGCCTGGCGCAGCTGCGCTACGACACCGGCGCCATCGCCCGCGCCGACTGGCTGCAGGCCCGCAGCGCCCGGCTGGATGCCGAGCAGAACGCCGTCCAGCTGCGGCTGCAGCAGTGGGTGCGTCAGGCGGCGCTGTTCAAGGCGCTGGGTGGCTGACAGCTACGCGCCGCGGCTTGATTTACGCTGCCGGGATGCAACTGATCTCTGACCTGCGGCGGCGCACGCTGCTCGCCGCGCTGGCCGGCGCCGCCCTCGCCTGCCTAGCCCCGCCCGCACCGGCCGCCACGCCCGTGCAGGGCTTCAAGGTCGTGCGCAGCTACCCGCACGACCCCGACGCCTTCACGCAAGGCCTGTTCTTCCACGACGGCTTCCTGTTCGAGGGCACCGGCCTGCGCGGGCGCTCCAGCATCCGCAAGGTGGAGCTGGAGACCGGCCGCGTGCTGCAGGGCGTGGAGCTGCCGCCCGACGTGTTCGGCGAAGGCATCACGCGGTGGGGTGACCGCCTCGTCGGCATCACCTGGCAGGAGCAGACCGCCTTCGTGCTGGACCTGAAGACCTTCAAGCTGTGGCGCAAGTTCAGCTACCCCGGCGAGGGCTGGGGCATCACGCACAACGAGCGCGAGCTGGTCATGAGCGACGGCAGCGCCGAGCTGCGCTTCCTGGACCCGCTGACCTTCAAGGAACTGCGCCGCGTGAAGGTGACGGCCGACGGCCGGCCGGTGACGCAGCTCAACGAGCTGGAGTGGGTGGAGGGCGAGATCCTCGCCAACGTGTGGCAGACCGACCGCATCGCGCGCATCGACCCCAAGACCGGCCGCGTGACCGGCTGGATCGACCTGACCGGCCTGCTGCCCGACGGCCAGCGCCCGCACCCCGACGCGGTGCTCAACGGCATCGCCTACGACGCCAAGGCCAAACGCCTGTTCGTCACCGGCAAGCTGTGGCCCAAGCTGTTCGAGATCCAGCTCGTCAAGCCGGCGCGCTGAACGGCTCCACGGCCACCTCGCCCGCCGCCGGCCGCCAGCGCAGACTGGCCTCGCTACCGGCGGCACCTTCGAACAGGCCGGCCTCGGTCGACGGTCCCCAGGGGTTCAGCTCGATCAGCAGCGGCGCCTGTGCCCCGTCGCGCAGCCAGGCGTCGAAGACGAAGTCGGGCCGGGCCAGCGCGCGGCTCAGCTGCGCGGCCCGGTGCCGCAGGTCCGGCAGCGCCGCCCGGGCCCGCCCGGCAGGGCCGAGCGGCAGCACCTGCGCCGCGTGGTACTGCGCCACGCCCACCAGCCGCCCGCCGCGCACGAAGCAGCGCCACTCGTCCGCCCAAGTGATGTCCTGCCATTCGCGCAGCCAGATCCACGGCGTGAGCTGCTGCTGCAGCGCCCAGGCCAGGTCATGCGCCACGCGCCGGGAGCCGCTGCTCAGCAGCCGCAACGCCTGCGCGCCCGTGCGTGCGTGGCCACCCGAGGCCAGGCCCAGCGGCGTGTCCTTGGCGCTGCGCGAGCCCAGCCGCACGAAGGCGCCACAGGGGAACTCGGCGAACAACCTTTCCAGCGCGGCCTCCACGGCCAGCAGCGCCTGATCGCCGTCGGGCAATGCCTCGAAGCGGGCCGACTGCACACCATTGGCCCGGCCGAGCGCGTGGACCTGCGCCATGCCCAGCGTCAGCCCGCGCTGGCGGAACGACCA
The DNA here is from genome assembly GCF_058794515.1 of Roseateles sp. GW823-FHT07B05. Classification (NCBI taxonomy): domain Bacteria; kingdom Pseudomonadati; phylum Pseudomonadota; class Betaproteobacteria; order Burkholderiales; family Sphaerotilaceae; genus Roseateles; species Roseateles sp. GW823-FHT07B05. Next base: position 58,331 of record NZ_JBXAGX010000007.1, read on the forward strand.
GGCCTGCACCTCGGCGGGCCAGTGCTCGATCCAGCTCCAGGCGGGCTCCGGCAACGGCGCGGCCGGGGTGCCGGTCGAGCTCACGGCGTCTCCGTCAGCCGGCGCTCGATGAAGTCCGCGAAGCTGTCGGCCACAAAGCCCACGTTGTCATAGCCCGGTGCCTCGCCGTCGCTGGCTTCGTGGCCCTTGATCCACAACAGCAGCTTGCCGATGTGCGGGCCGCCGAGGGCCAGCAGCAACTGGTTGCCGCCGGCATCGCTGGCGATGGCCAAGGTGCCGGGCGGCAGACGGCCGGCAAAGTCGACGCGATTGGTGGTCACCAGGTTGCAGACGTCGCTGTCCGAGATCTCGTAGAACCAGGACATCGACGTGCGTCGCCAGTGCTGCCCGCACACCTGCTCCGGCGCCCAGTCCACGTTGAAACCGCGAGGGTCGGGGAACCCGCCGTTCACGCGCAGCAGAAACTCGCGGTAGTCCGGCGGGAAGCTGACACCCAGCGCCTGCTCGGCAGCCCGCACGTCGGCGTCGTCCAGCGGCCCGTTGCCTTTGTGAATGGTCGCTGCCATGGGCGTCACGCAGGAGGCGTCAGCCGGTTCTGGATGAAATCCTCGAAGCTGTCGGCCACGAAGCCCACGTTGTCGTAGCCAGGCGTCTCGCCATCGCTGGCTTCGTGGTCCTTGATCCACAGCAGCACCTTGCCGGCATGCGGGCCGCCGACGGCCAGCAGCAGCTGATTGCCGCCGGCATCGCTGGCGATGGCCAGCGTCTCGGGCGGCAGTCGACCGGCGAAGTCGACACGATTGATCTTCAGCAGGTTGCCGACATCGTCGTCCGTGATCGCATGGAACCAGGACATCGACGTGCGCCGCCAGTCCTCGCCGCAAGCCTGCCCAGCGGCCCAGTGGATATCGAAACCGTCCGGCTCCGGATAGCCGCCGTTCACACTCAGGAGGAACTCTCGGTAGTCAGGAGGGAACCTGACCCCTAGCGCCTGCTCGGCGGCCCGCACGTCGGCCTCGGCCAGCGGCCCGTTGCCCTCGTGGATCGTCGCCGTCATCGGTGTCAGGGCTTGTCGGTCAGCCGGTTCTGGATGAAGTCCGCGAAGCTGTCCGCCACGATCCCGACGTTGTCGTAGCCCGGCGTCTCGCCGTCGCTGGCTTCGTGGTCCTTGATCCACAGCAGCACCTTGCCAGTGTGCGGGCCGCTGAAGGCCAGCAGCAGCTGGTTGCCACCGGCATCGCTGCCGATGGTCAGCGTGCCGGAGGGCAGACGGCCCGCAAACGTCACCTGGTTGCTGCGCACCAGATTGCCCGTGCGCTCGTCCGTGATCTTGTAGAACCAGGACATCGCCGTCGTGCGCCAGTCCTCGCCGCAGACCTGGCCGGGCGCCCAGTGGATGCGCACGCCATCCGGCTCCGGGTAGCCGCCATTCACGCGCAGCAGGAAAGCGCGGTAATCCGGCGGGAACTGCACCCCCAGCACCTGCTCGGCGGCCTGGACGTCACTCTCGGGCAAAGGCCCATTGCCTTCACGGATCTCTGCGGGCATCGCGTCTCCAGATGTTCAGTACGAAGGATCTTTGGCGACGGACACGCCGCCGCTGTGCGGCACGTTGTTGTGCAGATCGGATGGCACCAGCTCCATCGTCGTGCCGTCTTCCTTGTGGTGCCAGGTCCAGCCGTCGGGCTCTCGGTAGTTGTCGCGCCCGAGCTTCTCGGCCATGGCACGGCGGGCCTCGCCGAAGTCGGCATTGCGGTTGCCGGTCGGGTCCAGCTTGATCTCGACCGACGCATCCACCATCTTGCCGTCGGCGCCGGGGGTCTTCATCGTGTAGTCGGAGAAGTCGGGGTTGCCGTCCTTCCACTGGATGGGCTTGCCGCCCGTCACGCTTTCGATGTCCTCGACCTTGTCCTTGCTCAGGCCGGACTTCGCCGGGTCCCACTCGCCATGCCCGCGCTCGCCCTTGACCCAGCCCTCCTTCGGGCTCTGCGTGCCGAAGCGGTTGCCGCCCACCTTGCAACCCTGCACGACGCCCTCTTCGATCTTCTCGGCCTTCTGCGCCGCGCGGCGGGCGCGGATGGCGGCGGCGTCCTTCTTCAGCGCATTGGCCACGATCTGGCGGCCGCGCACGACGTTGTCGGCGATGCGCTCCTTCAGCTTGACGACCTTGGCCGCCAGCTTGGCGCCCTTGGCCGTCTTGCCCAGCGCGTCGCCGGCGTAGGGAATCATGGACACCAGCGACATGCCGGCGCCAAACCAGTCGCCGCGCGCCGCGCTGAACACCGCGCCGCAGGCATCGCTGATGGGTGTCGGGTCCACCAGGCCGGCGGCGTCGATGGCGGCCTGCGCCATGTCCAGCTTCAACTCGCGGGCGGCGGCGTCGGTGTCGGCCTTGAGGCCGTCGAGCTTCTTGGCGACCTCGGGGTCGCGCAGGCTGGCCCCCATGCTCAGCCCTCCTGCGCCGCGGCGTCGCGCCGCTCGGGGTACCAGGTCTGGCGGTCCAGCGCAGCCTCGCATTCGGCCCAGACCGAGGCGGGCAGCGCGTTCAGGAGGGTGTCCAGCTTTTCCTGCGGCGTCGGGCGGGCGTCCTGCAGCACGGCCTGGATGGCCGCATGGCGGTGGAACTCCGGCCCCACCTCGAACTGCAGCAGCACGAAGGTGGCCAGCTGCTGGGGCGTCTGCAGCCCGTAGCCGCGCGCGGTCGTCATGCCGCGCCGCACGAGGTCCTGCAGCATGTCGCCAGGCAGGCCGTCGACGACGTAGCCATGCTCCTCGCGCACGAGGTTGGCGATGGCCAGTTCCAGCATGCTGTCGGAGCCGGCGACGAGACGCTGCAGATGTTCGGCGGTGAGCTTGATCATGAGGCAGTCAGTAGCGCCGCTGTGCCGGCTGGCGGCATGTTAGCGGCAGACTTCCGCGCCCTGGTCGAAGACGATCTCCCAGCCGCCGCCGGCCTTGCGCCGCCACACCGACTGGAAGCGCGCCGTGACGACGCCGGCCGGGTTGCTCACCGGCCCGCTGCTCTGCGCCAGGTCGCCGCTGGGCAGCACGACGACGAGGTCGGGCACCCAGGAGAACGGCGCCGCGGGGCCGTCGAAGAAGCGGGCCCACGCGGCCACGACGGCGTCCGGCCCGTTCAGCGGTTGCCGGCCGTTGAGCCAGATCGTGTCGGCCGCGAGGAAGCGCCGGAACGCCGCCAGATCGCGGTCGGCCATCGTTTTGGCGAATGCCTGCTCGGTGGCCGTGACCTCGGCGACGCGCCGGGCGATCTCTTCGGCGGACGGCCAGGACTGGGCGGGGGCAGCGCCGGCCGCAGCGGGCAAGGCCGTGGCGGCCAGCAGGGCATGGCGACGGGTGGTCATGGCGATCTCCTGGATGGGACGCCGCAGCATGCGCCCCACCCGGCCCGGTGACTCAAGTCATCAGAACGCGGCGATGCCCGTCATCGCGCGGCCCAGGATCAGCGCATGGATGTCGTGCGTGCCCTCGTAGGTGTTCACGACCTCCAGGTTGACGAGGTGGCGGGCGATGCCGAACTCGTCGCTGATGCCGTTGCCGCCCAGCATGTCGCGTGCGGTGCGGGCGATGTCCAGGCTCTTGCCGCAGGAGTTGCGCTTCATGATGGACGTGATCTCCACGGCCGCCGTGCCCTCGTCCTTCATGCGGCCCAGCCGCAGGCAGCCCTGCAGGCCCAGCGTGATCTCGGTCTGCATGTCGGCCAGCTTCTTCTGGATGAGCTGGTTGGCGGCCAGCGGCTTGCCGAACTGCTGGCGGTCCAGCGTGTACTGGCGCGCGGTGTGCCAGCAGTCCTCGGCGGCGCCCAGGGCGCCCCAGGCGATGCCGTAGCGGGCGCTGTTCAGGCAGGTGAACGGGCCCTTGAGGCCGCGCACGTCAGGGAAGGCGTTCTCCTCGGGGCAGAACACCTTGTCCATGACGATCTCGCCGGTGATGGACGCGCGCAGCCCCACCTTGCCGTGGATGGCCGGGGCGCTCAGGCCCTGCCAGCCCTTCTCCAGCACGAAGCCGCGGATCTGCCCGCCGTCATCCTTGGCCCACACGACGAACACGTCGGCGATGGGGCTGTTGGTGATCCACATCTTGCTGCCGGTCAGCTCGTAGCCGCCGTCCACCTTGCGGGCGCGCGTGACCATGGAACCAGGGTCGGAGCCATGGTTGGGCTCGGTCAGGCCGAAGCAGCCAATCCATTCGCCGGTCGCCAGCTTGGGCAGGTACTTGCGTTTCGTCGCCTCGTTGCCGAACTCGTGGATGGGCACCATGACCAGCGACGACTGCACGCTCATCATCGAGCGGTAGCCGGAGTCCACGCGCTCCACCTCGCGGGCGATGAGGCCATAGCACACGTAGTTCAGACCGGCGCCGCCGTACTCAGCCGGGATCGTGGGGCCCAGCAGGCCCAGCTCGCCCATCTCGCGGAAGATGCCGGCGTCGGTCTGCTCCTTGCGGAACGCGTCCAGCACGCGCGGGCGCAGGCGGTCGGTGCAGTAGGCGGCGGCCGCGTCGCGCACCATGCGCTCGTCGTCGGTCAGCTGCTCGTTCAGCAGCAGCGGGTCGTCCCAGTGAAAGCTTGCCTTGTGGGCCATGGCGGTCTCCTCGGTGTTCGGTGTGCGCCGGTCAGGCGCCGTCATCGTGAGGCACCCGGCTCGCCGCCGGGCGCGTATGGCGCCGAGTATTCCCCCGCCAGCCGATTCGTGTCCAATTCAATCATCGACTCCGACGATTCGCCATGCCTATCGATACCCCACGTTCCCTCGAGTTCCGCCACCTGCGCTATTTCCTGGCGCTGGCCGAGGAGCTGCATTACGGCCGCGCGGCCCAGCGGCTGGCGATCTCGCAGCCGCCGCTGTCGGTCGCCATCCAGCAACTGGAGGCCAGCGTCGGCGCGCGGCTGTTCGACCGCGACAGCAAGGGCGTGCGGCTGACGCCGGCGGGCGCCGCGTTCCGCACCGGCGCGCAGGCGCTGCTGGAGCGCGCCGAGGACGCCTGCGCGCTGGCCCGCGACGTGCAGGCCGGCGAGGTGGGGCGGCTGCGGTTGGGCTTTGTCGGGTCGACGCTGTTCAACGGCCTGTCGGCGTGGCTGCAGGCCTTCCAGGCCAGCCATGCGAAGGTGGAGGTGGTGGTCGTCGAGCTGAACTCGCAGGACCAGATCGACGCGCTGCTGGCCGAGGAGCTGGACCTGGGGCTGGTGCACACGGACCGGCTGCCGCCGGCGCTGGCGGCCGCGCCGCTGTACAGCGAGCCCTTCGTCGCCTGCCTGCCCGCGCAGCACCCGCTGGCAGCACGGGCGAGCATTCCTCTCGCAGCGCTGAGCGACCAGCCCTTCATCCTGTTCTCGCGCAAGGGTTCGCCGGACTACCACGCCCGCATCGTCGAGATCTGCCGGCGGCACGGTTTCTACCCGCGGCTGCAGCACGAGGGGCGGCACTGGTTGTCCGTCGTGTCGCTGGTGGCGCAGGGGCTGGGCGTGTCCATCGTGCCGGCGGCGTTCCAGCGCTCGGGCATCCAGGGCGCCGTGTTCCGGCCGCTGGCAGAGGCCTTCGAGCCGTCGGCCGTGTTCGCCGCCTGGCGACGCGATGCGGCCGGCCCGCTGCGCGAGCGTTTCCTGGCCAGCGCGCCCGCCTGGCCGCCGCCGTTCAGCCCCTGAGCCCGTTCAGCGCCCCGCCCCGCGTGGCGAGCAGCCTCGCGATGACCGCCTCGTACAGCGCGTCGTCGGCCACCACGCCGTGCACCGGCTGGCCCTGCAGCGAGCCGCACAGGTTGACGGCGGCCAGCGGGCCGGGCAGTGCGCGCATGTAGTCGGCCACGCCGGCCGGCTGGCCTGCCGCGATCTCGGCCATGAAGGCCGGGCTCAGCATGCCCACCTCGGTGATCAGCGGGAACGGCAGGATCTGGCGCAGCGGCGACAGGAAGGCGGTGCCGACGTCCAGCTTGCCGATCTGCTCGCGCTGGCGGGCGATGCGCACGCAGGCGTCGATGAAGAAGTCCAGGTGCAGGCTGCCGGCGCAGAACACCGCCACCGAGTTGTTGACCCGCTGGCTGACGCGGCGCGCCCCTGACGCGTCGGCGTACAGCCACAGCTCCAGGCATAGCGCGAAGCCGCTCTGCGCGCTGATCTGCAGCGCGCCGGGGTCGAACACCAGCAGGTCGGCGTCCACCCAGACGGTGCGCTGCCAGCCTTCGGCCAGCAGCTCCTTGGCCACCACCAGCCGCGCCAGGTCCGTCACGGGGCAGATCTGCCCGGCGCACTTCTGGCGAAACCAGTCCGGCGCGCGGGCCAGGAAGGCGTCGTCGTAGAAGCGGTATTCGAAGCCCTGCGCCTGCGCCCAGGCCTTCACGCTGGCCATGCAGGCGGTGATCCAGGCCGGAACGTCCTTGTTACGAAATGATTGATAGACGACGGTTTTCACGGAGCCCCGGGGTTTGCGCAGCAATTTTGAGGGACATCACCCGGGCGGCGCGGCAAGCCGCTACCGTCATGATCTCGGCGCGCCGCGAGCCGCTCAGCCGCCTCGCCCCACAACAATCACCCCGAGAATCGCCGAGTGCGCCCGTCGCACCGGCCTGGAGACAGTCATGACCCCTCGATGGCAATTCACCCGCCGGCTGCTGGCCGCCGCCCTGATGGCCACCAGCCTCGGCGCCGCCCAGGCGCAGATCACCGTCGGCCAGACGGCCGGCCACACCGGCACCGTCGCGACCAGCGTCAAGGAGGTCACGCAGGGCGCGCGGCTGTACTTCGACACGGTCAACGCCGATGGCGGCGTCGGCGGACAGAAGATCACGCTGGTGTCGCTGGACGACAAGTTCGACCCCAAGCTCGCGGCGGCCAACGCCAAGGCGCTGATCGACCAGGGCGTCATCGCGCTGTTCCTGAACCGCGGCACACCCCACACGCAGGCCATCATGCCGTTGCTCGCCGAGCACAGGATCCCGCTGGTGGCGCCGTCCACCGGCGCGATGGCGCTGCACAAGCCCGTCAACCCGTGGCTGTTCAACGTGCGCGCCACCTACCAGCGCGAGGCCGAGCGTGCCATCGAGCACCTGAGCCTCATCGGCATCAACCGCATCGCCATCGTGCAGGTCAACGACAGCTTCGGCGAGGATGCCGTGCTGGGCGCGCTCGCGGGCCTGGCCAAGACCAACAAGCAGCCGGTGGCGCACGAGAAGTTCGACCGCGCCAAGCCCGAACTGGCCCCCGTGGTGGCCAAGGTGGTGGCGGCGCAGCCGCAGGCGGTGGTGTTCATCGGCTCGGGCTCGGCCGTCGTGGACGGCATGAAGGCGCTGCGCGCGGCCGGCTCGTCGGCGCAGATGGTGACGCTGTCCAACAACGCGTCGGCCGGCTTCATCAAGGACCTGGGCGACGCCGGCCACGGCGTCATCGTCAGCCAGGTCTTCCCGTATGAGCGCTCCATCGCCAAGCCCATCATCAAGGAGGCGCTGGAAGCCGCCCGCAAGGCGAACACCGAGCTGACGCCCAGCATGGTGGAAGGCTTCGTCGCCGCCAAGGTGCTGGTGGAAGGCATCAAGCGCGCCGGCCCCAAGCCCACGCGGGAGACGCTGCGCAAGGCGCTGGAAGGCATGGGCCGCCTGGACCTGGGCGGCATCGAGGTGGGCTACGGCCCCAATGACCACAGCGGCATGGACTACGTGGACCTGGCCATCATCGACCAGTCCGGCAAGTTCCGCCGCTGACGCTGCACTCACAAGAACAAGGAAGACACCATGGCTTTTGCGCCGCACACCGCCCACCGCTGGATCACGATCGCCGTGATGGCCGCCGGGTTGATGACCACCGCCCGGGCGGACCTGCTGATCGGGCAGACCGCCGGCATCACCGGGCCGGCGGCGGGCAGCGTGAAGGAGGTGACGCAGGGCGCGCAGCTGTACTTCGACGCCGTCAACGCCGCGGGCGGCGTGCACGGCCAGAAGCTCAACCTGCTGTCGCTGGACGACAAGTTCGACCCCAAGCTCGCGGCGGCCAATGCCAAGGCGCTGATCGACAAGGGCGCCATCGCCCTCTTCCTGACGCGCGGCACGCCGCACACGCAGGCGGTCATGCCACTGCTGGCCGAGCACAGGATCCCGCTGGTGGCGCCGTCCACCGGCGCGATGGTGCTGCACAAGCCCGTGAACCCCTGGCTGTTCAACGTGCGCGCCTCCTATCAGCGCGAGGCCGAGCGCGTCATCGAGCACCTGGGCTCGCTGGGCGTGACACGCGTCGCCCTGGTGCAGGTGGACGACTCCTTCGGCGACGACGCCATGACCGGCGCGCTGGCGGGCCTGGCCAAGGCGAAGCAGAAGCCCGTCGCGCATGAAAAGTACGCGCGCGACAAGCCCGACATGGCGCCCGTCGTGAGCCGCTTGCTCGCTGCGTCGCCGCAGGCGGTGCTGTTCGTCGGCACGGGCGAGGCGGTGTCGCAGGGCATGAAGGCCATGCGCGCGGGTGGCTCCACGGCGCAGCTGGTGACGCTGTCCAACAACGCGTCGGCCGGCTTCATCCAGGCCTTGGGCAAGGTGGCGCACGGCGTCGTCGTCAGCCAGGTGTTCCCGCCCGAGCGCTCCATCGCCAAGGCCATCATCAAGGACGCGCAGGACAGTGCCCGCAAGGCGCGGCTGGAGCTGACGCCCAGCATGATCGAGGGCTACGCCTCGGCCAAGGTGCTGGTGGAAGGCCTCAAGCGCGCCGGCCCCAAGGTGAGCCGGCAGGCGTTGCGCGACGCGCTGGACGGCATGAAGCAGTACGACCTGGGCGGCCTGGAGCTGGGCTACAGCCCGTCCGACCACAGCGGGCTGCAGTACGTGGACCTGGCCATCCTCGACGAGACGGGCAAGTTCAGGCGCTGACCCGCCCGCGCGGGATTGGACGGCGGCGGCCGGTGGGTGCAGAGTTGGAATAAACCGACACCACGACCCGCCCGGCAACGCTAAGGTGCCGCCCGCCATGCCAAGCTCCCCTCGCCTCTGGGACATCTCTCCCACCGTTTCGCCCGATGCGCCCATCTTCCCGGGCGACGAACCCTACAACCTGCGCTGGACGGCGCAGCTCTCCCCGGGCTGCCCGGTCAACCTCAGCGCGATCACGATGTCGCCGCACGTGGGCGCGCACGCCGATGCGCCGCTGCACTACGCGAACGACGCGCCGGCCATCGCCGACGTGCCGCTGGACACCTACCTGGGCCGCTGCCGCGTCATCCACGCCATCGGCGCGGCGCCGTTGATCACCGTCGACCACCTGCGCCACGCCGAAGAGGCACTGCCGCCGCGCGTGCTGGTGCGCGTCTGCGAGCGCGCCGACACCACCTGGAACCCGGCCTTCACCGCCTACGCGCCCGAGGCCGTCGACTGGCTGGCCGCGCGTGGCGTGAAGCTCATCGGCATCGACACCCCCAGCGTGGACCCGGCCGACTCCAAGTCGCTGGACAGCCACCAGCAGCTGCGCCGGCTGGACCTGCGCGTGCTGGAGAACCTCGTGCTGGACGACGTGCCCGCCGGGGACTATGAATTGATCGCCCTGCCACTCAAACTCCAAGGCGCCTGTGCCAGCCCCGTGCGCGCCATCCTGAGGGAACTGCCATGAATCTCGAAGACGCCAAGCGGCTCGACGCCGCCGACCCCCTGCGCTCGCTGCGCGAGCTGTTCACGCTGCCGCCGGGCATCACCTACCTGGACGGCAACTCCCTCGGCGCGTGCCCGAAGGCCACGCCCGAGCGCATCCAGCGCGCCGTCGAACAGGAATGGGGCCAGGGCCTCATCAAGAGCTGGAACACCGCCGGCTGGATCGACCTGCCGCGCCGCCTGGGCGACCGGCTGGCGCCGTGGCTGGGCGCACGGCCCGGCGAGGTGCTGGTGGCTGACTCCACGTCCGTCAACCTCTACAAGGTGCTGCACGCCGCGCTGCAGCTGCAGCAGGGCCAGCGCCGCGTCATCGTCAGCGAGCGCAGCAACTTCCCGACCGACAACTACATCGCCCAGAGCGTGGCCCGCGCCCACGGCGGCGAGCTGGTGCTGGCCGAGTCGCCCGAGGACATCGCCGGCCTGCTGGACGAGCGCTGCGCCGTGCTGATGCTGACGCACGTGAACTACCGCACCGGCCGCATGCACGACATGGGCCTGCTGACGCGCTGGGCCCACCAGGCCGGCGCGCTGGCCGTGTGGGACCTGGCGCACAGCGCCGGCGCCGTGCCCATCGACCTGCTGGGCTGCGCGGCGGACTTCGCCATCGGCTGCGGCTACAAGTACCTCAACGGCGGCCCCGGCGCGCCGGCCTTCGTGTGGATGCACCCGCGCCACGAGGGCCAGGTGTGGCAGCCGCTGACCGGCTGGCTGGGCCATGCCCACCCGTTCGACTTCGACAGCGAATACCTGCCCGCGCCGGGCATCCAGCAATACCAGTGCGGCACGCCGCCGCTGCTGTCCATGACCGGGCTGGACACGGCGCTGGACGTGTTCGACGCCGCGCAGAAGCTGGGCGGCATGAAGGCGCTGCGCGCCAAGTCGCTGGCGCTGACCGAGGCCTTCATCGACAGCGTGGAGGCCCGCGTGCCCGGCGCCGTCATCGCCACGCCGCGCGACTCGGCGCTGCGCGGCTCGCAGGTGTCGTTCTCGCTGGCCAAGGGCGTGGACGGCTACGCGGTCATGCAGGCGCTGATCGCGCAAGGCGTCATCGGCGACTTCCGCGCCGGCACGCCGGAGCTGCTGCGCTTCGGCTTCGCACCGCTGTACAACGGCTTTGCCGACGTGGCGCATGCCGTCGACGTGCTGGCCGGCATCGTCGAGAGCGGCTCGTGGAACGCGCCTCAGTTCACCAGCCGCTCCAAGGTGACCTGACCGTGACACAGACCATCGAACACCACGGCGCGCAGCTCGATTTCTCGCGCGACATGAGCTATGGCGACTACCTGCAGCTCGACGCCATCCTGACCGCGCAGAAGCCGCTCTCGCCCGACCACAACGAGATGCTCTTCATCGTGCAGCACCAGACCTCGGAGCTGTGGATGAAGCTGATGCTGCACGAGCTGCACGCGGCCGTCGCAAACGTCGCCGCCGACCGACTGCACGAGGCCTTCAAGATGCTGGCCCGCGTGTCGCGCATCATGGAGCAGCTGGTGCACGCCTGGGACGTGCTGGCCACGATGACGCCGCCCGAGTACTCCGCCGTGCGGCCCTACCTTGCCAAGAGCAGCGGCTTCCAGAGCGCGCAGTACCGGCGCATCGAGTTCATGCTGGGCAACAAGAACGCCGCGATGCTCAAGCCCCACGAGCACCGGCCCGACCTGCTGGCGCAGGTGCAGGCGGCCTACGACGCACCGTCGCTGTACGACGAGGTGCTGAAGCTGCTGGCCCGCCGCGGCATCGCCGTGCCGGCCGCGAACCTGGACCGCGACTGGACGCAGCCGCATTTCGCCGACGAAGGCGTCAAGCAGGCCTGGCTGACCGTCTACCGCGACCCGCAGACGCACTGGGACCTGTACCAGATGGGCGAAGAGCTGGTGGACCTGGAAGACGCGTTCCGCCTGTGGCGCTTCCGGCACGTGACGACGGTGGAGCGCGTCATCGGTTTCAAGCGCGGCACCGGCGGCACCGGCGGCGTCAGCTACCTGCGCAAGATGCTGGACGTGGTGCTGTTCCCGGAGCTGTGGGCGTTACGAACGGAGCTCTGAGCGCGCAAACCTAAAATCCGCCCACCGCTCCAGTTGAAAAGGTCCGCCACCATGGACACCCGCACCTCCGAGACCCGCCTGCGCATCGAGCGCCTGCGCGACGCCCTGACCGCCGCCGGCGCGCATGCCGTGCTGGTGCCCTCCGCCGACCCGCATCTCTCCGAGTACCTGCCCGGCCGCTGGCAGGGCCGCGAGTGGCTGTCGGGCTTCACGGGCTCGGTGGGCAGCCTGGTCGTCACGCGCGACCGCGCCGCGCTGTTCGCCGACAGCCGCTACTGGGCCCAGGCCGAGGCGCAGCTGGCCGGCAGCGGCATCCAGCTCGAGAAGATGGCCTCCGGCGCGTCGACGATCTACATCGACTGGATCGCCAACCAGCTGCAGCCCGGCGAAGTGCTGGCCGTGGACGGCCAGGTGCTGGGCCTGGCGCTGGCCAACGCGCTGCGTGCGGGCTTGGCGCGCAAGGGCATCACGCTGCGCACCGACCTGGACCTCGTGCAGACCGCCTGGGACGACCGCCCCGGCCTGCCCACCGAGCCCGTCTACGAACACCTGCCGCCGCAGGCCGCCGTCAGCCGCGCCGACAAGCTGGCCCGCGTGCGCACCGCGATGGCCGGCATCGGCGCGACGCATCACCTCGTGTCCACCGTCGACGACGTGGCCTGGCTGCTGAACCTGCGCGGCAGCGACGTGGAGTGCAACCCCGTCTTCATCGCCCACCTGCTGCTCGATGCGACCGGCGGCCGCCTCTTCATCGCCGACGGCAAGGTGCCGGCCGACGTCGCGGCGCATCTGGCTGCAGACGGCATGCAGCTCGCCCCCTACGACGCGGCGCGCCCGGCGCTGGCCGCGCTGCCCGCTGGCGCCACGCTGCTGGTGGACCCGCGCCGCGTGACGCTGGGCCTGCGCGAGGCCACCGCGGCGGGCGTCAAGGTCGTCGAGCAAATCAACCCCAGCACGCTGCTGAAGAGCCGCAAGACGCCGGCAGAGGCGGTGTTCATCCGCGACGCCATGGCCGAGGACGGCGCGGCGATGTGCGAGTTCTACGCCGAGTTCGAGGCCTCGCTGGCCCGTGGCGAGCGCTGGAGCGAGCTGGATGTCGACGCGAAGCTGTCGGCCCGGCGCCGCCAGCGCAAGGGCTTTGTCGGCCTGAGCTTCAGCACCATCGCCGGCTGGCAGGCAAACGGCGCCCTGCCACACTACCGCGCGCTGCCCGAGTCGTTCGCGTTCATCGACGGCGATGGCCTGCTGCTGATCGACTCCGGCGGCCAGTACCTCGGCGGCACGACGGACATCACGCGCGTGTGGCCCATCGGCAGCGTCAGCGCCGCGCAGAAGCGCGACTACACGCTGGTGCTCAAGGGCACCATCGCGCTGTCGCGCACCCGCTTCCCGCGCGGCACGCTGAGCCCGATGCTGGACGCCATCGCCCGTGCGCCGCTGTGGGAGCACGGCTTGGACTACGGCCACGGCACCGGCCACGGCGTGGGCTACTTCATGAACGTGCACGAAGGCCCGCAGAGCATCAGCAAGGCCATCCCGGAGCCGGCCATGGCCATGGAGCCCGGCATGATCACGTCCATCGAGCCGGGCCTGTACCGGCCGGGCCAGTGGGGCGTGCGCATCGAGAACCTGGTGCTGAACGTCGCCGTCGACACGCCCGAGCAGAATGCCTTCGGCGAGATGCTCGAATTCGAGACGCTCACGCTGTGCCCCATCGCCACCGACTGCATTGACCGCAGCCTCATGCGCGCCGACGAGATCGCCTGGCTGAACGGCTACCACGCCACCGTGCGCGAACGCCTGCAGCCGCTGGTGAGCGGCCCGGCGCTGGCCTGGCTGCTGGCCCGGACCGAACCGCTGTGAAGGCCCTGGCCGCGCTGCTGCTCGTGGCGGCCGGCGCGGCCACGGCGCAGGCTGAGCCGGCGCGTTACGACGGCCTGTGCGACGCCTCCGCCGCCGTGGCGCTGGACGAGCGCCATTTCATCGTCGCCGACGACGAACACAACCGGCTCACCGTCTACCGGCACGGCCACGCGAAGCGCGTCGGCGAGGTGGAGCTGGACAAGTTCCTCGGCGCGAAGAAGGAGTCCGACCTCGAAGGCGCCGCGCAGCGCGGCGACCGCATCTACTGGATCAGCTCGCATGCCCGCAACAGCCGCGGCGAGTTGCGCGAGGACCGCCACCGCTTCTTCGCCACCGACATCCGCGGCGACACGGTGGCACCGGCCGGCAAGCCGTACACCCGGCTGCTGGACGACCTGCTGGCCGCGCCGTCGCTGGCCCCGCTGAAGCTCGCGGAGGCTGCCGTGCGGGCCGCCGAGGCGGACGGCGGCTTCAACATCGAGGGCCTGGCCACCGCGGCCGACGGCAGCCTGCTGATCGGGCTGCGCAACCCGATCCCGCAGGGCCGGGCGCTGCTGATCCCGCTGCTGAACCCGGCCGAGCTGGTCGACGGGCGCGGGCCGGCGCGGTTCGGCGCCGTCATCCGGCTGGACCTGGGCGGCCGCGGCGTGCGCTCCATCGAGCGCGTCGGCAACGCCTACCTGATTGCCGCCGGCCCGCCGGCCGACGACGGCACGTTCGCGCTCTTCCGCTGGAGCGGCCAGGCCGGCGACGCGCCCACGCCCGTGAAGGCCGACCTGGGCTCGCTGCGCCCCGAGGCGCTGTTCGCCTGGCCCGACGGGCGGGTCACGCTGCTCAGCGACGACGGCGGCGTGATGGTCGGCAAGAAGGCCTGCAAGGACGCGGACAAGGGCAAGCGCGCCTTCCGCGCGCTGGACCTGGCCCTCAGGCCCTGACCGGCAGCACCGGGTAGCGCCACACCAGCGCCGCGCTGGCGAGCAACTGCACCAGCACGCCGCAGAACACCGGCACCGCGCTGTTCGCGCCGCCGAGGAAGGGCGCGACGATCTGCGTGCCCAACGCGCCGGCCGCCAGCAACGCCAGCACCAGCAGCGCCGTCGCGCGGCCCATCTGCGCGGGCGGCACGGTCAGCGCGTCGACAAACGTGGCCGGCCCGCGGATGGCCAGCGCGCCGCAGAAACACATCCAGTAGGCCGCCACGACGGCATAGGGCGGCGGCCCCGAGGCCCACGCGGTCAGCAGCGCCAGCGCGCAGGCCAGCACCTGCGCCGTGCTGCCCAGCCTCACCGCGCGCGCATGGCCCAGCCGCTTGGCCACCCGGCCGGACTGCGACGCGCCCAGCATGAAGGAACCGACCCCCAGCACCTGCAGCAGTGCGAACGCGTTGCCCCCCAGGCCCAACGTGTGCTGCAGCAGCTGCGGCGCGCTGGCCAGGAAGGTCAGCAGCGCGCCGATGCACAGCGCATGCGACAGCGCCAGCCGCACGTAGTGGCGGTTGCGCAGGATGCCCGCGTAGCTGGCGTCATGGGCCAGGTCCAGGCCAGGCAGCCGGCGCGGCGCGATCCTGACGACCCACGGCAGCACCAGCAGCGACAGCGCCGCCAGCACCCAGAAGGTGCCGCGCCAGTCCGTCACCTGCAGCAGCAGCACGCCCAGCACCGGCCCGGCCGCCGGCACGATGGCCTCGACCATCGAGATGGCGGCGATGCCGCGCACGACGTCGGCATCGCCCAGCGTGGCGCGCACGACCGTGGGCGCCACGACGGTGGCCGCCGCCGCGGCAACGCCCTGCAACAGGCGCAGCAACAGCAACGACTCGATGCCCGGCGCCAGCGCGCAGCCCAGGCTGGTGATGGCCAGCAGCGCCAGGCCGATCTGCAGGCTGCGGCGCGGGCCGAGGCGGTTCAGCAGCTCGCCCCACAGCAGCTGCGCGCCGGCCAGGCCGGCGAGGTAGACCGCGACGGTGGCCTGCGCCAGCGACACGCTGATGCCCAGGCCGGTCTGCAGCGCGGGCACGGCGGGCAGGTAGAGGTCCATCGCGGCCATGCTGACGCCGGTGACGAAGGCCAGCGGCAGGATGGTGCGTATGGACGCGGAAGATGACGAGGA
Source organism: Roseateles sp. GW823-FHT07B05 (assembly GCF_058794515.1). Classification (NCBI taxonomy): domain Bacteria; kingdom Pseudomonadati; phylum Pseudomonadota; class Betaproteobacteria; order Burkholderiales; family Sphaerotilaceae; genus Roseateles; species Roseateles sp. GW823-FHT07B05. The sequence goes on from NZ_JBXAGX010000007.1 coordinate 73,981, forward strand.
CACGGACAACCCTTTTCACAAAGGGCGCCCTTGACCTGTCGTCGCGACCGAGCGTGGCGGAGACCGTGCTCCGTCGCAGCACCCCTCGGTGAGACGGCGCCGACAGGCGGCGCGGGGCGGATTCTACGAAGCCGTCAAAGCCGCAGCAGCGCGCTCAGAGAAACCGCACCTTGCAGCGCACGCCGGCCGGGATGTCGCCGCCCGGGTTGGGCAGCTCCAGCCGCACGCCGAACGAGCCGCTGGCGGAGTCCATGACGCGGTCCACCACCTTCACCTGCGCCTGCCAGCTGCCCTTGAGCGGCGACTCGGGCGTGATCTCCGCCGGGCGGCCGGCCTTGATCTGGCCCAGCACCGACACCGGCAGCACCACCTCCACGCGCAGCGGGTTCGTCTGCGCCATCTTCAGGATGGGCCGCGAGCCCTCGCCGGTGAAGGCCAGCTCGCCGGGGTTCTGCAGCCGGTCGGTGACGACGCCGCTGAACGGCGCCTTCAGCGCGCGCTGCTTCAGCACGGCGTCCAGCCGGCGCGACTCGATGCCGGCCAGGCGGCGGTTGTCCACCGCCAGCGCCAGCTCGGCCTCGGCGACGCGCAGCTCGGCCTGCGCCTCGTCGCGGTCCTGCGCGGTGATGTAGTGCTGCTCGCGCAGGTCCTCGCGGCGGCGGAACTTCTCGCGCGCGTAGTCGGCACGGGCCCGCGCCACGCGCAGCTCGGCCTCGGACTCGGCACGCTGCTGCGCGCCGGCCAGCGCCTCGCGCTCGACGCTGCCGTCCAGCAGCACCAGCGTGTCGCCCGCCTTCACCGCGCCGCCGCGCTCGACGAGGATCCTATCGATGAGCGCGTTGGTGGGGCTGCGGATCTCGATGCGCTGGTTGGGCTCGATGAGGCAGTCGTAGCCGGCCGGCGCGGCGGGCGCCGCGGGCTTGGTCGATTGCGCCAGCGCGGCGGCGGGCAGCAGCAGAAACGGAAGCAATCTCATATCTGGTTTCCGGCGAATCCGAGCAGATTGTCGAGTTGGCGGTCGGCCTTGAGCGTGCGGCGGCGCATGGCCGCATGCAGCCGGCCGGCATGGCCTTGCGCGGCGCGGCGCAGCAGCGCCAGCGCCCAGCCGGGCAGTTCGTCGCGGCCGGCGAAGAGGCGGCCCAGCAGCGCCTGCAGCGTGGCGGCATGGGCGGTGAAGATCTCGTCGTCCAGCGCCACGATGGCCAGCGCGACGCCGGGGTCGCCCTGGCGGGCCCCGCGGCCGACGAGCTGGCGGTCGATGCGCGCGGAGTCGTGGAACTCGGTCAGCAGCACGGCCAGGCCGCCTTTCTCGCGCACGCGGTCGTCGAGGTGGATGTCGGTGCCGCGGCCGGCCATGTTGGTGGCCACCGTCACCGCGCCGGGCTCGCCCGCGGTGGCGATGATGTCGGCCTCCTCCTGGTCCTGGCGCGCGTTCAGCACGCGGTGGACCTGGCGCGGCCCTAGTTCGTCCGAGAGCGCGACGGAGGCCTTCACCGAGCGCGTGCCGACAAGCACCGGGCGGCCGGCTTCGAGTTCCTGTGTCACTGCCTCGCCCACCGCCGTCCATTTCGCGGCCTGTGTGCGCAGCAACCGCGCGGGCCGCGTGACACGCTGGTCGGGTCTGTGCGTGGGCAGCCTGACGACGTCGAGCCGGTAGACCTGGTTCAGCTCCGGCGCCACCTCGGCGGCCGTGCCGGTCATGCCGGCCAGGCGCAGGTAGCGGCAGAAGAAGCGCTGGAAGGTGATGCGCGCCAGCGTGCGCGCGGGCTCGGTCAGGTCCAGCCCTTCCTTGGCTTCGATCATCTGGTGCAGCCCGCCTTCCCAGCTGCGGCCCTCCAGCACGCGGCCGGTGTACTCGTCGACGATCTGAACGGTGCCGTCGATGACGACGTAATGCTGGTCGCGGTGGAACAAGTGCAGCGCGCGCAGCGCCTGGCCGACGAGGTGCTCACGGCCGCGCGCGACGCCCCAGATGCCGCCCAGGCCCTCGGCTGCCTCGCGCACGGCGGGCAGGCCGGCGGCCTCGAAATGCAGGCTGTGGCGGGCCGCGTCGATGCCGAAGTGCTCGCCCAGCGTCAAGGTCGCGGCGATCTTCAACGCCTGCTGGTAGTCGGTGGCATCGGGCGGCCTGCCCTGCTTCTCGGACAGGATCAGCGGCGTGCGCGCCTCGTCGATGAGGATGGAGTCGGCCTCGTCAACGATGGCGAAGTGCAGGCCGCGCAGCAGCAGCAGCTGCGGCAGGCGTCCGTGCAGCAGGCGCGCCTGCATCTGCGCCGGGCTGACGCGGCCGCCGGCGGACACGCGGTCGCGCAGGTAGTCGAACACCAGGCTCTGGTTGGTGCAGTAGGTGATGGGCCGCTGGTAGGCCACGCGCTTGGCCTCGTGCTCCAGCGTGGCCCAGACGACGCCGGCCGTCATGCCGAAGAAGCCGAACAGCGGCTGCATCAGCTCGCAGTCGCGGCGGGCAAGGTAGTCGTTGACGGTGACGACATGGGTGGGCAGACCGGCGGCGCCGGCGATGGCGGCGGCGATTCCAGCCGTCAGCGTCTTGCCTTCGCCGGTCTGCATTTCGGCCAGGCGGCCTTCGAGCAGCACGGCGGCGCCCATCAGCTGGGTGTCGAAGGGCCGTTTGTTGAGCGCGCGGCGGGCGCCTTCGCGGACGAGGGCCATCACTTCGGCAAGGCCTTGCGCCTTGCCGGCCTGCACGGCGGCGGGCGCGGCCCGGAACAGGCGGCGGCGCAGTTCGTCGTCGGTCTGCTGCTGGACTTCCTGTTCAAGTTCGCCGGCGGCTTGCGCCATCTTGCGGAGCGTGGGCACGGCGGGGATGAGGTGGCCCTTGAGGCGCCAGAGGACGCCGCGGGCCAGGCGGTCGTGCACGGGCTCGTCGACGTCCCGCCGCTCGGGGAAGATGCCGTGGGCGAGGGATTCGCCGATGTCCAGAGGGAGGGTGGCGGCGGTCATGTTTGCCGCCTTTGGAGACAAGCGCGACACGCCTCGGTACTCCTGCGCTGTGCCGAGTGTGGTGCCGGGAGTCCGCCCCGGCGGGCGGGTAACTTTCTTCTGCGGCGCCAGAAGAAAGTCACCAAAGAAGAGGCGCTGAACCGTACACCATCGCGACGCCGCCAGACACGGCGCGCGAAAACATCCGCTTGCCTTTCACCCAGATGCGAACCGCTGCGCTCTCGCCCACCACTTGGGCAGGCCGCGCACAACCGAACCAGCACCCCGCTTAACGCGCGGCTGCACGCCGGCGCTGGGCAGCCGACATACCGAACAGCCGCGCCGCTCGGGCGGCGCTGCATTGGGCTGTTTTGATGAGCACGGCGTGCAGCCGCGCGTCGGACGGGCAGGTGGGGCGATGGATGCCGGTCGTGACAAGTCAGACGCGAGAGCGCAGCGGTTCGCTTGTAGGCAACAGCGTTGCGGCTGTTGCGCGGCGCGGCTCGTGCATGTGGTGCTCGTGTGCGGTTCAGGGCCTCTTCTTTGGTGACTTTCTTCTGGCCCCGCAGAAGAAAGTTACCGCGCTGCCAGGCGCGCATCCCGGCACCACAGTCGGCAATGCACAGGAGTGCCGAGGCGTGTCTCGCCGTCATAGCTGGAAATGCGACAGGAACAACCGCCGCAGCCCTTCCCACGCCCTCACCGCCACCGGCTCCGCCGGATGCTCCAGCCGCACCAGCACGCGTGCGCCGATCTGCCGGTAGGGCATGTCCTGCCCCAGCTGCAGCTCGTGCTCGAACAGCGTCTGCAACGCCTGCAAGCCCTTGGGGTCGTGCGGGTCGAGCGGGATGTCGCCGCCCGCCGCCGTGCCCAGCGCCGGGCTGGGCAGCTCACGCGCCGCGGCCGGCACGCTGCGCACCAGCCTGGCGTCAAAGCTCTGCCCCGGCTGCTGCGGCGCGCGCACCTCGATGCCCTGCACCGCCGCGCTCTGCCATTGCGGCAGCACGACGCGCACGCGCGGTGGGCCGGCGGTGTCCAGGTGGCCCAGCACCTCGCCGCGCTTGAAGTAGCGGCCGGCCAGGTCGTCGGGGCGCGTCAGCAGCAGGATGCCGGCGACTTCCGCGCGCACCACCAGCCGCGCGGCCTCGTCCTCCAGCACGGCCAGCGCTGCCTGCTCGCGCCGCACCTCCTCGGCCAGCAGCGCCGCGCGCGCCGGCGCGATGCCGATGACGCCGAACGCCGCGTCGTGCTTGGCCTGCGCCAGCGCCAGCCGGCCGCGCTGCTCGCCCACGCGCGCGTCCAGCGCCGGGTCCACCAGCTCCGCGACGGGCTGGCCCTCCAGCACCACCGCGCCAGGCCGCACCAGCAGCTTGGAGAGAAAGCCGGCGCCCTGCGCGCGCAGCACCGCGTTGTCGCTGGGCCAGACCACGCCCGTCGCCACCGAATGCCGCGGCATCGGGATGACGAACAGCAGCAGCACCAGCGCCGCGCCCGACGCCCACAGCACGCGCCGCACGCGGGCGGCCTGCGGCTCCAGCGCGGGGTCGCCGGCCAGCTTCTTCAGGCCGCGGGCCCACGGCAGCAGGCAGCTGGCAACGAGGCCCCAGGCGGCGATCAGCACGCCGATGAAGAAATAGCGGCTCGCGATGAACATCGCGATGCTGACCATGACGAAGAGGCGGTAGGCCAGCGCCAGCGGCGCGTAGACCAGGAACCAGCGGCGCTCGCCGGGCGTGGACAGCGGCGGCTCGGCCTGGTGCTGGCCGAACAGGTGGTAGCGCAGCAGCCAGCCCCAGTACTCGGTGGAACGCTGGCCCAGGTTGGGACTCTCGATGGCGTCCGCAAAGATGTAGTAGCCGTCGTAGCGCAGCAGCGGGTTGGCGTTGAACATCAGCGTCGTCACGCTGGCCAGCACGATGACGTTGAACGCCAGCGAGCGCACGAAGCCCGGCTCCAAAGCCAGCCACAGGTAGAAGGCGACGGCCGCGATGAACAGCTCGGTCAGCATGCCCGCGGCGCCCACCAGCATGCGCGGCCAGCGGCTGGCGAACGCCGCGGAGCTGGACGCGTCCACGTAGGGCACGGGAAAGAACACGAGCAGCATGACGCCCATCTCGTGCACCTCGCCGCCAAAGCGCTTGGCCACCAGCCCGTGGCCGATTTCGTGCGCTGCCTTCAGCAGCGGGAACAGGATGGCCAGCAGCAGCAGGTTGTCGACGGCCAGCAGGCGCTCGTTGATGTTGCCGGTCAGCTCGCGCCAGTGGCTGGGCGCCAGCAGCACGGCCGGCAGCACGACGGCCAGCCACAGCGCGACGCCCGCCCAGCCCTTCAACGGGCCGGCCTTGTCGACGACCCGGCCCAGCCACGCGTCGGGGTCCACCAGCGGGAAACGCAGCGACACCGGGTTCGCGAAGCGCTGCATCAGCTTGGAGCGGCGCTGCTTGCCGCCGCGCTCGAACAGCTCGGCCACGTCGGGCGTCACGTCGCACTGGATCAGGTCGGCCGCGTAGAGCTGGCCAAACAGCTGCACCAGCTCGTCCTGGCTGGGCGTGTGCTCGTCCATGGCGGCACTGAGCCGCTCCCACACCTGCTGCAACGTGCGCTCGCCGTCCAGCAGGCCGATGACGCGGTAGCTGCCGGGGTTGAAGCGGTGGTACTTGCCGGACACGCGGTCCTCGACGACGTACCAGATCTCGCCGCGGTAGACGTGCCGGTGGATGCGCACATGGCCGCGCAGCCGCGGCTTCAGCGTCGCGACGCGGTACCAGTTCGCTGAAAAGAGCGCGTCGCCCAGAGGACGCTGAGGTGGCGCTACGGCGTCCATTGCCACAGCGCCAGCTTGACCCAGTCGGTGAACCGGTGTGTCCACACCCACAGCAGGCTGCGCTCGCCGACGACGACCTTGGCGACGCCTTCCATGTTGGGCTTGAGCTTGACGCCCTCCTGCCCAACCAGTTCAGCCTCGGCGCGGAAGTAGTTGCGGCCCTCCTCCACCACCGACACCGGCGTGACGGACTTCAGCGTGAAACGCCAGCGCTCGCCCGGCGCGCCGGTCAGCACCAGCTCGCCGCCTTGGCCCGGCTGCACGCGCGCGATGTCGCGCTCGTCGATCTTCAGCATGACGCGCCAGCTCGCCAGCGGCGCCAGCTCGAACAGCGTCTTGCCCATCTCCAGCGGCGCGCCCAGCTGCTGCGACAGGTCGCCCTTGACGACCACCGCATCGAACGGCGCCACCAGCGCCACGCGCGACAGCTTGGACAGCGTCAGGTCCAGCTGCGCGCGGGCCTGGTTGGCCTGCGCGGCGGACAGGCGCTGGTTGACGCGGTCGGACTGCGCCATGGCCTCGCGCTCCTTGCGCTGCGCCATCTCCAGCTCGGTCTCCCAGCGCACCTTCTCCAGCTGCAGCTCGCGGTCGTCCATGCGCGCCAGCACCTGGCCGGCCTTGACGGTGTCGCCGGCCCGCGCCGGCGCGTCGCGCAGGAAGCCGTCGAACGGCGCGACGGCCGCGCGCTGCACGGCGCCCTCGACGATGGCCGGCGACGACACGCGGTGCTCGACCGGCACAAGCGCTGCGATCAGCAGCCCCAGCGCCAGCACACCGGCGCCGAGCTTGAGGCCGGGGTGGGAGGCGTCGGTCAGCCGTGCTGCGGCGTGGCGCAGGCTGCGCCGCGCGTGATGCACCAGGCTTTCGTCGCGCGCATGCTTGTGCTCCAGGACGGGCGCCAGCACGCCGGCCAGCAGCGCCATGCCGCTCAGCTCGGCCGGCTGGAACACCGTGTTGCGCTCGAACAGCAGCACCGCGAACGGCGGCGCCGCGCCCAGCGCCAGCGGCTGCGACGCGAGCGCCAGGCTGCCGGAATCGGCCGCGTACCGGCCGTGGGCCATGCGCAGCGTGTTCAGGTCGGGCGTGTCATTCGCCTCCGGCCAGACGACCTGGCGGCGCTGGTCGAAGGCCTCGGTCATCGCGGCGCGGGCCAGGCTGGTGAGGTTGGCCCGCTCGTCAAACCACGCGGAATGCGACACGGCCGCCGTCTCCAGCGCCGGGCCGTCGGCCAGCGCCAGCTGCACCTGGTGGCAGCCGAAACGCGCGGCCAGCTTGTTGACCAGCGTGAGGCCGGCCTGGCGGAAGTCGGGCTCGGCCAGCGCGGCCAGCGACACCTCGAACAGGAAGGCCGATTCATCGAGCCGCTGGCGCGCCTGCGCCAGCTCGCGCTGCGCAAACAGGTCGGCCATCCAGCCGGCGCCCCAGTGCGTCAGCCGCGCGGCGAGGCGGGCCGCCTCGGGGCTCGCGTCCAGCAGCTCCAGCACGACGGCGCCGTGCAGCGCCTCGCCCGACGCCAGCGGGTAGGCCAGCTGCACCGGGTGGCCGGCATGCTGGCGGCGCACGCCCTGGCGCGTGGCCAGGCATTCACGGGCGATGTCGGCCAGGCGCTGCAACTCGGTGCCCTCGGGCCACGCCGCGGCGGGCACGTAGGAGCCACTGGCGTCCTGCAGCAGCAGCAGGCCCACCTGCGCGTCGGGCACCAGGCTGCACAGCACCGCCAGCCAGGCGCGGCACAGCGCCTCGGCCGAGCCGGCGCCGGCCAGCGACGCCCAGGCGGCGTCGGCGCCGAGCGCGGGGTTGGGGGCGGGAAGATCGTGGCGGGCGTTCATCGCATCGTCAGACAAGCGTCGGGCCGCCCGCCCTGCCCGCGCGGACGGCGGCAGGCAAGGCCTGCGTCATCCGGCGCGGCGGCGGCGGGCCAGCAGGCCCATGACGGCCAGGCCGGCGGCCAGCATCACCGCCGGGTTGGCCTCGGGCACGGCAGAGACCGTGACGCTGGAGCTGCCCAGCACCGAGAAGTCGGCGCCGCCGGCCGGGTCGCCCAGGTCCAGCGAGTAGTTGACGGCGTGGGTGCCGGCGGTCAGGCCGGTGAAGGCGATCTTGACGGCGAAGGCGCCCCCAGGCAGCGCGGGTGCTTCGGCGAAGACGGACACACCCAGTTGGTTGGTGCCCGGCGTGATCATCGTGAAGTCGGGGTTGAGGATGCCGCTGCCCGCGAGGGCATCCCAGCTCAGCCCGAATGCCGTGGACTTGCTGGTATCCAGCCCCAGGCCGCCGGCCCAGTCCAGGTTGAACGTGATCGAGGTCGGCGTGAACGCTTCCGAGACGTCCAGCGTCAGCGTGACAAACCCGGTGCCGCCGACGGTGGTGGAACCCGGCGTGGCGCTGCCGGTGACGGTCACGGCCTGCGCCGGCAGTGCGAGAGCCAGGGCCGCCGCGGCGGCCAGCGTGGTGATGGCGTGCTTCATGTGCTTGTTCTCCTTCGTGAAACGTTCAGATCGTCAACTTCCAGTCATTGGGCGTCGCCGGCTTGGCGCCCGCCACCCAGTCATTCACCCAGGTGCTGCTGGGCAGCGGGGCGTTGAGGCCGAAGTCCAGCGCCGCGCTGATGCGCACAACCGGCCCAGGCGCCGCCACCAGCGTGGCCGCGGCCGCACCACCAGCAGGCATTGGGCTGCCGGAGCCGGTGGACACGGTATCCCTTGATTCGGTGGGCAGCGGTGCCACGAGGCTGGCGGCGGCGAGCTGCGTTTGCTGCCCCTGCTGCCGGGACAGCTGGTACGCCAGGCCCGAATCCGTCGCGGTGATGCGGCCATCGCGGTTCAGGTCGGCGATGAGCACCGGGTCGATCAGCGGCTGGGCGGCAAAACCCGTGTCGCCTCTTGTGGCGACACGCTGTATCAAAGTGACGTCAGCCATCTGCACCGCACCGCTGCCGTCGGCGTCGCCCGGCACGCCCACCCACTGCACGCCGAGGTCGGCGCGGGCCGTGGCGCCGTCGACCTGCTGGTCCAGCAGGCGCAGCAGCCGGGCGCTGCCGGCCGCGGCGCCCGCCGGCACGCTGGTCGTCAGCGTGACCAGCGCGCGCAGCGCCGCATCGGACAGCGCGCTGCCCAGCGTGAGCTGCACGCCCAGGCGGCCGGCGACGCTGGTGTCCAGGCTCATGACGCTGCCGAGCGGTGCGCCGGCGCCGAGGCTCACCGCGTCGATGTGCAGCAGCGCCGGGTCGTAGGCCAGCTGCACGTAGACGCTGCGGGCGCCGGCGGCGTCGCGCAGCTGCAGGTTCAGCGCCTGGCTGGCCGCGCCCGCTGGGGCGACGAGGTTGCCGATGCTGACAACGGCGCCACTCGCCGCGCCCACCGTGAAGCCGGCGACGAAGTCGTCCCCCGTCGTGCCGTCGGCGTTGCCGTCCAGCGGCTGGCCGTCGGCCAGCGCCGTGAAGCCGGCGGCGCCGGACTTCAGCGTCAGGCTGTAGTTGCCGCTGACGAGCACGCCACTGGTGGTGACGAAGCGCAGGCCCTGGCCGTCGGCATCGAAGAAGACGCTGCCGCCGACGCGGCCGGACGGGCCGTCCAGCCACAGGTCCTGGCCGCCGGTGCCGGCGCCGTAGGCCTGGATCAGCGCCGTGTTGATGACACGGTCGAAGCGCAGGCTGAAGCCGTCGGCCTCCGGCGTGACACGGCTGACGACCGGGCCCACCGGCGGCGCCACGGTGGCCGGAATGGCCGGTACCGCGAGACCCTTGCTGGCGTTGAAGACCAGCCCCGAGTCGGTGGCCGTGACGCGACCGTCGCGGTTGACGTCGACGATGCGGGTCGGGTCGATCAACCCGTAGGCCGCAAAGCCGGTGTCGGCGCGCGTCGCGACGCGCTGGATCAGCGTCACGTCGTCGGTCGTCAGCGTGCGGCTGGCGTTGGCGTCGCCGAGGTTGGCCACGACATGCAGGCCATCGTCGGTGCGCAGCGCGCCGGCGTTGCCGCTGACGTTGGACAGGCGCAGCACCTCGGCCGCGCCGTAGCCGGCGGACAGCGGCACCGTGGCCTGCACCAGCACGAGGTTGCGCAGCGCCGTGTCGGTCACCGCGCTGCCCAGCGTGACCTGCACGCGCAGCAGGCCCGGCTGGACCAGCGTGCTCGTGATGCTGCTGCCGGCGGGCAACCCGCTGGCCAGCGTGGCGCCGGTGACCTTCAGCAGCGCCGGGTCGAAGCCCAGGTCGAAGCTGAGGGTCTGGAAGCCGGCTCCGCGCTCCAGGCTGATGGCGAAGGCGCCCAGCGCCGGGTCGTAGCTGGCCGCCTGGCCCGGGCCGCGGGCGAATTCCTGCACCGCCAGCACGGCGGCGGTCGACGGGGCGACGGTGAAGCTGCGGGTGTAGGCGTCGCCGGCCGTGCCGTCCGCGTTGCCGTCCAGCCGCAGGCCGCCCAGGCTGACGAAGCCGTCGGCGCCCGCGTTCAGCGACAGCTGGTAGCTGCCGACTTCCAGCAGGCCGCCGGTCTTGACGAAGCTGAGGCCGCGGCCGTCGGCATCGAACACCACGCTGCCCGCCACGCGGCCTTGCACGCCGCCGGTGGGGCCGGTGAAGACGATGTCGGGCACGAGGTTGCCGGCGCCGTATTGCTGGATCAGCGTCGGGTCGACGGCCTGGTCGAAGCGCAGGCGGAAGCCGGTATCGGTGGCCTCGAAGCTGCTGACCTTCAGCGTCGGCAGCGCCGGCAGCACGGCCAGGTTGACACGCGCTGTGGCGGTGCCGCCAAGGCCGTCGCCGACGCTGTAGCCGAAGCTGGTGCTGCCGCTGAAGCTGGCGGCCGGCGTGAAGCGCACAACGTTGCCAACGAGGGTGGCCATGCCCTGCAGGCCGGCAGTGTCGAGACCCAGCAGCGCGAGTGCATCGCCGTCGGCATCGCCGTCGTTGGCCAGCAGGCTGGCCACCGGGATGTCAAGCGTCTGGCCGGCGACAACGGTGAAGCTGTCGTTGGCGGCCGTGGGCGCGGCGTTGGTGACCGCGATGCGCACGGTGGCCGTGGCGCCGCCGCCGTGGCCGTCGGTCGTCGTGTAGCTGAACTGCGTGTTGCCGACGAAGCCGGCCGTCGGCGTGAAGATCAGGCGGCCGTTGGCGTCGACGCTGGCCGTGCCTTGCAGACCGGTGGTGTCGATGCCGGTGACGGCCAGCGCGTCACCATCGGCGTCGCCGTCATTGCCCAGCACGCCCGGCACCGCGACGACGAGCTGCTGGCCCGCGTGGACCGTGTAGCTGTCGTCCGCGGCCGTGGGCGCCGTGTTGGTGACGTTGATGCGCACGACGGCGGTGGCGGAGGTGCCGTTGCTGTCGGTGACGGTGTAGCCGAACTGCGTGTTGCCGCTGAAGCCGGCCGCCGCCGTGAAGACCAGGCGGCCGTCGGCATCCACCGTGGCCGTGCCTTGCAGGCCGGCGGTGTCGATGGCCGTCACGCTGACCGCGTCGCCGTCGGCATCGCCGTCATTGCCCAGCACGCCCGGCACAGCGATGACGAGTTGCTGGCCGGCATGGACCGTGTAGCTGTCGTCGGCTGCCGTGGGCGCCGTGTTGGTGACGTTGATGCGCACCGTGCCGCTGGCGCTGGCGCCGTGGCCGTCGCTGATCGTGTAGCCGAACTGCGTCGTGCCGATGAAGCCGGCCGTGGGCGTGAAGCTCAGGCGGCCGTTGGCGTCGAGGCTGGCCGTGCCCTGCAGGCCGGCGGTGTCGATGCCCGTGACGATGATGGGGTCGCCGTCGGCGTCGACGTCGTTGGCCAGCACGCCCGGCACGGCGACGACCAGCGTCTGGCCGGCGTGCACGGTGTAGACGTCGTCCTGCGCAACCAGCGCCGAGTTCGTGACGTTGATGAGGACGGTGCCAGTGGCCGTGCCGCCCAGGCCGTCGCTCAGCGTGTAGCTGAACTGGGTCGACCCGGTGAAGCCCGCCGCCGGCGTGAAGACCAGGCGGCCGTCGGCGGCGATGGTGGCGCTGCCCTGCAGGCCCGTGGTGTCGATGGCGGTGACGCTGAGTGCGTCGCCGTCGGCATCCGCATCGTTGGCCAGCACGCCCGGCACCGCGATGACCAGCTGCTGGCCGGCGTGCACCGTGTAGCTGTCGTTGCCGGCCGTGGGCGCGGTGTTGGTGACGTTGACGGTGACGGTGCCGGTGGCCGTGCCCCCGACGCCGTCACTCAGCGTGTAGCTGAACTGCGTGCTGCCGACAAAGCCGGCCGCAGGCGTGAAGACCAGCCGGCCGTCGGCGTCGAGGCTGGCGCTGCCCTGCAGGCCGGTGGTGTCGACGCCGGTGACGGTGAGCGCATCGCCGTCGGCGTCGCTGTCGTTGGCCAGCACGCCCGGCGCGGCGATGGTGAGGGTCTGGCCGGCGTGGACGGTGTAGCTGTCGGCCTGCGCGAGCGGCGCCTGGTTGTTCTGCTCGACGGTGACGGCCACCGGAGCGGCGGCGAAGGTGCCGTCCTCGTTGGTGGCCGAGGCCTGGATGCTGAAGCTGCCGGCGGCCGTGAACACGTGCGTGGCGCTGGTGGCACCGCCCGCGACGTTGCTGGTGCTGCCGTCGCCCCAATGGATGGTCCAGTCGCTCAGCGTGTCCTGACCCGGGTCGGTGGCGCCCAGCGTCAGCGTGTAGGTCTGGCCGGCGTCGATGGTGGCGGCGCCGGTGGCGGTGAGCGTCGGGGCGACGTCCTTCACGTCGACGTCGAAGCTGGTCGTCGCCAGGCCGCCCGCGCCATCGTTGGCCTGCACGGTGAAGCTGTAGGTGGCGTTGCCATCGGTGGCCGTCCAGCGGATGAGGCCGGACGCGGCGTCAATGGTGGCGCCGGCCGGCGCGCTGGTGAGCGACCAGCTGAAGGGGCCGGAGCCGTCCACGTCGGTGGCGGCGGCCGTGACGCTCAGCGTCTGGCCTTCGTTCAGCGTCTGCTTGGCGATGACGGCGACGGCGGGCTTGTCGTTGACCGGGTTGACGACGAGATTGATCGTCGCCGTACCGGCCTTGCCGCCGGCGTCGGTGACGCGGAAGACGAAGCTGTCGATGCCGTTGTAGTCGGCATCGGGCGTGTAGGTGAGCGCGCCGGTGCTCGGGTTGATGGCGCCCAGCGTGCCGTGGGCGGGGCCGCTGACGAGGCTGAAGGTCAGCGCGCCGCCTTCGGGGTCGGTGCCGGCGAGCGTGATGGGCTTGGCCACGTCCTCGTCGACCTGCACGGTCTGGCCGGTGGCGACCGGCGGATCGTTGGCCTCCATGTGCAGCACCAGCGTGCTGGCCGGGTGGGCGCCGTCCTCGTTGGTGGGCGTGACGCTGACCGTGTAATTGCCGTCCACGCCCGCGTAGGTGTGGGTCAGGCTGCCGGGGTTGCCGGCGATGGTCTGCGTGCTGCCGTCGCCCCAGTCGACGAACAGCGACGTGATGGTGTCGGTGCCGGGGTCGGTGACGGTGTAGGTGAACGTGTAGGCCTCGCCGGCGACGCCGTTGCCGCTGCTGGGCGCCGTGAAGGCCAGCGTGGGCGCGACGTCCTTGACGAGGATCTTGAAGATGACATCGGCGCTGCGGGCGGGCGAGCCGCCGTCGCTGACGCGCACGAGGATGTCAACGCTGCCGGGGCCGTCGGCGGGCGTCCAGCGGAACAGGCCGGTCGCGGCATCCAGCGTGGCGCCGGCCGGGCCGCTGAGCAGCGTCCAGGTCTTGCTCGGGCCGTCGGGGTCGGTGGCGGTGAGCTGCACCTGGATCTGGCTGCCCTCGTTGACCTGCTGGTCGGCCACCGGCGCGATGACCGGCGCGTCATTGACGTTGAGGATCGTGAGGCTGAACGTGGCGGTGGCCGACGTGGCGGCGTTGCCGACTGCGCCGTCCGGGTCGCCGCGGTCCTTGGCGCGCCAGGTGAAGCTGTCGGCACCGATGTAGCCGGCGTCGGGCGTGTAGACCCAGGCGCCGCCGGCGCCCTGCGTCACGGTGCCGTGGGCGGGGCCGGTGACGAGCTCGAACGTGAGGTTGGCGCGGGCGGTCTCGTTGTCGGTGGCGGCCAGCAGCAGGTTGAGGCTGCCGTTCTCGTTGACGCTGGCCGACTGGTTCTGCACCACCGGCGCCGTGTTGGTGGGCGTGACGTTGAGCGTGACGGTGGCCGAGGACACGCCGGTCTTGCCGTCGTCGACCTTGAAGACGAAGCTGTCCGGACCGTTGTAGTCGGCGTCGGGCGTGTAGGTCAGCTTGTGCGTGACCGGGTCGATGGCGGACAGCGTGCCGTGCAGCGCGCCGGTGGGCAGCGTGTAGGTCAGCGCGTCGCCGTCGGCGTCGGTCGCGGCCAGCGTGATCTCGATGCTGCCGTTCTCGGCCACGCTGACGGTGGCGGGCGTAGCCACCGGCGAGTGGTTGCTGCTGCGGTCGATCGTGAAGGTGCGGACGTAGTCGCCGCCCGGCGTGCCGTTGGCGTCGCCGTCCAGCGGGTTGCCGGCGGTGTCGAAGATGGCCTTGGTGCCGGACAGCGTCAGGCGGTACTGGCCCTCGGCCAGCACGCTGCCGAAGTTCAGCGTCAGGCTGGTCTCGGGGAAGGAGTAGAACGGCGTCAGCTTGACGATGACGTCGTCGCCGGTGTCGAACTGGCCGTCCGCGCCGGCGCGGCGCAGTTCGTAGTTGGCCGGGCTGCGGGCGGACACGCCGTTGAGCTTCTCGTCGAAGTCGATCTGCACGGCCGAGAAGGCCAGCGCCGTCGTGCCGCCGTTGGCGGGCAGCTGCGAGATGCCGACGACCTTGGGGCCGGTGGTGTCGCCGGACGCGCCCTGGAACTCGTAGGCGCCGATGTCGTAGTAGACGAGGCCGGGCGTGGGTGTCCACAGCAGCGAGCCGGCGCTCGCCAGGCTGGCCTGGCCGTCGTAGGCGGACAGCACGTAGCTGCTGCCGTTGCCGGCCGACAGGCCCACGGTGGGCGTGAGGCCGGTGTTGCCGGCGCCGTAGTCGAAGCGCACCTTGCCGTCGGCAAACAGCGTCATCGACACATTGACGTCGGTGGTGGTGCCCTCCAGCCGGGCGGCCCAGCGCACGGTGATGCTGGTGGCCGTCTGCGCGACGAAGATGTCCTTGCCGCTGCTGTAGGTCTCGAGGTTGTCCCACAGCGGCGCGATGCGGACGTTGCTCAGCAGCACGTCGGTGGTGTTGGCGTTGCCGTAGTAGTAGTCGGAGTCGCCGGCGGTCTCGAACTGCACGTAGCCGTTCACGTTGACCCACATCTTGGTGTAGGTCTTGCCGTAGAACGTGAAGTCGAAGCCCAGCGCCTGCTCGAACGCGCCCTCGCCGGTGCGGAAGTTCTTGGCGGTGCCGGTGGCAGCGAACTGCGCGCCGGCGTCGGACGGCACGAACAGGTCCCAGCCGGCGCCCTTGTTGGTGACGTCGGGGTCGTTGACGCGGTCGCGGCCTTCGATGTCCTTGGCCGGCGCCAGGTAGGCGTTGCCGGCGTCGATGGCCGGCGAGAAGGCGTCGAGCTCGAAGTTGTCGTCGAAGCCGTTGCCGGTGGACACGCCCTGCTCGCCGAGGATGTTGTCGGCGCCGTCGATGTCCAGCAGCAGCGGATTGCCGGTCTGCGAGTTGGCGTCCTTGCCGGAGGCGGCCTGCCAGGCCGCGAGCGTGGCCTGCGTGGCGCCGTTCCACAGGCCGATGTAGGCGTTGGCGGCCGGGCCGCGGTAGAGCAGGTTGTGATTGCTGACGAGGCCGGACTGGCTGTTGTTGTCCACGGCGATGCCGTAGCCGGCGTCCACGCGCAGGATGTTGTTGACCAGCACGACGTTGGCGGCGCTACCGGTCAGGCGGATGCCCTCGCCCACCGTCTGCAGGATGGTGTTGTTGTAGAGGCCGTCGCCCGCATCCGGGTTGTGGCCGCCCTGCACACGCACGCCCTGGTTGGTGTTGGCGTAGATGATGTTGTTGAACAGGCGGCTGTAGCCCGTGTCGATGACGCCGACCGAGTTGCTGTAGATGCGGTTGCCCTGCAGCACGCCGTCGTAGATCTGCACGCCGGTGGTGTTGGCGTAGATGGCGTTGCCGCGGATCGTCACGTTGGACTGGCTGCCGTCGATACCGATGCCGTTGTGGTGCACCAGGTTGTTCTCGACCAGCAGCGAGCCGTAGACGAACTGGATGCCGTAGCTGGCCTGGTTGTAGACCTCGTTGTTGCGGAACACGTTGAGCGTGCTGCCCCAGTTGTAGAGGCCGTAGCCGCTGTTGTCGTGGACCTTGTTGCCATCGACGATGTTGGCGGTGCCGTTGGCGAAGTACAGGCCGTTGGCGTTGTTGCGGATGTCGTTGGCCTCGACGCGGTTGGCGGTGGCGTTCTCGAAGTAGATGCCGCGGCTGGCGTTGTTGCGGACGACGTTCTCGGCGAGCAGGTTGTTGTCGTTGCTGGCACCCAGCCAGACGCCGTCCTGCGTGGCGCTGCTGATGTCGTTGGC
This sequence comes from Roseateles sp. GW823-FHT07B05, assembly GCF_058794515.1. NCBI lineage: Bacteria > Pseudomonadati > Pseudomonadota > Betaproteobacteria > Burkholderiales > Sphaerotilaceae > Roseateles > Roseateles sp. GW823-FHT07B05. The sequence goes on from NZ_JBXAGX010000007.1 coordinate 90,182, forward strand.
CCGCAGCGTGTTGTTGTCGCTGTCCGCGTTGGTGTTAAACACCACGCCGTAGGCCGCGCCGGTGATGTTGAGGTGGTCGATGGTGACGTTGTCGGCGCCCGAGAACTCCACCGTGTAGGCGCCGGTGTTGGTATTGCCGCGGTTGATGGTGGCCGTGTGGCCCACGCCCGTGGGGCCGCTGACGGTCACGCCGGAGTCGCTCGTCTCGAACAGCACATTGGTATAGACGCGATAGACGCCGGTGTCGACATGGACGACGTCGCCCGGGTTCAGGTCGTAGGCCCGCAGCAGCGCCGTGAGGCTGGCCATCGGGTGGGCGGCATCCTTGCCGCTGTTGAGGTTGTTGCCGATGGCGATGCTGGACTCGTCGCCCGCCAGGCTGCCGTCGTTGATGAAGAACTCGGTGCCGCCGTTGGCGACCAGGAAGGGCTCGTCCGACACGTCCTGCGCGGCGACGCTGCCGTCGCCATGGCGCAGCACGGCGCGGATAAGCGCGGTGTTGCCGGCGGAGGTCTGGTCGGGTGTCCACGCGTAGTGGCCGTTGCCGAAGCGGTCCATGGCCAGGCCCGTGGCCAGCGTCTGCCAGGTGGCGCCGCTGTCCAGGCTGGTCTGCAGGTCCACCGTGGCCTGCAGGTCGGCCGCCGGCACGACGCGCAGGATCTCGATGCCGCTGATCTCGGCGCCCCAGCCATTGGTCTTGGTGATGAGGTCGAGATTGATGCCGTTGCCGCCGCTGGCGACGACGTCGAACTGGCGCACGACTGCCTTGAAGTTCGCACCCGCCGCGGCGCGGATGTCGAAGTTGCTCTGCACGGTGTTGCCGTTGAGCTTGATGTCGAACTGGCGGCTGCCGACGTTGGTGTAGATGTAGCTCTCGGCGAAATGCAGCCGCACGACGTACTGGCCGTCGTCCACCGGCAGCGCCCAGCTCAGCCCCTGGCCCACGGTGCCGTTGGCGTAGAGGTTGGTCTGGTAGACGCTGGCGGGCGCCGCATCGGTGGCGCCGCTGACGTCCACGGCGTCGGTAAAGCTGGAGTAGCTGTAGCCCTGCGTCTGGTAGGCGTTGCGCTGCCAGTAGCCGAGCACCGGGTCGGCCACGGGGCCGGTGTTGCCGGCGTTGATGAGCAGCAGCGGCTCCGTGCGGTTGATGCCGGCGGTGTGCCAGCTGATGTCGGTGGTGGTGCCCACCTCCAGCTTGGCGTAGCCGCCGGGGCCGGTGACCTGGATCAGCGGCGCGGCGCTCTGCGTCGCGTTGGCGGTGTTGCCGTAGGCGCCCATGTCGATGCGCGCGCCGTTGTTGACGGGCTCGTGCACGAAGTCGTAGCTGGGGTCGCCGGCGTCGACGCCGGCCGAGCCGGCGGCCAGGCGGAAGTCGTCGTCGCGGCCGGTATCGCCCTGCACGCGCTGCAGGCGGATGGCGTCGGCCGTGAACTTGCCGTAGGCGCCGGTGTCGGTGACGCGCACGGTCAGCGTGCTGCCGCTGACGACGACGGTGGCGATCTCGCGCCACTTGGCGCCGTCGGCTGTGAAGTCGTTGGGCAGGCTGTTCTGCGCGGTGCGCTGGAAGCTGACCAGGTTGCCCGGGTCGGCCAGGCCGTCGTAGATCTCGTAAGGCGTGTTGCCCGCGTAGCCGCCGTTGGTGGCGTGGTTCCAGGTCGCCGCGATCTGGTAGGTGCCCGGCGCCAGGTCGGTGAAGGTGTAGGTGGCGACATTCGCGCCGGTGCCGTAGTAATTCCCGCCGGCCTCGCGGCGGTCATTGCCGTAGCCGGGCGTGCCGGTGGTGACGGTCGTGAAGCTGCCGGTGAAGCTGACGCCGATGTCGCCATCGTCCAGGATGACCGCGGCGCCGATGGCCTGCTTGGACCAGCCGTAGACGCCGTCCGCGCCGTCCACGTCGCGGAACTGCACGGGCGCGACCTGGCTGTGCGTGTCGTTGGCGGTCTCGAAGCGCCAGGTCAGCAGGTTGGAGAAGTCCACGCCCTCCCAGTTCATGCCGACGAAGGCCAGCGGGTCGGTGCCGCTGAAGAGGTTGTAGTCGCTGTCGAAGCCGCGCTCGGCGTTCGCAGGCACGACGATGGCCGTCGCGTCGGTCAGGTCGAAGATGTTGTTGCGCAGCCGGACATTGGTGGCGTTGGCCTCCACCTCGATGGCGCGGCCGCCGGTCTGGCGGATGGTGTTGTTGTAGAAGCCGTTGCGGTCGTCGCCGCTGCGGCCGCCTGCGATGCGCACGGCCGTGACGTTGGCCCACAGCACGTTGTTGCGCACCATGTCCGAGCCGCTGTCGCGCAGGCCGGTGGTGTTGCTGTAGATGCGGTTGTCCCAGATCGTGCTGCTGGACGCCTCGATGCCCATCGTGTTGGCGTAGACCTGGTTGCCCACCAGCTCGGCGCCGCCGGCGGAGATGCCGGTGCCGTTCTGGCGCAGCACGTTGTTCTCGGCACGCACGCTGTTCAGCGACAGGCCGGTGCCCGAGCCCCAGACCTCGTTGCCGCGCAACAGGCCTTCGTAGGACACCGAGAAGCCGGTCGTCACGTCGTGCACGCGGTTGTTGGTGAACAGCGGCCCGTCATTGGCCTCGTCGCCGGCCGACCAGCTGTAGATGCCGGTGGACTGGTTGTAGACCTCGTTGCCGGTGACGATGGCGCGCGTGGCCTGCTGGACCTGGATGCCGGTGGAGTTGCCGTTGTCGTGGACGATGTTGCCGGTGACCAGCGCGTCGTCGACGTTGACGCCCACCCAGATGCCGCCGCTGCTGTTGCCAGTGACTTCCAGGTTCCTCAGCGTCGCGCGGTGCGAGCCGCTGTTGTCGCCCAGCACCAGGCCCCACTGGCCGCCGCTGAGCTTGAGGTTCTCCAGCGTCACGTCGGTGGCGCCGGACAGCAGCACCGTGTACTGGCCGCCATTCGTGTTGCCGCGGTTGAACTCGGTGACGGCGTGCAGCGCGCCGACGATGTGCACGCCGGAGTCCTTGGCCGTCAGCGTGTAGTTGGTGATGAGGTTGTAGCGGCCGCTGTCGACATAGATGGTGTCGCCCGGGCCCACGTCGTAGGCGCGCAGCAGCGCCGACAGGCTGGCCATCGGGTGCGCCGCGTCCTTGCCGCTGTTGGCGTTGTCGCCCACGGCCGTCGTGTACTCGTCGTTGCTGAGCGAGCCATCGTTGACGTAGTAGGCCTTGCCGCCGTTGGCGATCAGGAAGGGCTCGTCGGACGTGTCGGTCGCCAGCGTGGCGCCGCTGCCGTTGACGGCGATGGCGCGGATCAGCGCCGTGTTGCCGGCGGTGGCGAAGTCGGGCGTCCACGTCGCGCGGCCGTTGCCGAAGCGGTCCATGGCCAGGTTGCTGGCGATGGTGTTCCACGACAGGCCGTTGTCCAGGCTGACCTGCAGGTTGACACGCGCGTTCGCATCACCCGCGGGCACGACGCGCTGCAGCTCGATGCCGCTGATGAGCGCACCGGCGTTGACCGTCTTCGTGATGAGGTCGAGGTTGATGCCGTTGCCGCCGCTGGCCGTGACGGTGAACTCGCGCACGACAGCCTTGAAGTTGGCGCCCGCCGTGGCGCGGATGTCGAAGTTGGTCTGGACCGTGTCGCCGTTGAGCTTGATGTCGAACTGGCGCGTGCCGTTCTGGGCGTAGTAGTAGCTCTCGGCGAAATGCAGGCGGATGACGTAGCTGCCGTCCGCCACCGGCAGCGCGTAGCTCAGGCCCTGGCCTACCGTGCCGTTGGCGTACATGTTGGTCTGGTAGACGCTGGCCGGTGCCGGGTTGACGGCGCCGCTCAGGTCCACCGCGTCGCCGAAGCTGCTGTAGCTGTAGCCCTGCGTCTGGTAGGCGTTGCGCTGCCAGTTGCCCAGGGCGCCACCGGCCACCATGCCGCCGTTGCCGGCGTTGATGGCCAGCACGGGCTCGGTGGGCAGCAGGCCGGCGCTGTGCCACTCGATGGTGGCGGCCTCGCCCACCGTCAGCTTGGCGTAGCCGGACGGGCCGGTGACCTGGATCAGCGGCGCCGGGCTCGGCGTGGCGCCGGCGGTGTTGCCGTAGGCGCCCTGGTCGACGCGGGCACCGTTGTTCAGCGGCTCGATGTTGTAGGGCAGCGTCGGGTCGCCGCCGTCCACGCCGGCCGAGCCGGCGACGAGGTGGAAGTTGTCGTCCGCGCCGCGGTCGCCGCCGATGCGCTGCAGGCGCAGGCCGTCGGCAACGATCTTGCCGTAGGCGCCGGCGTCGCTGATGCGCACGGTCAGCGTGTCGCCGGTGATGACGACGGTGGCCAGGTCGCGCCAGTTGGCGCCGTTGGCGCTGTAGTCGCCGGGCAGGCTGTTCTGGCCGGTGCGCATGTTGCGCACCAGATTCGCCGCCGTCGCCGTGCCGTCGTAGAAGCTGTACAGCGTGTTGCCGCTGTTGCCCGACGTGCTGCTCCAGGTGCCGGCGATGACGTAGGTGCCCGCCTGCAGGCCCGTGAAGGTGTAGGTGGCGGTGTTGCTGCCGGTGCCGTACTGGTTGCCGTTGGCCTCGCGGCGGTCGCCGCCCAGCCCGGATGTCGCGGGCGTGCCGGTGGCGACCGTCGCCCAACTGCCGCTGAACGTGACGCCCGCATCGCCGTCGTCGAGCACGGTCGCGCTGCCGATGGCCGCGCCATCCCAGCCGGACAGGTTGTCGGCGCCGTCGGCGTCGACGTAATTGGGCGTGGCCACGCGGCTGTGCAGGTCGTAGCCGGTCTCGTAGACCCAGTCCGGGCGGCTCGTGAAGTCGCGGCCTTCCCAGCGCGTCAGCACCGTGCCCGCCTGCTGGCTGAAGAGGTTGTAGTCGCTCTGGAAACCGGACTCGCTGTTCGGGTGAACCGAGATGCCGGTGGCGCCGCTGCGCAGGTCCAGGATGTTGTTGACGATGCGCGCGTTGCTGGCGTTTTCCACGATCACCGCCGTGCCGCCCGTCTGCACGATGGTGTTGTTGACGACGCCGTGCAGCTCGGTGCCACTGTGGCCACCGGTCAGGCGCACGCCGTTGGTGTTGTCCCAGATCAGGTTGTTGACCAGCAGCGTGTTGCTGCTGGCGTTGACGCCCAGCGCGTTGTCGTACGCACGGTTGCCGCTGGCCACCAGGCTGTTGAGGTTGAGGCCGGTGGTGTTGGCGTAGACGGTGTTGTTGGTGACCGAGACGCTGCCGGCGTCGATGCCGGTGGTGCTGCCCCACACGGTGTTGCCGCTGACGTCGTAGTTGCTGCCGGCGGCGATGCCGGTACCGGCCGCCCACACGGTGTTGTTGCGCACCCAGCCGTCGTAGGACTCCGAGATGCCGGTGGACACGTCGTGGACGAGGTTGCCGATGACCATCGGGCCGTCGCTGGCCTCGTCGCCCGACGACCAGGTGTAGATGCCGGTGGACTGGTTGTAGACCTCGTTGCCGCTGATCAGCAGGCGCGTGGACTGCTGGCCCTGGATGCCGGTGCTGCTGCCGTTGTCGTGGACGACGTTGTTGATGACCTTGCCGTCGTCGATGTTGATGCCGACGTAGACGCCACCCGAGCTGTTGCCGCTGATGTCGCTGTTGCTCAGCGTGAAGCGGTGGGCCGTGGAGTTGTCGTTGACGACAAAGCCCCACTGGCCGCCGGTCAGCGTCACGCGGTCCAGCGTCACGTCGGTGGCGCCGGTGCCCAGCACGAAGGCGTACTGGCCGCTGTTGGTGTTGCCGCGGTTCAGCACCGAGGCGTGGTTGACGGCGCCACGGATGACGACGCCGCTGTCCTGCGCGTCCACCAGCAGGTTGGTGGACGAGTTGTAGACGCCGGTGTCGATGAGGATGAGGTCGCCCGGTTTGAAGTCGTAGGCGTTCAGCAGTGCCTGCAGCGAGGCCTTGGGCTTGGACGCGCTGCGGCCGTCGTTGGCGTCGTTGCCGATCGCCGTGGCGTACTCGTCGCCGACCAGCGAGCCGTCATTGACGTAGAAGACGCTGACGGTGCTGGCGAGGTTGAACGTCGCGTCGGACTGGTCCTTGACCGCCGGCTGCGTGGCGGAACTGACCCGCAGCACGTAGTCGCCACCGGGGAACTGGCCGTTGCCCGGCGTCCAGTCGAACACGCCGTCATTGGCCTCGTTGGCGGCGACGGAGAACCAGCTGTTGCCGTCCAGGCTGATGTCGAGGTTGACGTTGCCGGCAAAGCCGTCGGAGCGCCAGCGCACCGTGAAGGTCTCGCCCTCGGCCACGGTCTCGCCGCCGTTGGGCGTCATCACGCGGACGTAGACGGCCGGGCTCAGCGACGCGTAGGCGGTGTTGCCGTCCGAGCCGATGTTGACGTAGCCGCCTCGCGGCGTGGGCTCGCGGTCGAAGGGCTGGTCGAGTGCGCCGCGGTCGATGCCGGGGCTGTCGGCGCCGTCGCGCACCAGCGTGCCCGTCAGCAGCACGGGCAGGCCGCCCGCGCCCAGCACGGGGGCCAGCGATGCGCCGTGGAAACTGCCCTGCGTGCTCTGCAGGTGGAAGTCGTCGTCGCGGCCATCGCTGGCCGGGCCGGCGTAGCCGAGGTTGCCGTCGGCACCGTCGATGTCGACGAACAGCGGGTCGGTGGCCTGGCTGTCCAGGTCCTGGAAGTTGGCCTGGCGCCAGCTGGTGAGCGTGGCGCGCTGCGTGCCCTGCCAGATGCCCACGGCCCCCTGGAAGATGTTGAAGTTGGACGTGAAGCCGCTCTGCGAGTTGGCGTCGATGTTCAGTGCCACGCCACCCGCGCCCAGGCCCACGGCCCACAGGATGTTGTCGATGAACTTCGCGTTGCCGGCAGAGCCGTACAGCTGCACCGCGTCGCCGGTGGTCTGGTAGACCGTGTTGCCGATGAACTGCGGGCTGCTGCCCTGCAGTTGCACGCCCACCGACGCGTTGCCGTACACCAGGTTGCTGCGCAGCACGCTGTTGCCCTGGCTGTAGACGCCCACCAGGTTGCCATAGACGGTGTTGCCGGTGGCCGTGGACGTGCTCATCCACAGGCCCGTGCCGTAGTTGTAGCCGGTGGCCGGGTTGTTGTTGTAGATGCGGTTGTCGGTTGCCGTGCTGCTGGACAGGTACAGCCCGTTGGCATTGCCCTGGATGACGTTCTGGCGCGCCTCGCCACTGCTGACGGCCAGGCCGTAGTTGCCGCTGCCCAGGTTGCCGCTGGCCGTGTTGCCCTGCACCAGCGCGTTGCCGCTGATGCTGGCGCCGCCGTTGCCGTTGTTCAGGAAGCGGTTGCCCAAGCCCGTGCCGAGGGCGCCGCCCACCAGCGCCTGGCTGCTGCCGCCGACGTTGTACGACAGGCCCGTGCCGGTGTTGCCCTGGAACAGGTTGCCTTGCACGCGCACCGCGCCCGGATACCAGAGGTTGGCGCCGACGCCGAAGTTGTCGGTCAGCATCGAGTTGGTCAGGAAGCCCAGGCTGCCTTCGGCGTAGAAGCCGCCCTGGCCGCGGTTGCGGCTGGCGGTCAGCTGGTCGATGCCGCCCAGTGTGCCGCTCAGGTACAGGCCGGTCTGGCCGTTGTCATGCACGTTCAGGCCGGTCCAGGTCTGCAGGCCGGCGTTGACCTGGCTGGCGTAGATGCCCTCGTTGACATGGCCGTAGGCCTCGATGCGGCTCAGCTCCACCGCGTCGGCGCCGCCGGTCAGCAGCAGGCCGCGGTTGGCGTCGCGCAGCACGAGGTTGCTGATCGTGACGAAGTCGGTGTCCGACAGGTCCAGCAGCGCCCACGCGCGCTCGTTCGGCACGATGGGGAACAGCGTCGCCAGGTGGCCGCCCTGCGTCGGGCCGGTGAGGCGGAAGCCCTCGTCGATGCCGAAGCCGCGCGTCGCGGTGCCCGACAGCGTCAGCGACTCCAGCAGCGCGTAGTCGCCGGTGTCGACGTACAGCGTCGCGCCGGCCTGCAGGTCGTAGGCGCGGAACAGGTTGGTGACGTTGGCCTTGGGCGCGCCGGCGGACTTGCCGGTGTTGCGGTTGTCGCCGGCAGCCGTGGCGTATTCGTCGCCGGCGGCGCTGCCGTCGTTGACCCAGTAGGTCAGCCCGTCCTCGGGCACCGTGAAGGGTTCCTGGCTGCGGTCCAGCACGGCCGCGTTGGTCACCAGGCTGACCTGGATGCGCAGGCCCTTGGTGCCGAAGTCGATGCCGCTGTTGCCCGGGATCCACGTGAACTGGCCGGAGTCGGGCGTGGCCGACACGACGTTGGCCACCCACTTCGGGCCGTCGGCCGTGTCCTGGTAGACGTCGATGCGCACCGGCGAGTCGTCGGTGTTGCCGAAGGTCTCCCAGGTGATGTTCAGCGGCTTGAACTTTTCCCAGTCCAGGTAGAAGTCCGGCGAGCGCAGGTTGATGCGCGGCGCGCCGGCCACGGGCAGGTCCGTCGCCGCATGGCCGTAGGCGCCGAGGTCGCTGGCCTGGTTCTCGCTGACCTTGTAGAGGAAGGCCTGGTCGAAGTAGCCGTCGGCGTTGCCGCCGGTGAGGCGGTTTGTGCGGAAGACGAACTCCACCGAGCGCGTCTGCACCGGCACCTCGGCGCGCTGGCCCACCAGTTCCCAGCGGTTGGTGCTGCCGCCGGCCTTGGCCACGGCGGTGGCGAGCACGTCGCCCGCGGCGTTGCGGAAGATCAGCTGCACCTCGCCGCTGTCCACCGGGCTCTCCACGCCCATGCGGATGCGGCCGCCGAACAGCAGCTCGTAGTCCTGGCTGTCGGCCTGCGCGGCCGTCAGGCCCAGTTGCGCCAGCGTGAAGGTCTGGCGCGCAAAGCCGCCGGCCACGCCGCCGGCGAAGAAGAAGTTGCTGCCCTCGTAGGCCAGCGGCGCGGAGCCGCTGGGCGTCACGAACGCCTGCGAGCCGGCGTTGACTTCCCAGCCGGTCGTGCCGGTCTCGAAGCCCGGGTTGGCGATGAGGTTCTGCTCGGCCGGGTTGCGGCCGTTGTCCACCAGCACGTTGCCCATGTCGATGCCGGGCGAGCTGAAACGCTGCAGCGCCACCGGCTCGCGCAGGCGGAAGTCGTCGCCCAGCACGCTGACGAACTCGGGCCGCGCCCACGTCGGGTTGACGACCGTGGCGCCGATGGAGTGCAGGTCGAACTTCGCGATGTCGGCCTGCCAGTCGAGGATGTCGCGGAAGTCCTTGGTCCAGAAGCCGACCTTGCCGGCGCCCGACGTGAACAGGTTGTTGTAGTCGGAGTAGAAGCCGTAGCGGCTGTCGTTGGCCACGAACAGGTCGTAGCCGGCCATCGCCCACATCAGGTTGTTCTGCACCTCGACTTCGCTGCTGCCGCCTTCGCTGCGCAGGTTGTCGCCGGTGACGGCGTAGAAGGTGTTGTTGAACACCCGCACATCGTTACGGCCGTTGATCTCCACGCCCACCAGCGTGTTGCGGTAGAACAGGTTGTGCAGGATGCGCTGCTCGCTGGTGGCGTTGATCGCGGTCGTGTTGGCCGAGAAGCGGTTGAACTGGATGGTGCCGGTGAACGCGTTGACGCCGGTGACATTGGCCTCGATGAGGTTGGCATGCGCCAGCGTCTCGCCACCCAGCTGGCCGGCGCCGGTGACGCCCACCGTGTTGCCGCGCACGACCTGGCCCTGCATCAGCGCGCCGCCCAGCAGTTGCACGCCGGTCGCATTGGCCTCGAAGGTATTCGGGCGGTCGACGGACGCGCCCACCCAGCCCAGCGCGGCCGCGCCGGCCAGGCTGCTCTTCAGGCCGACGGTGGCGCCGGTGACCGTGTTGCCCGCCAGCTGGTTGCCGGCCGCGTAGTTGACGCCCAGCGCGCCGCCCTGGACGCGGTTGGTCTCGATGACGCCGTCGAACGTGGCCAGCAGGTCCAGGCCGGTGCCTGCGCCGGTGGCGATGAAGGTGTTGCCGGCGATGAGGCCACTGGCCGTGGAGCCGGCGGCGATGCGCAGTGCGGCGGTCGTGCCGGTGATGCGGTTGTCGCGGATCTGCACGCCGGTGGCGCTGTCCAGCAGCAGACCCACGCCGCCGGAGATCGTGTTGAAGCGCAGGCTGGCGTTCTGCACGCCCGCGGCGATGCTGACACCGCCGGTGAACGTGTTGCCGAACAGCCGGGCGCCCTGCCCCGCGGTCAGGCTGACGAGGCCGGCGGCGCTGGTGTCGCTGACGCCCACGCCGTTGCCGGCGATCGTCAGCGTGGACTGCAGCTTGAGGTTCTGCAGCGTCACGTTCGCACCGTCGACGACGACCGCGCCGCTGATGCTGCTGCCCGGTGCGCCCCAGATCATCACGCCGGCATCGGCCGCCGACACCGTGAAGCCGCCCTGGCTGCCGCTGACGACGATGACGTCGCCTGCGCCCAGTGTCTGCGTGTCGAGGATGTTCTGCACCGTGTTCCCGGCCGTGGCCGTGAACACGCGGCCGACCGGTGCCGCATCGGCACGCACGAGGATCTCGGGCGATCCGACCGTCGCGTCTGCCCAAGCCAGCAGGGCCTTGCCGGTCGAATCGACGGCCAGCGCCAGTTGCTGCGGCTCGCCGCCGGTCTGGCTGATGCCGCTGCCGGCGCCGATGCCGCTGGCCTGGCCGGGCAGCACCTCCTCGAAGTGTTGCGTCGTCGCGTTCCACTGGCGCTCGTAGAGGCTGGTGGCCGCGTCGAGCAGCGGCGTGTTGGCCCACACCAGGCGCAGCGACGTGCCGCCGGCCGCCAGCTGCGGCAGGCCCGGGCGGCTCTGATCCTTGATGACGTCGCGCACCGTCACGCCGCCCGCGCCCAGCTGGGCCGTGACAACGGTGGCGCCCTGGTCCGCCCAGGCCTGCCAGGCCACGAACAGGCTGCCGCCGAAGTAGGCGACGCTGGGCTGCGCATGCCAGGTCGAGTCGAGACCCAGCGCCGTCTTCACGGCGGCGCCACCGGACACCCCGGTGCCAGCGTCCGAACCGGCCAGGCCCGCCCACGTGCCCGCGCCCGGCGTGCCGCCTGGCGTGAACTCGGTGACGTAGACCTGGCGCAGCGACGTGCCGGCCTGCACGGCCGAGTACCCGATGGCGACCTTGCCGCCACTGGCCGCGACGCTGAAGTCGCGCAGCTCGGTGCCGACCGCGAGGCCGGTGCCGGTGGGCGCCGCCGCGCTGCCCAGCGCGACCCAGGCGCCGCCGGTGTAGAGCCGGGCGTACAGCCGCAGGTTGCCCGCGGCGTCGTCCGTGTAGACGACGACCGGACCGTTGGCGGTGTTGACCAGCCTGGCCTGCACCGCATGGCCGTTGATGGTGGCGTTGGGCAGGCTGACCCAGGCGCTGCCGTTCCAACGCTTGACGACGATGTCGTGGCTGCCGTCGGCCTGCGTCTCCGTCCAGGCCACGATGGGCGCACCGCTGCCGTCGACGGTCAGCGTCGGCTTGGCGGACGCCGCCGCGCTGCTGGCGGACACGCCGCCCTGCGACGCGCTGCCGCCCAGCGCCACCCACTGCGTGCCGTCGTGCCGGGCGACGTAGATCTCCAGGTTGCCGTTGCGGCTGTCGCTCCAGGCGACATAGCGCTCGCCGGCCGGGCCGGTCGCGACGGCAGGGTCCTGCGACAGGCCCAGGTCGCCGCTCAGGCCGCGCAGCGCGTCGGCCGCGCTGCCGTTCAGGTCGGCCCAGCGGCCGCTGCCCACCACGCCGTCGGGCAGCTGGCCGGCCGCGCGCGGGCTGGTGTCGTCCACCGGCACGGTGGCCGGCGCCGGCGTGGCGGTGACGGTGCCGTTGAAGGCCGCGTCGTCGCCACCGCCGCCGAAGTCGATCAGGTTGGTGCTGCCGCCACCGGTCTCGGCGACGGCCATGCCGGCAACGCCCTGGATCAGGTCGTCACCGCCCTCGCCGTACAGGAGGTCGTTGCCGCCCTGGCCATAGAGCCGGTCGCGGCCCGAGCCGGCTTCGTTGCCATTGGTGCCGAAGTCGCCGTAGAGGTAGTCCGCCGCGTTGTCATCGCCCGCGCCGGTGGCCGCGTGGCCATACAGCGTGTCGTTGCCCGCGCCGCCCACCAGCAGGTCGGCACCCGCGCCGCCCTCCAGCAGGTCGTCGCCCTCGCCGCCTTCCAGCGTGTCGGCGCCGGTGCCGCCGTCCAGGCTGTCGTTGCCCGCCAGGCCTTGCAGCCGGTCCTCGCCAGCACCGCCGTAGAGGTGGTCGTCGCCGTCGTTGGAGCCGATCAGCAGGTCGTCACCGTCGCCGCCGTCGATGAAGCCGTCCTGGCCGTAGCCCTGGTTCAGCTCGTCGTTGCCGGCCTCGCCGTAGAGGCTGTCACGACCGAAGCCGCCGTCCAGCACGTCGTCGCCGCCACCGCCGTACAGCAGATCGTCGCCCTGCTCGCCGAACAGCCGGTCGGTCGCGTTGTCGTCGACGGGCTGGTCGGTCAGCTCGGTCGGCGCATGACCGTAGAGCGTGTCGTCGCCGCGGCCACCGTAGAGCTGGTCCTTGCCCGCGCCGCCGTAGATCGTGTCGTCGCCCGAGCCGCCGTCGACGAAGTCGTCGCCCGCGCCGGCGTCGACGAAGTCGGAGCCGCCCAGCGCCCAGATCTGGTCGTTGCCGTCGCCGCCCAGCAGCGTGTCGCCCTGGGCGCCGTCGCCGCCGTCGTCGCTGCCGAAGAGGCGGTCGTTGCCCGCACCGCCGCTCAGCGTGCCGCCGGCACCGGCGCCGGCCACGAGGAGATCGTCGCCCGCGTTGCCGGAGATCGTGTCGACGCCGTCGCCGCCGTAGAGGTCGTCGGCACCGCTGCCGCCGCTGATGACGTCGTCACCGCCGCGACCGTAAAGCGTCCAGCCCTGCGACTGGGCGGACACGTCCAGCGTGTCGGCCTGCTCCTCCCCCGCCAGCTCGGGGCGGTCGCCCGTCACCGTGCCGCCGATGAACGCGACGCCGCCCTCCGCGTCGGCACTGTGATGGTCCACCGCGAAGAACAGGCGCTCCCCGGCCGTGACGGTGCCGTCGATGCGCAGATCGTCGCCCGCGCTGAGCGTGATGCTCTTGCCGGCCTGCACGCTGCGGCCCTCGCCGACGACGATGTGCTCGCCGGTGGCCTGGCTGTCGCGCGACGTCAGCCGCACGTGACCGGCGCTGCTGATGATGGCACCCGCGTACAGCGCCTGCGCCACTTCGGTCAGCTGCACGCCGCTGTTGCCGCTCGCGTTGACGAGACCGCCGGCGGCGCTGAAGCGGCTGTCGATCTCGATGTCGTCGTAGTAGCTGCCGACGCTGCCGCTGACGGTCAGCGTCAGGTTGTTGCCGTCGATGTCGGAGGCCAGGTCGGACAGGTCGTCGACGAGGTCGCCGGTCAGCACGCTCAGATCGACGTCGGCGATGCTGGAGCGCACGCGGTCGAGGTTGAGGTCACCGGCAACTTCCACCATGAAGATGGAGCCGTCGGCCAGCGCCCAGACGTTGCCGTGGCTGGGGCGGGAGGAGTCGATCTCCAGCGCGTTCGCGTTCGTGCCGATACCGGCCGCGCCGGCCGTCAGGCGCAGGGTGATGCCCAGCACATCGGCCGCAGCGTCGCTGCCGATCTCCTGGATGCCACCGCTGGCCGCCGAGATCGTGACGTTGTTGTTGGCCGCCTCCACGCGCTCCAGCAGCACGCTGCCGCCGGTGGACGTGAGGCTGATGGCGCCGGCCTGCGCCAGCACCAGGCGCGGCAGCGTGATGTTGCCGCCGGCCAGCATCGTGATGCTGTCGCCCGCGGTGACGAGGTTGCTCGGGTACAGGCCGATGCGCGTGCCGGTCTGGCCGCCGGTCACGTTGGAGATCGTGCCCTGCATGGCCGTGATGGACACGTCACTGCCGGCAACGACATGGTCCACCTGCACGGAGCCGCTGGTGCTGGTGATGCGCACGTCGGCCGCCTCGGACCAGATCGACGCCGGTGCCAGCACCTGCTGGCCGGCTTGCAGCGTGACGTTGCCGCCGCCCTGCACGATGCGCGGCAGCGTGATGTCGCGGCCCGCGGTCAGCGTGGCGGTGCTGCCGGCCGTCAGCAGGTTGTTCGTGTAGAGGTTGACCCAGGTGTGCGCGTAGCTGGCCAGCACGTTGGCGATGTCCAGCGCGGCGGTGACCTCGCCGTCGGCGCCGGCGATCAGGTGGTCGGCGTAGACGGAATTGTTCAGGCTCTGCACCGACAGGTCGCCGGTGGCCGCCTGCAGCGTATGCGGCAGCGTGATGTCGCCATTGCTGCGCACGGTGGCGTTACCGTTGGCAATCCAGTTGGCGCGCTGGAACAGGTCCATGCGCTGCGCCGGCGTTTGCGCGATGACGGACAGGTCGGTGCCGGCCTCCAGCTTGCCCAGCGACGTCGTCGACGCGATGGCCTCGTTGCCGGTGCCGAAGAAGCCGACGGGGAAGTCGACGAGCGCGCTGCCCGGCTGGTCGGGGCGGAAGTGGCGAATCCAGTTGGTGGTGCCCAGGTCGGCGCCGGTGCTGGCGTAGTCGATGTGGACCTGCACCTGGTAGGTGGGCGGCACGCCATTGACGATGACCTGGCGCCTGGCCTCGCGCAGCAGCAGGTTGAGCTCGCCACCGGCCTTGAGGTTGCCCAGCGACAGCGTGAAGCCGCTGGCGGCCGGGTCGCGCAACAGGCCACGGATGCCCAGGAAGCTGCTGCCGCCGGACTGGCTGGTCAGCGCGGCAAGCCGGCCTTCGCTCTGCACCAGCTCCAGCTCCAGCCGCTGGCCGGCCGTGCCGATGGCGCTGCCGGCGCTGAGGTTGGCGGTATTGGTGCGCACCAGCGCGGCGCCGCTGAACGGCACGATGCTGCCGCCCACGGCGGCGATCAGCGTGGAGCCCAGCGGGTTGTCGATGACGCCGTTGATCTGCACGTCGGCACCGGGGTTGGTGCTGGTGTTGCGGATCAGCAGTTCGGTGGCCCCGTAGCTATGGCGGATGTTGAAGTGGAACGGCGTCGCGTCGGTGGCCGGGCCGGTCACGTTGTCGACGTCCAGGTTCACCGTCGGCACCGCCGTCGTGTTGACCGGCGCGATGTTGTTGATGCGCAGGTCCTTGGCCGACTCGTTGGTCAGCGTGATGCGGTTGAAGGTGTGGACGAACGTGAACGTCGACTGCGTGCCCTCGACCTTGCCCGGCTGGATGTCGGCGTGCGCCGGGTCGTAGATGCCGTTGGCGCGGAAGTTGGCCGTGCCGACGCTGTTGTTCGTGATGTCGTTGACGATGACAGTGCCGGCCGTGTTGTTGACCGTCACGTTCTGCGCGGTCACGACGTTGCCGGCCGCGTCGACATGCAGCAGCGGGTTGGGGCCGGACGACAGGCGCGCATCGGCGTTGAAGCCGATCAGCTGGTTGAAGCCGTGCGGCGCGCCGGCATGGGCATCGCCACCGTCGTAGCCCCAGGCGCCGTCCTTCTTGGCGCGGGCGCTCCAGCCGTAGCTGCCCAGCTCGGCGCGCACGTCCAGCGCGTGCGTATCGAACAGCGCGCCGGCGTCGGCGGTGACCAGCGACTGCGTGCCGAACTCCGAGAACGCGTTCACGTCGGTGCTGCCGGTGGCCGAGTCGGCCTCGCCCTCGGCATAGGTCGTGCTGCCCATGCCGGTGTGCAGCGTCTGCAGGTTGATGTTCTCCAGCGCGGTCACGCGGGCGCCGGCGCGCACGTTGACGGTCGCGTCGGAGTAGAAGCGGCTGTAGGCGTCGGCGTCCGGGTCCGCATGGGCCGCGGCCGAGTAGGCGTCAGCCGTCACGCGGCTCTGCATGTGCGTCATGCGCGCAGCAAGGTTGACGTCGTCGCCAGCCAGCAGCGTGGCGTTGCTGCCCACGTCCACGCCGGTCTGCTGGTGCGCGCCGGACGAGCCGACGTTCCAGTACATGCTGCTCGTCGACGCGGCGCCGAGGCCGCCGCTGGAGGCCTTGCCGTAGACGTTGCCGTCGAAGGCCGACTCCGACGCCATCGTCACGTTGTGCGCGGCCGTCACGCTGGCGTTGTTGCCCACGCCGGCCGTCGTGCTGTGGTTCAGCTGCACGCCGCCCGACGCCTCGGACGAGTTGATGACGCCACCGCCCTTGGAGTTGGCGTCAACCGTGCCGTTCTGGCTGCTCTTGGACTGCAGCAGCACCGAGCCACCCGACGTCAGCTGCGCGCCGGCGCCGGCCTGGGCCTGCACGGTCTGCGTCGCGTTGACGAAGACCTCGGTGTAGCCCACCGCGATGAAGGCGCCGCCGCTGCTGCCGCCGGTGCCCGCGCCGTTGGCGGCGGAGAAGGCGTCCAGTGTGATGTCGCCGCCGGCCGTGACCTTGGCGTTGTCGCCCACCAGCGCCTTGACGCTGGTGACGATGTCCACGCGCGACTCCGAGCCCTTGCTGCCGAAGATCAGTGCGCCGACCGAGCCGGACGTGGCGCCGCTGGACACGCCGTTGTCGATGGCGTCGCTGATCAGCGACCGCGCGCCACCGGCACCCAGCAACTGGTGGCCACCACCACTGCCGCTGCCGGTGATGTCCAGCTCCAGTTGGTGGCGGCCGGCCGTCGACGCGCCGGACAGCTCAATGCCCTCCGTGCCGATGGTGTGCTTGCCACCACCCGCGCCGATGTCGATGGCCGCGCCGCCCGGCGTGGCCGCCAGCTGGAAGGTGTTGGCGTCGATGAACTTGACGTAGTAGGTGTTGCCGCTGGCCAGGCCGGACAGCGGCGCCGCGCCGACGCGCGCCAGCGTGTGGCCGCTGGCGGCGGACTCGGCCGAGTTGCTGATGTCGATGGCCGTGCCGTTGCCGGCGTTGGTGGCGTTCAGCGCGAGCTTGATGTGGTCGGCGTCGACGCGGATGACGTAGTAGGTCGTGTCTTCCGTCAGTCCGGTGATGGCCGTGGCCGGCAGGTTGGGGCTCTCGATGACGAGGTCGCGGGTGCTGTACTTGACCGCATCGCCGGTGTTGAAACCGTGGCCGGCCACGGTGATGACGTTGTCGCCGGCCTGTTCGACGGCCGAGCCCTCGAAGCGCTCGTCGCCACCGGTGCGGTAGGTCACCTGCTGGCCGTCGACGAAGCCGTGGCCGTTCAGCGTGATGCGCTCGGTGGTCGCGTTGACACCCGAGCTGTAGAAGGTCTTGGGCGGCACGGTGGCCGCGGCGGCGCTGGTGGCCAGCTTGATGGTCTGCGCGTCGATGACGCGCACGAAGTAGGCCTGGCCATCGACGAGGCCGCTGATGCCGGGGTTGCCGGCCGCGTGATAGATGACGCGCTGGCCGTCGCTGAAGCCGTGCTCGACGTCGAACTTGATCTCGTCCTTGGCGGCGTCGACGACCGACGCGTTGAACACCGAGCCGAGCTTGACGGCCGTCGGGCTCTGCACGATGACCTGGTAGTTGCGGCCCTCGACGAGCCCGCCCACCGGCGTGTTGGCGTCGTCGCCCTGGTTGTAGGTGATGGTGTCGCCGGTGACGAGGCCGTGCTCGCCGTTCAGCGTGATGGTGTTGCTGCCGGCGTCGACGCCACCGGCGCCGAACGTCGGGTCACCGATGCTGACGGACTGGCCCTGGCGGGCCTGCACCGTCACGCTGCCGCCGGCCGCGACCTCGGAGCCGGCCGCCAGTTCGGCCCGCACGCTGGGGTTCACGTTGATGTCGGCCTTGGAGATGCTGACTGCGCCCGCGCCGCCCGCGCGGCCGACCGCGTTGCCGTCGCCCTCGGCATTGCCGCTGGCCTTGACGGCCACGTTGCCGCCGACGTTGACGCGCGCCCCGCCCGCCAGCTCGGCCGTGATCGTCGGGTTCACGTTGACCAGCGGTGCCGCGCCGTTGCCGGTCACGAGGCCGCCGCTGGTGGCCTTGGCGACCGCGTTGCCGCGACCGCCGCCAGTGGCTTCCACCGTCAGGCTGGCGCCGGTGACCTGCGCGTTGCCCACGCTGGCGCGGCTGGACGAGTTGGCATCGGCCCGCGCATCGGTGGCGCCGAACGCGCCGAGGCCGTAGGCCTGGCCGTCGCCGCTGGCGATGGCCTTGTCGGCGATGCCGGCCAGCACCTCGGTGCCGCCGTCGGCGTTGACCGACGCGCCATTCAGGATGGCCGCGGACACCGTGGCCGCCGACCCGGCACGCGCATCGGCGCCGTCGATGCCGATGGCGCCGCCGGCCGCCGCCTCGGCACGGGCCGTGGCGCCCTGGGTACCGTCGTGCGAGGCCTGCAGCGTGATGCGCCCGCCGGCATCGAGCACGCCGCCGGCGTTGGTCGTGATGGTGGGCGTGACCTGCGCATTGGACGCCGCCTTGCCGATGCCGCCGAGACCGTAGGCATCAGCCCGCGCCGTGGCCGTGGAGCCGCCGCTGGAGCGCGAGCCGACGAGGATGTTGCCGCCCGCCGTGATGCCGCTGCCCAGCGTCTGCGTGCTGAGGTTGCGCGCCAGCACGGCGCTGGCGTCGTTGGACGCCAGGCTGATGAGGCCGCCGGCAGGCGCCGTCGTGTTGGCGGTGGCGCCCTGGTCGGTGATGGACTGGATGCTGACGTTGCCGCCGGCGTTGATGCCGGTGCCGGCGGCGATGGTGGTCGTCTGGTTGTCGTTGCTGTACTGGTTGTTCTGCGCGTTGGTCAGCGTGCCGCCGGCGATGGCGTCGGCGCGCGAGTTGCCCTTGCCGAGCAGGCCACCGATGGCCAGCGCATAGCCGTTGGCCGTCGCGAGGTTGCCGGACAGCGTCGTGACGCTGAAGTCGCCCGTGCCGGCCGACAGGTCAGCGCCGCTGCCGCCCAGGCTGGTGGTCATGTCGGCGGAGGAATGGGCCAGGCTGTCCGAGCCCATGCCGGCGAAGCCGAACGAGCCGCCGGACGCGTTGGCGTCGGCCGTCGCATCGTCGCCGGTGGCGCCGGCACCGTTGTGGTTGTGCCGGGCCGTCACGCTGAAGCTGCGGCCGGCGCTGACGTCGGCAGCGCCGACCAGCGTGTCCATGTCGGGCCGCACGCGGGCCGTCGCGGTGGAGCCACTGAACGTGGCCGCACCGGCGATGCTGGTGCCCTTGGCATCGGCATCGGCGTCGCCGCTGGAGAGGTTGTTGATGACGACGTCGCGGCCGGCGCTGATGCTGCCGCCGGAGCCGATGCCGACGTTCAGCGTCGGCGTGACGACGGCGCTGGCGGTGTTGTTGCCGAAGGATCCCAGCAGGCCGCCCTTGCCGGACAGGGTGTCCGAGATGGCGCGGTAGCTGGCCACGCTGTTGACGACCAGGTCGCCGCCCACGCTGCCGGAAATGGCGCCGGTCACGGCATTGGTGGTGCCGGCGATGCTGGCGGCCGACTTGGCCACGCCGCCGGCTAGGCCCAGCGCGAGGTTGAGGCTGTCGCCCTTGGCGTCGGCCGTCAGGCCGGCCAGCGTGTCGAAGCGCACGCTGCCCGAGGTGTTGAACGTGACGCCCGAGCCGGTGTTGTTGGTCAGGTTGGACACGGCGTTGGCCGTGGCGTTGCTGCCCGACGACGAGATCGTCGAGCCCGAGCTGGCCGAGGACCGCGCGATGGCCTTGCCGGCGCCGGCGTTGCCGCTGTTCAGCCGCACGGCCATGACGACATCGCCCTTGTCGCCATGCGTCGTGATGCGGGCGTTGTTGCCGATGTTGGCCGTCATCGTCGGGTTGACGTCGACATCGGCCACCGTGCCGCCCACGGCGGCGATGCCGGCGAACTGCACGCCGTCGGCCGTGCCGGTGCCCTGCGTTGTCGCGTTGGCGCCGACGTCGACGGCGCCGTTCACGTCGATGACCGCGCCGGCGCCGATGCCGGCCGTGACCGTGGGCGTGACGGCGCTGGTGGACGTGGCGCCCACGCTGGCGCCGAACACGCCGCCGGCGGCCGCGGTGCTCGTCGCGGTGGAGACCTGGTTGGCTGTCGCGTCGATGACGAGGCCCGCGCCGTTGACCTTGGCCGCGCTGGTGGCGGCCGTCGTGCCGGTGGACGTGGCCGTGGCCGCCATCGCGCCGCGCGCGGCACCGCCGACGCCCAGCGCGCTGCCGTCGGCGTCGACGAGGTTGTTGGCCAGCGCCTGCACGGTGACGACGCCGCCATTGCCGTTCAGCGTGGACGTGACCGCCGTGTTGACACTGGTGTTGGCGCCGGCGCGGGCCGTGGCGGTGGCCCCGGCCACGTTGACGGTACCGAGGATGCCGGCGCTGTCGGCCTTGGCGCGTGCACTCTGGCCGCCCTGGTTGTGCTGGGCCAGCAGGCTGACGCCCTGCCCGCTCAGCGTCGTCGTGCCCTGCACGAGGTTGGTCACGTTGGGCGCCACCTCGGCGTTGGCCGACATCAGCCCCACGGCCAGGCCCAGGCCAGCAGACAGGCCGCGCGACTGCGCATTGGCATCGGCATCGGACAGCGCCAGGATGGTGATGGCGCCGGAACTCGTCACGACGCTGGCCACGCTGGCGTTGCCCGCGCCGGCCGTCACGGCGCCGTTGGCCTTGGCCGTGGCGTCGCCGCTGTTGACGCCACCGCCCAGGCCGCCGCCCGACGCGTTGGCGCGGGCATCGGCATCGTTGTGGCCCAGCGCGCGCACGTCGACGAAGCTGCTGCCCGCCGAGCCGCCGCCGATCTCGGCTGTCGTGCCGCCGTTGGCGTTGGAGATCGCCACCGACTTGCCGGCCCCCACCACCAGGCTCAGCGCCGTGCCGGAGGTTTCGCTGTCGGCGACGTTGCTGGCGTCGGCATGGATCTTCAGCGAGCCGCCCGCCGTCAGCACGCTGCCGGCGCCGCTGCGCGCCGTCGTGCCGGCGTTGGCGTTGGCCGTGGACGCCGCGCCGGTGGCGCCCAGCAGCAGCCCGCCCGACGAGCTGCGCGCCACCGCCGACGTGACCTGGCCGGTGGCACCGGCGCCGTCGTGGTTGTGGCTGGCGTGGATGCTGATGTCGCGGCCGACATCGGCGCGCTGGTTTCCGGTCAGCGCGTTGACGCTGGGGCTCAGCGTGGCGGTCGCGATGGAGCCGCCCATGCTGCCGCCCAGGCTCATGGACGTGCCCTTGGCGAGCGCCGACGAATCGCCGCGCGTCTGCGCGTTGACGATGAGGTCGCGGCCCACGTCCAGCGTGCCGCCGCCGCCCAGGTTGGCGGTGACGGTGGGCGTGTAGCTGGCCGTGGCGGCATTCACCGCGCCGGCGCCCACCAGGCCCAGCGACGCCGCCAGCGCATCCGCGTCGGCGAAGCTGTTGACCTGCGTGTCGACCTTGAAGTCCAGCGCCTGCGTGCCGCTGACGCTGCCCAGCGCCTGGCTGACGGTGCCGCTGACGTTGGCATTGGACGTGGCCGCGCCGAAGCCGCCGCCCAGCGCCAGGCCCTCGGCGTCGCCGACGGACTGCGCGAAGCCGCCCGCCTGCGTCGTGAACGACACGCCGCGCGCCGCGTCCAGCGTGACGCCGCTGCCGGTCGTCGTCGTGATGTTGTAGGCCAGCTTGGCGTCTGCGTCGGCGCCGCCGCCGGCCAGGATGCCGCCACCAGCCGCATGAGCCGTGGCCGAGGCGCCACCGCCGTTGTGTGTCAGCGAGAACGCGATGTCGCCGGTGTTGGCCGAGTGCGTCGTCGCCTTGACGCCGCTGCCCACGGCCAGCGTCATCTTGGGTGCCAGCGTCACGTCGGCCTTGGACAGGCCCAGCGAGCCGCCGGCCGACACGGCCACGCCGGTGGCGGTGCCGTCGGCATCCGTCGTCGCGGTGCCGCTGACGGCGATGCCGCCCGCCACGTCGATGATGGCGCCGTCGCCCAGGCCGGCGCGCACGTCGGGGTTGACGGTGGTCGTCACGCCGGCGCCGGTGCCGGCGCCGACGAGGCCGCCGGCCGTGCCCTCGGCCGTGGCCGTGCCGGTCTGCACGGCGGTGGAACGCACGGTGAGTCCGCTGGCCGTCACGTCGGCGCCGCTGGTGGCCTCGGTGATGCCACCGGAGCGCGCGGCGGCCGTGACGACGCCGGCCGACACGCCCAGCGAGCCGTTGAAGGATTCGCCGGTGCCGACCGCCAGGTTGCGCGCGTCGGCCTGCACCGTCACCGCATGACCATTGCCGGCGTCGAAGCTGGCGGCGTTGCCCACCAGCGCCCGCGTGTCGGCCGCGGCCGTCGCGTCGGCGTTGCCGCCGCCCAGCGACGCGCCGCCGCCGGCGGACGCGGCATCCGCCACGGCCGTGCTGTTCTCGCTGCCCTGGTTGTGGCGGGCGCGCACGGTGATGCCGGCGCCGGTCACGCCGGTGCTGCCGCGCACCTCGGCCGCGACGGCGGGACTGACCTGGCTGGTGGCGCTCATGAAGCCCACGGCGCTGCCGAGGCCGAACGAGAACGCCTTGGCCTGCGCGTCGGCGTCGGCGCTGGAGATGGCGTCCACCAGCACGGCGCCCCCTGTGACGGTGGTGCTGGCGACGCTGCCGTCGCCCAGCCCCGCGGCCACGCCGCTGTTGGAGCGCGCCGTGGCGCTGCCACCGGCGGCGCCGCCCAGGCCGGCCAGGCCCGACGCGCTGGCCGTGGCCACTGCGTTGTTCCTGCCGTCGGCCACGACGTTGACCAGCGTGGCCCCGCCCACGCCGCCGCGCAGGTCGGCCGTCGTGCCGCCGCCGACGATGGCCGAGCTGGACGACAGGCCCTCCGCAATGAAGCCGCCGCCGCCCAGGCCGGCGCTGTCGGCCGTGGCGATGTTGACGCCGTCGGCCAGCACGCGCACCGAGCCGCCGCCCGTGAGCTTCGCGCCGGCGCCGACGCTGGCGTCGACGTTGGCCGATGCGGTGGCCGACGCGGACGCACCCGTGATGCCCACCAGCGCGCCGCCGGCCGAGGCCTTGGCGGTGGCGGTGGTGTCCTGCCCGGTGGGCGCCTGGCCGTCGTGGTTGTGGCGGGCCTCGACGAGCACGAAGCCGCCCGCCGTCAGCTGCTGGTTGCCGGTGCGGGCGTAGACCGTCGGGCTCATCGTGGCCGACGCCAGCGACGCGCCGATGCTGCCGGCCACGCTCAGCGAGCGGCCCACCGTGTTGGCCGTCGTGTCCGTGGTGGACAGCATCTGCACGGTGGCGTTGCCGCCCACGCTGGTGGTGCCGCTGCCCAGGTTGATGCCCATGCTGGGCGTGAAGCTGGCCGTGGCGCTGTTGAACTGGCCGCTGAACAGGCCGGCGCCCGCGGCGCGCGACGTGGCCGTCACCGGCTGGCTGGACACGCCCAGCGCGTTCAGGTTGCGCCCGACGGTGCCGCCGGCGCTGGTGAAGTTGCTCTGCGCGCTGCCGTCCACCGTGCTGCTGGCCACCGAGCCGCCGACGGCGACGCCGCCGAAGGTGTCGCTGTTGGAGGTGGACTCGACGTGGTTGCCGAGCTTGAGCTCGACGTTCAGGTCGCGGCCGGCGTTCAGCGTGACGCTGGCGCCCGAGCTCTGCAGGATGTTGTAGGTCGTCTGCGCGGAGGCGCTGGTGCCGCTGAGCGCGGCGGCCAGGCCGCCGGACGGCGCCGTGGCGATGGCCGTCGTGCCGCCGGCGTTGCTGACGCCGTTGTTGACGCGCGCGGCGATGGTCACATCGGACGCCGCGCCGTTGGCGCTGAGGCTGGCGCCGGTGCCGATGCGGTTGGTCATCGTCGGGCTCAGCGTCGCGTCGGCAACCGAGATGCCCATCGAGAAGCCGCCCGACACGGCCACGCCGTTGGCGGTGCCGTCGGAGTCGGCCGTGGTTTCGGCAATCACGGAGATCGGGCCGGCCACGCTGACCTGCGCGCCGTCGCCGATGCCGGCGTTGACGGTGGGCGTGACGCTGCTGGTGCCGCCCGCGCCGGTGGCGCCGGCCACCAGTCCGCCGCCCGCCGCGGTGGCGCTACCGACGGCGTCCTGGTCGGCATGGGCCAGCACCGCGTAGCTGGCGCCGGTCACGTCGGCACCGCTGACGGCCCCCGTGGTGCCGCCGGTGCTGGCGTTGGCGACGACGCCGCCCACGCCCAGCACCAGGCCCACGGAAACCGCCGTGCCGGTGGCGTTGGCGATGTTGTCGGACAGGCCCTCGACGACGACGGCACCGCTGCCGCCGGCGATGGACGTGTTGTCGCCCACCAGCGCCTGCGCGTTGCCCAGGCTCTTGGCGTTGACGATGGTGCCGTTGACGGCAGCGCCCAAGCCGCCGCCGGCCGCGTCGGCCGTGGCGCGGACGTCTTCGCCGCCCTGGTTGTGATAGGCGCCGACGCGTGCGCCGGTGCCCGAGACGAGGTGGGTGTTGCCGGTGACGGTGGCACGCACGTCGGGCGAGGCCTCGGCGCTGGCGGCCATGATGCCCACCGCGCTGGACACGCCCAGCGACAGGCCGTAGGTGTTGGCCGTCGCGTCGTTGCTGGAGCGCGATTCGATGACGATGGCGCCGCTGGCGTTCAGCGTCGCGTCCTGCGCGGCGACGCCGACGACGGTCTGCACATTGCCGTTGGCGCGCGCCGTGCTGCTGGCACCGTTGTTGGCGTCCAGGCCGCCGCCAGAGGCATCGGCGTCGGCATTGGCGAGGTTGCGCGCCTGTGAGCGCACGGTTAGGTCGGTGGACGAGCCCACGCCGCCCAGCAGCTCGGCCGTGGTGCCGCCGTTGGCACGCGCATTGCCGATGCTGACGCCGACGGTCGCGCCGCCGATGGACAGCGCCAGCGCCTCGGCCTGCGCCTCGTTGTTGTTGTAGGCCAGCACGTCGACACGCCCGCCCGCGCTGATCAGCGAGCCCGAGCCGACGCTGGCCTTCACGCTGCCGTTGGCCTCGGCCGTAGGCACCGCGCCGTTGCCGGTGAAGCCGCCGAAGCCTGGCGCCGTGGACGAGGCCCACGCGCCCTTGTTGGCCAGCGCGCCGCTGCCGTTGTGGTTGTTGCGTGCCTGCACGCGGATGAGCCCGCCGGCGTTCAGCACCGACGTGGCGCCGAACAGTGCCTGCACCGTCGGCGAGAACGTCGCGCTGGACAGGCTGACGCCTGTTGCGCCCGCGCCGGCCGTGACGGTCAGCACCTTGGCGTCGGCCTTGCCGGTGGACAGTGTGTCCACCGTCGCTTCGCCGGTCGTCTTGATGAGCGACGCGTCGCCCACCGACGCACGCAGCAGCGGCTTCACGTCGGCGAAGGCGAAGTTGGCACTGATGGCCACCGCACCAACCGAGAAAGCCAGCGTGTGGGCCTCGGCGTCGAGGTTGGCCTCGGCCTTCACGTGCAGCGCGCCGACCGTCTGGCCGGCATCCTGGCCGATGCGGGCGCCCGCGCCGACATCCGCGCTGACCTGGCCGTCGCTGGTCAGCCGCGTGAACGACGCGCCGGCCGCCACCGCGCCGGCCGTGCCCTGGCCGGTGGCCAGGTGGATGGCGCGGTTGGACGTGGCCGTCACGTCCACGCTGGACGCGCTCTTCACGCGGGCGCCGTCGCCCAGGCCGGCCTGGTTGTTGCTGTGGTCGCTGAGCACGGACACGGCGGCGCCCAGGCCGATGAAGCCGGCACCGCCGGCGAAGGCCGTCGCGTCGACGGTGCTGTCCAGCCGCGAGCTGACCGAGAACACGCCGCCGGCCGTGTACGTGCCGCCCGCGTTGGCGTTCGTGTTGAACGCGGTCGAGAACACGCCAATGCCGGCGCCGATGCCGCCCGCGCCGCCGCCGATGGCGCCGACGAGGAAGTCCACGTCCGCCCACTGGCGGGCATTGACCGTGATCGCATTGCCGGCCGTGACGACCGTGCCGCCGGCAACGGTGGCCTCGGTGCCCTGCGCCGGATTGCTGGCGTTGATGGCAGCCAGCCACTCGGCCTGCGACGGACCGGAGCCGCTGACCAGCGTGCCGGCCGCGCCGGCGCGGTCCTTCACGCGCTGCTGGCCGCTGCCGGCCGTGCCGCCGGCAAAGCCGCCCAGCACGCTGCCAACCTGGCCCTTGGCCAAGGTGGCCTGGCGGGCTGAGTCGTTGTCTCCCGAGTCCTTGCTGTGGTCGCCTTCGGTGCCCTTGGTCTTGCTGAGGCTGTCGTCAGGTGTGCCCTGGTCGTTCTGGTAGCTGCGCTCCAGCGGCGTGCCGATGGACCACACCGTCACCGCGCCCGCCGCGCCGACGAAGCCGCCGGCGCCGGAGATGGTCAGCGAGTCGAGGTCGATGCGCGACAGGCCGTTGACGGCCACGTCCGCCGCGGCGGCGACGTCGGCATTGCCGAGGATGCGCGCCGCCGTGTCGTTGCGCAGGCTGCCCACCTGCACCGCGCCGCCCACGCCGGCGAAGCCGCCCGCCACCGCGCCGGTGAAGTGCGTGCCGCTGGCGCTGTTGGCCGCGGTCACGTAGACGCCCTGGTCGCCGTCCGCGCCGGCGTTGCCGCCGTTGCGGTTGATCCGGGTGTTGGCCCCGATGATGGCTGTCGTGTCGGAGTCCAGCAGCGTGACGCCCACGCCGCCGCCGACGCCCACGTAGCCGGCGCCGGCCGCGACGTCGAGGTGGAAGAAGTCCTCGCGGCTGTCGGCCTGCACGATGACGCCGTGGCGCTCCGCCGTACCCAGGCCGGCGGCGCCCACGCTGCCGTCCAGCATGCCGAGCAGGCCGGTGCCGGCGCCCTTGGCGTCGACGGCCGCGCCGGTCAGCACGCCGGCGTCGGTGTGCTTGGTGATGCTCATGACACCCACGGACGCACCCACGCCCACGGTGCCCGCGCCCAGCGCGCCGGCGATCATCGTCACGTCGGTCGCGTCCTTGGCCAGCACGCCGAAGTCGCCGCCGGCCTGCACGCTGGACGCCGCGCCGACGGTGGCCGTCGTGTGGTTGTTGACGACCAGCACGTTGACCGCGCCACCCACGCCCACCGTGCCGGCGGCGATGCCGGCGGACAGCAGCACGAGGTGGTCCTCGTTGTTCGCCTGCACGACGACGTCGTCCTTGGCCTTGACGCTGGCGTTGCCGCCGATGCTGGCGTTGGTGTCGTGCGTCAGCACGGTCACGTCCACGCCCGGCGCCACGCCGACGGTGCCGAAGCCGAGCGCGCCCGCGAGGGCCACATGCGAGAAGTCGTCGCCCGCGCCGACGAGCACGCTCTGGCCCGCGCCGCCGGTGCTGGTGTCGGCATTGACGTTGGCGCTGGCGGCGATGCCGGCCGTCGTCGCCGTGTTGACGACATTGGTGGCCGAGCCGACGCCGATGCCGGCCGTGCCCGCGCCCAGGGCGACGGCGAAGGTCTCGATGTCGTCGCGATTGGTGGCCGTGACGGCCAGGCCGGTGAAGCCGCTGCGCACGCTGGGCGTGGCGACGCGGTTCTTCGTGAAGCTCGGGTCGTCGCTGGTCTGGCCGCTGCCGCTGGCGGCGTTGAAGGTCGGCGTACCGACTTCGAACGCGGCGGCGCTGCCCTTCTGGCCGGCGGCGGCGTTGGGCAGGCCGGAGGTGCTCTGCGGCGTGGCCGCGGCGTAACCGACGCCGATGCCACCGTCCTGCACGGCCAGGCCGGCCCGCAGGCCGTCGGCCGTGACCTTGGCGCCCTCGCCCACCAGCGCGACGGTGTTCTTGTTGGCCGTGACGACGCCCACGGCGGCGCCCACGCCGGCCGAGCCGGACGCGCCGACGGAGCCGGTGATGAGGTCGATCTCGCTGTTCTCGTCCGCCGCGACGACGATGCTGCCCTGGGCGTGCGCGTCGCCCGCGCCGGCGCCGGCCTTGGCGTCGGTCGGGTCGTCGCCGAGGATGGCGCGCGTCGTGATGTTCAGCACCTGCACGTTGGCGTCGGCCGCCACGCCCACGCTGGAGCTGGCCGCCACGCCGGCGGCGACGGTGGAGATGTCTTCGTCGGAATGCGACGTGACGAGCAGGTCGCCATCCACCGTGCCGGTAGCGGCCGAGCCCAGCCGGGCCTCGGTGGTCTTGTTGACGGTGTTGACGACCGCCCCCAGGCCCACGCCCACGCTGCTGGACGCGGCGATGGAGCCGGCGACCGACACGATGTCGGTCTCGTCGCTGGCGCGCACCTTCATGTCGGCCTGCGTCGCACCCGACGCGGTGCCGACGGTGAACGTGGCGCTGTCGTCGATGCGCGCCCGGGTCGTCTCGTTCAGCACGTTGACGACCACCGAGCCGGCAACGGCCGCGCTGCTGGACGCGCCGCCGCCCACGGCGATGGTGACGAGGTTCTCGTGCGACGTGGCGGCCACGTCGACACCACCGGTCGATCCGGCTGCCAGCGCCGTGCCGGGGCCGACGAGGGCCTGCACGGTGTCGGTGTGGACCAGCACGGTGCTGGAGATACCGACGCCGGCCGAGTTGCCGTAGGCCAGCGCACCGGCCACCTGGGTGATGTCGAACGGCGCATCGGCCGTCACGGCCAGCGCGCCGCCGGCCTGCAGCGCCGAGCCGGCACCACCGGTCGTCGTGGCCTCGGTGGTGTTGGTGACGACGTAGACGGACACGCTACCGCCGACACCGGTGCCATCGGTCGCGACGCCCGCGGTCGCGGCGACGCTGGTGATGTCCTGGTCGCTGTTCGCGCGCACGGCGATGTCGCGGCCGGCCTTCAGCGCGACGCCGGTGCCGAGCTGGGCCTGGGTGTTCTCGACGAGGACGGTCACGTCCAGGCCGATGCCGACGCCGGCATTGCCGATGGAGATGCCGCCCGCGCCGGCGCCGCCTTCGATGTCGGTGCGGCTCCTGGCAGCAACGGTCACGTCCTGTGCCGCGCCGGCGGCCACACCCATGGCCGCATCGTTGACCTTGACGCCGTTGTCCAGCCGCGCGACGGTGTCCAGCGTGTAGATGTTGACGGCGGCCGAGCCGGCGCCGGCGGCGCCGTCGGTGGAGATGCCGCCGGAGATGGCGAGGTTGCTGAGCGGCAGGTCGGGCAGCGGGTCGGGCAGGTCCAGCACGGCCGGGATGACCTGGCCGCTGGCGCTGACGGTGGTGGCGTCGCGCGCGGCGAGCTGGGCGCCGGCGCCCACGGTCGCGCTGGTGTGCTCGACGACGATGTTCAAGCCGACGGACGCACCGACGCCCGTGCCGCCGGTGCTGAGGGCCGCGGCGCCGGCGATGGCCTGCACCTGCGTGCTCTGGTCGGCCACGACGTCCAGCTTGCCGGCGCTGGCGCGGATCTGCGCGCCGGCGCCCACGGTGGCGGCCGTGTCCAGCGTGACGATGTTGATGGCGACGCTGCCGGCCACCGAGGTGTCCTTGCCGCCGGCGGCGGCGATGCCCATGCTGCGGAACTCGTGGTCCCCGCTGTCGCCCGGGCGGTCCGCGCGCACCAGCACCGAGCCGCCGCGCAGGTCCGCGTTCGCGCCGACGCTGGCCACGTTGCTGGCGTCGGTCACGCTCAGGCCCACGGCGGCGCCGACGTTGGTGTCCTTGCTCAGGTCGATGGCGTCACCCATGGCCTGCGTGATGACGTTGTAGTCAGCCTGCGCGTCGACGCTCAGCGCGCCGCCGGCCGTCAGCTTCACGCCGTCGGCCACACTCGCGGTGTTGTCGGTCACCAGTACCTGAACGACGACCGCTGCCGCCACGCCGGTGCCGGACGAGCCCTGCCCGCCGGTCTCGCCGCTGGTCTGGGTGTTGGCGGAGTCGACCTGGTCGTTGCTCTTGGGCAGCGTGCGGTCGCCGCCGTTGTTGGGGTTGTTGTTGACCTGGTTGTCGGCTTCCTTGTCGGAGCTGCGGCCGCCGCTGCTGTTGCCGGACGCGCTGGCCTTGGCCGTACCCGTGGCCAGCACCGTGTTGCCGGACGACACCTCGGCCGCGCCGCCCGCCGCCACGCTGCGGGCCAGCCGCGCGCTGACATCGCCGTCGATGACCGTGACGACGACGGACGCGCCCACGGCCGTGTCCTTGCCGGCGGCCTCGGCCTTGGCGCTGCCGGTGACCTGGTCGAGCCGGAAGGCGCGCACGGCTGCATCGCCGCCCACCGTCAGCGTGCCGCTGGCCGTGCCGGCGTAGGCCCGGGTGTCGCTGGTGTCGACCGTGACGGCCGCGGCCACGCCGACGCCGGTGTCGCCCTTGGCGCCGTTCTCGGTCTCGGTGGTGATGGTGTCCTGCGCCGTCGACGAGACGGTCATGGACGCGACGTTGCCGGCGATCTGCGCGCCGTCGGCCAGCGTCGCGTCGAGGTTGCGGTCGACCACGTTGACGGCGACGGACGCACCGACGCCCACGTCGCTGCCGTCGGCCTGTGCGCCCTCGTTCTCGGGCAGCGCCTTGGCGGTGTCGCTGGCGGTGGAGACCGTGATGGCCTGCAGTGCGCCGCCGGAGTCGGCGCCAGCCAAGGTGGCACTGCCGCTGAACTGCGCCTTGGTGTCTTCGTTGACGATGTTGATGGCGACCGAGCCGGCCACGCCGATGTCGCCGCCGCCGGCGCCGCTCTTGGCGCTGGCCAGCGTCGTGTGCGTCGTGTCGCCGCCGACGTTGGTCATCGTCGCGCCGAGCTGCAGGCCGTCGGCCGTGATGGCCACGCCGCTGCCCACCAGCGCCTCGTTGGTGGCCGCCGCGTAGTTCACCGCCACCGCGGCACCCACGCCGGTGCCACCGTCGCTGGTTGTCGCGCTGCCGTCGGCAATGGCCTGCACGTCGGTGTTGGCGCTGGACTGCACCGAGACGTTCTTCGTCGGCGTGCTGATCGTGCCGGCGCTGATCTGCGCGCGGCTGGTGGTGTCGGTGATGTTGACGCCCACCGCGGCCGCGACGCTGACGGTCTCGCTGCTGCCGCTGTCGCCGCTGGTGGTGTCGGTGCTGGCGACGCCGGCCGATGGCGTGGCGGCGCTGCTGCTGGCATCGCGCGCGCCGCCCGAATTGGCGGCGGAGTTGCCGAGGTTGCGGCCGGCCGCGGTCTTCTGGTTGACGCCGTCGTCGTCGGCCGAGCTGCTGCTGTCGTCCTGCTCGCCGCCCACGGCGCTGGCCTCGGCCTTGGCGGTGGTGGCGACCTGGCTGGTGCCGGCCACGCTGACGGCGCCGGTGCTCGTCACCGACCGGGCCAGCTCGGCATTGGCGCGGTCCAGCTCCACGTTGACGGCCACGGCCGCGCCGATGGCGGCGTCTTCCTTGCCCTCGGCCTTGCCCTTGGCGGTGGTGTTGTTCGTGGCGCGCAGGTCGGCCGTGATGGCCAGGTCACCCGGGCTGTTCAGCGTGCCGCCGGTGCCCAGGCGCGCGATGCTGTCCTGGTTGGCCACCGTGACGGCGACGACGGGTGCGACGGCCGTGCCGCCCTTGGCGCCGCCCTCGGCCTGCGTCGTGATCGTGTTCTGCAGCGCGGACGAGATCGTCAGCGCACCGGCGCTGGCCAGGCCGGCGCCGTTGAGCACCTCGGCGCGAGCAATGTGGTCGGCCACGTTGACGGCGATGGACGCGCCGACGCCGGTGTTCTGCGCATCGACCTGCACGCCGGAGTCGGTGGGCGTGGCCTTGGCCGAGTCGTCATGGGTCGTCCTGGCGGTGACGCTGCTGGCGCCCGCGCCGGCCTGTGCGCTGCCGGCCAGCTCGGCCGTCGTGCGGTCCACCGCCACGTTGACGGACAGCGAGCCCGCCACGCCGGTCTTGGCGCCGCCGGCGCCGCTCTTGGACTCCGCCGCCGTCATGTGCGTCGCGCCATCGCCCGACGCGCCGGCCATGCCGGCCGTGATGTTCAGCCCCTGGCTGTTGATGCTGCTGCCGGCCAGCACGCGCGCCTCGTTGGTGCTGAGGCCGACGTTGACGGCCACGGCGACGCCGACGCCGGTGTCGTTGGGGTTGTCCTCGTCCTTGGCGCGGGTGCTGCCGTCGGCTTGTGCCTTGGCGTCGTTGTCGGCCGTGCTGGCCAAGGTGACGGCGCCGCTGGACGCGATGGACGCACCGGCCACGGTGGCGCTGGCCATCGCGTCGGCGATGTTGACCGCCACGGCGGCCGCCACACTGACCGTGCCGCCGCCGGTGCCCTCGGCCGACGGCGTGGCGGTGCTGGACGAGGAGTTGCGCGCGCCGCCGCTGCCGGCGGCCGAGTCGCCCAGGCCGCGCACGGCGGTGTTCTGGTCGTCGACGGCATGGTCGTCGCTGGACGAGCTGCTGTCGTCCTCCTTGCCACCCACCGCGCTGGCCTTGGCGCTGGCCGTCGTGTCGGTCTCGCTGGCCGCGGTGATGGCGACGCCGGTGGTGCCGGTGAGGTTGCGGTTGACGCTGGCGCGGCTGTGGTCCAGCTCGACGTTGACGGCCACGGCGGCGCCGACGGCGGCGTCCTTGCTGCCTTCGGCCTTGCCCTCGGCCTTGGTGGTGTTGGTGGATTTGAGGCTGCTGGCGACGGTGACGGCGCCGGTCGCGTTGACCGCGCTGGCGCCGGTGCCGATGCGGGCGATGGCGTCCTGGTTGGCCACGGTGACCGCCACGACGGGCGCCACGGCGGTCTCGCCCTTGGCGCCGCCCTCGGCCGTCGTCGTGATGGTGTTCTCCAGCGTGCCGCTGACCGCCAGCGCGCCGCTGCTGCTCACGACGGCGCCATCGGCGATCTCGGCGCGGGCGATGAGATCGGGCACGTTGACGGCCACGGAGGCGCCGACGCCGGTGTTCTTCGCATCGGCCTGCACGCCGGAGTCGGTGGGCGTGGCGCTGGCCGTGTCGGCATGCACGGTCTTGGCCGTGACGCTGCTGGCACCGCTGCCAGCGTTGACGTTGGCGCCGGTGGCGACCTCGGCCGTCGTGCGGTCCACGGCCACGTTGACGGCCAGCGCGCCGGCGATGCCGGTCTTGGCGCCGCCCGCGCCGCTCTTGGCCGTGGCGGCGGTCGTGTGCTTGCCATCACCGCCGGCGGCCATGCCGGCCGTCACGTTCAGACCCTGGCTGTTGACGACGCTCGTACCCAGCACGGTGGCCGTGTTGGTGTTGAGGCCCACATTGACGGCCACGCCGACACCGACGCCGGTGTCGTTGGGGTTGCTCGCGTCCTTGGCGCGCGTGCTGCCGTCGGCCGCGGCCTGGGCATCGGCGTCGCTGCTGCTGCCGACGTTGATGGCGCCGCTGGCCGTGACCGTGCCGCCGCCCAGCGTCGCCGCGGCGGTGCTGGACGCGATGTTCACGGCCGCCGCCGCGGCGACGCTGACGGTGCCGCCGCCGGTGCCCTGCGCCGACGGCGTGGCCGTGCTGGACGAGGAGTTGCGCGCGCCGCCGGCCGCGGCCGCGGTGTCGCCGGTGCCGCGGGCGGCGTTGTTCTGGTCGTCGACGGCGTGGTCGTCGCTGCTGGAGCTGCTGTCGTCTTCCTTGCCGCCCACGACGCTGGCCTTGGCGCTGGCCGTGCTGGCCGTCTGGCTGGCGGACGTGATACCCACCGTGCCGGTGGTGTTGACGCTGCGGTTCAGGCTGGCGGTGCTGCGGTCCAGCTCGACGTTGACGGCCACGGCGGCGCCGACGGCAGCATCCTTGGCGCCTTCGGCCTTGCCCTCGGCCTTGGTCGTGTTGGTGGACTTGAGGCTGCTGCCGACGGCCAGGTTGCCGGACGTGGTCGTGGACGCGCCGGTGCCGATGCGCGCGATGGCGTCCTGGTTGGCGACGGTGACGGCCACGACGGGCGCCACGGCGGTGCCACCCTTGGCGCCGCCCTCGGCCGTCGTCGTGATCGCGTTCTCCAACGCGCCGCTGACGGTCAGCGCGCCGCTGCTGCTCACGACGGCGCCATCGGCGATCTCGCCGCGGGCGATGACGTCGGGCACGTTGACGGCGACGGAGGCGCCGACGCCGGTGTCCTTGGCGTCGGCCTGCACGCCGGAGTCGGTGGGCGTGGCACTGGCCGAATCGGCGTGCTGGGTGGCGGCGCTGACGGTGCTGGCACCCGCGCCGGCATTCACGTTGGCACCGGCGGCGATCTCGGCCGTCGTGCGGTCCACGGCGACGTTGACGGCCAGCGCACCGGCGATGCCGGTCTTGGCGCCGCCCGCGCCGCTCTTGGCCTCGGCGGCGTTGGTGTGCGTGCCGGCGCCGGTCATGCCGGCGCGCACGTTGGCACCCTGGCTGGCGACGACGGCGTCGCCCAGCAGCTTCGCTTCGTTGGTGTTGATGCCGACGTTGACGGCCACACCGACGCCCACGCCGGTGTCATTGGGGTTGCCGGCGTCCTTGGCGCGCGTGCTGCCGTCGGCCACGGCCTTGGCATCGGTGTCGGTCTTGCTGTCCACGCTGACCGCGCCACCGGCCGTCAACGTGCCGCCGCCGGCCGTGGCGCGGCTGGTGGCCTGGGCCACGTTCACCGCGACGGCCGCCGCCACGCTGACGGTGCCGCCGCCGGTGCCCTGCGCGCTGGGCGTGGCCTGCGACGTGGACGAGTTGCGCGCGCCGGCCGCGTTGGCAGCCGAGTTGCCGCTGTTGCGGGCGGCGGCGTTCTGCTGGTCGACGGCCGCGTCGTCGCTGGCGGAGCTGCTGTCGTCCTCCTTGCCGCCGACGGCGCTGGCCTTGGACGACGCCGTGCTGGCCGCGCTGCTGGTGGCCGAGATGCCGATGGCGCCCGTGCTCTTGAGGCTGCGCGCCGTGCTGGCCAGGCTCTTGTCGTTCTCGACGTTGACGGCAATGGCCGCGCCGACGGCGGCGTCCTTGGCGCCCTCGGCCTTGCCTTCGGCCTTCGTCGTGTTGGTGCTGGCCAGCGTGCTGTTGATGCCGATGGCGCCGCTGGCGTCGACGAGGCCGCCGGTGCCGATGCGGGCCACGGCATCCTGGTTGGCCACCGTGACGGCCACGACCGGCGCGACGGCCGTGCCGCCCTTGGCGCCGCCCTCGGCCGTCGTCGCGATGGCCGAGTCGGTCTTGGCATTCAGCGTCACCGAGCCGGCCGGCGTCAGCGTGGCGCCGTTCTCGATCTCGGTGCGGCCCAGGTGGTCGGCCACGTTGATGGCGACGGACGCGCCGACGCCGGTGTTCTCCGCCACGGCGCCGCCGCCGTCGGGCAGGGCCTTCACGGTGTCGCCGGTCGTCGAGTCGGCGTCCAGCGTGACGGCGCCCGCGTGGGCATTGACGACGGCGGTCGGCGCCAGGCTCGCCTCGAACTTGCTGATGCCCACGCCGATGGCCAGCGAGCCGGCCACGCCGGTGTTGCCGGTGGCGGCGCCGGAGGTGGCGGTCGTCGTCGCCTCGCTGCGCTGGCCGGCCACGGTCGTGGCGCCCAGCGCCAGGCCGTTGCTGCTGACGCTGCCGCTGCTGACGCGCGCACTGCTGCCCACCTCGGCCACGTTGATGGCCACGGCCGCGCCGACGTTGGTGCTGCCCTGGCTGGCGACGCCGCTGGCGTCGGCCTGCGCATCCAGGTCGGTCTCGTTCTTCAGGGACAGCAGGCCGGCGGTGGTGATATCCGCCGCGCCGCCGACGCGGGCCGTGCTCTGGCCGCCCAGGTGATGGATGGCGATGGCGGCGGCCACGGTGACCGGGCCCTCGCCGCTGTTGGCCTGCGGCGTGGTGCCCGACGCACCGCGCGCGCCGTTGTTGCCGGCCGCCGTGTTGCCGGCGCCCTGTGCCGCGCTGCCCTGCTGGCTGGCGTTGTTGCCGTTGTCCTGCGCGCCGCGCGCGGCGGCCTTGGCCTCGCTGCGCGTCATGCCGGTGTTGCGGCCGGTCATCAGCACGGCGGCGCCGGCCTGCAGCTTGCCGTCCAGCGCCAGCTCGACGAGCGGCGCCACATGCGTGACGACGACGGACGCACCGACGGCGGCGTTGGTCTTGCCGGCCGCATCGCCGTGGCCCTTGGCCAGCACGTCGACAGCGCTCCTGGCGTCGCTCGTCAGGCCGTTGATCAGCGTGATGTCGCTGCCGCCCAGGGCACCGACCTTGGCATCGGTGTTGACGACGGTCACCGCGACGACCGGCGCCACGGCCGTGCCGCCGCTGGCGCCGCCCTTGGCCTCGGTGTCGACGTCGCTGGCCGCGTTGACGTTCTGCGCCAGGCTGCTGCCGGTGAACTTGGCGTTGGCATCGACCTGCGCGCGCGTCGTCTCGTCGACGACGTTGATGGCGACGGACGCACCGACGCCCGTGCTCTCACCCGTGGCGCCGTTGACCTTGGGCAGCGCGCGCGCCTGGTGGTGTGTGTTGCTGGTGGCGTTGA
Source organism: Roseateles sp. GW823-FHT07B05 (assembly GCF_058794515.1). NCBI lineage: Bacteria > Pseudomonadati > Pseudomonadota > Betaproteobacteria > Burkholderiales > Sphaerotilaceae > Roseateles > Roseateles sp. GW823-FHT07B05. The sequence continues at coordinate 126,040 of NZ_JBXAGX010000007.1, forward strand.
ACGTGACGCCGCCGGTGGACGTGGCGGTGCTGCCGGCTTCCTGCACGGCCTCGGTCGTCAGCACGCCGACGTGCAGCGCCAGCGAGCCGGCCACGGCGACGCCGCTGGTGCTGCCGGCGCCGGACGTGGCGATGGCGCCGAAGTTGGCATCGGTCGTCGTGCTGGCCGAGAACGTGGCGCTGGGCGCCGTGAGGGCCGCGCCATCGCCCAGCGATGCGCGCGTCGTGCCGTCGATGAAGCTCAAGGCGGCGGCCACGCCCACGCCGGGGCTGCCGGTGGCGGCGCTGCCGTCGGCTTCGGTGCTGGCGGCAGCGCCGGCCACGGTGGCGGTGGACGACGTGGCCGACACGCTGACGGCGCCGGCGCTCGTCACGCCGGAGCCAGCCAGGCGCGCCGTCGTGTCGCCACCCACGTGCGTGACGGCCACCGCGGCCGCAAAGTTCAGCTGGCCGTCGCCGGTCTGTGCGTTGTTGTTGGCGAGCTGCTGCTGGCCCTGCGTGGGCGTGCCGCCGCTGGCGGGCTGCGTGGCGCCACCGGCAGTCGACTTGGCCGACGTGTGCACGGTGCGGTTCGTCGTCGCCGACGCGGTGATGGCGCTGCCGGACAGCGCGGCGTTGTCCGTCACGTTGACGGACGTGTCGCCGCCCAGTTGCGTGACGGCGACCGTGCCGCCCTTGGCGCCGCTGGCACTGGCACCGGCCGTGCCATCGGCAATCGCCTCGACGTTGGCGGTGTTGGTGGCCGTCAGGATCAGCGCGCCGCTGGCGGTCAGCGACGCGCCGCCGCCCACGGTCACGCCCGCCGCGCTGCTGGCGATGACGGAGGCGATGGACGCATCCTTGTCGGCCGCCGTGCTGCCGGCGTCGGGCTGCGTCGTCGCCTTGGCGGTGACGGTGGAGCTGGACGCCAGCGTCAGCTTGCCGGCGGTGGCGCTCAGGTTGGTGGCGCCGCCCAGCGTGATCTGCGCGTTCGAACTGGTCTGCACGAAGGCGACCTTGATGAGGTTGCTCGCGTAGCTGGAATCGGTGGTGCTGACGTTGACGCTGGTCGTGACGATGAGGCCGATATCGCCGGCGGTCACATTCGCGTTGGTCAGGTTGATGGCGCCGCTGGCGTTGCCCAGCAGGTTGAAGCCGTCCAGCAGCGTCACGCCATCGGTGACGGCCTTGGTGACGCCCAGGTAGACGTCGCTGGCCTGCAGCGTCACGCCGTTGGCGGTGATGGCTTCCTGCGAGTCGACGTTCAAAGTGCCGGTGCTCGTGAAACTGCTGGCAAAGACGATGTCGTCGGTGCTCTTCAGAAACAGCGCGGTGGGGTTGTAGAAGTCGGGGCCGCTGCTCTGGAAGGTCAGCGTGTCGTCGCTGACGAGCGGGATGTCGGTGCCGCCGTCCAGCTCCACCATGACGGCGAACGGGCTGGTGGCGTTGGTGCCGGCGGCGCCGTCGTCGTAGCCCAGGTCCACCAGCACCTTGTCGCTGATGCCGGGCAGGCCGTTGATACTGATCTTGACGTTCTGCGTCAGCGCCACCTGGCCCAGCGAAGTGCCGAGCGTGTTGTCCCACACGCGGATCTGCGGCGTGCCGCCGCTGTAGACCGTCTCGACCTTGAGGTCGCCCGAGTGGACGTTGATGGTCAGCGTGCCGGCGGGCGCGAAGGTGGCCAGCGGGATGGGCGTGTCGGACAGCAGCAGCCGCGGCTCGAGGTGCTCGAACACCAGCTTCTCGCGCACCGGGGCGGGCGTGTCGGGCTTGGGAGGCGTCGCCACGGCGGCCGCGTCTGCGCGCTTGCGCAGGGAGTGCTGAAGCTTCTGCCAGAAATTCTTGCGCTTGCCCATGTGCCGTCTCCGCTCACGTCGGTCATCCCGCCGGGGCGCGCGCACACGCGCACGCCGCAACCGGGCGGATGCCTGAGCTCAGATCTTCTGCGCCGCGTGAGAAATTCACGCGTGGGGCCCGTCACCCGTAGCGGCGACATCACCCCTCAGCCGGGGGGCGCGCGCCGTAGCGCCGTGGGAGCCGCCCCGTCTCCATGCGTAAAAACCCTTGACACCGATCGCCGGCAATTGCCGTTGCCGGCGCGCGGCATGGCCTAGGCTGGCGGCCATGGATCAAGTGGACGTTGCCGTCATCGGCGCCGGTGTGGTGGGGCTGGCCATTGCGCGCGAACTGGCGCAGCGGGGCCGGGAGGTCGTCGTCATCGAGGCCGCCGGCGCCATCGGCACGGGCATCTCGTCGCGCAACAGCGAGGTCGTGCACGCCGGCCTGTACTACCCGGCCGGCAGCCTGAAGGCGCGGCTGTGCGTGCGCGGCAAGGCGCTGCTGTACGACTACTGCGCGGCGCGCGGCATCGCGCACCGGCGCTGCGGCAAGCTGGTGGTGGCGACGCGGCCGCAGGACGTCGCGCGGCTGGAAGCCCTCGCCGCCAGCGGCACGGCCAACGGCGTGGACGACCTGCGCCTGCTGGGCCGCACCGAGGCGCTGGCGCTGGAGCCGGCGCTGCAGGCGGCCGGCGCGCTGCTGTCGCCGTCCAGCGGCATCGTCGACAGCCACGGGCTGATGACGGCGCTGCTGGGCGACGCCGAGGCCGCCGGGGCGACGCTGGCGCTGGCGAGCCCGGTGACGGGCGGCGAGCGTGACGGCGACCGCTGGCGGCTGTGCGTGGGCGACGACTTCGAGCTGGGCGCGCGCCAGGTCATCAACGCGGCCGGCTTGTTCGCGGCGCAGGTGGCGGCTTCGCTGGGCGCGCCGACGCCGCGACTGCGCTTTGCGCGCGGCCACTATTTCTCGCTGGCCGGGCGGGCGCCGTTCTCGCGGCTGATCTACCCGCTGCCGGTGGACGGCGGGCTGGGCGTGCACCTGACGCTGGACCTGGGCGGCCAGGCCCGCTTCGGGCCCGATGTGCAGTGGCTGCCCGACACCGACCCCGCCGCGCTGGACTACGCCGTGGACCCGACGCTGGGGTCGGCCTTCGAGGCGGAGGTGCGGGGCTACTGGCCAGGCCTGCCGGCGGGCGCGCTGCAGCCGGCGTACAGCGGCATCCGGCCCAAGCTGAGCGGCCCGGGTGACGCGGCGGCGGACTTCCGCATCGACACCGACACACCCGGCCTCGTGCAACTGTTCGGCATCGAGTCGCCGGGGCTGACGGCCTGCCTCGCACTGGCCGAGGAAGTCACCGCGCGGCTCTGAGCATTCGGGCCGCTCCCAAGCCGGCCCGTCATGGCGATGTGCTTGCCGGTCGATCCGGCAAGCATCGCCGCCCCCTCGGGGGCTGAGGCCGGACACGACAAGTCCTGTGGACTTGTCGTGCCTGCCGAAGCTCTGCGGCCGCAGGCCGCAGAGCGGTCCCGGCCAAGGTACGCCTTGGACGAGGGGCCTGTTCAGGCTGTCGTGCTGACCTGCGTGGCTGTCGTCGCGGACGGCTGCAGCCAGTTCTTCGCGATCTGGTCGTACAGCTTCTGCGCCAGCTGGGCGATCTCGGACGTGGCCGAGCCCTGGGCCGCATCGTCCGAGCCGGCCTTGGCCAGCTCCTTCAACTGGCCGGCCAGGCGCTCGATCTGCGACACCGTGCCGTCCTGGTTGACGTCCAACGGGTCGTAGTCGGTAGATGTGGCGCTGGTGCTGCCGCTGCTCGCGGCCTGCGGCGGTGGCATGCCGCCCGGTGGCGGCGCGGGCCGGCCGGCCTCGAACTCGGCACGCGTCAGCGAGCCGTCGCCGTCGGCGTCCAGCTCGGCGAACACGTCCACTTCGTCGTTGGCCGCGCCGCGCGACTGCGCGAAGTCCAGCGTCGATGCCGGCGGCGGCATCAGGTCGCGCAGGCCCTGGCCGAGTTCGTCCTGGGACAGGCTGCCGTCGCCGTTGCCGTCCATCTGCTTCAGCAGCTCGGCGCTGTCGCCGGACTGGCCGGTGTGCTCCAGCATGGACGCCAGCTCGGTGGCGTCGACGCCGCCGCTGCCGTCGCTGTCCACCTTGGCGAACAGGCGGGCCTCGTGCTCGGCCTTGCGGTTCTGGCCGCTCTGCGCGGTCTGCCAGGAGCGGTCTGCACCGCCCAGGCCGCTGATCGTCGTCATGGCTACTCCTTGGGGTTGAGGGGTGAAGCCATTCTTGGGAGCCCAGGTAAGCCGCCCGTAGCCGCTCTGTGTCGCGGCGGACATAAAGCGGGGGGCGATGCGGTGAACTGGCCGGTCATGCCGGCACAGTTCGCTCGATCAGATCGCCAGCGCCGCGTCGGCCTGCGCACGCGGCCACAGCGCCAGGCCGCCAGCCAGGCTCCACGCCTGCGCGTGGCCCAGCCGACGCAGCGCCTGCGCGGCCTGCGCGCTGCGGTTGCCGCTGCGGCAGAAGAAGACGATGGGCGTGTCGGCCGGCAGCGCCAACCAGCGTGCCAGCGCATCGGGCAGGCCGCTCAGCGCGACGGCCTCGCGGCGCACGGCCGGGCCCAGCTCGGGCGCCTGGCCCAGCCGCTGCTCGTAGGGCTCGCGCACGTCCACCAGCAGCAGCGCCGGCTGCCGGCCCAGCAGCCCGCGCAGCGCGTCGACGGCCAGTTCGCTGGAGGCCAGCGGGCAGCCGCTGTCCACACGCGCGCCACAGGCGACGGTCTGGTACTCGGTCAGGGCCAGGCCCTGCTCCAGCCGCGCCTTGGCGGCAGCGAAGCCGGCGGCGTCGAGGCGGCCGGCCAGCACGTCGGCCAGCAGCGGCTGCGCGTCGCACTCGACGGCCAGCGTCGTCGCGAAGCGGTCGTCGTAGTCGTGGCCAGGCAGCAGCAGCGTGTGTGGGCCAGCGGCCTGCGCCAGCCGTGCGAGCGACGCGGCGTACTGCTGCGGCGCGCTCTGCGCGAAGTCGCTGCGGCCCAGTGCGCCGGGCATCACGGTGTCGCCGATGAACACCTGGCGCAGGCCGCTGGCGTCGTGCAGCAGGTAGGCGGTGGAGTCCTGCGTGTGGCCGGGCACCGGCAGCCGTGTCAGCGTCAGCGCGCCCAGCGTCAGCGCCTCGGCGTCGTGCGGCCAGCCCAGGCCGTCGACATCACCGGCATGCTGGCCCGCGGCGGCCCACAGCTCGGGGGCGGACGACGCGTGGTCGCCATGGCTGTGCGTGTCCAGCACGGCGGCCAGCGCGTAGCCCTGGCAGCGCAGCCACTGGGCGAGGCGCCCGGTCAGCTCGGGCAGCGGGTCGACGACGACGGCCCGGCGGCTGGCGGCGTCGGCCAGCAGGTAGCAGCAGGCACCGTCGACGACGAAGCGCGTCAGCCCCTCGGCCGGCAGCGCCTGGCCCGCGGCGCCGGGGCTCAGGCAGCTGTCGCGCAGCGATTCGCCGCAGACGCGGATGCGTGCGCAGGCCTCGTCGATGAACGCAGCGTCGGCGACCGGCCCGAACGACAGCCGCACGGCCGACGCGCTCTGCCAGGCCGGCAGGCCCATGGCTTCGAGCACGTAGCTCGGCGCCGCCTTGGCCGCGCTGCAGGCCGAGCCGCCGCTGACGCGCAGCTCGGCGGCGTCGAACAAGTCGAGCAGCAGCTTGGCACTGACGCCCGGCACCGCGAAGTTCAGCGTCGTCGGCAGGCACAGGTCCGGCGGCGCGTTGAAGACGAGGCCGGGGAAGGCCTGCTGCAGCACATCCGCCAGGCGGTCGCGGAAGGCGCCGAGGGTGGCGGCGTCCCGGAAGGTACCGCCGTCCTCCAGCGCTGCCAGCACGGCACCTAAACCGGCGATGCCGGACATGTTCTCCGTGCCCGCCCGCAGCGCACCCTCCTGGCCGCCGCCGGCCAGCAGCGGCGTGAACGGCGCGCCGTCGCGCACGTACAGCAGGCCGATGCCTTTGGGCGCGTAGAGCTTGTGGCCGGAGAACGGTGCGTAGTCGATGCGGCGCTCGGCGAGCCTGAGCGGCAGCTTGCCCAGCGCCTGCACGCCGTCCACCAGCCACAGCGCCGGGCTGCCGGCCAGTGCGGCCGCGATGCCATCCAGGTCGCTGACGACACCGGTCTCGTTGTTCGCCGCCATCGTGCAGACCAGCCCGGCGCGCGGCGCGTGCTCGCGCAGCCAGGCCAGGTCGTGCCGTCCGTCGCGGCCAACGGGGATGGCCAGCACCGGCAGGTTCAGCCCCAGCAGCGCGTTCCAGTGCCGGATCGCCTCGGGCACGGCCTTGTGCTCGGTCGCGCCGTACAGCAGCAGCTCGGGCCGGCCCGGGCGGTCGCGCAGCGCGCTCAAGCTCGACAGCACGGCCGTCTGGATGCCCTCGGTCGCGCCGCTGACGAACAGCAGCCGGCCGCTGCCCGCCCCCAGCACGCGCCGCGCGCGGGCGCGCACGCCGTCCATCAGCGCCCTCGCCTTCAGGCCGGTGCTGTGGATGCTGCTGGGGTTGCCGAAGTCCTCCGCCATCGCCGCCAGCGCGGCCTCGCGGGCCTGCGGCAGCACGGGGGTGGTGGCGTTCGCGTCGAGATAGATTTCCATGCGCAGATTCTGCGAAGCCGGCCGGAGCAATGGCTTGCCTTTCATCGCTCGACAATGGTCAAGAAGGAAATTTCATTCCAACTAACATCCAGCAAATGAAACTGGATGCCATCGACGTTCGAATCCTGGACATTCTTCAGCAGGATGCCGAGCAACAGGTCGCGCAGATCGCCGAAGCCGTGGGCCTGTCGACGACGCCCTGCTGGCGGCGCATCCAGCGGCTGAAGGAAGCCGGCGTCATCACGCGCCAGGTGGCGCTGGTGGACCCGCGCAAGGTCAACGTCGGCGTGACGGTGTTCGTGTCGGTGCGCACCAGCGTGCACACCGAAGCCTGGTTCGAGACCTTCAAGGCCACCGTGCAGGCCATCCCCGAGGTCGTCGAGTTCTACCGCATGAGCGGCGACGTGGACTACCTGCTGCGCGTCGTCGTGCCGGACATCGCCGCCTACGACAAGGTCTACAAGCGCCTCATCGCCGGCACGCAGCTGCACGACGTCAGCTCCAGCTTCGCGATGGAAGAGCTCAAGCTGACGACCGCGCTGCCGCTGGGCTATGTCGGCTGACAGCGGCGCGTCCATCCCCCTTTAGGGGGAGACGATGGGGGATACGCCCGGCGGCATCCCCCCGCATTCCCCATTCAGGGCGATATCCCCCGGCGCGGCCACTGCCGAGACTGGCTCCATAGCCACAGGAGCCCTCATGCCCACGCAAGCCACGCCCCATCCGCCCGACGCCGCCCTGCGCTGGACCACCGACGAACTGCTGCGTATCACGCTGCAGCAGCTGCGCACCTGGGAAGCGGAGGCCGCCCGCCACCGCGTCACCCAGCCGCTGCCCGACGAGCAGGCCTGGGAGGGCACCGAGATCGACGTGCGCCGGACCGTGCTGTGAAGAAGCCCTGCCCGGTCGGCTTTGCCGCGCTGCTGGAGCGCATGCCGCGCTCGTTCAGGAAGCAGGCCAAGGCCGTCGAGAAGCGCGCCCGCCAGCGGCGCGAGGTGCAGGCGCAGCGGTTCGAGCAGGCCTTCCAGCCGGCGCCGCCGCCGAAGGACAAGGACGCCGAGCGCAACGCCTGGCAGGACACGGTCGCGGGCTTCAGCGGGCGCGAGGCCTGACGCACGCACCCTCGACAGTCGACACATCGTCACGAAAGACCACCATGCAAGATTTCTACGACCGTCACGAACCGCTGCCGGTGAGCCGCTGGGCCCGGGACGACGCCCTGTGCCAGATCAGCGCGCGCGACGCGCGAGGCCAGGTGCTGATGGCGATCCACGCCGGCCCGGGTTTCGCCGCCCGGCTGGCCGCGGCCTTCTGCGCCAGGCCCGGCGTGGTGGCGCCCGCCCCGACCGCGGCCAGCAGGTTTTTTGCCGCCCCGCCCTACGGCGCCCCGCTCGGTCAGAAGAACACGCCCCTGGGCTTCATCGGGGCACCCATCCGCGCCTAGCGGCGCATGCCAGCGTCGTTCCAAGGCCTGGCCTGCCAGCGCAGGCGCCGGGCTCACGGCGCTGCCCCAGCCTCCAGGCGGTCGTCGACCGGGCTGGACAGCGCGCACAGAAAGGCCACGATCTGCCGTGCCTCCTCGTCGTCCAGCCGGATGGCCTGGCGCCCGGCCTGCGCGCGACCGGCGGGCGCCAGCTCGCTGCTGCCGAGCGCAGCCGCGGGCGATTGCCGGTAGTGCACCACCACGTCCTCCAGCGTTGCCAGCTGCCCGGCGTGCATGTAGGGCGGCCGCAGCGCGACGTTGCGCAGCCCTGGCGTCTTGAAGGCGCCCAGCAGGCCCGGCGACTGGGCGATGAAGCTCAGCTCGCCGCAGGCGGCCGCGTCGGCATCGCTGTAGCGGCCGAGGCAGTTGAATTCGTCCGCCTGCACCCCGGCCACGGCCGCGGCGCGCCCCGGGTCCGGCCGGCCGGGCGTGCGCGGCGGCACACCCGTGTTGTGGAAATGCTGGTCGGTCAGCAGCGGCCCGGCGTGGCAGGTCACACACCGGCCCTTGCCGATGAACAGCCGCAGGCCGCGCACCTCGTCGGGCGTCAGGATCTGCCGGCCGGCGGCATCGCCTGTCTCGACCGCCCGCACATAGCGGTCGACGCGTGATGGCATGGTGCGCAGCGTGCGCTCGTAGGCGGCGATGGCCTTGCCCAGGTTCGCAAACACGCGGTTCACCGCGTCGCGCTGGGCGTCGCTCATGCGCGCCCACGCCTCGCGCTGCACTGGCGAGCCCAGCGGGCCTGCATCGGCCGGCAAGCCGGCCAGCGGCGGGAAGGCGCCGAACACCTGCTCGTAGCGCTGGCGGTGATGCGCGTGCAGCTGCTGGGCGATGCGGGTGCGGTTGCTGCCATGCTCGGCGTCGTCCTCCAGCGGGCCCAGTGCCTGGGACCAGAGGCTGTCCTTGCGGCCGTCCCAGAACAGCCAGGGGCTGCGTGCGGCGTCGGCGAGGGGCATGGTGCGCCGCGCGCCGTCGGCCAGGCCGCGGCCCACCGGCCGGCCGTCCTGGAACTGCCGCGCGGGGTCGTGGCAGTTGGCGCACGCCACCTGGCCGTTGCGCGACAGCCGGGTGTCGAAAAACAGCGTCCGCCCCAGCGCGGCGGCGTCCGGGCGCTCGGCCACGGCGTTGCCGGGGTCGGGCGGCAGCGCGCCCAGCCGGTCCAGGTGCATCGAGGCCAGCACGGCCCGCTCCGCGGCCGACCAGACGTCGTCGCGCTCGCGGCTCCAGCCGAAACCGGCCAGCGCCGGCAGCAGCGCGGCCACGGCCAGCATCGTCCGGCGGCGCCCAGGGATCAGCGCCTTCATTCAGCGCTTCAGGCCGTCGTGGGCCATCACCAGGTTGAACACGGCCTGGTCGCGCACGCCTGCGGCCTCGATGTCCAGACGCAGGTCCCACCAGCCGGTCATGCTGAATTTCATGCCCTCGACGAGATAGGTACCCGGCGCCAGTTCGCGGGTGACGCGCGGCTGCGTTGGCAGGCCGTGGCCGTGCTGCGGCATGCCGCCGTCGACGGTGACGCGCGCGCGGGTGACCGGCGAGCCGTCGATGCCAGCCACCTTCACCGTCCAGCTGTGCAGCTGGCCGATGGCGGGGCCCTGCGCGGGAGGCTGCAGCTCGACGACGAAACGGCCTTGAGCGGCGGGATGCCGGAGCGTGTAGTCGAGGTCGGCGGGCGGCGTGCCGCAGGCGGACAGGCACAGCGCCGCGGCGGCGAGAGCGGGGGCGAGGAAGGTGCGGACAGACATGATGTTGACGGGATGAAGAGGTGGAGAGACCCCGGAGGGCGGCCAGGTGGCTGGGATGCCGAGGCCGGACTCTGGGCAGCAGCAGACCAGGGCGACAGCGGCGCGCGACCGGCGGCACGAATCCGTCCGGCAGCGGTCTGCCGCGGCGACCAAACGGATGGCGGGCAGCCCACCGCCACGCACGGCACCGCAGCCACTGCCAGCCACCGCCGGGTCGACGCCGCCGCGCGTTCCCGCACCGCCCGGCCCCACTCGTCGCAAACCGCTGCCCGCAGCCCGGCGGCCTGGCGACAGTCCGTCCATCGACGACATCCCGTCGGCGATCCACCCCAGGAGAAACCTCATGAACGACACCCCGACCACCACCGCCTGCCGCTGCAACCCCTGCCCCGGCGCGGCTTGCCCCTGCGGCTGCCAGACCCCGCCGCCGCAACCGGCCTGCGCCTGCGGCCCGCAATGCGCCTGCGGCCCGGCCTGCGCCTGCAGCAAGCCCTGACCCCGAACTGCCGGCGGCAGGCTGCCGCCGGCGCCTGCCCGGTTGGCGGATCGTGCGGCGGGCCCTAGAGTCGTCCGCGGCCCGCCAGACACCCAGCCACGCACCAGCCCGCCTCATGACACCCCTGCCCCGAACCGACCCGCTGCGCGGCTTCCTGCAAACCCTGCTGATCGCCGCCTGCCTGTGGGCGGTGGCGGCGGTGCTGCTCTTCTTCGTCGTGCCCGGCATCGAGACCTTTCCCCGCGTGCTGCTGTTCTCGGAGTGCGTCGGGCTGACGATGGTCGCCATCGTCGTGTTCCTGCGCCGCACCCGGCAGTTCGCGCGCTTCTCTCCCACGGCCCGCTGGCTGCTCATCGCGCTGGTGGCCCTGCCCGGCGGCTACTTCATCGGCCACCAGATCGCGTTCATCCTGCTGGGCGAGTCGATGCAGATGGTGGGCCACCGGGCCATCAGCTTCATCCCCATCGTCTTCACGCTGCTTGTCGGCGGCTTCGGCCTGCACTACTACGCCACGCGCGAGCAACTGGCCGCCGAGGCCGCCCAGCGCGCCGAGGCGCAGCGGCTCGCCGTCGAATCGCAGCTGCGCCTGCTGCGCACGCAGCTGGAGCCGCACATGCTGTTCAACACGCTGGCCAACGTGCGCTCGCTGGTGCGCGAGGACGTCGACCGCGCCGAGACCATGATCGACCAGCTCATCGTCTACCTGCGCAGCGCGCTGGTCGCATCGCAGACGGAGGCCGTGGCGTTGAGCCGGGAGTTCGCGCAGCTGCGCGCCTACCTGGACATCATGGCCCTGCGCATGGGCCCGCGGCTGAGCTACCGGCTGAGCCTGCCGCCCACGCTCGAAGACACGCTGGTGCCGCCGATGCTGCTGCAGCCGCTGGTAGAGAACGCCATCAAGCACGGGCTGGAGCCCAAGGTCGGCGCAGGCCGCATCGATGTGGAGGCGACGCTGCACGACGCCTTCATCGAACTGCGCGTGTCCGACAGCGGCCTGGGCCTGCCGGCGGACGGCGGGCTGGACGCCCAGGGCACGCCGGCCAGCACCCGCTACGGGCTGCAGCACGTCCGCGACCGGCTGCGCGCCGCCTACGGCGACGCCGCCAGCCTGCGCCTGGAGCGGCGCACGCCCGCGGGCGTCAGCGCCGTCATCCACCTTCCCTGCTGAACAGAACTTCTCTGGAGACCGACATGCACGAGCGCACCGGCCCGACCGCCGTCCTCGCCGAAGACGAACCCGTCCTCGCGCGCACGCTGCGCCGCCTGCTGGAGCAGGCCTGGCCCGAGCTGCAGATCCTCGCGATGGCGGAGGACGGCCTGCAGGCCACGGAGCTGGCGCTGGCCCATGCGCCGGACATCATGTTCCTGGACATCAAGATGCCCGGCCGCAACGGCCTGGAGGCGGCCGAGGCCATCGCGGACGAGTGGCCGGAACAGGCGGCGGAGCCGCTGTTCGTGTTCGTCACGGCCTACGACGCCTACGCGGTGTCGGCCTTCGAGCGCGCCGCGGTGGACTACATCCTCAAGCCCGCGACACCGGAGCGGCTGGCGCAGACGGTCGACCGGCTGAAGGCCCGGCTGGGCCAGCGTGCGCGGCAGCCCGGTGCGGGCGACATGGCCCAGGTGATGCAGCGCATGCAGTCCATGGGCGAGGCCCCGCAGCTGCCGCGGGAGCGCATCAAGGTGATCCGCGCGGGCGTGGGCAACACGGTGCGCATGATTCCCGTCACCGATGTGATCTGCTTCGAGGCCACCGAGAAATACGTCAACGTGGTCACGGCCGGCGGCGAGGCGCTGGTGCGCATGAGCCTGCGCGAGCTGATGGCCAGCATCGACTCGACCGACTTCATGCAGGTGCACCGCAGCGTCCTCGTCAACACCCACGCCATCCTGAGCGCGACGCGCGAGGAGAACGGCCAGTACAGCCTGAACCTGCGCGGCCTGGAACGGCCGCTGAAGGTCAGCCGCGCGTTCAGCCACCTCTTTCGGCCCATGTAGTGGCCGGCTCAGGAGCGCCGGCGAGTGGACTCGCGCAAACGTCACCCCAAAAGCACAACGGCCCAGCGGGTTGATTCGCTGGGCCGTTGATTCAGGCGGAAATTTTGGGGTGGCTGATGGGACTCGAACCCACGACAACAGGAATCACAATCCTGGACTCTACCAACTGAGCTACAACCACCGCTGAGCCAAAAAGTATAACCTAAAAATCAGGGCGCGCTAGCGGCAGAGGCAGGAGATGCAACTTTGATGACCGCCTTGTACTGCGACTTCAGCGCGGCAAGGTAGGCCTGGCCTTCGGCGCGGGCCCAGGCAGCGGCGTATTGCTGGCTGGCGCGCTTGTCGTCGATGACGCTGGCGTCGCGCGGCTGCAGCTGGTTGATGCGCACGACGACGTAGCCGCCGTCCTCGGCCGCCACGCCCACCGCGGCCGGCAGCTTGGCGGCGTCGGCACCCAGCACGGCTTCGAGCTGGGCACGGGTCAGCTTCTCGGGCTTGGCGCGCGACACGGTCACGGCCGCCTCCAGGCCGCCGGTGTCGGCCGGGTTGGCCTTCAGCACTGCCAGGCGCGCCTCGCCGGCCTTGCGGGCTTCGGCGCTGGCGAGCTTTTGCACGAGCTGTGCGCGGACCTTGTCCTTCACGTCGGCCAGCGGCGGCACGCGGGCCGGGTTGTGCTGCACGACGCGGGCGGACACGAGCTGGCTTGGGCCGGTCTCGACGGCCTCGGTGTTGCGCTTGTTGCGAAGCGCATCGGCGCCGAACACAGCGTCCAGCAGCTTGGCCGAGGCCAGCGGGCCCGCGGCGCCGGCCTGCGGCTGGCGCGCGACGGTGGCGGTCTGGACTTGCAGCTTGAGCTTGTCGGCGGCGGGCTGCAGGCTGTCGGACTGTTCGTAGACGAGGTTGCCGAACTGCTCGGCGGCCTCGGCGTAGCGGCGCTGGGCCAGTTGCTTGCGCACTTCGGTCTCGACCTCGCCGCGCACGGCCTCGAACGGCTTCTTCTCGCCGCCACGGGTGCCGGTCAGCTGGATGATGTGGAAGCCGAAGTCGGTCTCGACGAGGTTGCTGATCTCGCCGGCCTTCATCGCGTAGACGGCCGCGTCGAACTCCTTGACCATGGCGCCACGGCCGAAGAAGTCCAGGTCGCCGCCATTGACGGCCGAGCCCTCGTCCTGCGAGCTCTTCTTGGCGACCTCGGCGAACGAGGCCGGGTTCTTGCGCACCTGGGCCAGCAGCTCCTCCGCCTTGGCCTTGGCCTTGGCGCGCTCGTCGGCCGGCGCGCTGCGCTCGGCCTTGATGAGGATGTGGCTGGCGCGACGCTCTTCGGGCACGCCGTAGCGCGACGCGTTCTCGTCGTAGTACTTGCGCAGGTCTTCCTCGGTGAAGCTGACGTCCTTCTTCAGCGCCTCGATATCGAGCAGCAGGTACTGGATCTGGGCCGACTCGGGCAGCTGGAACTTGGCGGCGTTGGCCGGCTCCTTGTAGAAGGCTTCCAGGTCGGCGTCGCTGGGGTTGATCTGCGCGGCGAAGGCGGCCACGTCGAAGCGCTGCAGCTGCACCTCGCGCTGCTGCAGCAGCGAGTCGAAGGCGAGCTTGGCGTTGGCGTTGCCAGCCACCGCGGACGTTTCCACCGGTGCCATGACCTGGCGCAGCGCGTAGTCCTGGCGCAGGCGCTCGAGGAAGCCGGACGGCGTCATGCCCTGCGCGGCCAGGATGGCCTTGTTGACGGTGCCATCGGGGTTGCGCAGGAACGCCAGCTGCGGGTCGTTCCAGAAGCGCGCCTTGACGGCCTCGGCGCTGGGCGTGAAGTGCTGGTGCGTGGCCGCGGCCTGCAGCGTGCGCTCGGTGACCAGACCTTCCAGCGCCTGCTGCTTCACCTCGGGGGTGTCCAGCAGCTTGGCGTCGACGTTGGGGTTCTGGCGGCGGATGCGGTCGCCCTGGTCGCGCAGCGCCACGTCCCATTCGGCCTGGGTGATCTTGCGGCCGTCGACGCTGGCCACGCCGGCGTTGGCGCCCCCCATCATGCTGGTGTAGCCCTGCATGCCGACGAAGGCGAAGGACGGCAGGATCAGCAGCAGCAGGATGAACTGGAACAGGCGGTTGTGCTGGCGAACGAAATCAAACATCTCGGAGAGCCTTCAGGGATCAAACGCAACAAAGGCGAACCGAGGTTCGCCTTCGAGGGGAGCCGCATTCTAGATGCGGGACGGCGTGGGCCGCCGCGGGGTGGGTGGTGGGCGCTGACGGGCTCGAACCGCCGACAATCTCCGTGTAAAGGAGGTGCTCTACCAACTGAGCTAAGCGCCCGGGAAAACCGGGGATTCTAGAGACGACCGGCGGCGCGTCAGTTGACGGCGTCCTTGAGCGCCTTGCCAGGCTTGAATTTGGGCACCTTGGCGGACTTGATCTTGATCGCCTCGTTGGTGCGCGGGTTGCGGCCGGTGCGGGCGGCGCGCTTGGTGATGCTGAAGGTGCCGAAGCCCACCAGCGACACGGTCCCATTCTTCTTCAGCGTCGTCTTGACGCCGCCGATCACGGCTTCGAGCGCACGGCCCGCGGCGGCCTTGGAGATGTCGGCCTGCTTGGCGATGTGCTCGATCAATTCGGACTTGTTCACTCGTGCCCCCAGTTGGACGATTCGGCGGTGCAAAGCTGCTAGCGAATGGCGGCCCGCGTACAGCTGGGAGCCCTTCAGAGCCACCAATTCGACGGCCCGGACTCGCGCGGGGAAGCGGATTCTAGACGCGCCCCGCCGGCCCGGCGGGGCGGGAAAAGTCCCGATACAACTCGGTGTCCCGCGCGTCGCCGGATGGCGTCTTCAGCGCGCCTTGGCGCGGATTTCGGGCAGCGCCTTCTGCAGGTAGTACACCATCGACCAGATGGTCAGCACGACGGCCGCGTAGATCAGCCAGGTGCCCCACACGCGGGTCGGGATGATGCCAAACAGCAGGCCGTCGAACAGCAGGAACGGGATGGCCACCATCTGCACGGTGGTCTTGAGCTTGCCCACCATGTGCACGGCCACGCTGCGTGACGCGCCGATCTGCGCCATCCATTCGCGCAGCGCCGAGATGGCGATCTCGCGGCCGACGATGACCAGCGCGACGAAGGCGTTGACGCGGCCCAGTTCCAGCAGGATGAGCAGCGCCGAGCAGACGAGGAACTTGTCGGCCACCGGGTCCAGGAAGGCGCCGAAGGACGAGGTCTGGTTGAGCTTGCGGGCCAGGTAGCCGTCCAGCCAGTCGGTCAGCGCGACGACGATGAACAGGCTGGTCGCGAACAGGTTCTGGTGCGCGGGCGCCAGGTCCAGGTAGAACACCCCGACGATGAGCGGGATGGCCACGATGCGGGCCCAGGTCAGCAGGGTGGGAAGCGTCCAGAACATGTCAGTGGCCGCTGGTCCGTCCGGAGGGCACCAGCGCCCCCGCGGGGGGCAGCGAACGGAGTGAGCGTGAGGGCCGTGTCATCCGGCCATTGTGCCCAAGGCTGGGGCGTTGACGCCCCAGCTTGTGGTGGCGACCCGTCAATCCAGGCTGCGCGGCTTGAAGCGGCGGTCCTCGTCGAACAGGAAGCTCTCGGTGAACCGCCAGGGTTCGGGCATGCGGCGCACGTCGCCGAAGGGCGCGGCGCGGTGCACGGCGTCGATGGCCATCTGCAGCGTCTCGGGCCCGAAGCGCGGCGGGCGCAGCACGTTGATCTTGCGCACGCTGCCGTCGGCCTTCAGCTCCACATCCAGCACGACGACGGTGAGCAGGTGCGACGGGGCCGGCGTCATGAAGGTGCGCTCGGGGTTGGCCATGACGATGCGCTCGGCGGCCTGGCGGCGCAGTTCCTCCGGCGTGCGCACGGCCTTGGGCGCCGGCATGCCCTGGGGCTTGTTCAGCGCGGCGGAGGGCTGTGGCGCCGCCGGTGCGGCCGCCGGGGCCGGCGTCACGGCCGGGGCGGCGGGCGGTGCCGGCGCGGGGGCCGGTGCGCGCGGCGCGGCGCCGCAGGCGGCCAGCAGCGGCGCGACCAGCCAGTGGGCGGTGCGGCGCGAGCGTTCGACGATGGACATGGTGTGCTCCTCCAGAAGCGATTCTTGTCGGGTTGCGCTCAGTGCAGCGCGCGGTAGATCTCTTCGGCCAGGTCGCGCGAGATGCCTTTCACGCTGCACAGCTCGTCGACGCTGGCGCCAGCCACGCCGCGCACGCCACCAAAGCGCTGCAGCAGCTGCGAGCGTTTCTTGGGGCCGACGCCCGGCACGTCCTCCAGACGCGAGCCGCCGGTGCGCGTGGCGGCGCGCTTGGCCCGCATGCCGGTGATGGCGAAGCGGTGCGCCTCGTCGCGGATCTGCGCGATCAGCATCAGCGCGGCCGAGTCGCGGCCGAGGTAGACCTTCTCGCGGCCGTCGGCGAACACCAGCTCTTCCAGGCCGACCTTGCGGCCCTCGCCCTTCTCGACGCCGGCGATGAGGCTCAGGTCCAGCCCCAGCTCCTCGAACACCTCGCGCGCCATGCTGACCTGGCCGCGGCCGCCGTCCACCAGCACGAGGTCCGGCAACCGGCCGGTGCCGAGCTGCGCGGCCTCGGCCATCTTGGCGTAGCGGCGCGTCAGCACCTGGCGCATGGCGGCGTAGTCATCGCCGCCGGTGATGCCCTCGATGTTGTAGCGCCGGTACTGGCTGCTCTGCATCTGGTGGCCCTCGAAAACAACGCAGCTGGCCATCGTCGCCTCGCCGGCGGTGTGGCTGATGTCGAAGCACTCGACGCGGAAGCTGTCGATCTCGGTGACGGAGAGGTCCAGCGCGTCCACCAGCGCGCGCGTGCGCGCCTGCTGCGAACCCTCCTCGGCCAGCAGCCGCGCCAGCGCCAGCTCGCCGCCCTTGACGCACATCTCCAGCCAGATGCGGCGCTGGCCGCGCGGCTGGGCCTGCACGGTGACCCGGCTGCCGGCCTGGCTGCCCAGCACCTCGCCCAGGCCGGCGTCGACCGGCTCGCTGACGAGGACGAGGCCCGGCACCGGCGAAGCGAGGTAGTGCTGCGCCATGAAGGCCTCCAGCACCTGCCGTTCGGGCGACAGCGGCTCCTCGTCGTCCAGCAGCATGGCCGTCGCATCGTCGACATGCTTGGGGAAGAACGCGCGGTCCCCCAGGTGCCGGCCGCCGCGCACCATCGCCAGGTTCACGCAGGCCTTGCCGCCCTGCACCTTGACGGCCAGGATGTCCACGTCGCGGTCGCGACCGGTGGCGCTGCTTTCCTCGACGACCTGCTGCTGCAGCACCTTGGACAGCGCCTGGATCTGGTTGCGCACCTCGGCCGCCAGCTCGTACTGGAAGCGTTCGGCGTAGGCGGTCATCTGCGCCTGCAGCGAGGCCATGACCTCGTCGGTCTCGCCGCGCAGGAAGGCTTCGGCGCTCTGCACGTCGCGCGCGTAGTCGCCGGTCTGGCCGGCCGGCACGCAGGGGCCGGAGCAGCGCTTGATCTGATGCAGCAGGCAGGGCCGGCTGCGGTTGTTGAAGACGCTGTCCTCGCAGGTGCGCAGCTTGAACACCTTCTGCATCAGCTGGATGGACTCCTTCACCGCCCAGGCGCTGGGGAACGGGCCGAAGTACTGGTGCCGCTTGTCCACCGCGCCGCGGTAGTAGGCCATGCGCGGCCACGCGTGCGACGTGATCTTCAGGTAGGGGTAGCTCTTGTCGTCCCGGAACAGGATGTTGAAGCGAGGATTCAACGTCTTGATCAGGTTGTTCTCGAGCAGCAGCGCTTCGGCCTCGGTGCGCACCACCGTGGTTTCCATGCGGGCGATGCGCGCCACCATCATGCCGATGCGCGTGCCGCCGTGGTTCTTCTGGAAGTAGCTGCTGACGCGCTTCTTCAGGTCCTTGGCCTTGCCGACGTAAAGCACCTCGTCCCGCGCGTCGAAGTAGCGGTAGACGCCAGGCAGCGCCGGCAGCGCGCCCACCTCGGCCAGCAGCTTCTCGCGCGTCGCGCGGGCGGCGGCCTCCATGTCGACGGCGCGCTGCTTCTCGGCGGCTTCGATGGCGGCACGTTCGGCCTGGTACTGCTCGACGGGGTCGGTGCTGGGAGGTGGCGTGCTGGACATTGGCGGCATTCTGGCCTGGGACAATCCACCCATGAGTGAGCCGATGAGAGAGCCGATGCTTTGGGACATCTTCTGCCGCGTCATCGACAACCATGGCGACCTGGGTGTGTGCTGGCGGCTGGCGCGGGACATCGTCGCTCGCGGACATCAGGCCAGGCTGTGGATTGACGACGCCTCGGCGCTCGCGTGGATGGCGCCCGAGCGGCCGGACCGGCGCCATGGCGTCGAGATCCGCGCCTGGCCCGAGAACGACGTGGAGGCCCCCCCGGGCGAGGTGGTCATCGAGGCCTTCGGCTGCGAACTGCCGACTTTCTTCGTCGCCCGGATGGCCGCCCGGCAGACCGCACCGCGCTGGATCAACCTCGAGTACCTCAGCGCGGAGGACTACGTGGAGCGCAGCCATGGCCTGGCCTCGCCGCAGTTCCACGGCCCCGGCGCAGGCCTGACCAAGCATTTCTTCTACCCCGGCTTCACGCCCCGCACCGGCGGGCTGCTGCGCGAGACCGGCCTGCTGGAGCGCATCGAGACCTTCGACGGGCCGGCCTGGCTGGCGGCGCGCGGCTGGGCGCCCGAGGAGGGCGAGCGCGTCGTCAGCCTGTTCGCCTATGCCAACGCGCACCTGCCCGCCCTGTTGGCGAGCCTCGCCGAACAACCCACGCTGGTGCTGGCCTGCCCCGGGCCGCTGCAGCCGCTGATCGCCGCTCGCCCCGGCCTGCGCAGCATCGCACTGCCCTACCTGCCGCAGGACGACTACGACCGGCTGCTGTGGGCCTGCGACCTGAACTTCGTCCGCGGCGAGGATTCGTTCGTGCGTGCGCAGTGGGCCGGCAAGCCCTTCGTCTGGCACATCTACCCGCAACCGGAGGACAACGCCCACCACGCCAAGCTGGCCGCCTTCATGGCCCGCGCGGCGCTGCCGCCGGCCTGGCAGGCGGTGTGGCGCGGCTGGAACGGCCTGGGCGCCCTGCCCGGCTCGCTGGCCGGCCTGGCGGAGGCCGCCGACCATGCGCCAGCCTGGCGTGCGCAATTGGCGGCCCAGCCCGACCTGCTGACCCAGCTGCGGGGCTTCCTAGGGGTTTCCAGATAGAATCACGGGCTTTGCCGCGCCATACCGGATCAAATCCGCTGGAGTTCTGGTGCGCAGCTCCTGACTAATCCCGAGAGACCACCATGAAACTCGCTCAAGAAATCCGCGCCGGCAACGTGATCATGCAGGGCAAGGACCCGATGGTCGTGCTGAAGACCGAATACAGCCGTGGCGGCCGTGGCGCTGCCACCGTGCGCATCAAGATGAAGAACCTGCTCAACGGCGCCGGTGCTGAACTCGTGTTCAAGGCCGACGACAAGATGGAGCAGATCATCCTCGACAAGAAGGAGTGCACGTACACCTACTTCGCCGACCCGATGTATGTGTTCATGGACACCGAGTACAACCAGTACGAAGTCGAAGCCGAGAACATGGGCGACGCGCTGTCCTATCTGGAAGACAGCATGGCCGCCGAAGTCACCTTCTACGACGGCAAGGCCATCTCCATCGAACTGCCCACCAGCGTCGTGCGCGAGATCGAGACCGAGCCGGCCGCCAAGGGCGACACGTCGGGCAAGGTCATGAAGCCGGCCCGCCTGAAGGGCACCGGCTTCGAGATCTCCGTGCCGGCGTTCGTCGAGAACGGCGACAAGATCGAAATCGATACCCGCACGCACGAGTACCGCAAGCGCGTCTGAGCGCCAGGCAAGAGGCCAGCGGCCTCGCCAGCAAAACGCCCGCATCAGCGGGCGTTTTCGTTTTTACAACGCGTCGTCCGACAGGTCGGGCACGTCGATCTCGGCGTCGATCTCGCTGTCGAAGGCGGCGCTGGCCTTGACGGGAATCCAGGGGCGGTCCAGCGGGCGGTAGACGCGGCGCTGCAGGCGGGCCAGACGGTCGGAACGCTCGATGGCGGTCATCACCTCGGCGGGCGAGATCAGCATCGCGAACGGGTCAGCCAGATTCGGGGTGGTGGACAGCATGGTGGGCCTGCGGTTGAAGTCGATGGCCTCACTGTAGGCAGCCACCCCGGGTCGCAACAGTCGGCACAGCGCGCTAGGCGCTGTAAGACTTTCCCCTACACGGCCGGCCAGGCGTGCACTACTTCTCGGCCGACGCCGCGCGCTGGCGCTGGGCCTCGGCGGCGCGCAGCTCGGCGGCCATGCGGTCGCGGCCGCCGCGCTTGGCGAAGTCGGCGGCCGTCAGCTCCTGCTCGTTGGCCGCGCGCGGCTCGGCGCCGGCCTTCAGCAGCAGCGGCACCAGGTCACCGCTGCCGTAGCGGGCGGCCATCATCAGCGGCGTGGTGCCGTTGTCGGAGCGCGCGTTCAGCGCCGCGCCCTGCGCGATGAGGAACTCGGCCACGCCGTTGTCCGGGCCGCTGCAGGCGTAGTGCAGCGGCGTCCAGCCCTTGCGGTTGATGTCGGCGCCACGCTTGACCAGTGCCTTCACGGCGGGCAGCGAGCCGCGGATGGCGGCCAGCATCAGCGGCGTCTCGCCGTCGGCGTTGACGGCGTTCACGTTCGTCTGCTGCACGGCCAGCAGCGCTTCCAGCGCCTTCTGCGAGCCCTCGCGCACGGCCGTGAACAGCGCGGTGCGGCCGCGGTTGTCGGTCAGGTTGGGGTCCACGCCCTTGGTCAGCAGCGCCTGCACGACGCGCGGGTCGTTCATCTCGGCGGCGATGACGAGGTCGTCGACGGGCGTCGCATGGGCCAGCGTGGCCGCGGCCAGGGCCAGCGTGGCGATCAGCAGTTTCATGCGGCCTCCGGCAGCTTGAACAGTCGGCGCGTGTTGGCCGTCGTGATGGCGGCCAGCTCCGGCACGGCCAGGCCCACGGCGTCCGCCACGGCCTTGGCCACGTGCGGCACATAGGCCGGCGAGTTGGTCTTGCCGCGGAACGGCACCGGTGCCAGATACGGGCTGTCGGTCTCGATCAGCACGCGCTCCAGCGGCAGCAGCTTCAGCAGGTCGCGCAGATCCTGCGCGTTCTTGAAGCTGACGATGCCCGAGAACGAGATGTAGTAGCCGCGCTCCACCGCCGCCAGCGCCACCTCGGCCGTCTCGGTGAAGCAATGGAACACGCCGCCCGCCTGCTCGCCGCCCTCCTCGTCCAGCACGCGCAGCGTGTCGGCGGCGCTAGCCCGGGTGTGGATGACCAGCGGCTTGCCCGCCTGCTTGGCGGCGCGGATGTGCGTGCGGAAGCGCTCGCGCTGCCACGCCATGTCGGCGATGCTGCGGCCGTTCAGGCGGTAGTAGTCCAGCCCCGTCTCGCCGATGGCGACGACACGCGGCCGCGCCGCCAGAGCCACCAGCTCGGCCACGTCGGGCTCACGCATGTCCTCGGTATCGGGGTGCACGCCGACGGTGGACCACAGCACGTCGTGCGCCATCGCCAGCGCGTGGACGTCCTCGAACTCCTCCATCTGCGTGCAGATGCAGATGGCCTGATCGACCTGCGCGTTGCGCATGTCGGCCAGGATGTCGGGAAGCCGCTGCTTCAGTTCGGGGAAGCTGAGGTGGCAGTGGGAATCAATGAACATCGGTCGGCAGCCCGGGCGGGCTCTTTCACTTACAGCGTCTGGGTCGGCTTGCTCGACGACACCGCGGTGCCCAGGATTTCCTCGATGCGCACGCGGATCAACCGCGTCTTCTCATCGCCGGGGAAGCGCACGCCCACGCCCTGGGTGCGGCCGCCTGACGCGTTGGCCGGCGTCAGCCACGCGACCTTGCCGGCCACAGGATAGCGCTGGCTGTCCTCGGGCAACGCCAGCAGCAGGTAGACATCCTCGCCGAGCTTGTAGTCGCGCGTCGTCGGCACGAACAGGCCGCCTTCGGTGAAGGCCGGGATGTAGGCCGCGTACAGCGCCGACTTCTCGCGGAACACCAGCTGGATGACGCTGGGCCGCGCGCTGGAGCTGGCGCCCTGCCCGCCCACCGTGGGCAACGGCAGGGAACCGCCCAGCTGGCTGGGCTGGAATTGCAGGGAGGCCGGGCCTTGCTTGGATTGCGCGTCGCTCATGGAAGCCGAGTGTAGTCAGCGCAAGGACGCATTCACCGCCGCCTGGGCCTGCGCCACCAGCGCCTCGATCCACAGGCTGGCGTTCAACGGGTGATCGGCATGCCGCGCGGCGCGTCTCAGCTCGGCATCCCAGGCCAGCAGCGGCGCTGCCTTCCTGGGCGACGGCAGCGACGCCGCCGCGAAGAACTGCCCCGGCTGGCCGTGGCTGCGGCGCAGCAGGTCATGGCACAGCCGCTGCAGCGCGTCGATGGCGCGTGGCGGCGGCAGCTCGGACAGCGCCTGCACCTCGCCGCGCGCGACGCGCTTCGGAATGGCCTGCCAGGCGGTATCCGTCAGCCCGGCCTTCGACCAGGCCAGCGCCTGCTGCGGCCGGCCGCCGGTCGCGTCCAGCAGGCCCTCGGCCCCCTGCACACCCTTGGACGCCAGCCAGGCCAGCGCCGCCGAGCGCTCGGGAAGCGCCAGCGGCAGCGGCTGGCAGCGGCTGCGGATGGTGGGCAGCAGGCTGGCGCTGTCATGACTGGCGAGCGCGAAGCGCAGCAGGCCGGACGGCTCCTCCAGCGTCTTCAGCAGCGCGTTGGCGGCCACACCGTTCAGCGCCTCGGCCGGGAAGATGACGACGACCTTGGCCTTGCCGCGCGCCGACGTGGCCTGCGCGAACGACAGCAGGCCGCGCACCGCCTCGACCTTGATCTCCTTGCTGGGCTTGGCCTTGCCGGCCTTGACGTCGATTTCCTCGAACGGCAGGCCCAGCGACTCGCGTGCGGTCGCGTCCAGCGCCTCGGGCAGCAACAGCTGGAAGTCCGGGTGCGTGCCGCTGGCGAACAGCTTGCAGCTGGCGCACTGGTTGCAGGCCGGCTGGCCCGGCGCAGCGGCCTCGCACAGCCAGCTCTGCGCCAGCTTGACGGCCAGCTCCAGCTGCCCGACGCCGGCCGGGCCCTGCACCAGCAGCGCGTGCGAGCGGGCGCGCGTCAGCGCGTCGGTCAGCGGCCCCTGCAGCCAGGGGAGATCGGCGTTCAGCATCAGGAGTACCGGGCGGCCAGCGCCGCGATCACGGCGGCGCCGACCTGCTCGACGGTGCCGCTGGCATCGATGCGCACGATGCGCTGCGGCGCCGCGGCCGCGCGGGCCGCGTAGCCAGCGCGCACGCGCTCGAAGAAGTCCAGGTCCAGCTGCTCGATGCGGTCGGCCTCGCGGGCGTTGGCGCGGCGCGCGGCAGCCTGCTCGGAAGGCAGGTCGAACCACAGCGTCAGCTCGGGCTCGGTGCCTTCCTGCACCCAGTCGGCCAGCGGGTTCAGCACCGCCAGCGGCAGGCCGCGGCCGCCGCCCTGGTAGGCAAAGCTCGCATCCGTGAAGCGGTCGCACAGCAGCGTCTTGCCGGCCGCCAGCGCGGGCTTGATGACGGTCTCCACATGGTCGCGCCGGCCGGCGAACATCAGCAACACCTCGGTCAGCGAGCCCATCGGCTGCTTCAACACGATGTCGCGCAGCGCCTCGGCCAGCGGCGTGCCGCCGGGCTCGCGGCTGAGCTGCACGTCGTCGCCGCGGGCGCGGAACCAGTCGGCCACCGCCTGGATGTGGGTGGACTTGCCGGCACCGTCGATGCCCTCGAATGAAATGAATCGACCGATCACTTGCCGCCGCGTTGGTATTTGTTGACCGCGCGATTGTGCGCGGCGAGGTCGTCGCTGAATTCGCTGCTGCCATCGCCGCGCGCCACGAAGTACAGCGCCTTCACCGGCGCCGGGTTCAGCGCCGCGGCCAGCGACGCCGCGCCGGGCATCGCGATGGGCGTGGGCGGCAGGCCGCCACGCGTGTAGGTGTTGAACGGCGTGTCGGCCAGCAGGTCGCGCTTGCGCAGGTTGCCGTCGAAGGCCTCGCCCAGGCCGTAGATGACGGTGGGGTCGGTCTGCAGCGGCATGCCCAGGCGCAGCCGGTTCACGAACACGGCGGCGACGCGGCTGCGGTCGGCCGGCGTGCCGGTTTCCTTCTCGACGATGGACGCGAGGATCAACGCCTCGTCGGCCGACTTCAGCGGCAGGTTGGCCGCACGCTTGTCCCAGGCTGCGGCGAGGCGCTTCTTCATCGCGTCGCGGGCGCGCTTGAGCACGGTCAGGTCGCTGACGCCGCGGCTATAGGCATAGGTGTCGGGGAAGAAGCGGCCCTCAGGCGCCACGCCCGGCTCGCCCAGGGCGGCCATCAGCTCGGCGTCGCTCATGCCCGCGGTCCTGGGCTTGAGCGACGGGGCGGCGGCCAGCGCGGCCCGCACCTGGCGCCAGTTCCAGCCTTCGATGAGGCGCAGTTGCTCCAGGATCTGGTCGCCGCGCACCATCTTGTCCAGCAGCTCGCGCGGCGTGACGCCGGCGTGCACCTCGTAGCTGCCGGCGCGGATCTGCTTGGCCTGGCCGGACCACTTGAACCACTGGTAGAGCCAGCGGGCATCGGTCTGCACGCCGGCGGCCACCCAGGCGCGCGCGACCTCGGCCGGGTTGGCGCCGGGCTCGACGGACAACTCCACCGACGGCGCGGCCAGCCCCAGCGGGCTGCGCAGCCATTGCCACGCGGCCCCGGCGGCCAGCGCCGCGATCAACAACAACGCGAGCAACGCCCGCAACAACCATTTCATGCCCTGTATACCCAGAGAGACGGCCCGGTCAAAAGGGGGCTGATGATAATTGCGCCCATGTCCCAGACTTCCCGACTCCACCTCCGTGACTGGGGCGTCATCCGCGCCCTCGGTGCCGACGCCGCCAGCTTCCTTCACGGCCAGCTGACCCAGGACTTTGCGCTGCTGGACCGTGACCACGCGCGGCTGGCCGGCTTCTGCACCGCCAAGGGCCGGCTGCTCGCAACGATGGTGGGCTGGCGTGGCGGTGACGACGAGATCCTGCTGGCGCTGCCGGCCGAAACGCTGGCGGCGACGCTGAAGCGGCTGTCGATGTTCGTGCTGCGCGCCAAGTGCAAGCTGACGGACGCCAGCGCCGAGTTCGCCGTCTACGGCCTGCAGGGCACGCCGGCCGCCGACGCGTGGACGCTGGTGCGCGAGGGTGACGCCGTGCAGATCGCACTGCCCGGCTCAGGCCGCGCGCTGCGCGTGCAGCCGGCGGCAGCCGCCGCTCCTGCGAGCGCCGAGATCACGCCCGATGACTGGGCCGGCGCCGAGGCCGCCGCCGGCCTGGCGTGGGTGCGCGGCGCCACCGTGGAGGCCTTCGTGCCGCAGATGATCAACTTCGAGGTGCTGGGCGGCGTGAACTTCAAGAAGGGCTGCTACCCGGGCCAGGAGATCGTCGCGCGCAGCCAGTACCGCGGCACGCTGAAGCGCCGGCTGCAGGTGTTCGAGACGGACGCGACGGCCACCGTGGGCCAGGAGATCTTCCACAGCGCCGACCCCGAGCAGCCGGCCGGCGTCGTGGCCGGCAGCGGCATGCGCGACGGCCGCACGGTCATCGCCGCCGAGATCAAGCTCGCGGCGCTGGAAGGCGGCAGCCTGCACCTGGGGCAAGCCGGCGGCGCGATGCTGCAGCCGCGCCCTCTGCCGTACGAAATTCCGCCGCAAGACTGATGCAGCTCTACGTCTACTACAAGGTCGCGGCGGACAACGCCGACGCCGCCCTCATCGCCTTCCGCAAGGCCCGCGTCGAAGCGCCGATCGAGCTGCTACAGCGCCCCGAGCCGGATGACCAGGGCCGCTGGACGTGGATGGAGATCTACCCCGCCGGCTGGGGCCACCGCGAGCCGCAGGTGGCGGCGGCGATGGCGCCGTGGCTGGCGAGCGAGCGCCGCGTCGAGCGCTTCGAGATGCTGGGCTGAGGCTGGACCGAGGACAACGCCTGCGTGCGCCAGGCTTAGATCGCCCGGACCATTTCGACGTGGCCGATGCCGGCTTCCTCGAACGGCTCGCCGCGGCGCTGGAAGCCGGCGCGCAGGTAGAAGTTCTCCGCTGACAACTGCGCATGCAGCAGCACCTCGCGGTAGCCCTGCTGCCGGGCGTGCGCCATCAGCGCGTCCAGCACCAGCCGGCCGATCTGGCCGCCGCGCATGGAGCGCCGCACGGCCATGCGGCCGATCTTGGCCACACCCGGCACATGCTCCAGCAGCCGGCCCGTGGCCAGCGGCAGGCCGAAGCGGTTGCGGGCCAGCGCGTGCAGGCAGCTGGCGTCGGCGCTGTCCCACTCCATGTCGGCGGGAATGTGCTGCTCCTCCACGAACACCTCGCGGCGGATGGCGGTGGCGGCGGCACCGTGCTCGGACCACGGGCCCAGCGCGATGTCGACGACCGGCTGACCGGCCTCGAAGTCGTGGATGAGCCCGCGCAGCGCGTCCGGCACCGGCAGCGGCGACTGCGTGGCCGGGTCGGCGAAGACGTAGACCATCTCCGCCTGCACCAGCATGTGCTCGCCGTGGAAGACGGCGCCGTCCACCTTCATCGAGCTGTTGCCGAACTCGCGGACGCGGATGCCGATGTCCAGCCGGTCGTCGTAGCGGGCCGAGCCGCGGTAGTCCAGCGTCGCGCGGCGCACGTAGAGGTCGCCGCCCAGCCCTTTCATCGTCTCGGCGTAGGGCATGGCCAGCGCGCGCCAGTAGCCGCTGACGGCGGTGTCCAGGTAGGTGAGGTAATGCCCGTTGAAGACGATGCCCTGGGCATCGATCTCGGCCCAGCGCACGCGCAGGGGTTCGAGGTGGCGGAAGTCGGTGCGCTTCATGGTTGGAGGTACTCCCTGATGGCGGTGGCGCAGGCGTCCAAGGCGGTGAGGGCCTCGGGGATCTGACGCCCCATTTTGATGAAGTCGTGCGTGACGCCGCGGTACAGCTCCAGCTGCACCGGCACGCCGGCCGCTCGCAGCGTGTCGGCGTAGGCGATGCCCTCGTCCACCAGCGGGTCGCATTCGGCCAGCACCAGGCAGGCGGGCGCCAGGCCGCTGTGGTCCTCCGCCTCCAGCGGCGCGAAGCGCCAGTCGTGGCGCTGGGCGCGGTCGAGGTAGTGGCCGAAGAACCACTCGATGCTGGCGGCGTCGAGCAGGAAACCGTTGGCGAACAGCTTGTGCGACGGCGTGCCGGCCTGGCTGGCGGTGCCGGGCGTGATGAGCAGCTGCCCCTTCAGCGGCAGGCCGCGGTCGCGGGCGAAGAAGGCGGTGGTGGCGGCCAGCGTGCCGCCGGCACTGTCGCCGCCGACGGCCAGGCGCGAGCCGTCCAGCCCGAGTGATGCCGCATGTTCGTGCAGCCAGGCCAGTGCGGCCCAGGCGTCGTCCACGGCGGCGGGGAAGCGGTGCTCGGGCGCGAGGCGGTAGTCCAGTGCCATGACGGCTGCGCCGCTGCGCAGTGCCAGCTGGCGGCACAGGCTGTCGTGCGTCTCCAGGTCGCCGATCGTGAAGCCGCCGCCGTGCAGGTAGAGCAGCACGGGCAGCCGCTCGTGGCTGGGCGCGTACAGCCGCGCGGGGCGGCCGGCGGCTTCGAGGTTATCGACGCGGGGCAGCGGCGCGCGCGGCAGGTCCAGGATCTCGGCGCCCATGCGGTAGGCCAGGCGCGCGTCGCGCGGCGTGAGGCTGTGGAACGGCGGGCGGTTGGCGCGGTGGATGCGTTCGAGCACGCCGGCCATGCGCGGCGTCAGGAGCTGGGTGGGTGGCTTCATGGAGCGCGCATTCTCGGCGGCACCCACGGGTCGCGCAGCGGCGCCTGGAACACGGCCTCCTCCACCGGCACGACGCTGCCCGGCGCCTGCGGCGTGCCGGCACGGTCCACGGCCACCACGGGCCGGGCCGCCAGCGCACGCCGCTCGGGCCCGAGGTCGGCCGTCGCGCGCAGCGCCAGCGTGTTGGCGTAGAAGGCCTTCATGTCGGCCAGTTGCGCGATGCGCGTCGCGTCGTCCAGGTAGCTCATGTGGCCGCCGGCGTAGTTGCGGATCGTCACGCGGCGGGCGTCCACGCGGGCCAGGTCGGTCTCGGTCAGGTGGAACGGTGTGGCCAGGTCGTGATAGCCGCTGACGGCCAGCACGCGCAGCCGCGGGTTCTGCGCCAGCGCGGCGGCGAGGTCGGGCACCGTGTCGGGCAGCGGGCGGCCGGCGTGGCTGAAGTCCCAGTCGTTGATGGCGTTGCTGAGCACGACGTAGGTGGACGCGTTGCGATAGCCGAGCTGGTCGCGCAGGTGGGTGGCAATGCCCTGCGCGAAGCTGTCGCCGATCCAGGTGCTGGACGGGTCGCCCTCGGCCGCCAGCACGCTGCCCACCGCGGCCTTCATGCGGCCGTCGTAGCGCCCCAGCAGCTGGCCGGCGATGAGCCATTGGCGGTAGCTGTCGGCCGACACGTTGAGCGCCGTCTGCCAACGGCCGGCCGGCAGGCCGGTCAGGTCGGCCAGCGGCTGCCACAGCGCCGGCGTGGGCAGGCGGTCGGCCAGCCAGGCCTGCAGCGCGGGGCCATAGACCGTGTCGGCATAGGTGCGAGCCTGCGTGGTCCAGGCGTTCACGTCGGTGGGCACGGGCTGCGTCAGGCGGTGGAACACGCCGACGGCGGCGAAGCTCGGCAGGTAGCCGGCGCAGCCCTGGCCGGTGGTGATGCCGCAGTTGCTGTTGTAGTCCATGGCCGGGGACTGCAGCACCAGCCCGTCCAGCATGACGCCCGCCTCCTGCAGCCGCCGCGCCAGCACGGCCGTGCGCGGGCCGCCATAGCTCTCGCCGAACAGGTACTTGGGCGACCCGGCGCGGTTGTTCGCGGCGAGGTAGCGCAGGATGAAGTCGCGGAACAGCGCCGCGTCGGCATCCACACCCCAGAAGCTGCGGTTCGTGAACGGCGCGATGGCCTGCGAATAGCCGGTGCCGACGGCGTTGATGAAGACGAGGTCGCTCTCGCCCAGCAGGTGCTCGGCGTTGTCCACCATCGTGAACGGCCGGGCCAGCGCCGTGTCCGGCACGCCGGTCACCAGGCGCTTCGGCCCGAAGCTGCCCAGCTGCAGCCACACCGACGCGGAGCCCGGGCCGCCGTTGTAGAAGAAGGTCACCGGCCGCGTGGCCGCGTCGGCGCCAGGCCGCGTGTAGGCGACGTAGAACACCGACGCCTGCGCCGCACCGGCCGCGTCGCGCGCGATGAGGTGGCCGGCGGTGGCGGTGTAGCTCAGCGTCTGGCCGTTGGCGGTGACCGTCTGCGTGCTGACCGCGGCTGCCTCCACGGCGCCGGGCAGCGATGCGTCGCGCGCCGAGGAATAGACCGTCGTGTCGGTCAGGCCGGGGCGGTCGTCGACAGGCGGCATGGTGGCCGGCGGCGCGCCCCCTCCCCCACCGCCGCAGGCGGCCAGGGCCAGGGTCAGCAGCAGGGCGGGGAGCGGAGTCGCGCGCATGACGTCGAGTCTAGACAGCCGGGGCTAGGATGAACGAAGACACCCCGGAGAGTGCGCCATGGCCCAGATGCTGTACGTGACCCGCATCGAACTCGAGTTCGGCGCCAGCCGGCTGCTGCCCGCCGAATGCGAACGCGTCGGCATGCGCCGGCCGCTGGTGGTCACCGATGCCGGCGTGCGCGCGGCGGGCGTGCTGGACAAGGCGCTGGCCGCGTTCGCCGAGCCGCCCACGGTGTTCGACCGCACGCCGCCCAACCCCACCGAGGCCGCGGTGCGGCTGGCCGTGGAGCAACTGCGCGAGGCGGGCTGCGACGGGCTCATCGCCATCGGCGGCGGCTCCAGCATCGACCTGGCCAAGGGCGTGGCCATCGCCGCCACGCACGAGGGGCCGCTCAAGCGCTGGGCGACCATCGAGGGCGGCGCCGTCAACATCACGTCCAAAGTGCTGCCCGTCATCGCCGTGCCGACGACGGCCGGCACCGGCAGCGAGGTGGCGCGTGGCGCCATCCTCATCGTCGACGACGGCCGCAAGCTGGGCTTCCACAACTGGGAGCTGCTCCCCAAGGCCGCGATCTGCGACCCCGAGCTGACGCTGGCGCTGCCGCCGCACCTGACGGCGGCGACCGGCATGGACGCCATCGCCCACTGCATCGAGACCTTCCTCGCCCCGGCCTTCAACCCGCCGGCCGATGGCATCGCACTGGAAGGCCTGCGCCGGGGCTGGCAAAGCATCGAGCGCGCCACGCGCGACGGCCAGGACCGCGACGCGCGGCTGGACATGATGTGCGCCAGCGTGCACGGCGCGCTGGCCTTCCAGAAGGGTCTCGGCGCGGTGCACTCGCTGAGCCATGCGCTGGGCGGCCTCAACCCGCGGCTGCACCACGGCACGCTGAACGCCGTGTTCCTGCCCGCCGTGATCCGCTTCAACGCCGCGGCCGACAGCGTGCGGCGCGACGACCGCATCGCGCGGCTCGCACAGGCCATGGCCCTGCCCGGCCGCGACGCCGACGCGGTGGCCGACGCCATCACCGCACTGAACGCCCGCCTGGGCCTGCCCGCCGGCCTGGCCGCGATGGGCGTGACGCCCGAGCTGGACGACGCCATCATCGAACGCGCACTGCCCGACCACTGCCACAAGACCAACCCGCGCCTCGCCAGCCCGGACGACTACCGTGCGCTGCTGGCCGCGTCGCGCTGACCGCCAGGCGGGCAGGCGCCCATCGGCATCGTTTGCATCGGAATCTGCGTGACCGAAGTCCCGGTTTGAAGCTGACACCCGGCCTTCGACGGCTCTAGCATCGCCTGTTGCCCCGCGTCGTAGACGAGGGGGCGTCATGACAAGAGAACAAAGGGCAGACTTCATGATCAAGCTATCCATCGGCCAACGGTTGGCGGCGGGCTTTGCACTGGTGCTGGCGCTGGCCGCCTGCGTCATCGCGGTGGCCTCGTGGCGGCTGGCGTCCACGGCCGCGGCCACGCAGCAGATGATGGCCGAGCCGCTCGCCAAGGAGCGGCTCATTTCGGACTGGAGCCGCAACATCAACGCCGGCGTGCGCCGCACGATGGCCATCGCCAAGAGCGCCGACCCGTCGCTGGTGGAGCTGTTCAGGGAAGAGGCGGCGCAGTCCACCAAGGCCTCCGGCGAGATGCAGGAGAAGCTCAAGGGGCTGGTGCGCTCGCCCGACGAGCAGAAGCTGTTCGACGCCGTCGGCGAGGCACGCAAGGTCTACCTGGCATCGCGCGACAAGATCACCCAGCTGAAGAAGGACGGCGACGCCGAGGGCGCCGACAAGCTGCTGACCGAGGTGTTCGTGCCCGGCTCCAAGATCTACCTGCAGCGCATGGAAGAGTTCCTGGACCACCAGCGCAAGAGCATCGACGACACCGCGGCCGGCATCAACGACGCCAACGGCAACAGCCGCGTGCTGCTGATCGGCTTCGGCCTGGCCATGCTGGCGCTGGGCATCGCGGCGGCGTGGAGCATCACGCGCAGCATCACGGTGCCGCTGGCCGCCGCCAACGAACTGGCCGAGCGCGTCGCCAACGGCGACCTGACGCGCTCGGGCAAGGGCATGCAGGCCGGCACCGACGAGATCGGCCAGCTGCAGATGACGCTGCGCCGCATGCGCGAGTCGCTGTCGGCCACCATCGCCGGCATCCGCGACACGGCCGAGTCCATCGGCAATGCGTCGTCCGAGATCGCCAGCGGCAACCAGGACCTGAGCGCGCGCACCGAGAAGGCCGCATCCAGCCTGGAGGAAACCGCCAGCGCGATGGAGGAGCTGACGGGCACTGTGCAGCAGTCCGCCGCGTCGGCCGGCCAGGCCAATCAGCTGGCGCAATCGGCCGCCAGCGTGGCGCAGCGCGGCGGCGAGGTGGTGGCCCAGGTGGTGCACACGATGGACGAGATCAACGGCAGCTCGCGCAAGATCGCCGACATCATCGGCGTCATCGACGGCATCGCGTTCCAGACCAACATCCTGGCGCTGAATGCGGCGGTGGAAGCCGCGCGCGCCGGCGAGCAGGGCCGCGGCTTCGCGGTCGTCGCCGGCGAGGTACGCTCGCTGGCCGGCCGCTCGGCCGACGCCGCCAAGGAGATCAAGAGCCTGATCGGCAGCAGCGTGGAGCGCGTGGAAGCGGGCTCACGGCTGGTGGCCGAGGCCGGCAAGACGATGGACGAGCTGGTGGGCGCCGTTCAGCGCGTGAAGGACATCATGGGCGAGATCACGACCGCCACGGCCGAGCAGTCCGACGGCATCGCGCAGGTCAACATCGCCATCGCGCAACTGGACCAGGTCACGCAGCAGAACGCGGCACTGGTGGAAGAGTCCACCGCCGCGGCCGAGAGCCTGCGCGAGCAGGCCCAGACGCTGAACGGCGCGGTCGGGACCTTCCAGGTCGCGCGCCGCTGACATGGGAACCCCTCGTCTGGTCGTGCCCCGCTGAACGCGGGCCGCCCCGCCGGTCTTGCAGACCGCGCAGCCGACGGAGCGGCTGCCCTTCGACAGACACGGCAAGCCAGCAGGACTTGCCGTGTCCGGCCTCAGCCCCCGAGGGGACGGCTTGGGGCAGCCCGGCGCTCGGCCTGCGGTTTCATCAGGCAGGGGCGCGGGGGTGAAACACCACCGGCAACGGACCGGGTGTTATGTCGCTGACGACCCAAACAGTCCATGAGAGGAGGCTGGCGTCCAGAAACCCGGGACGCCAGCGCTTGAGAATGTGGCTACACGCCTGATTCAACGCATGAACTCATGGACAAACGAGCGCTCAAAATTCTCTTCGACGTCCACTGGTCAGCCTCCGGTTGGGCCCGTGGAGAGCCGCGGCTGAGCGCCGAGGACTTCGCCTATGCCAAGTCTCAGCGTGTCATGTTCGACCCTATCAGGCCCACGCATGGCGAAGCGGTAGCTCACCTCCAAGGGGCACACGGTCGGGTGGACCTACGTCAGGTCGCAGACGGTTTCCTGGCCAGCCTTTCCACGCGAAGAGTTGAGTGGCGCTCGGCACTCGGCAGCTATGCCACGAGCCGGTGGATGCCTACGCATGCCGCCACGCCAGGGGAACGGCACTGCCGAGTGTGTGGCCTAGATGACGACGAACACGTCAAGGAACATGACTTGAACGTGCTGAACTTCGAGAGGCTGAAGTGGGGAGGCGTGCGGCACGCGGACGTCATTTACGCAGCGCTCGACCTGACGCTGTTCTCCGAGATGCCCCCGCCCGCACCGACCGCCGAAGACGTCAACATCTTCCGCGACTTGATTGCAGTCCTGACTTCAGTGCCCCCGTCGGTAACAAGCGCGCAACTTCACAAGCACTTCCCCGCCACGCTAAAGGCCAACAAGGGCGAGCGCGGCCAGTTGGTCGCAATCCTGGGCCTGTGTGGCGTCCTCGGCACATCCGAACACCCCGGCTTCTGGGAGCGGTTCGTGCCTGTCCATCAGCGCGTATTGCCTGACAAGCACTACGTCGACATGGCGTACCCGGCATGTTGGTGGCGGGGCTCTGATGGCTTGAACGAGGACCGTCTCCAAGCTGTCTTTGGCCACGTTCTCTAGTTCGTGTTCGACGGAGGGAGTCCTACCGACGGGTTAGGCCGCTCCTCAGCACGGTTCTAGGTAGGTAGGGCTCGGTGAGCGAATTCTGGCCGGACGATGGCCCATGAGTCAGGTAAACCGTTGATCTCAAATAACTTTGGTCAACCGCGTCACAACGCCCAACGGACAAAAAAAGGCCCGCCGAAGCGGGCCCAACGTCGGGGAGTTGACTTTCCCTGATCTGATCAACGGTCTCGGTGTACTCAACCGTGCTTGGCGTCGAAGAACTGTTCGTCTTCGGTCGAGCCCTTCAGAGCCGCGGTGGAGGCCTGGGCTTCGATGGTGGTGGTGACGGCGTCGAAATAGCCGGTACCGACCTCGCGCTGGTGCTTGACGGCGGTGAAGCCCTTCTCGGCCGCGGCGAATTCCTTCTCCTGCAGTTCGACGAAGGCGCTCATCTGGTGGCGGGCGTAGCCGTGGGCCAGTTCGAACATCGAGTAGTTCAGGCTGTGGAAGCCGGCCAGCGTGATGAACTGGAACTTGTAGCCCAGCGCACCCAGCTCGCGCTGGAACTTGGCGATGGTGGCGTCGTCGAGGTTCTTCTTCCAGTTGAACGACGGCGAGCAGTTGTAGGCCAGCAGCTTGCCGGGGAACTTGGCGTGGATGGCGTCGGCGAAGGCCTTGGCGAAGGCCAGGTCGGGCTTGCCGGTCTCGCACCAGATCAGGTCGGCATAGGGCGCGTAGGCCAGGCCGCGGCTGATGGCCTGGTCCAGGCCGTTGCGGGTGCGGTAGAAGCCTTCGACGGTGCGCTCGCCGGTGCAGAAGGGCTTGTCGTTGTCGTCGATGTCGGCGGTGACGAGGTCGCCGGCTTCGGCGTCGGTGCGGGCCACCAGCAGCGTGGGCACGCCCATGGTGTCAGCCGCCAGGCGGGCCGCGACGAGCTTGGCGACGGCTTCCCGCGTCGGCACCAGCACCTTGCCGCCCATGTGGCCGCACTTCTTGGCGCTGGCCAACTGGTCTTCGAAGTGCACGCCCGAGGCGCCAGCCTCGATCATGGACTTCATCAGCTCGAAGGCGTTCAGCACGCCGCCGAAACCGGCTTCCGCATCGGCCACGATGGGGGCGAAGAAGTCGATGTCGTCCTTGCCTTCGCTCCACTGGATCTCGTCGGCACGCTTGAACGTGGCGTTGATCTTCTTGACGACCTTGGGCACCGAGTCCACCGAGTACAGCGACTGGTCGGGGTACATCTCGCCGTTGCTGTTGGCGTCGCCGGCGACCTGCCAGCCCGACAGGTAGATGGCCTTCAGGCCGGCCTTGACCTGCTGCATGGCCTGGTTGCCGGTCAGCGCGCCCAGCGCGTTGACGAAGGGCTCGGTGTTGACGAGGCCCCACAGCTTCTCGGCGCCGCGCTTGGCCAGCGTGTGCTCGATCTCGACGGAGCCGCGCAGGCGCACGACGTCGGCGGCGGTGTAGCCGCGGGTGATGCCCTTCCAGCGGGGGTTCTCGGCCCAGTCTTTTTCGAGGGCGGCGATCTGTTGTTCACGGGTCAGGCGGGTCATGGAAAGCTCCTTGCAAAACATCAAAACCGATGGCTCTAGCGTAGTCCTCGGCCGACCCGCCGCATAGACCCGAGTCTTATATAAGACAAAAAACTTTCATCAAACAAAACAACAACTTATCTTTCATTTTTCAAATCACAAAATGCGATTCACCATAATGAGAAATCTTGCGGCAGCGCAACATGCTGACTTTTCATCATCTGAAAGGTGACTTTCGAATCGTGAGAGCGACCGGTTCCAGAATGGCCGCATGAGCTTGCTGATCACACCCAGGCTGCGGCTGGAGCCGCTGGACGACCACCACTTCGACGGGCTGCACGACCTCAACCGCGACCCCGTCGTCATGCGCTACATCACCGGCCGGCCGGACACGCCGGACGACACGCGGCTGATGATCGAGCGCGTGAAGGCGCGCTGGGCCGAGTTCGGCTATTCGTGGTGGGCCTTCATCCGCCAGGACACCGGCCAACTGATCGGCAGCGGCTGCATCCAGCACCTGGCCCGCAACCCGGCCGAGCCGCTGGAGACCGGCTGGCGGCTGCGCCAGGACGCCTGGGGCCAGGGCTTTGCCAGCGAAGCGGCGCGCCACATGGTGGGCTGGGCGTTCGCCACGCTGCGGCCAGAGCGCGTCTGCGCCGTCTGCCAGCCGGAGAACACGCCCTCGGCCATCGTCATGGAGCGGCTGGGCATGACGCTCACCGGCGTGGGCCGCTGGTATGACATGGACTGCAAGCGCTACGACATCACCGCAGCGCAATGGGCCGCGAGCCCGGCCCGGTTGAAGTACGACGCTGAGGCATAGTCCTGCCTTCTTCTTTTTCTCACCCTGCACGGAGGACGTATGGCCAACACCGAACAACGCGGCAACAAGATGACCAAGAAGCCCAAGAAGGACACCGCTCCGGGCAAGTCTGCCGGCAGCGACCGCCCGGTGGCGCCGATGACATCGGTGATCCCGAAGGGCAAGGAAGCCAAGAAGAACAAGTGACGTCGCCCGCGCAGGCCGGGCTGCCCGGGCCGCTGCAGGCCTGGGCGCAGGGCTGGGCCCTGAATCGGCAGACGCCCGCCCCCGTGCCGCATGCGGACGGCCTGCGCATCGACGTCCGGCAGCCGCGGCACACGCGGCGCTATCTGTTCCCGGAGCTGTCGCCGGCACTCGCCGAACTCGGCCGCAGCATCGACGAGCCCTGGGTCTTCCTGAAGGCCTGCGCACCGGCCGACGCCTTGCGCGCGCTGTTGCCGCCGCACTGGCGAATGGAGGCCGATGGCTTCCTGATGACCTGCGGCGCCGATCCCTTCCCTGCCGCTGCGCCGCTGCCGCCGGGCTACGCGCTGGCGGTGACGGACGATGGCGCCGTCGTGAACGTGCAGGTGCACGCGCCGGACGGCAGCCCGGCCGCGGCCGGCTTCGTGGCACTGGGCGAAGGCTGGGCCACCTACGACCGCATCATCACGGCGCCGACCCACCAGCGCCGCGGGCTGGGCCGCGCGGTCATGGCCGCGCTGCAGGCCCGCGCCCACGCGCAGGGCCGCCATGCAGGCGTGCTGGTGGCCACGCCCGAAGGGCGCCAGCTGTACGAATCGCTGGGCTGGCGGCTGCGCTCACCGTGGGCCACGGCCGTCATCCCCGGCCCCGACGACGCGGCTCAGAGCCCGCCGACGAAGTAGCGCTTCAGGCCGGCCAGCACCATCTCGACGGCGATGGCCGTCAGCACCAGGCCCATCAGCTTCTCCAGCGCCGACACGACCGAGTCGCCCAGCAGCTTGCGGATGCGGTCGGCCAGCACGAGCACGATGCCCGACACCAGCAGCGCTGCGCTGAGCGCGCCTATCCATTCATAGATGCGGTCCGGCTGGCGCGACGCCAGCAGCAGCACCGTGGCCATGGCCGACGGCCCGGCCAGCAGCGGCACGGCCAGCGGGAAGATCAGCGGCTCCTTGCCCGGTTCCAGCCCGTAGGCCGACTCGCCGGAGCCGCCGAAGATCATGCGGATCGCGATGATCATCAGGATGACGCCGCCGGCCACCTCCAGCGAGCGCTCCGACAGGTGCATGACGCGCAGGAAGCCTTCACCGAGGAACATGAAGGCGAACAGCACGCAGAACGCGATGCCCACCTCACGCAGCGCCACGCGCGTGCGGCGCTCCTTGGGCACCGACCGCATGATGGGGATGAAGACGGGCAGGCTGCCGAGCGGGTCCAGCACCAGCAGCAGCAGGATCAGGGCGGAGAGAAAACTGTGGTCCATCCGCCCGGATTGTCCGCGAGGGTGTCAGAAGCGGTAATGCGCCCGCGCGTAGTAAGACGCCCCGTTCAGGCCGAACTGCACGCTGTCGTAGTAGAAGCCGTTGTCGGTCTCGAACGGGTCCTGCTTCGACGGCTTCACGTTGAACACGTTGTTGCCGCCGATGCTGAGCTTGAGCGCCGGCGTGGCCTGCCACGACGCGCCCAGGTCCATCGAGGTCTTGGGCTTGTACTTCAGCAGCACGCCCTCGGTGAAGCCGCCCTGGGTCTGCTTGCCGAAATGGACGATCTTGGCCTCGCCCGTCCAGGCGCCCTGCGCATACTCGAAGCCCAGCGTGCCCTTCATGCGCGGGCCGGCCTCCTCGATGAACAGGCGCTCGCGCGCGGACAGCAGCACGTCCTCGTAGCCCTGCAGCGCCGCCGGCGCATTGCGGCCGGTCACCGTCGTGCGGCTGACGTTCAGCGCCAGGAAGGTGCTGAGTTGACCCGCACCCAGCTTCGTGCGGTTGGACGCGGTCAAGTCCAGGCCACGGGTGCGCGTGTTGATGGAGTTGACGAAGAAGGCCGTCTGCTCGACGCCCAGGCTGTTCAGCAGCGACGCCAGCGGCGGGTAGTTGTCAGCCGTGAAGCGGCCCGACAGCACGATGCGGTCGCGGATGTTGATCTGGTAGAGGTCGACGGTGACCGAGGTGTCGGTGCTCGGCTTGACGGTGAGGCCGAGCGTGAGGTTCTTGGACTTCTCCTGCTTCAGCGGCGGCACGCCCGCGGCCAGCGGGATGGCGCTGCCGTTGGGGGCCAGCTTCACCTGCACCGGCTCGCCGCTGATGAAGTCGGTGAAGGTGGACGAGAAGTAGAGCTGCTGCAAGCTGGGCGCGCGGAAACCCGTGCTGGCCGCGCCACGCAGCAACACGGCCTTGCCGAGCTTGTAGCTGGCAGCAAGCTTGGCGGTGGTCTCGGAGCCGAAGTCGCTGTAATGCTCGGCGCGCAGGGCCGCGTCAACCGTCAGGCTGGGCGTGAAGTTGGCTTCCCAGTCCGCATAAAGCGCCTGGCTGCTGCGGCTGCGGTTGGTCACGTCGATCGGCTGGAAACCCGGGAAGCCCTGGCTGCCGCCGACGCCGCCGAAGTTCAGGCCGTCGGCATCGACGTAGGAGCCCGGCTCACCGGCGACGATGTCGTACTTCTCCTTGCGGTACTCGGCGCCGAAGGCGATGTTGCTGCCGCCCAGCAGATCGGGGAAGTAGCGGCTGACGTCGAAGTTGGTCGTCGCCTGGCTGAAACCGAAGCCGCCGGCGTCGAAGCTCGTCGGGCTGATGCCCTTGCCGCCGGCCAGCAGGTCCTTGTTGGCGATGGATGCGTTCAGCGTGTTGCTGATGTTGTAGCGCATCTTGTTGGAGCCGTAGGTCTGCGACAGGTCGGTGTCCCAGCCGGCGAAGCTCGACTTCCAGCCGACACTGAAGTAGCGGTCCTCGATCTTGCCGTTGATGAAGGGCACGAAGCCGTCGGGGTACATCGCCGCGGAGTTGCGCTTGGGCACGTCGCTGGAGCCCACGCCGCCGCGCGACCAAGCGCCCGATGACGCGTCACGGTCCTGCGCGCCGGCCGTCAGGTAGACCTTGTTGTCGCCGGCCAGCGGGAACTCGCCGTTCAGGTAGATGGTCTTGTTCTTGACGGCCGTGTCGCCGATGGTGCGCGGGCCCACGTTCTCGTCGTTGGGATCGTTGCGGTTGGAGCGGCCGCGGTCCTGCCACTCGCCGGTGATGCCCAGCGTGCCGTTGCCCAGCTTCACGCCGCAGTAGGCCGACGCGAGGTAGTTCTTGCCGTCACCGGCCGAGTACTGGCCGAAGCCCGCCACGGCCTCGCAGCCGGCCTTCTTCTTCAGCTGGATGTTCAGCACGCCGGCGATGGCGTCGGAGCCGTACTGCGCCGCGGCGCCGTCGCGCAGCACCTGCACGTTGTCGATGGCCAGCAGCGGCAGCGAGTTCATGTCCGTGCCCGTCGAGCCGCGGTTGCGCGCGCCGAACAGGTTGACCAGGGCCACCGTGTGACGGCGCTTGCCGTTGACGAGCACCAGCGTCTGGTCCGACCCCAGGCCGCGCAGCGCGGCGGAGTCGATCAGGTCGGCGCCGTCCGCGCCGGTCTGGCGCGTCGAGTTGAACGACGGCGACAGGTATTGCAGGCTCTGCGCCAGGTCGAACTGGCCGCCCCCTTCGACGATCTTGCCCATCGCGTAGATGTCCACGGGCACCAGCGTGTCGGTGCTGGACGCGGCGGGCAGCGTCTTGCGCGAGCCGACGACGGTGACGCGCTCCAGGCTGCTGGCGGCCTCCTGGGCCAGGGCAGCGGTGGTGCCGAACAGGCTGAGGGCGGCAAGAGCGGTCGGCAGCAGGCGGGTAGCGTGCATGAGGAACTCCGTGAAGTTGTTGGTGGCGGCGGAGTTTGCTCGCGGCCGGCCTGCTGCGGCGGGCGCTGTTGTGGCCCACCGACAGGATTGAAACCAATGAAACTTTCGAAGCCCGCGTGGTACGCGGCCGGCTCAGCCCCGGGGGTGGTGCATGGCGTGCAACACCTTGAGGCGCTCGCGCGCCACATGGGTGTAGATCTGCGTCGTCGACAGGTCGGCATGCCCCAGAAGCAGCTGCACGGCACGCAGGTCCGCACCATGGTTGAGCAGGTGCGTCGCAAAAGCGTGCCGCAGCGTGTGCGGCGACAGCGGCACCGTGATGCCGGCGACGAGCGCATATCGCTTGATCAACGTCCAGAACATTTGCCGCGTCATGCCGGCGCCGCGCGCGGTGACGAACAGGTCATCGCTGCTGCGGCCGGCGAGGATGGCCGCACGGGCCTCGCGCACATAGCGCGCCATCCAGTCCGCCGCATGCTCGCCGAACGGCACGAGGCGCGCCTTGCTGCCCTTGCCGGTGATGTGCAGCACCGCGTCCTTGAACGACACGTAGGCGCTCTTGAGCGTGACCAGCTCGCTGACGCGCAGGCCGCTGGCGTACATCAGCTCCATCATCGCGCGGTCGCGCAGGCCCAGCGGCGTGTCGATGTCCGGCGCCGCCAGCAGCGCGCCGACCTGCGCCTCGCTCATGGTCTTGATGTTGCGCTGCGCGGGCTTGGCGGCAACGAGCTTGAGCGTCGGGTCCGCCTGGATGCGCCCTTCGCGCAGCGCCCAGCGGAAGTAGCGCTTGAACACCGACAGCCGGCGGTTCGCGCTGGTCGTCTTGCCGGCTGGCCTCTCGACCGCGTACGCGAACAGCTGGACTTCGGAGCACGCGTCCAGCGGCGCGGGCGCCAGCCATTGAGCCAGCGCCGCGAGGTCGCGCCGGTACGCCGCCTGCGTGTTGGCGCTCAGGCCGTCTTCCAGCCAGAGCGCCTCGATGAAGGACTCGATGGCCGGATCAATCAAGCGTCAACTTCTGCTGCGCGACAACTTTCTTGTAGACCTCGAACTCCGCCGCGATCTGCGCCGCGAACTCGGCCGGCGAGTTCGCCACGATCAGCGAGCCGGTGTCCTCGATGCGCTTTCGCACGTCCGGGATCTCGACCGCCTTCTTGACGGCGGCGCTGATCTTGTCGACGACGTCCTTGGGCAGCCCCTTGGGGCCGTGGATGCCGTAATAGGCCATGCGGTTGACGGCGTCCAGGCCGACTTCCTTGAACGTCGGCACGTTGGGCAGCGAGGCCACGCGCTGCGGCGCGGCGACGATGATGGGAATCAGCCGGCCGTCCTTGATGAAGGGCAGCGCCGACGGCAGGTTGTCGAAGATCATGGGCACCTGGCCCGCCACCGTGTCGTTCAGCGCCGGGCCGGCGCCGCGGTACGGGATGTGCAACACGAAGGTGCCGGTCAGCGTCTTGTACAGCTCCATCTGCAGGTGGCCGATGCCGCCGGTGCCGGACGTCGCGAAGCTGTGCTTGCCGGGGTTTTTCTTGAGCTCGGCGATGAAGGACTTGTAGTCCTTGGCCGGGAAGCTGGGGTGCACCGCGATGACGTTGGGCGTTGCCGCGATGTTGATGATGGGCGTGAAATCGGTCAGCGGGTTGTAGGCGATCTTCTTGTTGATGGCCGGGTTGGCGGCCGTCGTGGACACCGTGGCCACGCCCAGCGTGTAACCGTCGGGCGCCGCGCGCACGATCTCGGTGGCGCCCACCGTGCCGCCGCCGCCGGCCTTGTTGTCCACCACCATGGTCTGGCCCAGCAGCGTGGACATGCGCTCGGAGACGATGCGCGCAATGATGTCCGTCGTGCCGCCCGGCGCGAACGGCACGATGAGCCGGACCGGCTTGGCCGGGTAGCCCTGGGCCCAGGCCAGTTGGGCCAGCGGCCCCAGGCCGGTGAGTGCGGTGG
Organism: Roseateles sp. GW823-FHT07B05; assembly: GCF_058794515.1. Classification (NCBI taxonomy): domain Bacteria; kingdom Pseudomonadati; phylum Pseudomonadota; class Betaproteobacteria; order Burkholderiales; family Sphaerotilaceae; genus Roseateles; species Roseateles sp. GW823-FHT07B05. The sequence continues at coordinate 167,846 of NZ_JBXAGX010000007.1, forward strand.
CTTGCAGGATGGCGCGGCGTTGCATGGTGTCTCCTCGGGTTGGGGTGGCGCGATGCTAGCCCGGCTGGCCCAGCAGGCCGGCGCGCAACTTCGCATCGCTGTTGTGGTCGCCGATGAAGACCTTCAGGAAGGCGTTGTAGAAATCCTGCCCCTCGATGGGCTTGCCCCACACCTTGCCGTTCACGGTCAGCACCGTGCCGCCCTGCGCGGGCAGGTAGTCGATGACCAGCAGGTCGCCCTTCTTCACGCGGCCCACCTCCGAGATCGCGGCATTGAACTGCTTCACGCGCTCGTCCACCGCGGCCTTCTCGGCATCGGTGGAGTTGCGGTTGACGCCCTTGTTGATGGCCTTCACGAACTCCTGCGTGGACACGTCCTTCACCAGCGGGATGACGATGCGCAGCTCCACGCGCTTCGGCCCGCTCTGCGCAAAGATCGCCTCCGGCGTCGTGGCCTTCTGCGGCAGGTACAGCGCGGCGAGATAGGCCGAGTAGCGCATGACGAACACCTTGGCGCCGACGCCGTTCAGGTGCAGCGTGCTGCCACCCAGCTGCAGGGTGTCGGCGAAGTCCTGGCCTTCAAAGCGAACGGCCAGCGCGGGTGAGGACGCAGCCACGGCCAGGGCGAGAACAGCGGCACAGCGGCGGATCGACAAACTCATGCAGGGGCTCCAACGGTAGGCGGTGCGGAAGATAACGCGGCGGACGCCGCCGGGGCGGACAAGGCCCAGCCAAGGTGCTCGGCCACCAGCGCATCGGCGCCCTGCCCTGCGCGCAGCAAGGCGGCGCGCAGCGCGGCGTCGTCGCACTGGCGCAGCGCGTTGCCGGCGGCCACGGCCAGGTTGCGGCGCCAGCGCTGGAAGCCGATGCGGCGGATGGCCGAGCCCTCGGTGCGGCGCAGGAACTCGGCCTCGTCCCACGCCAGCAGCTCGGCAATCGACGTGCCCGCCAGGCCCGGGCGCGCGTCGAAGTCGGCCAGCACGGCCGGCTGCGCGAACTTGTTCCACGGGCAGGCCAGCTGGCAGTCGTCGCAGCCGTAGACGCGGTTGCCCAGTGCCGGCCGCAGTTCGACCGGGATGGGTCCGTCGTGCTCGATGGTGAGGTAGGAAATGCAGCGCCGCGCATCGACGCGATACGGCGCGGTGATGGCCGCCGTGGGGCAGACGTCCAGGCAGGCGCGGCACTCGCCGCAGTGCGCCGTGACGGCGTCGGTCAGCGGCAGCGCCAGGTCGATGAACAGCTCGCCGAGGAAGAACATCGAGCCGGCGTCGCGGTGCAGCGTCAACGTGTGCTTGCCGCGCCAGCCCAGGCCCGAGCGCGCGGCCAGCTCCACCTCCAGCACGGGGGCCGAGTCGGTGAACACGCGGTAGCCCAGCGGGCCGACGTCCGCCTCCAGCTTCTCGGCCAGCTTCTGCAGCCGGTTGCGCAGCACCTTGTGATAGTCCCGGCCACGGGCGTAGAGGGAAATCTGCGCCTGCTCCGGCCGCCCCAGGCCCGCCCATTCGACGGCCTGCCAGCCGGGCTCGGTGCTTCGCGGCAGGTAGTCCATGCGCGCGGTGACGACGCGCAGCGTGCCCGGCACCAGCTCCGCCGGCCGCGCGCGCTTCATGCCGTGCGCGGCCATGTAGTGCATGCGGCCATGGTGGCCCGCGTCCAGCCAGGCCTGCAGGCCCGGCTCGGCGCTGCTGAGGTCCACATCGGCCACGGCGATCTGTGAGAATCCCAGCTCACGCGCCCAGCCGCGCAAACGCTCCAGCAGCGCGGCGGCATCGACAGTGGACGGGACCTCTTGCATTTGGCTGCGATTCTAGAAACCGAACTGCCCTGGCCTGATGAGGCTGCGGCCCAGTCCTCCGCCGAGAAACTCGCGGCGGCGCTGCTCCCCTCCCCCAATGCGCTCATCGAACTGCACGGGCCGCTGGGCGCCGGCAAGACGACGTTCACGCGGCTGCTGCTGCGCGCGCTGGGTGTGCAGGGCCGCATCAAGAGCCCCAGCTACGCCGTCATGGAGAGCTATGAGCTGCCCGGCGGTGGCGTGGCCAGCCACTTCGACTTCTACCGCTTCGGCGACCCGCGCGAGTGGGAGGACGCCGGCTTCCGGGACGTCTTCGCCGCGCCGGGCCTGAAGGTCTGCGAGTGGCCCGAGAAGGCCGCCGGCCAGTTGCCGCCGCCCGACCTGCAGCTGTTCATCGAGCTGCTGCCCGACGACAGCCGACGCGTGCGCGCGGTGGGTGCGCGCCGGCTGGTGGAGGCCTTGTCGTGAAACGCCGCGATTCGCTGGGTTTCCTCGCGCTGCTGCTGCAGGCGCCGCACACGCTGGCGGCAGACAGCCAGGCCAGCATCGTCGCCGTGCGCGTGTGGCCGGCGGCCGACTACACGCGGGTCACCATCGAGTCCGACCGCCCGCTGGCCGCCAAGCACTTCCTCGTCGAGGCGCCGCACCGCCTCGTCATCGATGTGGACGGCCTGACGCTGAGCCCGGGGCTGCGCGAGCTGATCGGCAAGGTCAAGGCCGACGACCCCTACATCGCCGGCGTGCGCGTAGGCCAGAACACGCCCACCGTCGTGCGCATCGTGCTGGACCTGAAGCAGCCCGCCGCGCCGCAGGTGTTCACGCTGGCGCCGGTAGCCGCCTACAAGCACCGGCTGGTGCTGGACCTGCACCCCACCGTGGAGGCCGACCCGCTGGCCGCGCTGGTGCAGGCGCACGACAAGCCGCCCGCCGCCGCGCACCGGGCCGAGGCCGCGGCCAGCGCCGTCAACGACGCGCTGGAGGAGCTGATCCAGAAGATCGAGCGCCCGGCACCACCGCCGCCCAAGGCGCCGCCGCCACCGGTCGTCGCCGCGGCGTCCAAGCCCGCCCCGGCGCCGATACCCGAGCCCAAGCCTCCCGCCGCCGCCACGGTGGACAGCCTCATCGTCATCGCGCTGGACCCCGGCCATGGCGGCGAGGACCCCGGCGCCGTCGGCCCGTCCGGCCTGAAGGAGAAGGACGTCGTGCTGTCCGTGGGGCTGAAGTTGCGCGAGCGGCTCCAGAGCAATCCCAACATCCGCGTGCTGATGACGCGCGACGCCGACTTCTTCGTGCCGCTGCAGGACCGGGTGCGCAAGGCCCGGCGCGTGCAGGCCGACCTGTTCGTCTCCATCCACGCCGATGCCTTCATCACGCCGCAGGCGCGTGGCGCGTCGGTGTTCGTCCTGTCGGACGGTGCCGCCACGAGCGCGGCCGCGCGCTGGATGGCCAACAAGGAGAACGCGGCCGACATGGTGGGCGGCGTCAACGTCGGCGCGGCCACCAAGGACGCCAACGTGCTGCGCGCCCTGCTGGACATGAGCACCACGGCGCAGATCAAGGACAGCCTCAAGCTCGGCGGCGAGGTGCTGGGCCAGATCGGGCGCATCGGCAAGCTGCACAAGCCGCGCGTGGAACAGGCCGGCTTCGCGGTGCTGAAGGCGCCGGACATCCCCAGCATCCTGGTCGAGACGGCCTTCATCTCCAACCCCGAGGAGGAGAAGAAACTGCGCGACCCCGACTACCAGGACCAGCTGGTCGACGCGCTGGCGTCCGGCATCGCGAAGTACTTTGCGAAAAACCCGCCGATGGCGAGGAAGCGCAGCACGACGCTGTGACGCGTCAGACGGCCTGATGCCAGCGCAGCCCCAGCGGCAGCTCGCGCGGCCCGAACAGCAGGTGCAGCACGCGCCGCCGCCCGGTCGGCGCGGTCGCCTTGGACGACGCGTGCAGCACCAGCGGCCGCATCAGCAGCGCGTCACCGGCGCGCGCATCGACGGCCACCTCGCCGTGCCGCTCGCGCGAGGCCCGGACACCCGCGTCGTCCAGCACGCCCGCCCGGTGCGAACCCGGCACGAAGCGCAGCCCGCCATCGGCTTCGGTCGCGTCGTCCAGATGCAGCCGAAGCGCCACCATCTGCGCCAGCACCGCGGCCGGTGCCAGCACGAACTGGCGCCCGCCCTTGACGGACAAGCCGCTCAGCCCGACGTGCTCGACGCGCTCGGCCACCGGCACGGCCAAGTCCTGGTGCGGCGCCACCAGCCAGTTGCGGTCGGGCGACTTCTCGAACAGCGTGCACTGCACGGCCACGCCGCCGGCCGGCAGGAGGGGCAGCAGCGTCGGCAGCGCCTTCAGCCACCGCGCCAGCGCCTGGCACCAGGGCTGCGTCAGCAGCTCGCGCTGTCCGGCCGCACCGGGCGGCAGCGCGACCAGTTCGGCAATCAGCGCCTGGCGCCGCTCGGGCGTCAGCAGGCCGGGGAGGAGGCGGAAGCCTTCGGGCAGGGCGTCGTCGTGCGGGAGCGGCATGGCCCGCGCTTGTACCTCACCAGCCGGGCACCTCGTTGACCGCCAGCAGGTCGGTGGCCGAGGTCAGCCCGCGGGTGGCGCGCGTCCACCACTGCGAGAAGGAATCACAACGGCGCTCCACCGGCGGGAACAGCACCGGCGCGGGCAGGCAGTCGGCCCAGCGGGCGAGCCAGGGCGCCAGGTGCGGCTCGGCCACGCTGCGCACGCTCGCCGCGCCCTGCAGCGCAGCGGCGATGGACGCGGCGTCGCCGTGCCAGGTCTCGTCCACCAGCCCGGCCAGCCGCGGGCCGACGAAGCGCCAGCGACGCTCGCTCCACGGCCAGGCGCGGTGGAAGTCGGCGACATACAGGCCAATGACCCGCGTGCCGGCCGGCAGCGCGGTCGGCAGATCGCCCAGGCTCCAGGGGTGGACCAGCCAGACGTCGGCGCCGGCCACGCGGGCCGGCTCGGGCGTGATCGCGCCCAGGTCGGCCGGCGGCTCGCAGCTCAAGCCCGGCTCGATGACGTCCGCCACACGGCGGCCCTGCGAAGCGCCCGGCCGCCGCTCACGCGCCAGCCGGTCCAGCGCCTCATAGGACGTGTCGATGACGCTGCCCGGGCTGTGCCACCCGGCAGGCGCGTAGCGCGCCACGTTCTCGGCATTGAACAGGTAAGGCTTGCTGCTGCCGGTGCCGGCCACCCACTGCCAGCTGAGGTGGTTGCTGGCCAGGTCGCCGTCCAGCAGATGGGCATAGAGCCAGTCGGCGCCGGCGCGCCAGTGCACCTGGCGCACATGCACCACGTAGCTGGCCAGCCACATGCGCGCATGGTTGTGCAGCATGCCGGTGGCGTAGAGCGTGCGCACGGCCTCGTCCACCACGGGCACGCCGGTGCAGGCCTGGCGGATGTCCTCGGGCAGCGCGCGAGCGTAGGCATCGTCGGGCAGCGGGCCCGGGTGCAGCGAGGCCAGGATGCCGTCGCCGCGCTGCTGCCAGACATGCCGGAAGTACGCCCGCCAGCCCAGCTCGTAGACGAACTTGTGCTGTACATCCATCGGGTGGCGGGCCGCCACGCCGGCCAGCACCTCGGGCAGCGACACCAGGCCATGTGTGAGGTACGGCGACAGGCCGGTGACCGCGCCGTCCAGCGCGTTGCGCGTGCGGGCGTAGGCCGACGGCCGCACCGCGGCAATGCGCGCCCGGGCGGCGTCCAGCGTGGGGTCGAACGCATCAGCCATGGCCCACCTCGCCGCGGCGGATGGCGACGGCGCGCTCCAGCACTGCCTGCCGGTCTGCATCGCTCAACCGGGCCACGTTCTTCACCTGCAGCGCCATGCGCGGGTTGCGCGCCAGTGCCTGCTCGTGGCGCATCAGGAAGTCCCAGTACAGCGTCGTGAACGGGCACGCGCGGTCCCCGGCGCGCTGCGCGGGGTCGTAGCGGCAGCCCTGGCAATGCGGGCTCATGCGCTGGATGTACTTGCCGGTGGCCACATAAGGCTTGCTGCCCATCAGCCCGCCGTCGGCGTACTGGCTCATGCCCAGCGTGTTGGGCAGCTCTACCCACTCGACCGCGTCGACGTACACGGCCAGGTACCAGGCATGCACCTGCTGCGGTTGCACGCCCAGCATCAGCGCGAACAGGCCCGTCACCATCAGGCGCTGGATGTGGTTGGCGTAGCCATGCGCCAGCGTCTGCGCCAGCGCATCGCGCAGGCAGGCCATGTCGGTGGCGCCGGTCCAGTACCAGGCGGGCAGGTCCTCGTGCGCGTCCAGCGCGTTGCCGTCGGCATAGGCCGGCATGCGCGTCCAGTAGATGCCGCGCACGTACTCGCGCCAGCCGAGGATCTGGCGGATGAAGCCCTCCACGCTGGCCAGCGGCGCATCGCCGGCACGCCAGGCGGCCTCGGCGGCGGCCACCACCTCGCGCGGGTTCAGCAGCTTGAGGTTAAGCGCGGCGGACAGGTGCGAGTGATACAGCCACGGGTCGCCCGGCCACATGGCGTCCTGGTAGCGGCCGAACAGCGGCAGGCGGTGCGTGATGAAGTCCTGCAGCGACTGCAGCGACTGCTCGCGCGTGACCGGCCAGGCGAAGCTGTCCAGCCGGCCGGGGTGGCTGGCGAAGCGGCGCTGCACCAATGCGATGGCGTCTCGCGTGACCGCATCGGGCTCGAAACCCGCGCGCGGCGGCAGCAGGCCGGGCCCCTGGGCGCCGAAGGCCTCGCGGTTGTCGGCATCGAAGTTCCACTGGCCGCCCTCGGGCTGGCCGTCCTGCATCAGCACGCCGTGCCGTTGGCGCTGCTCGCGGTAGAAGTACTCCATGCGCAGCGACTTGCGGCCCTTGGCATGGGCGGCGAACTCGCGCACGGTGACGAAGAAATGCCGGTCCTCGCGGGTGTCCAGCGGCAGGCCCGCCGCCGCGGCTACCGACTTAACGGCCTGCAGCACGCGCCAGTCGCCCGGCGCGGTCATCACGAGGCCGGCGGGCCGCAGCCGCGCGATGTCGGCCGCCAGCTGCGCGGCCAGCGAGCCGGCATTGCCCGCGTCGTCCAGCCGCGTGTAGTGCAGCGGCCGGCCCGCCGCCTGCAGCGCCAGCGCGAAATGGCGCATCGCGGCGAGGAACACCGCCGTGCGCGGCTGGCTGCTCCAGACGTGGGTGGACTCTTCCGCCACCTCGGCCATCCAGACGGCATCGGTCGCGGCGCTGAAGCCGTCGAAGCCCGACGCGTCCAGGTCCAGCTGGTCGCCCAGCACGATGACGAGGTGGCGCAGCTCAGCCACGCGTGTCTCCGCGGCGGCGGCAGGCGTCGGAGCAGTACTTCACCTCGGCCCAGGTCTTGGCCCAGCGGCGCCGCCAGCTCATGGGCAGGCCACAGGCCACGCAGGGCTTGCTGGGCAGCGCGGCCTTGTTGCCGCGAAAGCCCTGGCGCTCGCGCGGGCTCATGCGGCCTCCGCCGCGCCGCGCGCCCAGCCCCGCACCGCGGCCGCCAGCGACTGCGCCGACAGCCAGGCGCCCTCCACGCCCGCGCCGCCCAGGAAGTCGCCGCACACGCCCAGGCCTTGCGCGCCATCCCACCAGAAGGACTCGCCCGGTGCCGTGAGGCGCGGCTGCGGCGTGGCGTAGCGCCAGCGGTGCACGGTGGCATGCCGCCAGTGCACGGGCTGCCCGAACAGCTCGGCCACCGCGCCCTGCAGCTGCTGCTGCACCCACTCGGGCGACTGTTCCAGGTGCTGGCGGCTCCAGCCGGCGCGGGCATGCGCCACCCAGTGCGCCTGCCCCGGCACGCGCTGCCGGCCCGGCCGTGCATCGTTGCGCATCACCCAGGCCAGCGGGCCGGCGGCGGGCCGGGCCAGCGTCCAGGCGGGTGAGCCGTGGTCGTCGGCCACGCCCATCAGCGTCCAGCAGGGCTGCATGGGTGCCAGCGCCGCATGGCGCGACCAGTCGCTGCGGTACGGTCCCAGCAGCGGCGCGGCCTGCGCCGGCGGCAGCGCCAGCACGACGGCATCGACGGGCTGGCCCTGCGGCTGGCCGGCCGCCTCCAGCTGCCAGCCGGCGGGCGTCCACCGCAGCTGGTCGATCGCGCAGGACCAGGTGGTGCTCACGCCCGCCAGCAGGCGGCGGCACACCTCGGGGTTGTCGGGCACCGGCACGTGGAACACGGCCCCCTCCGCGGCCGGCAGGCTGCCCTCGGCCAGCACCGGCCGCCACTCGGCCAGCCAGCCGGCCTGCAGCCCGTGGTCGACAAACGCACCGAACGGCTCGGCGTGGGCGGTGAGGCCCGGCGTGCCGTGGTCCAGTCGCGTCTCGACGGGCTGGCCCGCGCCGTCCACCCAGGCCATGCGCCGCGTCGCCAGCCGCCCGCCCGGCCCGCGCGCCTTGTCGAACACCTGCACCGCCTGCCCGGCCTGGGCCAGCGCCTGCGCACAGGCCGCGCCCGCCATGCCGGCGCCGATGACCGCCACTCGCCTGATTGCGTTCGTCAACATGCCGGCATCGTAAGCCGGGCGGATTCAATTCGACTTCAAATGCATTTGCACGGCTTGAAAATCCACATAATCCGATTCAAAACCGCTTCATTCAGGCATCACATGGCCCGCTCCAACCGTTCCGCCAGCCAGCACCGCAGCGGCGCCGTCGCGCGCATGCTGGGCATCCCCGTGGCGACGCTGCGCAACTGGGAGCGGCGCTATGCACTGACGCAGGCCGCTACCTCGCCCAGCGGTCAGCGCCTCTACTCGGCGGACGACGTGCGCCGGCTCACGCTCATCAAGCAGCTGAACGACCTCGGGCATGCCATCGGCCAGCTGGCGGCGCTGGACATCGCGCAGCTACAGCAGGTGGCGGCCACACATGCGAGCACGCTGGCGGCCACGCAACCCGCCGGGCTCGTGACTGCCGGGCAGCCGCCCGTGCCGGTGCTGCGCCTGGCCGTCATCGGCGCGGCGCTGGGCGAACGCCTGCGCCGCCCGGCACTGCTGCAGCGGCTGGGCTCGGCGCTGGACCTGCTCGGCCCGTTCGACGACGCCACCCAGGCCGCCGCGGCACTGGCGGACACACCCGTGGACGCCGTCCTCGTGCAGCAGCCGCAGCTGCACCCCGGCTGGCCCGCCGCCTTCGACGCGGCGGCTCCGGCGCTCGCCACCACGCCCAAGGCGGTGCTGTATCGCTTCGCCGCCGACGCGGTCTGCGACGAACTGGCCGATGCCGGCATCCGGCTGCTGCGCGAGCCTCAGCCCGACGCCGTGCTGGCCCAGTGGCTGCAAGACCTCAGGGCGCCATCCCCCGGCGCCCTGCCCGGCGCAGACCTGCTGCCCGCCCCCGCGCCGCCGCGCCGCTGGAGCGACGCCGCGCTGGCCGACTTCGCCCGCCTGTCGTCCACCATCGCCTGCGAATGCCCGCGCCACCTGGCCGAGCTGCTGGTGCAGCTGTCGCACTTCGAGGCCTACAGCGCCGGCTGCCAGCACCGCAACGTGGCCGACGCAGCGCTGCACGCCCACCTGGCCCGCGTCGCGGCGGGCTGCCGCACCAGCTTCGAGGCGGCGCTGGCGCATGTGGCCCATCACGAAGGCCTGCTGCTGCCGCGCTGAAACGGCGGCGCGGGCCCGAAAATGGTGATGACCGAATGACGCCCTCCCGCAGGCCCCCGACATGAACTCCAGCCAGCCGCAACCGTCCGACTTCATCCCGCTGTCCAGCGAGTTGCCGGACGACTGTGGCGGCTGCGGCAACCCGGACCGCCTGGGCTTCCAGTTCGACTACGCCTACCAGCCCATCGTCGACGTGGCCAGCCGCAGCGTCTACGCGCATGAGGCGCTGGTGCGCGGGCCGCAGGGCGAGGGGGCGATGTCGGTGCTGTCGCAGGTCAACGAGGCCAACCGCTACCGTTTCGACCAGGCCTGCCGCGTCAAGGCCATCAAGACCGCCGCGCAGCTGGGCCTGGCGCAGCGGGTGTCCATCAACTTCCTGCCGAATGCGGTCTACAAGCCAGAGGTCTGCATCCGCACGACGCTGGAGGCGGCGCGCACGCATGGCTTCCCGACCGAGCGCATCATCTTCGAGGTGACCGAGGGCGAGCGCGTGGAGGACGGGCCGTGGCTGGCCACCATCCTGCGCGAGTACCAGCGCTGCGGCTTCCTGACGGCCATCGACGACTTCGGCGCCGGCTATGCGGGCCTGGAGCTGCTGGCCGACTTCCGGCCCGACATCATCAAGCTGGACATGGCGCTGGTGCGCGGCGTGGACACCAGCAAGTCGCGCCAGGCGATCACGCGCGGCATGGTGCGCATCTGCGCCGAGCTGGGCATCCAGATCGTGGCCGAAGGGGTGGAGACGCCGGGCGAGCGGGACTTCTTCCTCGGCGAGGGCGTCACGCTGATGCAGGGCTACCTGTTCGGCCGCCCGGCGTTCCGGGCGCTGACGGCGGCGGACGCCGTCAGCTGGTCGTAGCTCTCAACAGCACTTGCCGGTGCGCGACGCGTAGCGCGCCGCCTGGCGCTCCCGGAAGAACTCTTCGTACGTCATCGGCGCGCGCTCCGGGTGCGTGGCCTGGTGGTGGGCCAGGTAGCTGCCGTAGTCCGGCACGCCCACCATCAGGCGCAGGCTCTGCGTGAGGTAGCGGCCGGCCTGCGCCAGCTCACGGCCCAGCTCACGCATGTTGGCCCGCCGGCAGCGGCACGAAGGCCGTTTCCTGCGCCGTGACCTTGTGGGTGGCACGCGCAGCCAGGATGGTCTTCACGCTGTAGATCAGCACGCTGATGACGACGCCCATGAACAGCGCGCACAGCGCGGCGTCCAGCCGGTCGTTGAACACCACGCGCGACATCGCGTCCAGCGTCTTGGCCGGCGCCAGCACCTTGCCTTCGGCAATCGCCGTGGCGTACCTGTCGGCATGGGCCAGGAAGCCCAGCTTGGGGTCGGCCGAGAAGATCTTCAGCCAGCCGGCGGTCATCGTGCAGACCAGCAGCCAGGCGGCCGGCACGGCCGTGACCCAGGCATAGCGGTCCTTCTTCATCTTGAAGATGACGACGGTGCCCAGCATCAGCGCCACGGCGGCCAGCATCTGGTTGCCGATGCCGAACAGCGGCCACAGCGTGTTGATGCCGCCCAGCGGGTCGACGACGCCCTGGTACAGGAAGTAGCCCCAGGTCGCCACGCACAGGCCGGTGGCGATGAAGTTGGCCACCCACGATTCGGTGCGCTTCATGGACGGCACGAAGCTGCCCAGCAAGTCCTGCAGCATGAAGCGGCCGGCGCGCGTGCCGGCGTCCACGGCGGTCAGGATGAACAGCGCCTCGAACAGGATGGCGAAGTGGTACCAGAAGGCCATCATGGCCTTGCCGCCGATCACCTGGTGCAGGATCTCGGCCATGCCCACGGCCAGCGTGGGTGCGCCGCCGGCACGGGCCAGGATGGTCTTCTCGCCGACATCGCTGGCGGCCTGCGTCAGCATCTCGGGCGTGACGACAAAGCCCCAGGTCGACAGCGTCTGCGCGACCGTTGCGGCGTCCTTGCCGACCACCGCGGCCGGGCTGTTCATCGCGAAGTAGACGCCCGGCTCGATGCACGAGGCGGCCACCAGCGCCATCACGGCCACGAAGCTCTCGGCCAGCATGCCGCCATAGCCGATGTAGCGGGCGTGGGTCTCGTTCTCCAGCAGCTTGGGCGTGGTGCCCGACGAGATCAGCGCGTGGAAGCCCGACACCGCGCCGCAGGCGATGGTGATGAACAAAAACGGGAACAGGCTGCCGGCCCACACCGGGCCGTTGCCGGCGGAGAACTGCGTCAGCGCCGGCATCTTCAGCGGCGGCGCCACGATGATGATGCCGATGGCCAGCGCGACGATGGTGCCGATCTTCAGGAAGGTGCTGAGGTAGTCGCGCGGCGCGAGCAGCAGCCACACCGGGATGCACGCGGCGACGAAGCCGTAGCCGATCAGCGCCCACACCAGCTGCACCGGCGTGAACGTGAACGCATGCGCCAGCGTCGGATGCTCGCTGACCCACTGGCCGCCGAAGATGGCGGCCATCAGCAGCACGAAGCCGATGAGCGACACCTCGCCGATGCGGCCCGGGCGGATGAAGCGCAGGTACACGCCCATGAACAGCGCGACGGGAATCGTCGCTGCCACGGTGAACGTGCCCCACGGCGAGTCGGCCAGCGCCTTCACGACGATGAGCGCCAGCACCGCGAGGATGATGATCATGATCATGAACGCGCCAAACAGCGCGATCAGGCCCGGCACCGTGCCCATCTCCTGCTTGACGAGGTCACCCAGCGACCGGCCGTCACGGCGCGTGGAGATGAACAGCACGATGAAGTCCTGCACCGCGCCGGCGAACACCACGCCGGCCAGGATCCACAGCAGCCCGGGCAGATAGCCCATCTGCGCGGCGAGCACCGGGCCCACCAGCGGGCCGGCCCCGGCGATGGCCGCGAAGTGGTGGCCGTACAGCACGTGCTTGTTGGTGGGCACGTAGTCCAGCCCGTCGTTGTACTTCCAGGCGGGCGTCTGGCGCTTGGCGTCCAGCCCCAGCACCTTGTTCGCGATGAACAGGCTGTAGTAGCGGTAGGCGATGAGGTAGGTGCACAGGGCGGCGGCCACGACCCACAGCGCGCTGATCGTCTCGCCGCGGCTCAGGGCCACGGTGGCAAGGGATGCAGCGCCGAGGATGGCGACACCGGCCCACGCGAGGTGGCGGCGCAGATTCATGAGGGCTTGTCTCCGTTCGCGGCGCGCACGTCGGAATGGGCGGCGCTACCGTGACATCAGTTTCGAAAAACCCCGCTACCGGGGCATCGGTCAAGCCACGCAGGCCGGGCACGCGGCATCACCTAAGGGTCAACCCTGGCGCCTGGTCTCACATACGCTTACGCCTGCTCACGCGGCCTGCGTCAACGGCGGCGGGCCGATGGCGTTGTTCAACCATCGCCAAGCACATCGTCCGAGGAGGTTCGCCATGCTTCGCACCCTGACCGCCGGTCTCGTCACCACCGCCGCCCTGCTGGGCGCCACCACCGCCCAAGCCGGCACGAGCTGGTCCATCGGCATCAACCTGCCGCCCGCGGCGGTGGTGGTCAGCGACGGCCCGCGCTACTACGCCGAACCCGCACCGGTCTACTACGCGCCGCCACCGGTGCGCTACGTGCCGGCACCGCGCTACGTGGAGCGCGAGGTGGTCTACGTGCCGCCGCCGCGGGTGGTGTACGAGCGCCGCTGGGATGACCGCCGTTGGGGCGAGCGCCGCGAGCACTGGCACCACGATCACCACGAGCACCGCTGGGAAGACCGCCGCGACGACTACGGCCCGCGCCGCGGGCGCTGATTCAACCCGGCACCAATCCCCGGCTGCAGGCCTTGATGGCGTTCAACAGTTGCCCGTGCCAGAAAACGTCGATCACAGGCTTGCTCCGAGATTCAGCCTGCAACCGCTGCAATGGCGGCAGCAACCGGGGGTCAGCGAGCAACTCGGCGGCCTCCAGATCAAGAGTGCCGCACTCGCTGCCCAGGTTGCCCACCAGATAGTCGATCACCCTCATGTCGCCGCGCCGAGCCAACCCGATGACGGCCTCGGCGCGAACATCGCGCTCCGGGTCCCCGAGGTTGCGGCACAGCAACTCGCGCAGTTCCGGTGAGTCGTGCTCCTGCAGGCTGCCCAGGCCAAAGGTCGCCCAGTCCCGCACGTCAGGGTCGGCATCAAGCGCCAGCACAAACAGCGCTGCAACGGCCTCCTGCTGGGGGTAGCTGCACAACGCGAATGTGACGCCGAACCTCACCGCCGGGTTGGGATGCGCGGCAAGTCGCACCAGATCGCCGACAGACTCGGCGTCGATGCGATGACCCAGCCCGGTGGCAGCAGCGATCACCACGTCATCGCGCAGGTCTCGCAGCCCGGCCCGCAGCAATTGCCGAGCTTCGCCGGCGGCGTATTCCGCGGCGCCCGAGGCCGATCCACTGTCACGGCGACGCAGCTGCGCCGCGATGTTCAAGGCCAGCGCGCGGCGCCGCCAGGCGGGGTGCCCCGCCAGCTTGTGGACAAGAGCCAGCACCTCCGGCCCGCCTCGTCTTCTGAGCTCGTGAATGGCGGCCCAGCCCGCATCGCGCTCCCAGGCGCGCAAAGCGATGCGAATCAGACGTGCCGTCGTGCGCCTCCGACGGGCATTGCTGCTGCGCCGCTTCACGTCAGATCCCGCCCGGCATGCTCCACCGCATACCGGATCAACTCCGCCTGCCCGTCCAGTTCCAGCTTGCGCTTGATGCTCTGCCGGTGCGCCTCCACGGTGCGGACGGACAGATCCAGGGCCCGCGCAATCTGCTTGCTGGACGCGCCCTGCCCCAGCTTGGCGAGGATCTCGCTCTCGCGCGGCGTCAGCACCGGCTTCGGGCTCTGGCCGCGGAACAGCCGGCCCGACACGGCCGCACTCAGGAAAGTGCCGCCCGCCGCCACCGCGTCGATGGCCGACACGATCTCGGTGGCCGGCGCATCCTTCAGCACATAGCCGCGCGCACCGGCCTGCAGCGCCCGCTGCACGTACTCGGGGTTGTCGTACATGCTGAACATCAGCAGTTTGATGCTGGGCCGCGCGGCCAGCATCTCGGCGCCCAGCGTGATGCCGTTGACGTCCTTCAGGCCCACATCCATCAGCACCACGTCGGGCGCCGTCGCCGCCAGCTGCGCCAGCGCCTCGTCGCGGGTGCCGGCCTCGCCGACGACGTCGAAACGCGGCACCGCCGCCAGCCGCGCCACCAGACCTTCGCGCACCATCGGGTGATCGTCGACAAGCAGGATGCGGATGGGGGCGTTCATGCGGCGGCGCGGGCAAGGTCAGCAGCCGACAGTTTCACCGCAAGCCGCGCACCGATGCCCGGCGAGGTCATCAGGCTGAGCCGCGCGCCCAGCGCATCGGCCCGCTCGCGCATGCTGCGCAGCCCCAGCCCGCGGTCGGCCACGGCCTGCGCGGCGTCGGCGTCGAAGCCCTGGCCGTCGTCCGCCACTTCCAGCGCCAGGCCGCCATTGCGCTGGAAGCGCAGCGTCACGGTGACCGCCGTCGCGTGGGCATGGCGGGCCGCGTTGTTCAGCGCCTCCTGCGCGATGCGGAACAGCGCCGTGTTGACGGACTCGGGCAGGCCGACTTCCTCGCCGTCGATGACGGCCGAGAAATGCGTGCCGCCGGCCGCATCGAACTCCCCGGCCAGGTGCTGCAGCGCGGCCGGCAGGCCCAGCGTGTCCAGCAACGCCGGCCGCAGCGCGTGCGACAGGTGGCGCACCTCGGCCAGCGTGCTGTTGAGGCGCTTCAAGGCCAGGTCCTGCAGCCGCGCCGCGCCAGACGGCTCGTGCTGGGCCGACTCGATGAGCAGCTTGGTCGCCACCAGCGCCTGGCTGACGCCGTCGTGCAGCTCGCGCGCCAGCCTGGCGCGCTCGTCCTCCTGGCTCTGCACCACCTCGCGGGCCAGCGCGCGCAGCTTGGCCTCGGCGCTGCGGTGCTCGCTGAGGTTGAGCGCCAGCGCGCCGGCGCTGATCAGCGCGATGCCGAACACCGCCACCGCACCCACCCACAGCATGGTCGCCGTGATGTTCTGGCGCGCGCCGCGCTCCAGCTCGGCCATCGTCGCCTCGATGCCGTCCAGGTACAGCCCCGTGCCCAGCATCCAGCCCCACTCGGGCACGGCCACCACATAGCCCAGCTTGGGCGCCAGCAGGCTGCTGGACGGCTTGCGCCACAGGTACTCCACATAGCCGCCACCCGCCTTGGCCTGGCCGATGAGCTGCTGGATGGTGGGCCGGCCTTTGGGGTCACGCAGCTCCCACAGGTTCTGACCGATCAGCTCGGGCTGGCGCGAGTGCATCAGCACGCGGCCGTCCAGCGCGTAGACAAAGAAGTAGCCGTCGGGCCCGTAGTCCAGCGAGCGCAGGATGGCCAGCGCCCGCTCCTGCCCGCCCGGCTGGCCCAGCAGCGGCTTGACGGTGCTGACGGCCAGGTCCACGTAGTGCTTCAGCTCCGTGCGGCGCGCATCCATGTAGCTGGCGCGCACGAGGGCATGCTCGCGCGCGGCCAGCTCGCTTTCCTGCTGGCGCACGGCGAAAGCGATCAGTGCCAGCGACGCGAGCAGCGGCAGCAGCGCAAGCAGAAACAGGCGCCCCCGCAGGGACAGGGACGCCCAGGCCTTCATCACTTGCCCAGGGTGGCCGGCGCCGGCGCCGTCTTGCGCTGGATAGGCTTCCAGCTCTCCAGCCGCTTCATCACGTCGGCGATGGCGGCATCCAGCTGCGTGTCCTCGCCGCGGTTGACGGCGGCGGGGTCCAGCTCGACGTCGATGTCCGGCGCCGTGCCTTCGTTCTCGATGCGCCATTCGCCGTCCGGCGTGTAGAAGCGGAAGTACGGCACCGTCAGGAAGGCGCCGTCGATCAGCGGCGGGTTCACGGAGATGCCGATCAGGCCGCCCCAGGTGCGCTTGCCGATCAGCGGCCCCAGGCCCACGCGCTTGAACGCGTAGGGCATGAAGTCGCCGCCGGAGCCGGCGTCCTGGTCGATCAGCATCGCCTTGGGGCCGTAGATGGCGCCGCCCGGCGTGTCGAACACCAGGCCGTCGCGGTCCTTCCAGCTGGCCAGGTAAGGCCGCGCCAGCAACTCGGTCACGTAGTTGGCCGCCTGACCGCCGCCATTCCTGCGGTCGTCGACGATGAGGGCCTGCTTGTCGACCTGGCCGAAGAACATGCGGTTGAAGTGCTCGAAGCCGCCACCCGCGGTGTCGGGCATGTAGACGTAGGCGATCTTGCCGCCACTCTTCTGCTGCACCTTTTGGCGGTTGCCCTCGATCCACGCCCAGCGGCGCAGCAGGCTGTCGTTGGCGATGGGCTCGACGGTGATCTCGCGTCGGCCCTTGCCGCTGGCATCCTGCGCGATGGCGACGACGACCTGCTTGCCGACGGTGTTCTCCAGCAGCGCGTAGAGGTTGGTGGGCTCGGCCAGCTCATGGCCGTTGATGGCCAGCAGGTAGTCGCCTTCCTTCACGCCCAGGCCGGCCACCGTCAGCGGCGAGCGCAGGCTGGGGTTGAGGCGGTCGCCGGCATAGAGCTTGGCGATGCGGTAGCGGCCCTGCTCCACGGTGAAGTCCGCGCCCAGCAGGCCCACGGCCACCGGCGCTTCCTGGTGCACGTCGCCGCCGCCGGTGCGGTTATGGCCCACCTGCAGTTCGCCGATCATCTGCACCAGCAGGTCGTTCAGGTCTTCGCGGCGCTGCACATGGGCCAGCTGCGGCAGGTAGCGGTTGTAGATGCCCTGCCAGTCCAGCCCATGCAGCGCGGGGTCGTAGAAGAACTCCTTCTCCATCCACCAGGCCTCATCGAAGATCTGCTTCCACTCGGCGCGCAGGTCGACGCGGGCGCGCAGGCCCGACAGGTCCAGCGGCTTGCTCTCGCCCTTGTCGTTGGCGTCGCCCACCTCCAGCTTGCCGCCGGCAACGGTCAGCAGCATCTTCTTGTGGTCCTCGCTCAGCGAGAAGTCGGCCACGCCGGAGCGCAGCAGCTTGGGCTTGCGCTCCTCGAAGTCGAAGCGCCACAGCTCGGCCGTCGCGCGGCGCTCGGCGTTGGGCGGCTCCACGCTGGCGCCCGGCTGCTGGCGCTGCAGATAGAACAACGCGCCGTCGGACGCGACCGCCAGGTTGCCGTAGTTGCGCTCGGCCACCGGCAGCGCGACGACGCGGTCGGCCAGGCCGTCGAGGTCCACCTTGATGGGCTTGACCGCGTCGGGCTTGGCGACCTTGTCGTCCTTCTTCGCGTCCTTCTTGTCGTCGGCTTTCTTGTCGTCCTTCGTGGCCGCGTCCTTCGCGCCGTCGTCCTTCTTGCCTTCCTCGTCGCCGGCCTTGGGTGCCAGCGGCGACTTGCCGTCAGCGGCCAGCACCAGGGCGTACAGGCCGGCACGGCGCGGGCGCTCCTGCGTGGACAGATCCAGCCCGACCTGGCTGGGCCCCGAGTTGATGGACGCGGTGAAGTACAGCAGGTCCCCCTTGGCCGAGAACGCCGGGTTGCCGGCGTGGGCCAGGCCGTCCGTCACGACGTGGCTCCTGCCGGTCGCGATCTCGTGCAGCACGATGCGGCCGAAGTAGTTCTCGCCCGATTTCGTGAAGGCCAGCCAGCGGCTGTCCGGCGAGAACGACGTGACGTAGCCATCGGCCCCCAGGCGGCGCACGTCGGTGGCGATCTTGACGAGCTGCCCGCGCTGCGGGCCCGCCGCGAGGCTGAGGCGGTAGAGGTTCAGGTGGTTGTCCTGCAGCACGAGCTGCTGGCTGTCGGGCGACCAGTCGGCCAGCGTGAAGTAGCCGTCACGGGGCAAGGCGATGCGTTCCTTGGCGCCCAGGCCGGTCTGCGGCTGCAGCACCAGCTGATGGCGCATGCCGGGCTCGTCGGAGAGGTAGGCGACCCACTTGCCGTCGGCGCTCCACAGCGCATCCTTCTCGCGCACGCCGGGCGTCTCGGTCAGGTTGCGCACCGTGCCGTCCTTGACCGGCACCGTGAACACCTCGCCGCGGGCGCTGACGACGACGCGCTTGCCCGTGGCCGACAGCTGCGCCGACGTGATCGCCTTGCCGGCATCCTTCCACTGCGGGCGTGCCTGCGGCGCGATGCTGGCGAGCTGGATGTCCAGCACCCGGGGTTCGCCACCGGCCAGCTCGATCTGCTTGATGCGGCCGCCGGTCTCGTAGACCAGCGTCGTGCCGACGGCGTCCACGCTGCGCACGTCCCACTGCGTCTCGCGGGTCAGCTGGCGCAGCGCCTTGGTGGCCGGGTTGAACGCGAACAGGTTGGCCGCGCCCTTGGTCTCGCCATCGCGGTCGGAGATGAACACCACCTCGCCACCGGCCCACACGGGCGCAGAGTCCGTCGCATTGACGTGCGGGATCTGCTCCCAGGTCTGGCTGGCCATGTCCATGATCCAGACCGGCGGCGTCGAGCCACCACGGCTCTGGCGCCAGCCGCTGACGCCGGCGTAGGCCGCGTTGTAGGGCCGGTACGCCAGCTGCCTGCCGTTCGCCGACCAGGCGCCCTCGTAGGCCACGGCCTTCATGACCTGCTTCTCGTAGCCGCCGTCGATGCTGACTTCGTAGAGCTGGTTGCTGCGGTTGTTCAGCACCTCGCGCGGCGAGGCGAACAGCACGCGCTTGCCATCCGGGCTCCAGCCGCTGACGACGTCCGGCGTCGGGTGCCAGGTCAGGCGCTTCGGCTGGCCGCCGTCCAGGCCGATGACGTAGACGTCCGTGTTGCCGTCGTAGCTGGCCGAGAACGCGATCTGCCGGCCGTCCGGCGAGAAGCGCGGTGCGAACTCGGCGGCCGCATGCGTCGTCAGCCGCCGGGCGTTGCCGCCGCTGCGGTCAGCCAGCCACAGGTCGCCGGCATAGACGAAGGCCAGGTGGTCCTTGGAGACGGCGGGCTGGCGCAGCATCAGCGTCGGCTCGGCCGCCTGGGCCGCCAGGCTGGAGGTCATCCAAGCCAGGGCCAGGGCAAGACGGGTCAGGGTCATCGGGATCTCCGACAGAGTCGCAAAACCGGCGACTCTAGACCGGAAGCCCGCCCGGCCTGAAAGTCAGCCCGGCTGGCGCTTGAACTTGCTCTTGATGCCGCCGGCGATGACCACCACGCCGGGAATCAGGATCATGGCCCAGATGATCTTGTCCAGATTGCTCTTGACCCAGGGCACGTTGCCGAACACGTAGCCGATCAGCGTGATGCCGCACACCCACAGCAGGCCGCCGGTCACGTCGTAGAACGTGAACTTGCGCCGCGTCATCTGCGCCACGCCCGCCACAAACGGCGCGAAGGTGCGCAGGAACGGCATGAAACGCGCCGCGATCAGCGTGAAGCCGCCATACTTCTCATAGAAGGCATGCGCCTTCTCGAACGCGTCCTTGTTGAAGAACTTCGAGTTCTCCCACTGGAACACGCGCGGGCCGAAATGCCGCCCGATGGTGTAGTTGCACTGGTTGCCCAGGATGGCAGCCGCCGTCAGCAGGCCCATGGACAGCCACAGGTCCATCAGCCCCACGCCGCACATCGCACCGACGACGAACAGCAGCGAGTCGCCCGGCAGGAACGGCATCACGACGACACCGGTCTCCACGAAGATGATGAGGAACAGCAGCGCGTAGACCCAGGCGCCATAGCTGGCGACGAAGCTGGCCAGGTGCTGGTCGACGTGGAGGATGAAGTCGAGGAGGAAGTGAAGCAGGTCCATGGCGCGGCATTATCAGGACGACTTCGTGACGCCTCGGGGGAAACGATAATCCGCCGGATGGATTTGCCCCTGCCCGACGTTGCTCCGCCTCGCGCCATCCGCGAACTGCCCGATGAGCTGATCAGCCAGATCGCCGCCGGCGAGGTCGTCGAGCGGCCCGCCTCCGTGGTGCGCGAGCTGGTGGACAACGCGCTGGACGCCGGCGCGAAGAACGTGCTGGTCAAGCTGATGGCCGGCGGCGTGCGGGCCATCGTCGTCGAGGACGACGGCTGCGGCATCCCGGTCGCGCAGCTGCCGCTGGCGCTCAAGCGCCACGCCACCAGCAAGATTGCGTCGCTGCATGAGCTGGAGTCCGTCGCCACGATGGGCTTCCGCGGCGAGGCGCTGGCCGCCATCGCGTCGGTGTCCGAGATGTCGATCGCCAGCCGCACCGCCGACGCCGCCCACGCCCACCGGCTGGACGCGCGCAGCGGCGAGCTCAACGCCGCCGCCCGCTCGCGCGGCACCAGCGTCGAAGTGCGCGAGCTGTTCTTCGCCACACCCGCACGCCGCAAGTTCCTGAAGACCGACGCCACCGAGCTGGCGCACTGCGTGGAGGCCGTGCGCCGCCACGCGCTGGCGCGGCCGGATGTGGGCTTCGCGATCTGGCACGAGGGCAAGCTCGTCGACCAGTGGCGCGCCGGCTCGGTCGAGCAGCGCATCGCCGACGTGCTGGGCGAAGACTTCGTGCAGGACAGCCGCGCCTTCGACCACAGCGCCGGGCCGCTGGCGCTGACCGGCCGCGCCGGCCTGCCCGAGGCCGCCCGCTCGCGGGCCGACCAGCAGTACGTCTGGGTCAACGGCCGCTACGTGCGCGACAAGCTCATCAGCCACGCCATCCGCTCGGCCTACGAAGACGTGCTGCACGGCCAGCGCCAGCCCAGCTACGTGCTGTTCATCGAGATCGCGCCGGAGCTGGTGGACGTCAACGTGCACCCGACCAAGATCGAGGTGCGCTTCCGCGACGGCCGCGCCATCCACCAGTCGGTGCGCCGCGCCTTCATCGACGCGCTGGCCCAGTCGCGCAGCGCCGAGGCGGCGGCCGAGCCCATCGAGTCGGCGATGGCGCCGCTGGCCTTCGAGGCGACGATGCCGGCCACGCTGTACGTGTCGGAGCCGCGCCAGAGCTACACCGCCCCCGCCTTCTCGCCGCCGGTCCCGCCCACGGCCGAGCAGGTGCGGCTGTCGCTGGTGCAGGCCGAGGCGCTGTGGCAGCCGGCCAAGCCGGTCGTGCCCACGTCGCTGCCCGACAGCCGCCCCGCGCCGCTGATCGACCTGCCCGCGCTGTCCAAGAAGGACGACTGGCCGCTGGGCCGCGCCATCGCGCAGATCCAGGGCGTCTACATCCTGGCCGAGAACAAGCAGGGCCTGGTCATCGTCGACATGCACGCGGCGCACGAGCGCGTCGTCTACGAGCGCCTCAAGGCCAAGCTGGGCTCCACCACCATCGAGAGCCAGCCGCTGCTGATCCCGGTCAGCTTCGCCGCGACGGCCGAGGAAGTGGCCGCCGCCGAGCAGCATGCCGACACGCTGAGCCAGCTGGGGCTGGACGTGTCGCCGCTGTCCACGCGGACGCTGGCCGTGCGCTCGCGGCCGGCGCTGCTGGCGGCCAGCGACCTCGTCGCGCTGACCCGCGAATTGCTGGCCGAGATGGCGCAGTTCGACGCCAGCTCGGTGCTGGAGCGCGCGCAGCACGAGATCCTGGCGACGATGGCCTGCCACGGCGCCGTGCGGGCCAACCGGCAGCTGACGCTGGACGAAATGAACGCGCTGCTGCGCGACATGGAAGCCACCGAACGCGCGGACCAGTGCAACCACGGCCGCCCCACCTGGCGCCAGCTCGACATGAAAGAGCTGGACGCCCTTTTCCTCCGCGGACGTTGAACCATGGCCACGCTGACACTCAAGAACAAGAAACCCGCGGCCAAGACCCGCAACGCTGAGGGCGAGAAGCGCGGGCCGCTGCGCGGCAAGGGCGTCTCCAAACCCCGCCCGACGCTGGCCAAGGCGCAGGCCGACCGCGCCGAGCGCGAGGAGCAGTTCCAGAAGGCGCAGGCGCAGCGCAACGAACGCCCCGCGCCGCGGCGCGACGAGCGCCCGGCCCGGCCGAAGCCTGAGGGTTTCCGGCCCGAATACCCGCCGCAGCGCGGTGAGCCCTTCCGCCGCGATGACCGCGGTGATCGTGGCGACCGCGGCGACTGGCCACGCGACGACCGCCCGGGCCGCCCCGGCCCGCGGCCCGGCGGCTTCAACCCCGACGGCCCGCAGCGCGCGCAACGCGGCGAGCCGGTGCGCCGCAACGAGCACCGCGACGAACGCCCAGCCGACCGCCCGCGCGACGACCGTCCGCCGCGCATCGACCAGCGCCGCGTGGCCAACCGCGGGCCCGGCTTCGAGCCGCCGCAGCGCCCGCAGCAGCGCCTGAACCCGGCGCGCCAGGTCGACGCCGAGGACGGCGAGCGCCTGTCCAAGCGCATGGGCGAGCTCAAGCTCGCGTCGCGCCGCGAGGCCGACGAGTGGATCGCCGCCGGCTGGGTGCGCGTCAACGGCAAGGTGGCCGTGCTGGGCCAGCGCGTCGTCGGCGACGTGCAGATCGACATCGACCCCGCCGCGCGCCAGCAGCAGGCCGAGCTGGTCACCGTGCTGCTGCACAAGCCCATCGGCTACGTGTCCGGCCAGGCCGAGGACGGCTACGAGCCGGCCGTCGTGCTGTTCCAGCCCGAGAACCGCTGGAAGGACGACCCGTCGGGCATAAAGCCCAACGCCGGCCACCACCGCAACCTCGCGCCCGCCGGCCGGCTGGACATCGACTCCACCGGCCTGCTCGTGCTGACGCAGGACGGCCGCATAGCCCGCGTGCTGATCGGCGACGACTCCGACGTCGAGAAGGAGTACCTCGTGCGCGTCGAGTACGTTGGCCTGCCGGGCGCCGACCCCGTGCCCGAGGGCACGTTGCCCAACGCGGCGCTGTCCAACAACAAGCTCGCGCTGCTGAACCACGGCCTGGAGCTGGACGGCGAGGCGCTCAAGCCCGCCAAGGTCAGCTGGCAGAACGAGCAGCAGCTGCGCTTTGTGTTGCGCGAGGGCAAGAAGCGCCAGATCCGCCGCATGTGCGAGCTGGTCGGGCTCAAGGTCGTGGGCCTGAAGCGCGTGCGCATCGGCCGCATCCCGCTGGGGCATCTGCCCGTGGGCCAGTGGCGCTACCTGGCGCCCTGGGAGAAATTCTGACTCCGATCTGCCTGGCCGGCCCGACCGGCTGCGGCAAGACCGCGGCGGCGCTGGCGATCGCCGAGGTGCTGCCCGTCGAGATCATCAGCGTCGACTCGGCGCTGGTGTACCGCGGCATGGACATCGGCACCGCCAAGCCCACGGCCGCCGAGCAGGCCGCGGTGCCGCATCACCTGATCGACATCCTCGACCCGACTGACAGCTATTCGGCCGCCGAGTTCGTGCGCGACGCGAAGCGGCTCGCGGGCGAGATCGCCGCACGCGGCCGGCTGCCGCTGCTGGTGGGCGGCACCATGCTGTATTTCAAGGCGCTGTTCGACGGCCTGTCGACGCTGCCGCAGGCCGATGCCGAACTGCGCGCGGCCATCGACGCCGAAGCGGCCGAGCGCGGCTGGCCGGCGATGCATGCCGAGCTGGCCCGCCTCGACCCCGAGACCGGCGCACGCCTGGCCCCCAACGACAGCCAGCGCATCCAGCGCGCGCTGGAGGTCATCCGCCTGACCGGCCAGCCCTTAAGCGCGCTGCATGCCGCGTCGCGTGACGAGGGGGTCGACTGGCCGCTGTTCTCGCTGGAGCCCAACGACCGCGCCTGGCTGCACGAGCGGCTGGCGCAGCGGTTCGACCAGATGCTGTCGCAAGGCCTCATCGACGAAGTGAAGTCCCTGCGCGCACGCGGTGATCTCAGCCTCACGCTGCCATCCATGCGCTGCGTCGGCTATCGCCAGGTGTGGGAGGCGCTGGACGCCAACGAAGAAATGGAGCCCCCAGGACTGGGCAATGCCCAGTCCGCCCCCCGAGGGGGTCAAGGCAGCTTGGGGCGGCCCGGCGCTGCCTTGGGCGACCTGCGCGACCGCGGCATCGCCGCGACGCGGCAGCTCGCCAAGCGCCAGGTCACCTGGCTGCGCAGCATGCCCAGGCGGCGCGTCATCGCCTGCGATGGCGCGCAGCCCATCCCGGAGCTGCTGGCTGGATTGCAGAGGTTGATGAACGCATGACGGTGCTTTCCGCCCGCGGGCTCGCGAAGAGCTACGCCGACACGCCGGTGTTCACCGGCATCGACCTGGACCTGGCCGCGGGCGAGATCGTCGCGCTGCTGGGCGAATCGGGCAGCGGCAAGTCCACGCTGCTGAACTGCCTGGCCGGGCTGGACGAGGCCGATGCCGGCTCGATCACGCTGGCCGGGCAGGACCTGCGGCCGCTGGGCGACGAGGCGCGCTCGGCGCTGCGGCGGCAGTCGCTGGGTTTTATCTTCCAGGCCTTCCACCTGCTGCCGCACCTGAGCGTGGCGGACAACGTCGCGTTGCCGTTGCGGCTGCTGGGGCAGCGGGACGACGGCCGCGTGGCGGCGATGCTGGACGCGGTGAACCTCGGTGCGTTGTCTGCGCGGATGCCGCGGCAGTTGTCGGGCGGGCAGCTGCAGCGGGTGGCGATTGCCCGCGCGCTGGTGCACCGGCCTCGACTGGTGCTGGCGGATGAGCCGACGGGCAACCTCGATGCGCGGCATGCGGCGGAGGTGCTGGACCTGCTGCGGCGCTGCACGCATGACGTCGGCGCGGCGTGTCTGCTGGTGACGCACTCGGAGGTGGCGGCGCAGGCGGCGGATCGGCGGCTACGGTTGGATGCTGATGGGTTGCATGCTTCGTGACTTCGGCTTGACGCCACCGCCCATGCCGGGAGTTCGCCCCGGCGGGCGACCTACTTTCTTGTGCGGACAAGAAAGTAGGCAAAGAAACCGCCCCTGCAAAACCGGCCCTGCGGGCTGCCTTGCGATGCTCGGAACCCAGGGCCGCGGCGAACTCGCGCCGCTACGCTCTGCTCAAACAGGCGCCGCGAGTCAGTTCTTGAAGTGCGCTTCGCGCACGCCCTGGGTTCCTGCGCTTCTCAGCGGTTTTGAAGGGGAGCCCCAAAACAGCCAACCCCAACAGCCAACAGCCAAGCCCGCAAGCCGGCTAGCGCCGGCTGTTCTTCACTCCCCCTTGGAGCCCGCCGAGGAGCGCAGGACTTCAAGCCCGTTCGCGCAGCGAACTTCCAAAACTGACTCGCGACGACTGTCCGAGCAGAGCGTAGCGGCGCGAGTTCGGCGCGCGGGCTTGAAGTCCGAGTACCGCGGGGCAGCCCGCTGCGAAGCAAAGGGCCGGGCGGTTCGGGGGCGACTTTTTGCCTTCTTCTTGGTCGCTCAAAAAGAAGGTCGCCCGCCGGGGCGACGTCCCGGCTGGGCCTCCCGCGGCAACCCACACCAGCGCGCAGGCCGCACCCCATGACGTCCCTCTGGCGCCACTTCACCTGGCCCGCCTGGCGCGACCACCCCGGCCGCGTGCTGCTGGCCATCGTCGCCGTCATGCTGGGCGTCGCCCTCGCCTTCGGCGTGCACCTACTCAACGGCGCCGCGCTGGCCGAATTCGCCAGAGCCGCCCGCAGCGTCAACGGCCAGCCCGACCTCGTGCTGCGCGCGGCCAACGGCCCGCTCACCGATGCCGACCTCGCGGACGTGCTCAACCGCCCCGAGGTCGCCGCCGCCAACCCGGTGGTCGAAGGCCAGGCCGTCTGGCCCGGCCAGACCGGCCGCGACGGCCGGCCGCTGCTGATCCGCCTCGTCGGCGCCGATTCGCTGGCGCTGCTCGCGTCCGCCAGCGGCGCGCGGCCCCTCGCGCCGGACCTCATCCCGCAGGTCGACGACGGCGGCGGCACCGCCGCGATGCTGGCGGCCCGCACGCTGCACCTGAACGCCGCCGCCCGCCGCCACCTCGCCGACGGCCAGACCACGCTGACGCTGCGCATCGCCCGCCCCGGCACCACCACACCACTGGACGTCGAGTTCAGCGTCGGCGGCCGCATCACGGCCGGCAACGAGCCGCTGGCGATGCTGGACATTGCCGACGCGCAACAGGTGCTGGGGCGCCTCGGCGCACTCGACCGCATCGACCTCCAGCTAGTCGACGGCACCGACGCCAAGACCTGGGCCGCCAGCCTGCCACCGCGCTGGCGCGCCACACCGCCCGACGACGAAGGCGCGCGCCTGTCGGACCTGACCCGCGCCTACCGCGTCAACCTCGGCCTGCTGGCGCTGATGGCGCTGTTCACCGGCAGCTTTCTCGTCTACGCGGTGCTGTCGCTGGCCACCGCGCAGCGGCTGCCGCAGTGGGCGCTGGTGGGCGTGCTGGGCGTGTCGGCGCGCATGCGCTGGCGGCTCATCCTGCTGGAAGGCGTGGCCATCGGCGTGGCCGGCACCGTGCTGGGCCTGGCGCTGGGCGTGGGCCTGGCGGCCGGCGCGCTGGCGCTGCTGGGCAGCGACCTGGGCCTGCACGGCGCCAGCCACTCGTCGGGCGACCTGCTGCTGGGCCAGCCGCTGCTGTGGCCCGCGCTGGCCTACGGCGCGCTGGGCCTGGCCGCGGCGCTCGTCGCCGCGCTGGCGCCGGCGCTGACCGTGCGCCGCATCGCGCCGGCGCTGGTGCTCAAGGGCCTGGGCCTGCCCGCCGGTCGCACGCTGCCGGCCTGGGTGGGCGGCGGGCTGCTGGCGCTGGGAGCGGCGCTGGCCCTGCTGCCGCCGCTGTGGGGCGACACGCCCGTGGGCGCGTACGCGGCGATGTTCTGCCTGCTGATCGGCGGCCTGGCGCTGGTGCCGGCGCTGGTGCGCGGCATGACGGCCGCACTGGCGAGACTCCCCGCTGGCACCCTGCTGCTGCTGGCCCGCGAGCGCAGCCGCGACCAGGCCACCGAGGCGCGCCGCTCGCTGGCCGGCGTGCTGGTGGCGCTGGCGCTGGCGGTGGCGATGACGGTGATGATCGGCAGCTTCCGCGAGTCGCTGATGCAGTGGCTGGACCACGCGCTGCCGGCCGACCTGTACGTGCGCTCGTCGCTGCGCGGTGCCGACGGCCTGCCCGCGCCGCTGCCGCCCGCCTATCTGCAGGCCGTGGACAAGCTGCCCGCCGTGGCCCGCAGTGCGCCGCAGCGCAGCACCCGCGCGCGGCTGGCGCCCGGCGCCGCGCCGGTGGCGCTGACCGCGCGGCGCATGGACGCCGGCAACCTGCCGCTGCTGGCACGCTGGACGGGCCGGCGCGAGGCCGGCGCGCTGCCGGTGTGGGTCAACGAGGCCGGGCGCGACCAGCTGGGCCTGGTGCCCGGCCGCGTGCTGACGGTGGAGCTGCTGGACGGCGGCCGCACCGTGCCGCTGCAGGTGATGGGCGTGTGGCGCGACTACTCGCGCCAGAACGGCGCGCTGTGGATGGCGCTGGACGACTACCGCCAGGCCAGCGGCGACGAGGCCATCACCGAACTCGCGCTGTGGCTGGCGCCCGGCCAGACGCCCGACGCCGCCCGCGCCGCGGTGCGCGCCGCCGCCGCGCAGCCGGACGACATCGACACCGCCGCCGCCGGAGAGCTGCGCGCGCTGTCGCTGCAGATCTTCGACCGCAGCTTTGCCATCACCGTGTGGCTGCAGGCGGTGGCGCTGGCGGTGGGGCTGTTCGGCGTCATCGCCAGCCAGTCGGCGCAGGCGCTGGCGCGGCGGCGCGAGTTCGGGCTGCTGCGCCACCTGGGGCTGTCGCGCGGCGCGCTGATGAAGCTGCTGCTGCTGGAGGCCAGCCTCACCGGCGGCGCCGGCGCGCTGGCCGGCCTGGGGCTGGGCCTGGGGCTGAGCGCGGTGCTGGTGTTCGTCGTCAACCCGCAGAGTTTTCACTGGAGCATGGAGATGCACCTGCCTGTGACGCGTCTTGCGGCTCTCGTGGGCCTCGCGTTCGCCGCGGCCGTGGGCGCGTCGCTGCTGGCCGGCCGACGTGCGCTGGGGCAAGACGCGGTGCGCGCCGTGCGGGAGGATTCATGAAGCGACGCACCCTGCTGCTGGCCGCCCTGCCCCTGCCGGCGCGCGCGGCGATGAACTTCCCCGCCGACTTCGGCGCGCACCCGCGCCAGAGCATCGAGTGGTGGTACGTGACCGGCCTGCTGGGCGAGCCCGGCGGGCCACCGCGCTACGGCTACCAGCTCACCTTCTTCCGCGTGCCCGGCCCGGCACCGAGCGACCACCCCAGCCCGCTGGCCGCCAAGCAGCTGCTGCTGGGCCACGTGGCGCTGTCAGACCTGGGCGCACGGACGCAGCGCCACACGCAGCGGCTGCTGCGCACGCTGCCCGGCGCCGTGCATGCCCGCGTGGGCGACTGCGACCTGAAGCTGCGCGACTGGACGCTCACCCGCACGCCCGAGGGCTACCGCGCCGCGTTCACCGGCCCCGGCTTCACGATGGCGCTGCAGCTCGCCACCACCGCGCCGCCACTGCTGCAGGGCGAGGCCGGCATCTCGCGCAAGGGCGCCGACCCCGAGCAGTTCAGCCACTACTACTCGCGCCCCCAGCTCACCACGACGGCCGACCTCGTGCTGGACGGCCGCCCGCAGCGCCTGGCCGGCCGCGCGTGGCTGGACCACGAGTGGAGCGACAACTACCTCGGCGACACCGCCGGCTGGGACTGGCTGGGCATCAACCTGCACGACGGCCGCGCGCTCACGCTGTTCCAGCTGCGCCGACAGGACGGCACGCGCGACTGGGCCGGCGGCAGCCTGCGCGCGCCGGGCCAGCCCGACCGCAGCTTCGCGGCCGGCGACGTCGAGATGACGCCCGTGCGGCACTGGACCAGCCCCGCCACCGGCGGCCGCTGGCCGGTGGAATGGCGGCTGAAGAGCCCCGCGGGCGACATGCGGCTGGTGGCCGCGTTCGACGCGCAGGAGGTGGACGCCCGCCGCAGCAGCGCCCTCGTCTACTGGGAAGGCGCCGCGCGGCTGCTGGACGCCGCCGGCCAGGAGATCGGCTGGGGCTACCTGGAGCTGACCGGCTACGTCGGCAAGCCGCCGATGGTCTGAAGATGTTCTGACACGCGGGCCCTGCGCCAGGTCAAGCCGCGCCGCCGGGCGATCACCGAGACTCGGGCCATGCCCGCCCTGCTGACCGACCTCGACACCGCCGTCAACACCCTGCTGGCCCGCGTGGACGGCCCCGTCCACCTGGCGCTGCCGCTGGGCATCGGCAAGCCCAACGCGCTGGTCAATGCGCTGTACCACCGCATGGCCGCTGACCCGTCGCGGCCGCTGCGCATCCTGACCGCGCTGTCGCTGGAAAAACCGGCGGGCGCCAGCGACCTGGAGCGCCACTTCCTCGCGCCGCTGGTGGCCCGCGTGTTCGGCGACTACCCCGACCTCGCCTACGTGAAGGCCGCCCGCGCGCAGGCGCTGCCGGCGCACATCGAGCTGCGCGAATTCTTCGTGAAGACGGCCGACTACCTCGGCAACGACGCCGCGCAGCAGGGCTTCATCTGCAGCAACTACAGCCTGGCCGTGCGCGACATGCTGGCCCAGGGTGCCAACGTGCTGGCCCAGGCCGTGGCGGTGCGCCGCGAGGCCGGCGGGCGGCAGCGCTATTCCCTCTCGGGCAACCCCGACCTGACGGCCGACTTCGTCGACCAGTGCCGCACGCTGGGCCAGCCGCTGCTGGTGGTGGCGGTGCTGAACGAGCAGCTGCCCTTCATGCCCGGCACCGCCGAGGTGGGCGAGGATTTCTTCGACCTGATCGTGGACGTGCCCGAGGGCCACCATGCGCTGTTCGCGCCGCCCAACCCGGCCGTGTCCAAGGCCGACTACGCCATCGGCCTGCACGCCGCCAGCCTGCTGCCCGACGGCGGCACGCTGCAGATCGGCATCGGCTCGCTGGGCGACGCCATCGCGCAGGCGCTGCTGCTGCGCGAGCGCCGCAACGACGAGTTCCGCGCGCTTATCGACACGCTGGGCCGCGCCGCGCCGCAGGCCGGCCGGCACACGGGCCGCTTCGCGCAGGGGCTGTACGGCTGCTCCGAGATGTTCGCCAACGGCCTGCTGCAGCTGCTGGATGCCGGCCTCATCCGCCGCCGCGTCTACCCCGACCTCGCGCTGCAGCGCCTGGCCAACGCCGGCCGACTGCCCGCCGCCCCCAGCCTGGCCGCCGTGCAGGCGCTGCTGGCCGACGGCGCGCTGGACACGCGGCTCACGCCCGCCGCGCTGGCGCACTGGCAACACCTGGGCCTGCTGCACCCCGCGCTGCGGCTGGACGGCGACCGCCTGCACTGCGCCGACCTGACCTGCGCCAACGACCTGAACCTGCTGCCCGCCGACATGCTGGGTGCAGCCTGGCGCGGCAGCGCCACGATGCACGGCGGCTTCTTCCTCGGGCCGCGCGCCTTCTACCAGCGGCTGCGGGACATGAGCGACGGCGAGCTGGCCGACATCGCGATGACCCGCATCGCCTTCGTCAACGAGCTGTACGACAGCCCCGGCGCGCCCGAGGCGCTCAAGCGCGCGCAGCGGCGCGACGCCCGCTTCATCAACACCACGATGAAGATGACGCTGCTGGGCGCCGCCTCGTCCGACGCGCTGGCCGACGGCCGCGTCGTCTCCGGCGTGGGCGGGCAGTACAACTTCGTCGCCCAGGCGCACGCGCTGGCCGGCGCCCGCTCGGTGCTGGCGCTGCGTGCCACACACGACAACGCGGCCGGCCTGCAGTCCAACCTCGTATGGAGCCACGCCAACTGCACCATCCCGCGCCACCTGCGCGATGTCGTCGTCACCGAGTACGGCGTGGCCGACCTGCGCGGCGCCACCGACGCCGAATGCGTGCAGCGGCTGTTGTGCATCGCCGACTCGCGCTTCCAGGAAGGCCTGATGCGTGAAGCCCAGGCTCACGGCAAGCTCGCGCCCGACTGGCAACTGCCCGAGGCGGCGCGCCACAACACGCCCGAGGCGCTGAAGGCGCTGCTGGCCCCGGCCCGCGAGGCCGGCGCGCTGCCCGACTTCCCGTTCGGCACCGACCTGGACGACGACGAGCTGCGCATCGTCCGCGCGCTGAAGAAGCTCAAGCACGCCAGCCAGCACCCGCTGGAGCTGCTGCAGCTGGCGCTGGCCAGCCTGGGCCCGCAGCGCGCCGTGCCCGCCGCCTACCTGCAGCGGCTGGGGCTGGACGACGCCCGCAGCCTGAAGGACGTGGTGCTGCGCCGGCTGCTGGCCGCCAATCTCTGAGTAACCTGGCCGGGACACACGCTGTCCCTACACTGCCCCGATGCCCGAAACCTCCCAACGCCCGGCCTCGCGCCAGGCCCGTTCGCTGTCCGGACTCGCCCCCTTCCTCAGGCCCTACCGCGGCCGCATCGCGCTGGCGCTGCTGACGCTGGTGCTCGCCGCGCTGGCGACGCTGGCCTTCCCCATCGCGCTGCGCGGCCTCATCGACGCTGGCTTCGGCGCCGCCAACGCCGGCGAGCGGCTGATGGCGCTGCGCGAGCACTTCCTGGCGATGTTCGCCGTCGGTGCAGCGCTAGGCATCTTCTCGGCCTCGCGCTTCTACATGGTCACCTGGCTGGGCGAGCGCGTCACGGCCGACCTGCGCAACGCCGTCTACACCCACGTACTGCGCCAGAGCCCCGAGTTCTTCGAGACCACGCAGACCGGCGAGGTGCTGTCCCGCATCACCACCGACACGACCGTGGTGCAGACGGTGGTGGGTTCCAGCCTGTCCATGGGCCTGCGCAACACGGTGATGGGCATAGGCGCTTTGGTGATGCTGGTCGTCACCAACCCCTACGTGATGGGCCAGGTGCTGGGCATCCTCGTGCTCATCGTGGCGCCGGCGCTGTACTTCGGCCGCCGCGTGCGCAAGCTGTCGCGCGCCAGCCAGGACCGCGTGGCCGACACCTCGGCCATCGCCGCCGAGGTGCTGAACGCCGTCACCGTCGTGCAGAGCTACACGCAGGAAGGCGCGGAGGCGAAGCGCTTCGCCAACGCCAGCGAGGCCGCGTTCGACGTGGCCCGCAAGCGCACCACGGTGCGCAGCTTCCTCGTCGCCTTCATCATCACCGCCGTGTTCGGCGCCATGCTGTGGGGGCTGTACCAGGGCACGCAGGCCGTCATCGCCGGCAAGATTTCGGCCGGCCACCTGGGGCAGACGGTGGTGTACGTGACGCTGCTGGTCAGCAGCGTGGCCGTGCTGGCCGAGGTGTGGGGCGATGTGCTGCGCGCGGCCGGCGCCACCGAGCGGCTGGTGGAGCTGATGGAGGCCAAGTCCCCCGTGGCCGAGCCGGTATCACCGCAACCGCTGCCCGCCACGGCCGGCGGCTCGCGCGTGGAGTTCAGCGACGTGCTGTTCCACTACCCCTCCCGCCCGCAGACCGCGGCGCTGGACGGCGTGCAGCTCACCATCCAGCCCGGCGAAACCGTGGCACTGGTGGGCCCCAGCGGCGCCGGCAAGACGACGCTGTTCCAGCTGCTGCTGCGCTTTTATGACCCGCAGGCCGGCGTCATCCGCCTGAACGGCCAGCCCACGCAGACGCTGCGCCTGGCCGACCTGCGCGCCGCCATCGGCCTGGTGCCGCAGGACAGCGTCATCTTCTCCACCACCGCGATGGAGAACATCCGCTACGGCCGGCCCGACGCGACCGACGAGGAAGTGATGGCCGCCGCCAAGGCCGCATTCGCCGACGATTTCATCCGCGCGCTGCCGGAGGGCTATGCCAGTTTCCTGGGCGAACGCGGCGTGCGCCTGTCCGGCGGCCAGCGCCAGCGCATCAGCATCGCCCGCGCGATGCTGAAGAACCCGCCGCTGCTGCTGCTGGACGAGGCGACCAGCGCGCTGGACGCCGAAAGCGAACGCGTCGTGCAGGCCGCGCTGGAAGCGGCCATGCAGCACCGCACGACGCTGGTCATTGCGCACCGGCTGGCGACCATCCAGAAGGCCGACCGCATCGTCGTGCTGGAGGCCGGCCGCATCGTCGACATTGGCCGCCACGACGAGCTGGTGGCGCGCGGCGGGCTGTATGCGAAGTTGGCGGCGATGCAGTTTGGGTTGGAGGCGGAGGGGGTTTAGATTTGGTCCTGACCCGAGCTTCCGATTGAACTACCAGCGTGTGTAGGGCAACTACGCGAAACTTAAAAATGAACAAAATACGTAGCTCCAAAGATTGGCCGCGGAACCATCAAGTCATTCCCTTTATCTTGCTTTTTTCAATTTTTAATATTGAAGCAGAGAGCAACATGTTGGACCAATCTGCGCAGTGCACTAGTGACGCCTGCAGGTTGCAAAGTGCAATTTCCATAATTCGAGAGGCCCGCAACCTAGACTTTTGCGACAAGGAATCTATCGAGCAGCACTTTTCCAAGAATGAGAAAGAATTGGCGACTTTGAAGAGTGAGGTCGAGCCTAGATTTGTAGGCTTACAGCGCTTGCTGGGCTTGCGGCTGACTCACTTTGGATCAACTCAGAAATTATTCAAAACATGCACACTATCGCTTAGCCCTCCTGACGTGCGGCCAGGGGAAACCTCTTTACCCAGGCCACTCGTCAAAATTGGCGACTTCATCAAGAATATTGATGCCTGTCCAATTCAAAGCCAGATTCCGCAGTCACACGGCCCCAGCATTGCAGCCTACAAGTGGTGTGGCGAACTTCAAGAAAAGACGCTCGAAGTCTCATTTTATTTCCACGACGAAATTCTCAATAGCATTAATATTCAAAAAAAATAAAACAACATTCAAATTAAATGAAGGCATTGAGCACGACCAACGAAAATAGGCACGAAATTCAGGACCAGGTCGTTAATCCAAACCTGACCAGTTCAACCCCAATCAAGAAATTCAGCCTCATTCCGTGAACCCAATCGGCACGTCCCTTTCGGTCCACTCCAGCCCCACCCACGAAACCTTTCAGTTCGAAGCTTTGGATGCCGAGTACCGCGATGAATTGGCAGAGCACGCACGCTCCATGGTTGGCGTGGCCAAGGAAGGGTTCGGGATCGAACTGGATGGAAGTCGTGCCAGTCTGGAAGGGTTGGAGCAGGTGCTTGCCGAATGCGCCGAGCACATGGCGCAAGCTGGCATCGGCGCGGCGTCGGAACAGTCGCAAGTGCTGATCGCCATGGCAGGCGCCTATTTGGGCGAGGTGTTTCGTCAGGAGGTGGGCGGCGACTGGTACACGCTGAGAGCCGCCGGGCCGGACGACGGCCAGCTTTGTCTACGGACGGGCGGTGACAAGCCGGCCGTGCTGCTGCCGCTGAGCCGGGTCACGCGCCGGCTGACTGAAGGGCCTGACTTCAATGTCTGGCACTACGCCCAAGTGGCTTGGTCCGTCGCTGACTGAAGACATCGCCGGCTTGCGCCGGCTGGTCAGATCGGCATTCCCAGGTCTCCACGCCAGCCCAACACACCACCCCATGCGCCTGCCTCTCGCTGCCCTGCTGCTGCCGCTGGCCCCCGCTCTGACCAGCTGCGCCGTCTTTGAAGCCCTGGGCGGCATGCCCTATGCCGAGAAGACGGTGCCCCTGCCGCCGGCCGTCTCCGGCACGACGGCGCTGGACTGCGTGGCGTCCTCGGTGCAGTCGCTGCGCGAGCGCAACGGCTTCTGGATGGCGGTCAGCCGGCGGGACGATGGGCAGGGCGTGCTGGAAACCGGCCAGTACCCGGCGTCCAACCTCTCCGGGTTCCGCCTTCGCGCGCGGGTCGACGAGCCCCGGCGGCAATTGCGCCTGCAGCTGAAAGCCGGCGGGCCGTACTACGTAGACCTGGGCGCCAAGCCGGGCGTGACTGCGCTGGCGGCAGCGGTGGACACCTGCCTCGCCAGCCCCGCCCCGCGCGATCCACCCGGCCCGACCGCGGCACGCTGAACCGACGCGAAAAACCTGCGGAGTGACTGAGGGGCCAGGGGCCAACGACCGGCACCACGCTCTGTCCGCTTGGCCCGTCGCTGACGACTGAGCGCCCAAACTCGCAGCGCTCACGCGAAATTCCAGGCAGCTCACACAGAATCTCTGAAAACCGTGACCGGCGCCAGTCGAGCCTTTTCTCGGGCGCCCTCGCCGGCCTATCTGCGACCTACACGAGCTGCTCGGGCTCACCGTACACAAAAGTTTCGGTTATATCGCTCATCGATGAGCCGTATTTTTCCTTCAGATAATCCGGAAGGAACTTATAGAACATGCCCGGACTGATTTGATATTCCCCCTGATTCGAATCAAAGAAGAACAACTCTGTCGCCGACGTGTCCGCCGGGGCGTAAAAGGCGATGGAGTGCAAGACATTGTCGCTATTGGCATATTTGAATGAGATGAACAGGCCGCCACCCTTGTGATGCCAACGGCTCACCAGGCTCCTGCCATAGCCCCACTGCCACGCATAGTTTGTCTTTTCAATGCCGTAGCCACTTTGGGCGCCGTGCTTCATCAAAGCAGGGTTGTTGTGGTGACCGATGGCTTTGTCCACCGTGGACATATTCCACAGCGCTTCCATTCTTTTCTCCGGCGTTCCATATTTTCCGAGCTTGGTGTGCATCCGCTTCATCCATTTCCAGCACAACTCCTGGCATATTCCTTTTTCAGCCGAAGTATTCTTCACATTCCTCACGGACAGCACATCTGATTGCTTGAACGCGCACTTCTTGAAGTCATCGACAGGCATGAAATATCTCCGTCAGGTTCTCAAAACAAGAGGGTGTTGACTACTCGGCGCGACTGGCCAACACGGTTTGCGCCACCGTCACGCCATTTCGCGGATGCCTATGGACACCTCACGCTAGCGACGCCAGTCGCGCCACCACAGTCGGGATTGCATGAAGCCGAATCGGCGCACGGGGGGCTGCGGATGGCCAAGATGCGCCAGACCCGACCGGTGGCCGCCGCGAGATGCACTGTCGTGGCTGGCGGCCCGGCCCCAGCTCAGGGGCACCCCGCCGCAAACAGCTCTTCCACCCACGCCGGGTAGTCCACGAACGGATTGCGGTTGCCCTGCCGCTCGACGATGCGGGCGTGGCGGCGGAGTTCGTTGGCGTCCACCGGGTCTGCGCGGTGCCAGGCCACCAGCGTGCAGCGCTTGCCGAACAGGTTGCCGCTGGTGCCGACGGTGTCGGACAGCTCCAGGTTGCCCACGCCGGTGCTGTCGTTGCCCTCGTAGCGGATGGCCATGTAGAACATCATGCGAGCCACGTCGCCCTTGACCGCCGCGCGCGGCTCGAAGCTGTCGGCGTCGGTCAGGTTGCCGGGCGCCTCGCCGATGGCGCTGCCGCCCCAGTCGAAGTCCTTGTTGCCGCGGGTGCTGTTGACGGACACGTCGGCCGGGCGCAGGTGGTGGATGTCGGTGTGGGCCCATTGCCCTTCGTCGGGGAAGCCATGGCTCTTGGCCCAGACGTGCTCGCGGTTCCACGCGTCCTGGTCGCTCGAATTGGCCGATGCGTTGTGCGTCTTGGGCTCGGAGCGGCCGGTGTAGATCAGGATGACGTTGGCCGTGTTGGCGGGGTCTTCGTCGGTGTACTTCAGTGCGTCCCACACGGCCGAGTAGCTCATGCGCGCGTGGTTGCGGGCCGCGGCCTCGTTCAGCGCCACGCGCAGCGCGGTGCCGGTCTTGCCGATGGCCTGCGCGTAGTAGGCGTTGAAGCCGCTCCAGGTGGCGCCGCCGGACGGCGGCTGCGTGAATGACGCGGTCAGCGTGACGCCGGCGAAGGCCTTGTAGCCGTACAGGCCGATGTAGTAGCCGCCGGCCTGGGGCTGGGCGAAGGTGCAGCTCTCCTCGTTGCCATTGACGAGAGGGCGGCAGTCGAACACGGCGGACGTGGGCTCGGCGCCGGCGCGCACGTAGAGGTCCACCGCGCCCGTGCCGCCGCTCGTGCGCACGACGAGGTTGGTGGCGCCGGCGGGCACGTCGAGGCGGTAGCGCAGCCAGGCACTGGCGGCGGCGGACTGGTTGGTCACCGGCACGCCGGGCTGCAGCACGACGGTGGCGGGCGTGCCGCCGCCGGCCGGCGTGTAGCTGCCAACCAGGCTGGCGCCGCTGTAGCTGCTGTAGCCCTGCACGCGCACGTGATAGGTGGCGGCCGTGGGGCTGGCGAAGCTGCAGGTCTCGGTGTTGGTGCCGCTGGTGGACGCACAGTCGTTGCTGCCGCTGCTGGCTTGCGCGCCGCGGCGCACGTAGAGGTCGGCGTCCCCGCTGCCGCCGCTGAGTTTGAAGCTCAGCTGCGTGGCCCCCGAGGGCACCACCAGCGTGTAGTCGCGTGTGCTGCTGGCAGCGCCCGACAGGCCGGTGGCAGCCACGCCGTTGGCCAGCGCGGTCTGCGCCTGCGCGGCCGGGGCCAGCACCACCCATGCGGCCGCGGCCGCCCACGTTGCGATCCAGGACCCACCACGCATGACGACACCTCGCAGTTTTACGGAAGCGTCAGACTAGCGGCGGCACGCGGGCGCCCCCAGTCGGGGTTGCCTGAAGCCGGATTGGTGTGCGGGCTGGCGCTGATGACGGGCGGGCGCCGGCCCGGCCGGCGGCGCCGCAGCCGTCATTCGGCCCGCCTGCTGTCGATTCGTCGCAAGCGGAGAGCTCGTCGCGCGGTGCGTCGGCACAGTGCGGTCCATCGCAACCGCCACCCCCGAGCCACCGCCATGAACACTGCCGCCCACCTCCCCGTCTGGCCCTTCGCCCTGCTCGCCGTGCTGCTGGCCGTGGGCTATCGGCAGTCGCGCAGCCGCCTCGTGCGGCCGGCCACGCTGGTGACGCTGGCGGCGGCCATGCTGGCGCTGTCGTTGTTCGGGGTCATCGCCACCTTCGGGGCCGGCGCCGTGCCGGTGTTGGCCTGGGCAGCGGGCTTTGCCGCCACCGTGTGGTTTGGCGCCCCGCTGGTCGCGCCGCGTGGCCTGGCTCATGAGGGCGGCGCGGTGCGCATGCCCGGCAGCTGGGTGCCGATGGGCCTGATGCTGGGCATCTTCATGACGAAGTTCGGCCTCGGCTTCGCGGCCGGCGTGCATGCCGAGGTGCTGCACCAGGCGTGGTTCATCGCCGCGGCCTGCGCCGCGCTGGGCCTGCTCAGCGGCGCCTTCGCCGCACGCGCCCAGGCCGTGCGCCACTTCGACCGGGCCGCAGCCGCAGCCTGACGCGGCGGCTCACTCGCCGCCCTTCGCCAGCCGCGCCACCAGCTTCATCAACGTCGGCACGCGCTGGCGGCCGTGCGGAGCGGCGCCGCAGCCGCGCCCCGTCAGGCGCTCGCGCGTGCCGCGCGGCGGCGCCGGGCGGCCAGCCCCAGCAGGCCGGCGGCCAGCAGCGCCCAGCTGCCCGGCTCGGGCACTGGTTGGGCCGGGGCCAGCGCGTAGGCCGTGCCGCTGCCCGAGATGGCAGAGGCGATCGACACCTGGCGGCCGGCGGCGTCGAAGCCGTACACGCTGTCCAGCGTCACCGTGTGCGACGCATCCACGGTGCCGGTGAAGGTGCCGCCCTCCAGCACAGGCCAGTGGCCGGCGTCGAACCACACATTGACGCCCATCAGGAAGCCGAACTGCGCCACGCCGTTGACGACGGGGATGGGGTCGCTGAACACGTCCACGCTGGGCAGTTGCCACGGGTAGGTCAGTCCGGTGTTGACGAAGTCGTACCGGCTGGCGCCCGTCGTCTGCATGAGGTTGAACATGCTGCGGGCCGCCTGCGGGGGTGCCTGCGGGTCCGTCACCAGCGCCGTGACGCCCAGCTTGACGCGGATGGTGGCGGCGTTGCCCAGGCCCGAGATCGAATCGGAGAAATAGGCCGATGCGCCGCTCGAGAAGTCGGTCGGCACACCGTCGGGGTTGACGTAAAACGGTTCGGCAAAGACGGGGTTGGCGGCATTCACCATCGCGTTGGACAGCGTCGCGGTCGAGTAGGCCTTGAGCACGCCATGGTCCGACATGGCCCAGGACTCACTGGTGAATGTGCCCGTCTGCGGCCGGCCGGCGGAGTCCAGCCCACTGAAGCTGGTGCTGTAGGCGCCCGTCGAGACGACGACGCCGGGCTGGTAGCCCCGCTCCCACACGACCAGCCGGCCCACCGACGAGTTGGCGTCCCAGGTGTTCCCCAGGCCCACGCTGGCCTCGGTTTCGACGCCGGCCTGCGCGGCGGCGCCCAGCAGTGCTGACAGCAGCAGCGCGGCGACCGCGCGGGATGTTTTGGCAGAAGACCGCATGACGCCCCCTCAGGATGAGTTGTTGAGGCGCGCATGGTGGCCGGCATGGCCGGCGGCACCCAATACCCAAACGGGTGCCTTGTGCACCTGGATCCCGGGGGGCGCAACAGCATCAGGGCCGGGTCTGGGCCTCCAGGCCCCGGCCCGAAAGGCGGTGCCCGCCAGGGCGGGGCCGGCTCATTCCCCGCCCTTCGCCAGCCGCGCCACCAGCTTCATCAACGTCGGCACGCGCTTGCGGCCATGCATGCCGCGCACGCGCACCTTGGCGGCGCCGATGTCGACACCCGCGCTGGTCACGGTCAGCGGCCGGGCCTCTTCTTCCCGCATCACCTCGAACTGCGCCGGCAGCCCCGGCCGGCTGGTCTTGGACACGCCGATGACCGGCACGCGGCCGGCCAGCGCGTGGAACAGCTGCAGGCCGGGGCCCGGCGTTTCCTCGGCGTCGAGGTGGACGAAGCCGTCGATGACGATGAGCTCGGGCTCCAGCCCGTGCTCGCGCAGCAGCTGCATCACGCAGTGCAGTTCGCGCAGATCGGGCTCGCCGCGGGCAGGCTTGTCCACCTGGGCGATGGGCGTGACGTAGGTCTGCGTGGCTTCCGGCGCGTCCCAGGCGTCGAAGGCGACGGCGGCGGCGCGCGCCTGGGCGCCGTCGAAGTGAACGGTGATGGCGAGTTTCATGCGGCATTCTGAGGCGCGCGCGGCCACCGGCGCCCGCGCGCCTCGACGGCACGGGCGCCCTGCCCTCAGTACTCGGCGCTCAGGCCCACCGTGAACGTGCGCCCCGGCGCGGTGGACAGCTCGATCTGCTGGCGGTCGCGCGCGTTGGCGGGCTGCAGGCTGCGGGCGCTGGCGTAGCTCCAGTAGCGCTTGTCGGCCAGGTTCAGCACGGCGGCCTGCAGGCGCAGCTGGGGGGCCAGGCGCCAGTGGCCGGCAAGGTCGAACCGCGCGAAGCCGGGCACGCGGTACAGCACGGTGGTGGCGTCAGGCAGTTGCGCGCCGGGGTTGTTGCTGAAGGACTGGCGCGTGGTGGCCGCCGCCTGCTTGCCGCGCACGAACGTGCCCGCCAGGTGCAGGCCCCAGGCGCGCTGCGAGGCGTCGAAACCGACGCCGGCCACGGCCTTGGCCGGCTGTACGGTGTCGAGGTCCACGTCCTTGTCGCCGGGGTAGTTGGACTTGGCGCTGCCCTGGCTGTAGCCCAGCGCCCAGGTGCTGTACAGGCCCTGCACGGCCGGTGCCCAGACGCCGTGCTCCAGCCGCAGGCTGAGTTCGGCGCCGTGGATGCGGGCCTCGTCGCGGTTGCTGGCCTGGTAGAGGATGGACAGGCTGGGCTGGATGTTGACGAACTTCTCGGGGTTGTTGGCGCGCGTGTAGCGGGTGTAGGAGATGAAGTCGCTGTAGCGCGTCTGGAACACCGAGGCCGCCAGCGTGACGCCCCGGGCGGGCGTGCCCTTGAGGCCGATGTCGAAGGCATTGCTGGTTTCGGCCTTGAGGTCGCGGTCGCCCAGCAGCGCGTAGCTGCCGCCGCCGCTGTTCCAGTAGCCGAAGATCTCGCTGTTGGTGGGCGCGCGGCCGCTGCGCTTCCACTGCACGTAGGCGGTCAGGCCGGGCTGCACCTCCAGCAGCACGGCCAGGCTGGGGCTGGCGATGGTGGTGGCGGGCGCGTTGCCGTACATGGCCTCCAGCTCGGCCTGGGTGATGCGGGTGCTGCCGAAACGGCCGGTGTTGCGGATGGCGGGGTCCACGCGGTCCACGCGCAGGCCGGGCACCACGGTCAGGCGGCGGCCGGCGAGCTGGACGTCGATGCTGTCCTCGGCGAAGGCGCCGGTGCGCAGCGTCCGCGTGTCCGGGAAGGGCTGGCCGGCGCCGAAGGCCTCGGTGGACGTGAACGGGTGTTCGTTGTCCGTGCGCGAGTGGTTGACGCCGAACTTGAGGCGGTGGTTGGCGATGCGCTTCTCGGCCACGCTGGAGAGGCCGACCTGGCGCGTGGTGTTGCGCGATGCCTCGCGGACCTGCGCGTTGGTGGCCCGCGTGACGGTGTCCGTCACGTCGTCCATGTCGGTGGACTGCACGTACAGCCGGTTGTCGAGGCTGTCGACGAGGCCGCCGGGCTCGGGCGTCCAGGTGTGGGCCAGCGACACGGTGTTGCGCCGCGTGGCGGCGGCTTGCACGGAGCTGCCGGTGATGGCGGTGGCGTTGGCGTCCCAGGCGTCAAAGGACGAATCGCTGCGCTTGCGGTAGAGGTCGGCGGCGAGCGCCAGCCGGTGCGCCGGGTTCACGCGCAGCACGCCCTTGAGCAGCAGCGCGTCGGCGTGCCAGTCCTCCGGGTAGGCGGCGACGGTGTCGCTGTGGTTGTCGGTCTGGCGGCCGTCGCGGCGGGTGTAGGCCAGCAGCAGGCCCACGTCGCCCTGCTGGGCGGCCAGCGTGGCGCCCTTGCTCCAGGTGCCGTTGGCCTCGCTGTAGCCCAGCTTGGCGCCGGCGTGGAAGGGCTTGGCGGCGCTGACGAAGTCTTCCGGCGACTTGCTGCGGAAGCTCACCGCGCCGCCGATGCCGCCGGCCGAGCGCTGCGCGGTGGTGGTGCCGGACTGGATGTCCACCGACGCGTACAGGTCGGGGTCGATGAAGTCGCGGCCCATGCCGAAGCTGCCGTCCTCGGAGCGGGCAGTCAGCGGCGCGCGGCTGATGGCGTCGGGCATCTCGATGCCGTCCACGTCCAGGCCCACGCGATTGCCCTCGACGCCGCGGATGTTGTAGTTGGTGGTGCCGGCGCGGTCGTAGCGGCTGGCGCCGCGGGTGGAGCCCAGCGTGGTGCCGGGCGCCTCTACCAGCGGCTGGTAGCGGATCACGTCGGCAATGCCGGTGCCGCCATGGCGCTCCACGTCCTCCGCCGTCAGCACCGTGCGGCTGCCGGCCTCGGGGCGCTCGGCCTCGGCCGTCACGCGGATGACGGGCAGCTCGCCCAGCTCGCGCGGCGCCGGGCGCACCACCCAGACGCCCGGGCGCTGCTCATACGCCGCCAGGCCGGCGCCGGCCAGCAGCTGCTCGAAGCCCTGGCGCACGCCGAAGCGCCCCTGCAGGCCGGCGCTGCTGCGGCCGGCGACGAGAGCGGCGTCCAGCTGCAGCGACACGCCGGCGGCGCTGGCAAAGCGGGCCAGCGCCTCGCCCAGCGGGCCGGCCGGCACGCTGTGGGCGGTGCCGGCCGGCTGGGCCTGGGCGGCGGTCGGCAGCCAGGCGGCGGTGCCGGCCAGCGCCAGCGTCAGCAGCGCCTGGCGTGCGGCCTGCGCGACGAAGGATTGGCGGAGGGAGGGTCGGGATGCGGGCGCAACGACGCGCGGGGAGATGTTCTTGTGCATGTGAAGCGGGGTTGAGTCCTGGCTGGCTTCACACGGGCGCGATGGCTGGCTGGGGAGGGTTCGGGCGGCGAGGCCCCGAAAAGGAACGGGCAACGCGGCG
Organism: Roseateles sp. GW823-FHT07B05; assembly: GCF_058794515.1. Lineage (NCBI taxonomy): Bacteria > Pseudomonadati > Pseudomonadota > Betaproteobacteria > Burkholderiales > Sphaerotilaceae > Roseateles > Roseateles sp. GW823-FHT07B05. The sequence continues at coordinate 210,543 of NZ_JBXAGX010000007.1, forward strand.
CCCGCGCCGGTCGCCGGGCGGCGCGGCGGGGGCTGCGTGGGGTGAGATGCGCGGCGGCCGCGGCGAACTCAGGGCGACACGAAACCGGTCTTGCCGGCCTTGGCGTCGGCCTCGGCGAGCTTCAGGTCGGCGTCGTCGACGGTGTTGTCCTGGTTGCGGTCGTGCAGCTTGAACATGCGCAGGCCGGCGGCCTGGAATTCCTCCAGGCTGATGCTGCCGTTCTTGTCGGTGTCCAGCACGCCGAAGCGCACCTTGGCCTGGCGCATCTGGCGCTGCAGTTCTTCCTTGCGCTTCTCGGCGTCGGGCATCTTGCCGATGCGCAGCATCAGCCGGCCCTCGAACTCGCCCAGGTACTCGGCCTCGTTCAGCACGCCGTCGGCGTTGAAGTCGATGCGCGCGAACTCGACCTGGCGGCCCAGCCTGAACTCCTCCAGCAGCACCCGGCCGTCGCCGTTGAGGTCCTGCTCGGCGATGAAGGTGGTGGACGAGTGCGAGGCGGCCAGCGCCGGCAGCGTGGCCAGGCCCAGCAGGGTGGTGAGGAGGGCGTGCTTCATGGCGGGGACGGTGTTCATGGCTGGGGCTGGACTTCGACGGTGAGCGTGGCGGTGTGGCTGAGCCACAGCGCGGGGTTGTCGGGCGATGCGCGGCGCACGCGCACCTGCAGCAGGTACAGGCCGGCGGCCTGGGGCTTGAAGCTGACCTCGCCGGCGGCGTTGGTGCTGAAGTCCTGCTCCGCCTGCTTCTTGCTGGCGTAGTTCTGGCCGTCGGCGATGACGGTCAGCGTCTCGCCGGCCAGCGGCTGGCGGTTCTCGCGCACGCGCACGGTGACGGTCTCGCCGGCGTAGAGGTCGTAGGGCTTGGTAACGGGGTGGATCTCGACGCCTTCCGTGTCGAAGTCCACCGCGCTGGGCTTGCCGCGGGTCACGTAGACGTCGGCGCGCGTGAGGCTCTGCACCTCGATGGGCGTGTCGCCGGGCTGGGCGTCGTCCTTGCGCTCGGCGAAATGCACCCGGCCCTGGCGCAGCACGCCCTTGGCCAGGCGGCCCTTGCGCACGCCGGACGACACCAGGTAGGTGCCGTTGCCCGCGGCCAGCGGCACTTCGAGGTAGCTGGCGTCCTTCAGCACGGCGGCGGCGGTCAGCGGCAGCTTGCGGCCATCCGGGCCGATGAGGTGGAAGGCGTCGGACTTCATCGCCACGTCGGGCCGCAGGTCGCCTTCGGCGAAGGACGCCTCCACCGTGACGTGCTTGCGCTGCGCGTCGGCGCTGAAGGTGTTGGGCTTGAGGTAGGGCGAATGCGCCTGCGCGACGCCGCACAGCAGCAACAACGGGGTCAGCCAGGGGCCGGGTTTTGAGAGCCTGAGGAAGGACATGGCGGTGGGTGGAAGAGGAGTCGTCGGACCGGTGCAGCCGCCGCGGCTGCATCGCTGATTCACTATAAATGAGAATAGATCGCATTTGAGAATAATTCTCAAATAGACCGCAATGAAGTCGCGGCCTCCGGTGGCAGAGCGCACGCGGCGGGGCGCGCCGCCCTGCCCGCGTGGACCCCGACGCCCGACGGCCAGCTCACGGTCCGTGGCACTTGTCACGGTGGCGCCCGAATGCCCCCACAAAACTGAACGGTCATTCAGATTTCCCTTGCTTTCGCCGACGCCAAAAATAGAATGAACGATCATTCAGTATAACAATTCGGCCGACAGCGCCGCGACGCCCCGGAGCACGGTGGCAAGCGGCCCTCCCCGGCCACCCCACCGACCTGCGAGGTTCGCCATGTCCAAGACCCCGTCCCACCCTTCCCGCCCCTCCCGCGCTTCGCTCGGCATGCCGGCGTTCACGCTGCTGACGCTGGCGGTTGCCGTCATCGCCGCCTTCACGCTCAGCGCCTGCGGGCAGGCCGAGTCCCAGGCCGCCGCCAAGCCCGGCGCGGCGCCGGCCGCCCCGGTCGGCGTGCTGACGCTGCAACCCCAGCGCGTGGAACTCAGCGCCGAGCTGGCCGGCCGCACGGTGGCCTACCAGACCGCCGAAGTGCGCCCGCAGGTGAGCGGCATCGTCAAGACCCGCGCCTTCACCGAGGGCAGCGATGTGAAGACCGGCCAGGTGCTCTACCAGATCGACCCGGCCAGCTACCAGGCCGCGCTGGACAGCGCCAAGGCGGCCCTCGCCAAGGCCGAGGCCAACGCGACGACGGCCCGGCTCAAGGCCGGCCGCTATGACGAGCTGGCCGGCATCGACGCCGTCAGCAAGCAGCTGCGCGACGACGCCCGCGCCGCGCTGCAGCAGGCCCAGGCCGACGTGGCCGCCGCCACCGCCGCCGTGCGCACGGCACAGATCGACCTGGACCGCACCCGCGTCAGCGCGCCCATCGCCGGCCGCATCGGCCGCTCGGCGGTCACGCCCGGCGCGCTGGTCACGGCCAACCAGGCCGGCGCGATGGCCACGCTGCAGCAGCTGGACCCGATCTACGTGGACGTCACGCAGACCAGCGCCGAGCTGCTGCGCCTGCAGCGCCAGCTGGCCGACGGCACGCTGCAACGCGACGCCGCCGGCCAGGCGCGCGTGAAGCTGCTGCTGGAAGACGGCACCACCTATGCGCTGGACGGCCAGCTGCAGTTCTCCGAGCTGCAGGTGGACCCGGCCAGCGGCAGCGTCACGCTGCGCGCGAAGTTCCCCAACCCCAGGCGCCAGCTGCTGCCGGGCATGTACGTGCGCGCCCAGGTGCAGAGCGGCGTGCAGGCCCAGGGCCTGCTGGTGCCACAGGCCGCCGTGTCGCGCGACGCCAAGGGCAACGCGACGGCCATGGTCATCAAGGACGGCAAGGCCGAGCCGCGCCAGCTGCAGACCGGCGCCGTCATCAACGGCCAGTGGCTGGTGACGGCCGGCCTGGCGGCGGGCGACCAGCTCATCGTCGACGGCCTGCAGCGCCTGCGCCCGGGGGCGCCGGTGCAGGCCGCGCCGGCCACCGCGCAGATCGCCGCGTCGGCGGCCCAGGCCCGCTGATCGAGGAGGCCACACCATGTCCCGCTTCTTCATCGACCGCCCCATCTTTGCGTGGGTGCTGGCCATCGTCATCATGCTGGCCGGTGCGCTGTCCATCCGCACGCTGCCGGTCTCGCAATACCCCAGCATCGCGCCGCCGCAGGTCTCCATCAACGCGAGCTACCCCGGCGCGTCGGCCAAGACGCTGGAAGACACCGTCACCCAGGTCATCGAGCAAAAGCTCAAGGGCATCGACGGGCTGACGTACATGTCCTCCACGTCGGACTCGCAGGGCAACGCCAGCATCACGCTGACGTTTGAATCCGGCACCAACCCAGACACCGCGCAGGTGCAGGTGCAGAACAAGCTGGCCGCCGCCACGTCGCTGCTGCCGCAGGAAGTGCAGCGCCAGGGCGTGCAGGTGGTCAAGTCCACGATCAACTTCCTGATGGTGGTGGGCTTCGTGTCGGAGGACGGCAAGCTCTCCGGCACCGACCTCTCGGACTACGTCTCCACCAACGTGCTGGACCCGCTGAGCCGCGTGGAAGGCGTGGGCGAGGCGACGCTGTTCGGCGCGCAGTACGCGATGCGGATCTGGCTGAACCCCAACCAGCTGAACCAGCACGGCCTGACGCCAGCCGACGTGTCCGCCGCCATCCAGGCGCAGAACGCGCAGGTCTCCGCCGGCCAGCTGGGCGCCGCTCCCGCCAACGTGGGCCAGCAGCTCAACGCCACCGTCACGGCGCAGAGCCGGCTGCAGACGCCGGAGCAGTTCCGCAACATCGTGCTGAAGACGGCCGCTGATGGCGCCACCGTGCACCTGCGTGACGTCGCCCGCGTGGAGCTGGGCGCGGAGAGCTACGCCACCGTGTCGCGCTACAACGGCAAGCCCGCCGCGGGCGTGGCCGTGAAGCTGGCCACCGGCGCCAACGCGCTGTCCACGGCCAAGGCGGTGGAAGCGGAGCTCAAGCGCATGGAGGGCTTCATGCCCGCCGGCGTGAAGGCCGTCATCCCCTACGACAGCACGCCCTTCGTCGAGGTCTCCATCCACGAGGTGGTGAAGACGCTGATCGAGGCCGTCGTGCTGGTGTTCCTCGTCATGTACCTGTTCCTGCAGAACTTCCGCGCCACGCTGATCCCGACGATCGCGGTGCCGGTGGTGCTGCTGGGCACCTTCGGCGTCATGGCCGCGGCGGGTTTCTCCATCAACACGCTGACGATGTTCGGCCTGGTGCTGGCCATCGGCCTGCTGGTGGACGACGCCATCGTCGTGGTCGAGAACGTCGAGCGCGTGATGACCGAGGAAGGCCTGTCGCCCAAGGAGGCCACGCGCAAGTCCATGGGCCAGATCAGCGGCGCGCTGGTGGGCATCGCGCTGGTGCTGTCGGCCGTGTTCGTGCCGATGGCCTTCTTCGGCGGTTCCACCGGCGTCATCTACCGCCAGTTCTCCATCACCATCGTGTCGGCCATGGTGCTGTCGGTGCTCGTCGCCATGGTGCTGACGCCGGCGCTGTGCGCGACGCTGCTGAAGCCCGCTGCATCTGGACATGGGGGCCCCGCCACGCGCGGCTTCTTCGGCGCGTTCAACCGCCGCTTCGACGCGACGACCAACCGCTACGAAGGCGTCGTCGCCCGCATGATCCGCCGCTGGGGCCGCCACCTGGTGGTCTACGGTCTCATCGTCGCCGGCATGGCCTGGCTGTTCCTGCGCCTGCCCACGTCCTTCCTGCCGGAAGAAGACCAGGGCATCCTGTTCTCGCAGATCCAGCTGCCCGCCGGCGCCACGCAGGCGCGCACGATGGACGTGGTGCAGCGCGTGGAGAACCATTTCCTGCAGAACGAGAAGGACAACGTCGACTCGGTGTTCGCCGTCACCGGCTTCAGCTTCGCCGGCCGTGGCGAGAACATGGCCATCGGCTTCGTGAAGCTCAAGGACTGGAGCCTGCGCAAGAGCGCCGCCCAGCAGGTGCAGGCCATCGCTGGCCGCGCGATGGGCGCCTTCATGCAGTTCCGCGATGCCTCCGTCTTCGCGTTCGCACCGCCGGCCGTGCTGGAGCTGGGCAACGCCAGCGGCTTCGACATCTACCTGCAGGACCAGGGCGGCGTGGGCCGCGAGGCGCTCGTCGCCGCGCGCAACCAGTTCCTGGGCCTGGCCGCGAAGGACCCGACGCTGGTGGCCGTGCGCCCCAACGGCCTGGCCGACGCGCCGCAGCTGCGCCTGGACGTCGACACGGCCAAGGCCGGCGCGCTGGGTTTGTCGGTCGCCGACATCAACAGCCTGCTGTCCACCGCCTGGGGCGGCGCCTACGTGAACGACTTCATCGACCGCGGCCGCGTGAAGAAGGTCTACCTGCAGGCCGACGCGGCCTACCGCATGCAGCCCGACGACCTGAACCACTGGCGCGTGCGCAACGCGCAGGGCCAGATGGTGCCGTTCTCGGCCTTCGGCACGGCGAACTGGGAGCTGGGTTCGCCCCGCCTGGAGCGCTACAACGGCCTGCCCGCGCTCGAAGTGCTGGGCCAGCCGGCGCCCGGCAAGAGCTCGGGCGCGGCGATGAAGTCGGTGGAGGCCATCGTCGCCCAGCTGCCGCCCGGCGTGGGCGTGAGCTGGACGGGCCTGTCCTACCAGGAGCGCCTCACCGGCGACCAGGCGCCCATGCTGTATGCGCTGTCGCTGCTGGTCGTGTTCCTGTGCCTGGCCGCGCTGTACGAGAGCTGGAGCATCCCGTTCGCGGTGATGCTGGTGGTGCCGCTGGGCGTCATCGGCGCGCTGCTGGCCGCAACGCTCCGTGGCCTGTCCAACGACGTGTACTTCCAGGTCGGCCTGCTGACCACCATCGGCCTGTCGGCCAAGAACGCGATCCTCATCGTCGAGTTCGCCAAGGAGCAGATGGAGGCCGGCAAGGACGCCGTGGCCGCCACGCTGGAGGCCGTGCGGCTGCGGCTGCGCCCCATCCTGATGACGTCGCTGGCGTTCGCCCTGGGCGTGCTGCCGCTGGCGATTGCCACCGGCGCCGGCTCGGGCAGCCAGAACGCCATCGGCACCGGCGTGCTGGGCGGCATGTTGAGTGCGACGGTGTTGGGACTGTTCTTCGTGCCCGTGTTCTTCATCGCCGTCCAACGCTGGTTCCCGAAGAAGACTTCCCCGGCGCCCGCCCCGCAGGCGGCGCCCCAAGCCCTGGAGGGCGTGTGACATGACCAAGTTCCTGACCATCCTCGCCGCGAGCCTCGCGCTGGCCGGCTGCGCCAGCATGGCGCCGACCTACGAGCGCCCCGCCGCCCCGGTGGCCGCGCAATGGCCGGTGGCGCCCGGCGCCGGCGCCACCCAGGCCGCCGACATCGGCTGGCGTGAGTTCTTCACCGACACGCGGCTGCAAGGCCTCATCGACCAGGCGCTGGCGAACAACCGCGACCTGCGCGTGGCGGTGCTGAACGTGCAGCGCGCCCAGGCCCAGTACGGCGTGCAGCAGGCCGACCGGCTGCCCACCGTCAACGCCGCCGCTGCTCAATCGGCCACGCGCTCGCCCGGCGGCAGCATCAGCCGCCAGTACAGCGCCACGCTGGGCGTCAGCGCCTGGGAGCTGGACCTGTTCGGCCGCGTGAAGAGCCTGAGCGACGCGGCGCTGCAGCAGTACCTCGCGACGGACGACGCCCGCCGCAGCGCGCAGGTCAGCCTCGTCGCCGAGGTGGCCGGCGCCTACCTGACGCTGGCCGCCGACCAGGAGCGCCTGCGGCTGGCCGAGCAGACGCTGCTGGCCCGCCAGGATGGGCTGCGCCTCACGCAGCGGCTGCAGGCGGCCGGCGTGGCCTCCACGCTGGACCTGCGCCAGGCCGAGATCGCCGCCGAGACGGCGCAGACCGACCTGGCCGGCCTGACCACCCAGGTCGCGCAGGACCGCAACGCGCTGACCCTGCTGGTGGGCCAGCCGCTGACGCCCGAGCAGCTGCCCGTGGCCGGCACCGACGCCGCCGTCACGCAGACCGCCGAGCTGGCCGCCGGCCTGCCCAGCGACGTGCTGCTGGCCCGGCCCGACGTGCTGCAGGCCGAGCGCACGCTGCAGGCGGCCAACGCCAACATCGGCGCGGCGCGGGCGGCCTTCTTCCCGCGCATCAGCCTCACGGCCAGCGCCGGCAGCGCCAGCAACGCGCTGGACGGCCTCTTCCGCTCGGGCTCGGGCCTGTGGACCTTCATGCCGCAGGTGTCGCTGCCGATCTTCGACGCCGGCCGCAACCAGGCCAACCTGACCATCGCCCAGGTGGACCGCGACATTGCCGTAGCGCAGTACGAGAAGGCCATCCAGGCCGCGTTCCGCGACGTGGCCGACGCGCTGGCGCAGCGCGCCACCATAGTCCAGCAGGTCGCGTCGCAACAGCGGCTGGTGGCGCAGACGCAGGACGCACTCCGTCTGGCCGAAGCCCGCTTCGCCAAGGGCGTGGACGACCGCCTGGCCACGCTGGACGCGCAGCGCTCGCTGTACGGCGCCGAGCAGGGGCTCATCAACGCGCGGCTGGCGCAGCAGGTCAACCGCGTGACGCTGTACAAGGCGCTGGGCGGCGGCCAGGGCACGGCCGCGGCGGCGCCACAATCCGCGTCGTGACTGCCGCCAACACTCCCTCCGACCGCACGCTGGCCCGCCGCCAGCAGGTGCTGGACGCTGCCGCCGACTGCTTCCGCCGCCGCGGCTTCCACGCGGCCAGCATGGCCGAGATTGCCAAGACGGCGGGCATGAGCCCGGGCCACATCTACAACCTGTTCGAGAACAAGGACGACATCATCGCGGCCATCGTCGAGCGGGACTGCGAGGACATCCTGACCCGCATCGCCGAGTTCCGGCAGGCGGGCGACCTGCTGGAGCAGATGCTGGCCGGCACCGAGGAAGCCATCGACGAGCACAGCCAGGTGGCCGAGGCCGCGCTGCAGCTGGAGGTGCTGGCCGAGGCCAGCCGCAACCCCAAGCTCGCGGCCGTCGTGCAGCGCAGCCAGGCGCTGGTGAACGAGAAGGCCCAGGAGCTGATCCGGCAAAGCCTGGGCGAACACGCCGAGGCTTTGCCTGCCGAGGAGATCCAGGGCCGGGCGCTGATGCTGGGCGCGCTGTTCAACGGGCTGACCGCACTGGGCGTGCGCGACCCGGCGATGTCGCAGCGCGTGCCGGCCATGGCGCCCGTGATGCGGCGCGTGCTGCAGGTGCTGCTGGCGCCGTAGCAGAGACAATGCGGGGCATGAGCACGACGCCCCGCCCTCCGCAGCAATACGAAGATTTCATGCGCCATGTGTTCGAGCATGGCGTGCACAAGAGCGACCGCACCGGCACCGGCACGCGCAGCGTGTTCGGCCACCAGATGCGCTTCGACCTCGCCGCCGGCTTCCCGCTGGTCACGACGAAGAAGGTGCACCTGAAATCCATCGTGCTGGAGCTGCTGTGGTTCCTGCGCGGCGACAGCAACGTCAAGTGGCTGCAGGACCGCGGCGTGACGATCTGGAACGAGTGGGCGCGCGAGGACGGCGACCTGGGCCCGGTCTACGGCGTGCAGTGGCGCAACTGGCCCACGCCGGACGGCGGCCACATCGACCAGATCGCCGACGTCGTGAAGACGCTGAAGTCCAACCCGGACTCGCGCCGCATCATCGTCAGCGCGTGGAACGTGGCCGACCTGTCCAAGATGGCCCTGATGCCCTGCCACGCGTTCTTCCAGTTCTACGTGGCGGACGGCAAGCTCAGCTGCCAGCTCTACCAGCGCTCGGCTGACATCTTTTTGGGCGTGCCGTTCAACATCGCCAGCTACGCGCTGCTGACGATGATGCTGGCCCAGCAGTGCGACCTGGCGCTCGGCGACTTCATCTGGACCGGTGGCGACTGCCACATCTACGACAACCACGTGGAGCAGGTGCAGACCCAGCTCGAACGCGAGCCGCGCGGCTACCCGACGATGACGATCAAGCGCCGCCCGGCGTCGATCTTCGACTACGAGTTTGAGGACTTCGAACTGAGCGGCTACGACCCGCATCCGGCCATCAAGGCGCCGGTCGCCGTATGAGCACGATCACCCTCGTCGCGGCCGTGGCACGCGACGGCGCCATCGGGCGCGACAACGCGCTGCTGTGGCACCTGCCCGAAGACATGGCGCGCTTCAAGGCGCTGACCGTCGGCAAGCCGGTCGTCATGGGCCGCAAGACCTGGGACTCGATCCCGGCGAAGTTCCGCCCGCTGCCCGGCCGGCGCAACCTCGTCGTCAGCCGCAGCGCGACCGATTTGCCCGGCGCCGAGGTGTTCGCCAGCCTGGACGCAGCGCTGGCCGCCTGCGCCGAGCCCGAGGTCTGTGTCATCGGCGGCGGCGAGATCTACGCGCTGGCGCTGCCGCTCGCCGCCAAGCTCGCGCTGACCGAGGTGGACGCTACCTTCCCCGACGCGGACCGGCATTTCCCCGCCTGGCCGCGCGATCAATTCACCGAAGCCACCCGCGAGACGCGCACCAGCGCGGCGGGTGTGCGCTTCGATTTCGTCGACTACCTTCGCAAAGAGAACTGAGATGTCTTCAGGCGGCTTTCACGTCCACGGCCCGCACGACCACGAGTTGGAGCACGCGGCCCAGCACGAACCCCGAGGCCTGGCCGGCCAGCTGGCCGTCATCACGGCCATCCTCGCCACCGTCGGCGCGTTCTTCTCGTACATGGGCGGGGCCACGCAGGCCAATGCCGCGCTCTACAAGAACGACGCCGCCATCCGCAAGACCGAGGCGGCCAACAAGTGGAACTACTACCAGGCCAAGAGCAGCAAGCAGAACCTGGCCGAGCTGGCGCTGGACCTGACGCCCAGCGAGGAGCAGCGCGCCAAGTACCGCGACAAGATTGCGCGCTACGAAAAGGAAAAGAACGACATCAAGGTCGAGGCCGAGAAGCTCGAGCATGAGTCGCGCGAGTTCGACGAGAAGAGCGGCGAGCAGATGCACATGCACCACCGCTGGGCCCAGGCCACGACGGCGCTGCAGATCTCCATCGCACTGGCCGCCATCACGCTGCTGACCAAGCAGCGCTGGATGGAAGTGGCAACGCTGGCCGTCGGCGCCGTGGGCGTGGCGCTGGGTGGCGCGGCCTGGCTGCACTACTGAACTGCGCAGCAGCCAAAGAAAAACCCCCTCGCCGCGAGGCTGAGGGGGTTTGTTCTGGTGGGCGGTGCAGGGTTCGAACCTGCGACCCCTGCCGTGTGAAGGCAGTGCTCTACCGCTGAGCTAACCGCCCGAAATCTGGCGCGGCGTTTTCAAGGAACCAGGAAATCCTGGTGGGCGGTGCAGGGTTCGAACCTGCGACCCCTGCCGTGTGAAGGCAGTGCTCTACCGCTGAGCTAACCGCCCTTGAAAACGCATCGGCTTTCGGGAAGCCCACGATTATGCCACGGTTTGTGCGGGTTCGAGAACTCGCCACTTGCACGAGCCGCCGGCGGCCTTGTCCAGATCCACCAGCATCTTGGCGTGGGCTTCCGCCTCGGCGGCGTCGGCCAGCAGCACGGGCAGCTCGAAGCGGCTCAGGTCCACCGCCTCGACCAGAGCATCCGCATCGCCGCCGCCGGACGAATCGCCGTGGTCGTCCATCAGCAGCGCGTCCTGCCCGCGCGTCAGGCGGATGTAAACGTCGGCCAGCAGCTCCGCGTCCAGCAGCGCGCCGTGCAGCACGCGCTTGGTGTTGTCCACCTCCAGGCGGCGGCACAGCGCGTCCAGCGAGTTGGCCTTGCCGGGGAACAGGTCACGCGCCATCAGCAGCGTGTCGCGCACGCCGGCCACATGGTCGGTCAGCACGCCGCGCTTCAGGCGCTTCAGCTCGGCATTGACGAAGCCGATGTCGAACGGCGCGTTGTGGATGACCAGCTCCGCGCCGGCCAGGAAGGCCAGCAACTGGTCGACGATCTCGGCGAACTTGGGCTTGTCGGACAGGAACTGCTCGGTCAGCCCGTGCACGCGCAGCGCGTCCTCGTGGCTGGCCCGCTCGGGGTTGATGTAGAGGTGCAGGTTGTTGCCGGTCAGCTGCCGGTTGACCATCTCCACGCAGCCGATCTCGATGATGCGGTCGCCCCGCTCGGCCTCCAGGCCGGTGGTTTCCGTGTCGAAGAAGATCTGCCTCATGCGGGCCTCTGGTTGCGCTTCGTCGCCCACGCGAAGATGGCGATGCCGACGAGGATCATCGGCAGGCTCAGCCACTGGCCCTGGCTCCAGCCCAGCGCGCGGTAGCCGAGGAAGTCGTCGGGTTCGCGGAAGTATTCGGCCGCAAAGCGCAGCGCGCCGTAGCCCATCATGAAGACGCCGGAGATCTGCCCCGTCGCCCGCGGCTTGCGCGCGTACAGCCACAGGATGACGAACAGCAGCAGCCCTTCGCCGGCGGCCTGGTACAGCTGCGACGGATGGCGGGCGATGCCGCCGTCATTGGCCTGCGGGAAGATCATGGCCCACGGCAGGTCGGCCGGTGCCTGGCGACCCCACAACTCGCCGTTGATGAAGTTGCCCAGCCGCACGGCCATGATGCCGGTGGGCACGCAGGGCGCGATCAGGTCCGACACCTCGAAGAAGCTGCGGCCGCGGCGACGACCGAAGATCCACAGCGCGAACAGCACGCCCAGCAGGCCGCCGTGGAAAGACATGCCGCCCTTCCAGACCTCCAGCACCTCGGCGAGGTGGTGGATGTAGTAGTCGGGCTTGTAGAAGAAGCAGTAACCCAGCCGCCCGCCCAGCACGACGCCCAGCACGCCGTAGAACAGCACGTCGTCGACGTCCTGGCGCGTCCAGCCGACGGCGGCATGCTGCGGCAGGCGCACACGCCGGCCGGCCAGCCACAGGAACAGCCCGAAGGCGATCAGGTAGGTGATGCCGTACCAGTGCACGGCCAGCGGGCCGAGACGGAGGGCGATGGGGTCGAACTGGGGATGAACCAGCATGAGCTCGGCACGAAGAGAAAGCGGCCGGCATCATAGCCAGCCGCTCCGGACGGCGCCGTCAGGCCAGCTCGGCCAGGCGCTTCTTCGCGTCCTCGACGACGCGCGGGCTGGAGCGCTTGTTCTGCAGCACCCGCTCCAGCGCCGCCCGGGCGGCGGCCTTGTCGCCCTTGGCCTGCAGCGCCTGGCCGGCGCGGTAGTCCAGCGGGTAGCGGTCGGCGCCTTCCAGCGTGCGGCAGCGCTCCAGCAGGCGCAGCGCCTCGTCGGGCTGGTTGCCGTCCAGCGCGACGCGGGCCAGGCCGTAGGGGCCGGCGGCGTGCTGGGGGTGCTCGCGCTGCACCAGTTCGAAGACGCCGCGGGCCTTCGCGAAGGACTTCTGCTCGATGAACTCGGCCCCCAACCGCATCCAGCCATTGCGCAGCTCGCGCTGCAGCGTGCGGTCGTCGCCCGGCTTGACGGCCTGCAGCTCGCGCTCGGCGCCGGCCCAGTCCTTGTCCTGCGCGGCGACGAGGAAGCGCAGCAGCCGGGCCTGCTCGGGCTGGCGGGCCTGCACCTCGCTGGCCAGCTCGCGCGCCTTGGCCTCGCTGCCGCCGGCAAAGCCCGGCGCGATCAGATAGAACTGCGCCAGCGCGCTGCGCGCCTCGTAGAGCTGCGGGTCCAGCTGCACGGCCTTGACGAACTGGTCCTTGGTCTTGCTCGCCAGGCCCGGCATCTTGAAGACGCTGGCACTCATGGCCTGCTGGCCGTAGACGCGGCCCAGCGCGTAGCTGCAGACGGCCTGCGGGCGCTTGTCGGCGCAGGCCTGCAGCGGCGCGATGGCGGCCTCCAGCCGCGCGGCGTCGTTGTCATCCACGGCCACCAGCGCCAGCGCGACGGCGGCCTGGTCATCGTCCGGGTGGGCCTTCATCTGCGCCTGGGCGGCGCGGGCCAGGTCGGCGGCGCGGCCGGCATCCAGCCAGGCCTGCCACTGCGGGTCCTTGAGCAGGTCGGCCTGGGCGGCGCCCGCCAGCAGGGCCAGCGCGAGGGGAAGCAATCGGGGGGACATCGGGTTCTCCGGAAAGGGGCGCGGGCTCAACGCGCCGGCAGCGCGTGCGGATGCTGGGGTTTGCCCGCCGTGACTTCAGGCATGGCACGCTGGCTAGCGCTTCTTCTTGGCCCCTGGCCGGAACTGCCCCAGCGCCTCCATCTGCTGCTCGCGGCGGGCGGCCTTCTTGGCGTCCAGCGCATCCATCGCCTTCTTCTGCGTCAGGCCCGACGAATCCGCGAACCACCACCACAGCACCGCCAGCGGGAACGGCGACAGCACGATGGCCCAGGCGTAGAACTCGTCCTTGTTGAACTGCACAAAGCCGCCAAGTTTGAGCACGATCAAGAGCACACCGATCAACACGAACGCCATGCGGCATCTCCTTCAGGTATCTTTCGCAGTCACTGTAGTCCAACGTCACCGAAAGGTTTTCATGAAAGCCCTGCTTCTCGGCCTTGCCCTGATCGCCCCCGCCGCCGCCTTTGCCAACCAGGAACTGGCGCAGAAGAAGAACTGCATGGCCTGCCATGCGCTGGACAAGAAGCTGGTGGGCCCGTCGTACAAGGACGTGGCCGCCAAGTACGCCAAGGAAAAAGACGCCTACAAGAAGCTCGCCGAGAAGATCCAGAAGGGCGGCTCCGGCGTCTGGGGCCCCATGCCCATGCCGGCCAACGCCGTCACGCCGGCCGAGGCCGAGACGCTGGCCAAGTGGGTGCTGACGATCAAGTAAGGCCACCCGCCCTGCTCGACGACAGGCCCTGCGGGGCCTGTTTTCGTTGGCGCGGCATGAGCCGAAGGGCTCAGCCGGCGCGTGTGCGCTTCATGGGCGATTCATGGCCGCTTTGAACAATGGGGGCGCAGGCCGTTCTGCGCCCCCATTGCTTCAAAAACCATGACCCGATTCGCCCTCCGCGCCTCGCTCGCGGCCACGCTCGCCGCCCTGTCCGCCGCCCACGCTGCCCACGCCGCGTCCGCCACGCTGGAAGGCTGGGCGCTGATGCCCGCCAACACGTTTGCCGAAGGCCCCACGTCCGGCCAGTTCGCCAGCAGCGCCGGCGGCAACACGCTGCCGCTGCTGAACAAGCAGTCGGTGCAGGGCTTCTCCGCCGTGCTGGCCGGCCCGACCGCCGGCACGTACTACTTCATGCCCGACAACGGCTTCGGCACGAAGGAGAACTCGGCCGACGCGCTGCTGCGCCTCTACGCCGTGACGCCCAACTTCAAGACCGCCACCGGCGGCACCGGCACGGTCTCGGCCGCCAACTACAACAGCGGCGCCAGCATGAGCGGCTTCAACTCGGGCAGCTACATCACGCTGTCGGACCCGAACAACCTGCTGTCGCTGAAGATCCAGGCCGACTACAAGCGCTACTACAACAACGCCGCCAACCCGCTGGTGGACAGCAGCATCCGCAACGACCGCCTGCTGACCGGCGCCGACCTGGACATCGAGTCCGTGCGCAAGGACAAGAACGGCAACCTGTGGTTCGGTGACGAGTTCGGCCCCTACCTGGTCAAGACCAACGCCAAGGGCGAGGTGATGCGCCGCGAGATCGGCATGACGGGCGTGCTGTCGCCGCAGAACGAGGCCGTTGCCAACGGCAGCGCGCTGGCCACGCTGGGCCGCTCCAGCGGCTTCGAGGGCATGGCCATCAACCCTAACGGCGACCGCCTCTACACGCTGCTGGAAGGCACCGTCACCGGCGACCCGGCCAAGACGCTGCGCATCAACGCCTTCGACGTGACCACCGAGGCCTACACGGGCCAGCAGTGGACCTACAAGCTCGACACCGCCGGCACCAACATCGGCGACATGACGGCCATCAACGACCACCAGTTCCTCATCATCGAGCGCAACGGCGCCACGGCCACCAGCGGCACGCCGTTCAAGAAGATCTTCCAGATCGACCTGAACAACGTCGACGCCAGCGGCAACGTCATCAAGACCGAAGTGGTCGACCTGATGAACATCGCCGACCCGCACGACCTCAACGGCGACGGCAGCAACGCGTTCACGTTCCCATTCACGACCATCGAGAGCGTGCTGATCCTGGACGCGCACACGCTGCTGGTGGCCAACGACAACAACTACCCCGGCATCGGCGGCCGTGACCTGGGCTCGGACAACACCGAGTTCCTGAAGATCCACCTGAACCAGGCGCTCAACGTGGCGGCCGTGCCGGAGCCGAGCACGTACGCGCTGATGCTGGGCGGCATGGGGCTCGTGGGCTTCATCGCCCGCCGCCGTCGGCGCGGCTGATTCGCGCAGGCAAGAAAAAAGGCCGCCCTCGGGCGGCCTTTTTGCTGGGGCGCTGCTGGGTCAGTAGGCTTGGCCCAGTTGCTCCAGGATCGCCGGGTTCTCCAGCGTGGAGGTGTCCTGCGTGACCGACTCGCCCTTGGCCACCGAGCGCAGCAGGCGGCGCATGATCTTGCCGGAGCGCGTCTTGGGCAGGTTGTCGCCGAAGCGGATGTCCTTGGGCTTGGCGATGGGGCCGATCTCCTTGGCCACGTGGTCACGCAGCTGCTTGGCGATGGCCTTGGCCTCGTCGCCGGTGGGGCGCGGGCGCTTCAGCACGACGAAGGCGCAGATGGCCTCGCCGGTCGTGTCGTCAGGGCGGCCCACCACCGCAGCCTCGGCCACCAGCTCCGTGCAGCTGACCAGCGCCGACTCGATCTCCATCGTGCCCATGCGGTGGCCCGACACGTTCAGCACGTCGTCGATGCGGCCGGTGATCGTGAAGTAGCCCGTCTCGGCGTCGCGGATGGCGCCGTCGCCGGCCAGGTAGTACCCCTTCAGCTCGGCCGGGTAGTAGCTCTTCTTGAAGCGCTCGGGGTCGCCCCAGATCGTGCGGATCATGCTGGGCCACGGCTTCTTGACGACGAGGATGCCGCCCTGGCCGTTGGGCACGTCGTTGCCGGTCTCGTCGACGATGGCCGTCGTGATGCCCGGGAAGGGCAGCGTGCAGGAGCCGGGCACCAGCGTCGTCACGCCCGGCAGCGGCGTGATCATGTGGCCGCCGGTCTCGGTCTGCCAGAAGGTGTCGACGATGGGGCAGCGGCCGCCGCCCACGTGCTGGTGGTACCACTCCCAGGCGGCCGGGTTGATGGGCTCGCCCACCGAGCCCAGCAGGCGCAGGGACGTCAGGTCGTACTTCCTCGGATGCACGGCCTCGTTGCTCTCGGCCGCCTTGATCAGCGAGCGAATCGCCGTGGGCGCCGTGTAGAAGATGGTGACCTTGTGCTTCTGGATCATCTGCCAGAAGCGGCCGGCGTCGGGATACGTGGGCACGCCCTCGAAGACGATCTCGGTGCCGCCCAGCGCCAGCGGGCCATAGGTGATGTAGGTGTGGCCGGTGACCCAGCCGATGTCGGCGGTGCACCAGAAGATGTCGTCGTCCTTCAGGTCGAAGGTCCACTTGGTCGTCAACGCCGCGTGCAGCAGGTAGCCGCCGGTACTGTGCTGCACGCCCTTGGGCTTGCCGGTGGAGCCGGACGTGTAGAGCAGGAACAGCGGATGCTCGGACTCGACCCACTCGGGCGCGCACGTCGTCGGCTGCGCGGCCGTCAGCTCGTGCAGCCACAGGTCGCGGCCCTCCACCCAGCCGATCTTGCCGCCGGTGCGCTGGTAGACGATGACGTCCTTCAGCGTCGGGCAGCTGTTGTCGGCCAGCGCCTCGTCGACGATGGCCTTCAGCGGCAGCGCCTTACCGCCGCGCTGCTGCTCGTCGGCGCAGATCAGCGCCACGGCGCCGGCGTCCTGCACGCGGTCGCGCAGGCTCTGGGCCGAGAAGCCACCGAACACGACCGAGTGCGTCGCGCCGATGCGGGCGCAGGCCTGCATGGCCACGACGCCTTCGACCGACATCGGCATGTAGATGACGACACGGTCGCCCTTCTGGATGCCGCGCGCCTTCAGCGCGTTGGCGAGCTGACTGGTCCTGGCCAGCAGCTCGGCATAGGTGACGCGGGTGACGGTGCCGTCGTCCGCCTCGAAGATCAGCGCCGTCTTGTCGCCCTTGCCGGCCTCGACATGGCGGTCCAGGCAGTTGTAGGAGACGTTCAGCTTGCCGTCCTCGAACCACTTGAAGAACGGCGCGTCGCTGTCGTTCAGCGTCTTCGTGAACGGCGTCTGCCAGCTCAGCAGCTCGCGGGCCAGGCGGGCCCAGTAGCCGGCGTAGTCCTTGTCGGCCTCCGCCACCAGCGCCGCATAGCCGGCCTCGCCCTTCACATGGGCATGGGCCACCCACTCGGGGCTGGGCGCGTAGGTGTTCAGCGTGCTCATCGCGATGTCTCCTTGAGTTGATTGGCGCGGACTGTGCTTCGGGCGTCTGACGATGCCCTGACGGCGTGACGTCATTCACGCCTCCTAGAATTCCGGCAATTCTGCTCGGTCCCCCCTCATGCCCAACGATCCCCAGCTCCGCCCCCTGCCCCGCCTGATCTTTGCCAGCCGCTGGCTGCAGCTGCCGCTGTACCTGGGCCTGATCCTGGCGCAGGCCGTCTACGTGTTCCAGTTCTGGACCGAGCTGGTGCACCTCATCGAGGCCGCCTTCGGCAACCAGGGCGCGCTGGAGATGCTGGTCAAGAGCATTGGCTACAAGAGCACCGCCATCAAGGACGCCGCCGGCGCCATCATCGGCTACGAGCCCATCGCCAAGCTCAACGAGACCATCCTGATGCTGGTGGTGCTGGGGCTGATCGACGTGGTGATGATCTCCAACCTGCTGATCATGGTCATCGTCGGCGGCTACGAGACCTTCGTGTCGCGCATGGACCTGGGCGGCCACCCCGACCAGCCGGAATGGCTGAGCCACGTGAACGCGTCGGTGCTCAAGGTCAAGCTGGCCACGGCCATCATCGGCATCAGCTCCATCCACCTGCTGAAGACCTTCATCAACGCCGACAACTACACCGAGAAGACGCTGATGTGGCAGACGCTGATCCACGTCGCCTTCCTGCTGTCGGCCATGGCCATTGCCTACACGGACCGGCTGCTGGCCCACCACGAGGACAAGGCGCACTGAGGCGCCGTGCCTGCCGGTCGGTCCGGCAAGCATCACCGCCCCCTCGGGGGCACCGACCGGGCCAGCCCGCGTCCAGCAGCGCCAGCCCGGGCGGGAGGCGGCGTTTCTAGCGCCCCACCATCTGCCCCGGCACCACCCAGGCGTCGAACTGCTCGGCCGTCACGTGGCCCAGCGCCAGCGCGGCTTCGCGCAGGCTGCTGCCGTCCTTGTGCGCCTTCTTGGCGATCTGCGCGGCCTTGTCGTAGCCGATGTGGGTGTTCAGCGCCGTCACCAGCATCAGCGAACGCGCCACCAGCTCGGCGATGCGCCCCTCGTTGGGCGTGATGCCCACGGCGCAGTGGGTGTTGAAGCTGGCCATGCCGTCCGCCAGCAGGCGAACGCTCTGCAGGAAGTTGTGGATGACCATCGGGCGGAACACGTTCAGCTCGAAGTTGCCCGACGCGCCGCCGATGTTGATGGCCACGTCGTTGCCCATCACCTGCGCGGCCAGCATCGTCACCGCCTCGCTCTGCGTCGGGTTGACCTTGCCCGGCATGATGGACGAGCCCGGCTCGTTCTCCGGGATGCTGATCTCGCCGATGCCGCTGCGCGGGCCGCTGGCCAGCCAGCGCACGTCGTTGGCGATCTTCGTCATGCTGGCCGCCAGCGTCTTCAGCGCGCCGTGCGCGTGCACCAGCGCGTCGCACGAGGCCATGGCCTCGAACTTGTTGGGCGCCGTGACGAAGGGGTGGCCGGTCAGCCGTGCCAGTTCGGCAGCGACGGCCTCGGCATAGCCCCTGGGCGCGTTCAGCCCCGTGCCCACGGCCGTGCCGCCCAGCGCCAGTTCGTGCAGGTGCGGCAGCGCCGCCAGCACATGGCGCTCGCCGTGCGCCAGTTGCGCCACCCAGCCCGAGATCTCCTGCCCCAGCGTCAGCGGCGTGGCGTCCTGCAGATGCGTGCGGCCGATCTTGACGATGCCGTCGAAGGCATCGGCCTTCTGCTGCAGCGTCTCGCGCAAGGCGCGCAGCGGCGGCAGCAGCCGCTCCGTCAGCGCCTGCACGGCGGCCACGTGCATGGCAGTCGGGAACACGTCGTTGCTGCTCTGGCTGCGGTTCACGTCGTCGTTGGGATGCACCAGGCGCCCTTCCCCGCGCTCGCCGCCCAGCAGTTCGCTGGCGCGGTTGGCCAGCACCTCGTTGACGTTCATGTTGGTCTGCGTGCCCGAGCCCGTCTGCCAGACGACGAGCGGGAACTCGTCGGCATGCTGGCCGGCGATGACCTCGTCGGCCGCCTTGACGATGGCCTCGGTCTTCTTCGCGTCCTGCAGGCCCAGCGCCTGATTGACGACGGCCGACGCGCGCTTCACGCGGGCCAGCGCGCGGATCAACTCGGGCGCCTGGCGCTCGCCGGAAATGTCGAAGTTCTGCAGCGAGCGCTGCGTCTGCGCCCCCCAGAGCCGGTCGGCCGGCACCTCGATGGGGCCGAAGGTGTCACGTTCGATGCGGGTGCTCATGTCAGCTTCTCGTTGGACGAAGCGGTCAGCATAGTCAGCCTGCGAATCCGCGCGGCCGGCAGGGCCGCCGATAATTCGCGCAACCCTTTCGCCTCTCAGGTTCGCCATGACCACGATCCGCCAGCAAGACCTCATCGACAGCATCGCCGCGGCGCTGCAGTACATCAGCTACTACCACCCGGCCGACTACATCGCCCACCTGGCCCGCGCCTACGAGAGCGAGCAGAGCCCGGCGGCCAAGGACGCCATCGCGCAGATCCTGACCAACAGCCGCATGTGCGCGGAAGGGCGCCGCCCGATCTGCCAGGACACCGGCATCGTCAACGTGTTCCTGAAGATCGGCATGGACGTGCGCTGGGAAGGCTTCAGCGGCAGCATCGAAGACGCCATCAACGAAGGCGTGCGCCAGGGTTACCTCAACCCCGACAACAAGCTGCGCGCGTCGGTGCTGGACGACCCCATCTTTGCCCGCAAGAACACCAAGGACAACACGCCCGCCGTCGTGCAGATGGAGGTCGTTCCCGGCAACACGGTGGACGTCATCGTCGCGGCCAAGGGCGGCGGCAGCGAGAACAAGAGCAAGGTCTACATGCTCAACCCCAGTGACGACATCGTCGACTGGGTGCTGAAGACCGTGCCGACGATGGGCGCCGGCTGGTGCCCGCCCGGCATGCTGGGCATCGGCGTCGGCGGCACGGCCGAGAAGGCCGCGCTGCTGGCCAAGCAGGCGCTGATGGAAGACATCGACATGTACGAGCTGCTGCAGCGCGGACCGACCAACAAGCTCGAAGAGATGCGCATCGAGCTGTACCAGAAGGTCAACGCTTTAGGCATCGGCGCCCAAGGCCTGGGTGGCCTGACGACGGTTCTCGACGTGAAGATCAAGACCTTCCCGACGCACGCCGCCAGCAAGCCCATCGCGATGATCCCGAACTGCGCGGCCACCCGCCACGCGCACTTCGTGCTGGACGGCAGCGGCCCCAGCTACATCGAGCCGCCCAGCCTGGACCTGTGGCCCGACGTGAACTGGGCGCCCGACTACAACAAGAGCAAGCGCGTCGACCTCAACGCGCTGACGCCGGCCGAGGTGGCCAGCTGGAAGCCCGGCGACACGCTGCTGCTAAACGGCAAGATGCTGACCGGCCGCGACGCCGCGCACAAGCGCATCCAGGACATGCTGGCCAAGGGCGAGCAACTGCCCGTGGACTTCACCAACCGCGTCATCTACTACGTCGGCCCCGTGGACCCGGTCCGCGATGAAGTGGTGGGCCCGGCCGGCCCGACGACGGCGACCCGCATGGACAAGTTCACCGACATGATGCTGGCCAAGACCGGCCTCATCGCGATGGTGGGCAAGGCCGAGCGCGGCCCGGTAGCCATCGAGTCGATCAAGAACCACAAGAGCGCCTACCTGATGGCTGTCGGCGGCTCCGCCTACCTCGTCAGCAAGGCGATCAAGGGCGCCAAGGTCGTCGGCTTCGAGGACCTGGGCATGGAAGCCATCTACGAGTTCGACGTGGTGGACATGCCCGTCACCGTGGCGGTGGACGCGACCGGCACCAGTGCCCACATCACCGGCCCGGCGGAGTGGAAAGAGCGCATCGCCACCGGCAAGGGCATCGCCATCCCGGTCACGGCCGGCTGATCAGGCAACGCCGCTCGCCGCTGTTCAGCGCCGCGGCGGCGGTGCCGAGGCGCCGCCCGCCGGCGGGGGCGGCGTGTCCTTGGGTCGGCAGGCCAGCGGCTTGCCTTCCGGCGCCCAGCAGCTGCCCGTGGTGCTGCGCTCGCCCTGCGTGAAGCTGCAGTCGGCCCCGGCCTTGGCCGTCTTGCAGGCCGCCAGCGCCTCGGGCGGCGGGCCTCGTCGCTCGCCACGGGGCGGCGGCCCCTCGGGCGGCTGGGCGAAAGCTGCGGTCACAGCGAGCAGCACGCTGCCGAGCATCAGGCGTTTCATCGGAGTTCCTCCTTGGCGTGGACAAGGCTCGCATGCTGCGCGCCAACTGTGGAGCCAATGTAGGCAACGGCTCCACAATCCTTCACGCGAGTGCCCATGCCCTCGACGGCATCCGCGCCCTCCGCCGGATACATCGCGCCGCCTGACAGGCACGGGGGCGGAACTGGCGGCGCTGGGTCGCGCCGGGAGTGCCGGGAGGCCCCTCTCCCGAGCGGCCTCCCTGGCGATCAGTCCAGGCGCAGGTTCAGGCGCACCCAGGCCAGTTGACCCTGCGGGCGGTTGCGCACGCCGAATTCCTGCATGACCTTGACGTCCAGCGCCCAGACACCGCTTTCCGACTGGTAGGCCACCATCGGGCCGATGGAATAAACACGGGCCTTGTTGCCGTGGCTGGCTACGCCCGGGCCGTCGTCGCCGGTGAACTGGCGCACCACGTAGCCCTGCAGGCCGGCGCGCCAGCTGTCGTCGATGCGGTACATGCCGGCCCAGTCGGCATGCAGGTACTGGCCCGAACGGACCTGGGTGTCGGAGTTGCGGGTGTTGACCGAGTAGGTGGCGCGCAGGCCCAGTTCCAGGCCGTTGTCCCACACGCGCGAGGCGATCAGCAGCGGGCGCACCGTCCAGAACTTGCCGGCACCGGGGTTGACCGCGCGGCCGGCGACATAGCTGCCCGTCGGCGCCACGACGCTGACGCCCAGCGCCGTGCGGCCGTCGTCACCCTGCCAGTCG
Source organism: Roseateles sp. GW823-FHT07B05 (assembly GCF_058794515.1). NCBI lineage: Bacteria > Pseudomonadati > Pseudomonadota > Betaproteobacteria > Burkholderiales > Sphaerotilaceae > Roseateles > Roseateles sp. GW823-FHT07B05. The sequence continues at coordinate 232,662 of NZ_JBXAGX010000007.1, forward strand.
ACGAAAGCGGTGACGTCCAGGTCGCCCTGGCCGCTCTTGCTGCCGCTGCGCTGGGCCGAGCCCTGGGCCAGCAGGCCGTTGACCGCCGCCACCGTGCCGGCGGGCAGGCCGGCCGGCAGCGTGGTGCTCAGCGTCACGTCATTGCGCTGGTGCACCAGCGGCAGCGTGGCGGAGAAGCCCAGGCGACCTTCCTGCACCAGCGTCTCGGTGATGTAGGTGAAACGCGGCACCAGCACGGTGGCCTCGATCTCGCCGTCGGCGCGCACCGGCAGCGTGCCCAGCGGCGTGGTCGTGTCCGTCACCGGGGCCTTGCCGTCGTTGCCGCGCAGCTTGTTGGCGCTGTAGTGCTGCAGCCAGATCTGGCCGTAGGCGCCCGGAAACTGTGGCGTCGTCAGCTCGTAGCTCGGCGCGCCCAGCAGGGCGCGGAGCTGGCCGTTCTCGGTGGCCGAGGCCCCGCCGGCAGACAGGCAGGCCACGGCGGCCAGCATCGCGGAAATGCGCTTGTTCATGGGTTCTTTCGTGGTGAATGCAGGCGTCGGCGCCGGTGGAGCAGGCCCCGGGCGACAGTGGCCGGCATATTGCCAGCGGGCATGCCTGCCATTTCCGCACGACCGTTCACAAAATCGGGTAAACCCTGAACTACTTCCGATTTCGCGTCCGAGGGCGCATGCCTGAAGCAGCCTGACGGGAGACACTGCCGCCCCGAGACGACCCGGCGATCGCTCGTCATTCCACAAGCTCGCCGCGCATCACCCAAGCAAGAAGGATGACCATGCCGCACTCGTTCCCCCGCCTCTCCCGCCGCCTGCTGCTGGCCGGCACGGCCCTGTCCGCGCTGGCGCTGCACGCCGGCATCGCGGCCGCTTCCGACGTGCAACTGGATGGCTACAGCTTCCCGGACACCGCCACGGTCGGCGGCCAGAACCTGGTGCTCAACGGCGTGGCGTCTTCCAGCATCCTGTCCACGCGCTCGTCCATCGTGGCCTTCTATCTGCCCAGCAAGCAGAAGACGACCGAGGCCGCGACCACGGTCAAGGGCGCCAAGCGCATCCAGTTCTACATGGTGCGCACCGTCAGCGCGCGCGACCTGTCCAACGCGCTGCTGGACCGCATCCGCCAGAACGTCAGCACCGAGGAATTCCGCGCCAACATCATCTCGACGGCGCAGCTCGGCACGGTATTCAGCACCATTCCCCGCATCAACAAGGGCGACAAGGTCGTCATCGACTACCTGCCCGCCACGGCCGGCACCGAGTTCACGCTGAACGGCCAGAAGATCGGCGAGACCATCCAGGGCGAGGCCTTCTTCCCGATGATGATGAAGGTCTGGATCGGCCCCAAGGTGCGCGACACGACGCGCGAAGGCCTGCTGGGCCTGACCGGCGGCGACGCACGCTGACCGGCCGAGCACCTGGCGCCGCCCCACAATGGGGGCGAGACGGCCGACGTCGGCCCGTTCCAGGAGCTCGCCCATGTCCTCTTTCCGCGCCTACGCCGCCCACACCGCCGGCGGCCCGCTGCAGCGTTTCGACTTCGACCCCGGCCCGCTGGGCGACGAGGACGTCGAGATCACCGTGGAGCACTGCGGTGTCTGCCACTCCGACCTCGCGATGATCGACAGCGAGTGGTTCCCGGCCAGCTACCCTGTCGTGCCGGGCCACGAGGTGGTCGGCCGCATCACCGCCCTGGGCCCGCGTGCCAAGGGCCGGCAGCTGGGCCAGCGCGTCGGCGTGGGCTGGCACACCGGCAGCTGCATGCACTGCGGCTTCTGCATCGGCGGCGAGCAGCACCTGTGCGGCAAGCGCCAGCCGACGCTGATCGGCCGGCACGGCGGCTTTGCCGACCGGCTGCGCGCGCACTGGGCCTGGGCCATCCCGCTGCCCGACGCGCTGGACCCGGCCGCCGCCGGCCCGTTGATGTGCGGCGGCGGCACGGTGTTCCTGCCGTTCGTGCTGCACGCCATCAAGCCGACCGACCGCGTCGGCGTCGTCGGCATCGGCGGGCTGGGCCACCTGGCCGTCAAGTTCGCGCGCGCCTGGGGCTGCGAGGTGACGGCGTTCACGTCGTCGCCGTCCAAGCGCGACGAGGCGCTCGCGCTCGGTGCGCACAAGACAGTGTCCAGCGTCGACAAGGCCGAGCTGAAGGCCGCGGCCGGCAGCCTGGACTTCCTGCTCATCACAGTGGGCGCCGCGCTGAACTGGGACGCGCTGATCGGCACGCTGGCGCCCAAGGGCCGCATGCACCTGGTGGGCGTCGTGACCGACGCGCTGAGCGTCAAGAGCGGCGGCCTGCTGAGCTGGCAGAAGGGCCTGTCGGCCTCGCCCACGCCGCCACCGTCGGTGCTGGCGACGATGCTGGAGTTCTCGGCGCGGCACCAGATCCTGCCGCAGGTGGAGCGCTTCCCGATGAGCCGCGTCAACGACGCACTGGATCACCTGCGCAGCGGCAAGGCGCGCTACCGCGTCGTGCTGGACGCGGATTTCTGAACCGGCGACCTACTTGTAGAGCACCTGCTGGCGCAGGTCGTTCAGCAGCGGCTGCATGGCCTCGCGGTAGGCCGCGTTGACCTCGGCAGTGCAGACATTGCCCGGCATGCGGTCCGTGACGCTGCGCTTCACGCGCAGCACGCGGCCTTCGAGCTTGTAGCTGCTCTCGTAGCTGACCAGCGCGCTGTTGACGGCGATGCCCTCCGGCACCGACAGCACCTGCATGTTGTCGGGCAGTGTGATCTCGTACTCCTCCTCGCTGTGCGACGAGAAGCACAGCGTCGGGTGGTCTTCGGCCCGCTTCACGGCGTACTGGGCGAAGGCCGGCACGGGCGCGGCGCTGAACAGGATGGGGCCGATGCCAAACGCGCCGGCGGCGCCGAGACGGATCAGCGGCTGAGTCTTGAAGCTGGCCTCATAGCTGAACGCGTCGGTGCGCTGCTGCAGGTCCGACGTCTTCAGCAGCTTGCCGTCCGCGGGGATGCGGGAGCGTTCGAAATGCTGCTTCACAGCCGTCTCCAGCTGGTCCTTGCTCAGGCTCTTGAGCCCAACGCGCAACTGCTGGCCGAAACGCCCCTGCGCCTGCACTGCGAAATCGCCCTGGAAGCTGCCGTCGGCGCCGATGCGGTACGTCGCCTTCACCTGCTGGCTGGAGCGGCCGTTCTCCTTCGGCGTGCGGGCCGGCACACCGTCCACGGCGGCCAGCACCGGCTTGTCCTGCACCATCAGCGGCAGGTCGCCGAACAGCGCTTCGGGGTCGGTGGAGTCGAGAAAAAGGCCCAGCAACGGCACGTAGTTGATGACGTGGTTCACCATGCTGACGACTGGCACCGCAGGAAGCGTGAACATGGAGCCCGCGTTGACCAGCACCTGCTCGCTGGCAATGCCCTTGGCCTGCAACAGCGCCTGCAACAGCGTCGCGTGGTCCTTGCAATCGCCCATGCGGTTGTCGAGCACGACCGGCAGGTCACGCGGCACGACGGCGCCGATGCCGACGCAGTTGCCCGCATAGCTGATCTCGCGCGCCACCCAGTCGTACAGCGCCTGCGTCTGCGCGCGCGGCTCGGTGATGCCCTGCGTGATCTGGTCCGCCAGCGCCTGGATGCGCGGCGTGACGGCCGCCTTCGGCGTCGCGCGCTCGACGTAGCGCTGTGCAATCTCGCGCTGGCTGTCGAAGCTCGACACCGCGTAGCCCGGATCGGCACTCGGGTCGTAGACCGTGTAGTCGGTGCGGTCGCTGATGACCGGCTTCGGGTTGCTCAGCGTCCAGCTCAGCAACTGCCGCTTGCCGACGACCTTGTGGCTGAATTCCATCTGCCGGCTCTCATGCTTCAGGGCCATGGCGGCAGGCACGTCGTAGCTGATGCTGACGCGGTCGAACGCGTACTGCCGGCTGTAGCTCTCCTCGCTCGAGAACTTGCCGGGGAACAGCGGCTGGCGTGTGACGATGCGGTAGCTCAGCTCCACGGCGTCGCCCGCCTGCACGTCGGGGAACACCAGCGTCGTCTGGTTCCAGTCCGAGAACAGTGCGGCCGCCCCCTGCTTGCCCGAGGCCGTGCGGAGCTGGTAGTTGCTCTTGGGCACCTTGATGCGGCGGCCGTCGGCCTTGCGTGTGAAGGCGTCGATGATCTCCAGCTTCTGCGCGCTCGCGCTATGGCTGATCGTGCGCTGACGCAGCCCCTCCAGCGCTTCCGCCTTCAGCACGCGCGTCACGCTGCGGTAGGTGCCGACCTCGCTGCCGTCCTCCGCCACCACGTGCTGCTCGGTATGCAGCTCCACGCGCGCCGCCAGGTCCATCGCCTCGCGAGGCGGCTCGGCCGCCAGCGCCGGCGCGCCACCCACTGCCGCCAGGGCAACACCCGCCCCGGCACTCACGATCCATTGCTTCATCAGACCTCCCTGGTCTTCGTTATTGCTTGGCCGGCGCATTCTCCACACCCGCAGCCCCCTTGGGCTGCCGCTGCACCTGCTGCGGGTAGGGAATGTCCACGCCCAGCTGCTTCAGCGTGCGCCAGATGGCGAGGTTCACTTCCGAGCGCACGCCGCCGCTGCCGTTCTCGGGGTCCATGATCCAGAAGAAGACGCTGAGCTCCAGCCCGCTGTCGGCAAACCGGCTCAGCTGAACCGACGGCCCCGGGTCGCTCAGCACGCGCGGCACCTCGGTGATGGCGGCGGCCAGCGTGCGCATCACGTCGTCGACGTCGCAGTCGTAGTCCACCTGCACCGTCGTGGACAGCAGCACCCGCGGGTCGGCCAGCGACGAGTTCTCGACGCGCTGCGTGATCAGCATCTCGTTGGGCACGATGGCTTCCTTGCCGCCCAGCGACCGGATCACCGTGTAGCGCGTCTTGATGTCGGTCACGCGGCCCTCGAAGCCGTCCACCTTCACCATGTCGCCGATGCGCAGCGACCGCTCGGCCAGGATGACGAAGCCGCTGACGTAGTTGGCCGCCAGCTTCTGCAGGCCGAAGCCGATGCCCACGCCCAGGGCGCCGCCCAGCACACCCAGCGCCGTCAGGTCGATGCCGGCGGCCGACAGCGCGAACAGGAGGCCGACGAACAGCAGCAGCGCGCGGATGGTGTTCGCCGCGATCTTGCGCATGGACAGGTCCATGGACTCGCGCTGCAGCAGCCGCGACTCGATGGCCGCCGAGATCCACAACGCCGCCACCAGCACCAGCGCGGCCGTCAGGCCGCCTTCGATCATGTTGCGCAGCGTCAGCTTGACGCTGCCAAACTTCCAGCCGATGTCGTCCAGCTCGTCCAGGATGACCGGCAGCAGGCCGGTGATCCACAGCACCGCGCCCAGCCACATCAGCCAGGAGCCGATGCGCTCCACGAGACGGATGGGCGCCGAGCCGGGCCAGGCCGCGCGCAGCACGCGGGCGATGACGCGGATGACCGCCAGCGACACCAGCACCGGCAGCGCCAGCTTGAACAGCGCCGGCGCCAGCCCCCACAGCGGCAGGAGCCGGCGCGAGCCGAAGGCCAGCGCCAGCGCCAGTAGCGGGAACAGCGCGCCGTCGATGACGCGCTCGCCGAACAGCACGCTGTGCTCGCGCCGGGTGGCGGCGCGCGAGGCGGCCCAGCTGAACAGCCCGGCCACCGCCAGGCAGCCCAGCAGCAGCAGCCATTCGGCCAGCGCGTCGGCGCTGAACACACGGCCCAGCAAGGCCTGCAGTTCGTTCAGGCTCAGCGGTTGATGCATTGAATTCATGTCAGGACGCGGGCCGCACGGCGCGGCCCCGAAGGTCGGGAAAGAAGGTCAGATATCGGCCAGCACCCGCAGGTGCACGCCCACGCTGCGCGCCAGCGCGCCGAGGTGGTAGCCGCCCTCCAGCACCGACACGATGCGCCCCTTGGCGTGGCGCGCAGCCACGTCCTTGAGCTTGAGCGTGATCCACTCGTAGTCCGCCTCCACGAGGCCCAGCTGGCCGAGGTCGTCCTCGCGGTGTGCGTCGAAGCCGGCGGAGATGAAGATCATCTGCGGCTTGAAGCGCTCCAGCGCCGGCAGCCACATGGCCTCGACGATCTCGCGCACCTCGCCGCCGCGCGTGTACGCTGGCAGCGGCACGTTGACCATGTTGGTGCCCTTGGGCACGGCGCCGCTGTACGGGTACAGCGGGTGCTGGAACAGGCTGACCATCAGCACGCGGTCATCGCCCGCGATGATGTCCTCGGTGCCGTTGCCGTGGTGGACGTCGAAGTCCACGATGGCCACGCGCTGCAGGCCGCGCTCGTCCAGCGCATGCCGCGCCGCGATGGCCACGTTGTTGAAGAAGCAAAAGCCCATGCTCTGGTCACGCGTGGCGTGGTGGCCCGGCGGGCGCACGGCGCAGAAGGCGTTGTCGGCCCGGCCGTCGATGACGAGGTCGGTGGCCCGCACGGCGGCGCCGGCGGCCATCTGCACCGCCGCCCAGGTGTGGGCGTTGGCGGAGGTGTCGGGGTCCACCGCGCAGCGCTCGCCGCGCTCGGCACAGCCGCGCAGCAGCTCGCCGATCTCGGCCACGTAGCCATGCGTGTGGGCGCGCTCCACGGCCTTCAGGTCGACGGGGCCAGCATCGAAGTGCTCCAGCGCCTGGTCCACGCCCGAGGCGATCAGCCAGTCGTCGATGGCGGCCAGCCGCGCCGGGCATTCGGGGTGGCCGTCGCCCATGTCGTGACGGCGGCACTCGGGGGGATTGAAGTAGGCGGTGGGCATGGAAGGGCCGTCTGTCTCTTGATATGGTCCGGTCCATGACGACGCCATCACGAACACTGGCAGGCCAACTGCAGGCCCTGCAAAACCAGATTAGCACGGTCATCAAGGGCAAACCCGCGCAGATCGCCGATTCCCTGGCCTGCCTGATGGCCGGCGGCCACCTGCTCATCGAAGACCTGCCCGGCGTCGGCAAGACGACGCTGGCCCACGCGCTGGCCATCTCGCTGGGGCTGAAGTTCTCGCGGCTGCAGTTCACGGCCGACCTGCTGCCCAGCGATCTGCTGGGCGTCAGCGTCTACGAGCGCGAGAAGAATGGCTTCGCCTTCCACCCCGGCCCGGTGTTCGCGCAGGTGCTGCTGGCCGACGAGATCAACCGCGCCGGCCCCAAGACGCAGAGCGCGCTGCTGGAGGCGATGGAGGAGCACCAGGTCAGCATCGAGGGCGTGAGCCACCCGCTGCCGCAACCGTTCTTCGTCATCGCAACGCAGAACCCCAGCGAGCAGCTGGGCACCTTCCCGCTGCCGGAGTCGCAGCTGGACCGCTTCCTGATGTGCATCTCGCTGGGCTACCCCGACGCCGGCGCCGAGCGCGAGCTGCTGATGGGCGGCGACAGCCGCGAGCAGCTGAAGACGCTGAAAGCACTGATGACGCCGCAGGAGCTGATCCAGGCGCAGGCCGCCGTGCAGCAGATCCATGCGGCGCCACCGCTGATCGACTACCTGCAGGCGCTGATCGCCGCGACGCGCTCGGGCCAGTGGTTCGTCGAGGGCCTGTCGCCGCGCGCCGGCCTGGCCGTGCTGCGCGCCTCCCGTGCGCGGGCGCTGCTGCAGGGGCGCGACTACGTGTCGCCCGACGACATCCAGGCCATCCTGCCGCAGACCATCGCGCACCGGCTGCAGCCGCGCGCCGGAGCCGGGCGCGGTGCGAGGGAACAGGTGCGGGCGATGGTGGAAGCCATCCCCCTGCCCTGACCTCCTGGCCCGCGATGCTCGCCCGCACGATGCGCAACCGCTGGCAAGCCTGGTGGCAGGCCCGCCAGCCCCAGGCCGACACGCACATCACCACCCAGCGCAATGTCTACATCGTGCCGACGCTGGCCGGCCTGGCCTTCTGCGGCACGCTGGCCGTGCTGCTGCTGGCGTCCATCAACGAGCAGCTGAGCCTGGGCTATGCGCTGACGTTCGCGCTGACCGGCGCGGGCCTCGCGTCCATGCACACGACGCACGCCAACCTGCGCGGCCTGCAGATGGACCTGCGCGCGCCCGACGGTGTGCACGCCGGTGACGAGTACGCGCTGGAGCTGCGGCTGCACAACCCGGCCAAGGCCCGCTTCGGCATCGCCGTCAGCGCGCAGCTGGACACCGGCCTGACCGAGCCCGCGTGGGTGGACGTGCCGGCGCTGGGCCACGCGGTGCTGAAGCTGCGCCTGCCGGCCCCGCAGCGCGGCCTGCGCGCGCTGCCGCGTCTCGTCATCGCCACGCGCTTCCCGCTGGGGTTCTTCCGCGCCTGGAGCTACTGGCGGCCCGCCAGCCAGGTCTGGGTGTACCCGCGTGCCGAGGCTGTGCTGGCGCCCTTCCCCACCCAGGCCGAGGCCGGCGCGGGCGAGGCGGCATCCACGCACCAGTCGGCCAGCGGCACCGACTTCTCCGGCGTGCGCAGCTACCGCCGCGGCGACTCGATGAAGCAGATCCTGTGGCGCAAGTCCGCGCTGGCGCTGGACCAGGGCCTGCCGCTGTGGGTGCGCGAGACCGAGGCGCCGCTGGCCCGTGACCTGTGGCTGGACTGGCGCGACACAGCCGGCCGCGACATCGAAGCCCGGCTGTCCCGCCTGGCCGCCTGGGTACTCGCCGCCGAGCGGCTGGACCAGCCCTACGGCCTGCGCATTGCCGGCCGCGAGCTGGCGCCGTCGCTCGGCGCGACGCACCGCGTGGCCTGCCTGCAGCTGTTGGCGGGGTTCGGCGCATGAGCGCCCTCCAGGCCTGGTGGGGGCGCCTGCCCCGCGACACGCGCGACAGCCTGTTCCTGCTCGGCGTCATCACCGCCGTCATGGCGCCGCACGCCAGCCACCTGCCCCCGTGGGCCACGGGGCTGACCGGCCTGGTGCTGCTGTGGCGCGCACAGATCGCGTGGCGCCAGCGACCGCTGCCCAGCCGCTGGTGGCTGGTGGGCATCGCCGCCCTCTATGCGGCGCTGACCTGGCTGACCTTCCGCACGCTGGTGGGCCGCGAGGCCGGCATCACGCTGCTGACCGTGCTGATGGCGCTGAAGACGCTGGAGCTGCGCGCGCGCCGCGACGCCTTCGTCGTGTTCTTCCTCGGCTTCTTCCTGGTGCTGACACAGTTCCTGTACTCCCAGTCGCTGCTGACGGCCGCGGGCGCGCTGCTGTCGCTGTGGGGGCTGCTGGCGGCCGTCGTGCTGGCGCAGATGCCCACGGGCGTGCCCAGCATCGCCATCGCGGCGCGCCGCGCGGCCGGCACCACGGCGCTGGGCCTGCCCGTCATGGTGCTGCTGTTCGTGCTGTTCCCGCGCATCGCGCCGCTGTGGGGTGTGCCCACCGAGAGCATCGGCAAGACCGGGCTGTCCAACCAGCTGGACTTCGGCGCGATGAGTGAGATCGCCAATGACGACGGCATCGCGATGCGGCTGAAGTTCGACGGCGCCGCGCCGCCGCCCGACCAGCGTTACTTCCGCGGCCCGGTGCTGACCCGCTTCGACGGCAAGACCTGGCGCGCCCCCGACGCACGCGCGAGCCAGGGCTGGCTGCGCAGCCGCGACGACCTGGCCGCAGACGGCCCGCTGCTGCGCTACGAGGTGACGATGGAGCCGCTGCGCATCCCCGTGCTGCCGCTGCTGGAGATGGCGCCCGGCGGCCCCGGCACCGAGCTGCCGCTGCCCGACCTGACGCTGACCCGCGGGCCCGAGCTGCAGTGGGTGGCGCCCCGCCCCATCACCGAGCGGCTGCGGCTGAACGCCACGGCCCAGCTGGACTGGCGCGCCGGCCTCAAGCTCAACCGCCTGCAGCAGGCCACGTTGACCGACCTGCCCGCCGGCAACCCGCGCAGCCTGGCCTGGGCGCGCGAGCTGGCCGCCCAGCCGCGCTTTGCCGGCCTGGAACCCGGCCCGCGCGCCGAGGCGCTGGCCGCCGCGCTGCTGGCGCACGTCCGCCAGGAAGACTTCACCTACACGCTGTCCCCCGGCCGCTACGGCCAGGAAACGCCGCACGTCATCGACGAGTTCTGGCTGGACCGCCGGCTGGGCTTCTGCGAGCACTTCGCATCCGCCTTCGTCGTGCTGATGCGTGCGATGGGCGTGCCGGCGCGCATCGTCACCGGCTTCCAGGGCTGGGACGCCGAGCCGCAGGACGGCTACCTCGTCGTGCGCAACGCCAACGCGCACGCCTGGGCCGAGTTCTGGGTGGAGGGCCGGGGCTGGCTGCGCAGCGACCCCACCGCCGCCGTCGCGCCCAACCGCGTCACGCAAGGCCTGGCCCTGCAGCCGCAGCCGGGCGCCTACAACGTGCTGGGCCAGCTCAACCCGGACCTGTGGCGCGCGCTGCGCAACGGCTGGGAGACGGTGAACAACCGCTGGCAGCAACTGGTGCTGAACTACTCGCGCCAGAACCAGTTCGACCTGCTGAAGAAGCTGGGCTTCGAGCGCCCCGACTGGACCGGGCTGGGCCAGGCGCTGGCCGGCGTCATCCTCGCGTTCACGCTGGCGGCCATGGCCTGGCTGCGCTGGAGCAGCCGTCCGCACGACGCCTGGAGCCGCCAGCGCGCGCGCATCACCGCGCTGCTGGCCCGCGCCGGCGTGGCGCTGCCGCCGCACGAAAGCCCCGCCGCCTGGGCGCGTGCGCTGCGCCACCAGCACGGCCAGCGCGGCGAACCCGCGGCGCAATGGCTGGAGAAGCTGGAACGCTCGCGCTACGCGGCGGACGCCTCGGCACCGGACTGGGCCGAGCTGCGCATCGCCGCGCGCATGCTGAGAACCCGGGGCGGGTAACGGCACGACTTCGGTGACACTGCGCGCCTGCCACGCCGCTGCCACCGTTGACGATGCCCCAGTCCCGTCGCCTGACCCGCCCGCTCGCCGCCCTCGCCCTGCTGTTCACGGCGGGCGCTGCGCCGGCCTGGGGCCAGGCCACGGCGCCCGCCACGCCCACGCAGCTCATCGACCGGCTGGGCGTGCAGGTCCGCCAGGCACTGGAAGACCGCCGCACCGGCCTGACGCCCGAAGGCGCCGAGGCGGCGGTGGCGGCGCAGATCACAGCCCTCGCCCGCCGCTCGGTCGGCGACGACGCACTGGTAGCCACCGACGCGCAGGGCCGCACGCCGCTGATGCTGGCCGTCAGCGGCGGCTATGCGGCGGTCGTCGAGGCGCTGCTGGCCGACCCCGTCGCGCGGCTGCGCATCAACGCCCGCAACGCGGCCGGCGAGACCGCCTGGATGATCGCCAGCACCGCCCCGTCGATGACGCTGATGGCCTGCCAGCCCGGCCTGCTGACGCTGGAGCGGCACGCGCTGCTGACGCCCTACCTGAGGCGCATGTCCCAGCTGATCGCAGACAGGAAGTCGCCCATCGCCCGCATCCAGCAGGCGCTGGAAGACGCCGGGGCCGAGCGCGCGCCCGACGCGGCCCGACAGGCCTGGCTCGCCCGCTGCCCCAACGCGTCGCCCGAACTGCGGCAGGCGCTGGGCGGCGGCGACCTGCTGAGCCCGCTCGTCAACGACGCGCTGCAACGCCAGATGGCGTTCAACAAGGCCTACCGCAGCGGCCTCGCGACACTGCCGCAGCGGCCGCCGCCGGACATGCGGTTCATCACCGCGCCCGGGCGCGTGCTGGCGGTGGGGGACATGACCTGCCCCCGCATGGCGCCGCCCACGCTGGCGGGCTCGCTCGACTGGACCGGCAGCCTGCGCCTGCTGGCCCGCATCGCCACCCGTGGCGGCATCGTGGAAGCCGTCGATCTCGCCGTGCAGGCGGACGCCGGCACGCCCGCCATCGTCATCGACCATTTCCGCAGCCTGCTCATCCGCACGCTGGCGGCCTACCAGTGCGAGGGCGAGCATGTCTTTGAGCAAGAGTTCGTGTTCCGCGTCCAGTGATGCCTCAATGCCCGCGATGTCTGCGATGACGCCACCCCGACGCGCCGCGCGCCCCGCGCCGCTGCTGGCACTGGCCCTGATGCTGGGCACCGCCGTGCAGGCCCAGCCTGCCGGCACGCCGCGGCAGATCATCGACGCGCTGGGGCTGGAGCAGCGGCAGCTGCTGCACAAACCCGACGCCAAGCGCTCTCCGGAGGACGCCGAGCGCGACGCCGCAGCGCAGATCAAGGCGCTCATCGGTACGTCGCCCGGCCACCTCTCCCTCACCGAGGCGGACTCACGCGGCCGCACGCCGCTGATGCTCGCGGCCGGCCAGAGCTACGCGCTCATCGTCGAGGCCTTGCTGAGCGACCCCGGCGTCAGGCTGTCGATGGACGTCGCCGACGCCGACGGCGAGACCGCATGGATGCTGGCCAGCTTCGCGCTGCCGATGACGCTGCCGGCCTGCCAGCCGGGCAGCCTGACGGTGGAGCGCCAGCTGCAGATGCTGCCCTACCTGCGCCGCCTGGCCCACCTGGCCAAGACCAAGGCGGCCTCCGTCACGGCCACCATCGACACCCTGGAAGCCGCGGGCGTCCAGCCCCGGCCCGACGACGCCAAGCGCGCCTGGCTGGCGCGCTGCCCCAATGCCGCGCCCGACCTGCGCCGTGCGCTGGCCGAGGGCGAGCTGATGCCGACGCTGGTCAACACCGCCACGACGCGCCTGGCCGAGTACGTGAGGGCCACGCGGGACGCGCCACGCAAGGTGCCGCTGCGCCCGCCCGCCGGCATGCGTTTCGTGCCGGACGAACAACGCCGCACCGCGGTCCGCCTGGTGCCGCAGTTCGCCGCCGAGGTGCCCGGATGCCCCCGCGTGGTCAGGCCGCGGCTGGACAACCCACTGGCCTGGAAAGGCATGCTGCGGCTCAAGGCGGTCATCTGGACGCGCGGCGGCGTCGTAGAAGCCGTCGACGTGGATCAAGTCGCCATCAATGGGCGGCAGGACGACGACATCACCAACTTCTTCCGGGACGTCACCCTGAGAGCGCTGGCCGGCTACGAATGCGAAGGCGATTTCGTGTTCGAGCAGGAATTCCAGTTCGAGATCCGCTGATGCGTTCCATGCCCCCAATCCTCCCCATGCGCTTTCATCCCCGCCTTCAAACCGCCACGCTGCTGTGCCTGGCGCTGATGCTGGGCGCCGCCCAGGCCCAGCCCGCCGCCACGCCGCGCCAACTCATCGACAACCTCGGGCTGGACGTGAGGCACCTGCTGCAGGCGCCCGACCTCAAGCGCACGCCGGAGGCCGCGGAACGCGACGCGGCGGAGCAGATCAAGGCGCTCATCCGCACCACGCCCGGCCACCCGTCGCTCACGGCCATCGACTCGCGCGGGCGCACGCCGCTGATGCTGGCGGCCGGCCACGGCTACGCGCTCATCGTCGAGGCCTTGCTGTCCGACCCCAGCGTCAGGCTGACGGTGGACGTCGCCGACGCCGACGGCGAGACCGCTTGGATGCTGGCCAGCTTCGCGCTGCCGATCACGCTGCCCGCCTGCCAGCCCGGCAACCTGACGGTGGAACGCCAGAACCTGATGGCGCCCTACCTGCGCCGCATGACCCACGTCGCGAAGACCGGGTTCACCGCCGTCTACGCCACCGTTGCCGCGCTGGAAGCGGCCGGCGCCCAACGTCGGCCCGGTGAAGCGAAGCGGGCCTGGCTGGCGCGCTGCCCCAACACCGACACCGACCTTCGCGGCGCGCTCGCCGAGGGCGAGCTGACCCTGACGCTCATCAAGGCCGCCGTGACGCGGCAGAACGAGTACGCCCGGGCCACCCGCGCGGCACGGCCGAAGGTGGCTCAACGCCCGCCGAAGGACATGCGCTTCATTCCGGAGGGTCAGACCCGCGACACATTCCAGCTGGTGTCGCAACTGGCCCGCGAGCCGGGGTTGTGCCGGGTGTTGCCCAAGCCGCAGCTTCAGGACGAGCTGGACTGGGACGGGCAGATCGTGCTGCGCGCCATCGTCTCCACGCGCGGCGGCGTGGTGGAGGCGGTCGATGTCGAGCGGCTGTCCATCACCGGCGATCGGCAAGAAGCCGTGACCCACTACTTCCGCCATGTCGTGCTGAACGCGCTGGCCGGCTACGAGTGCGAAGGCGACTTCGTTTTCGAGCGGGAGTTTCATTTCGCCGTCCGCTGACACCGCCATCACCATGCCTGCCTTGCCAACCCACGCACATGCCGCCCTGCGCCGCGGCGCCATCGCCGCCCTGGCCGCGCTCGCCACCTTCGCGCCCGCCGCCCACGCCGACGACGCGCCGCGCGCGCCCCGGCACATCGTCGAACGGCTGGGCGTCGAGATCCGCCAGATCCTGGCTGCCGCCACGCCGGACAGGACGCCCGAAGACGCCGAGCGCGCCGCCGCCGCGCAGATCACGGCGCTGATCCAGCGCGAACCCGGCCACCTGTCGCTGACCGAACCCGATGCGCGCGGCCAGACCGCGCTGATGCTGGCGGCCAACGGCGGCTACCCGCTCGTCGTCGACGCGCTGCTGGCCGACGCCAGCGTCAGGCTGGCGGTCAATGCCGCCGACAAGGCCGGCCAGACCGCGTGGATGATCGCCAACTTCGCACCGACGCTGACGCTGGCCGCCTGCCAGCCCGGCGCGCTGACGCGCGAGCGTTACGTGCTGCTGCCGCCCTATCTGCTGCGCATGGTCCACCTGCTGAAGACGCAGGCCGCCGGGCTCGGCGCCATCGTGCAGTCGCTGGAGGCCGCGGGCGCGGAGCGCCAGCCCGAGGCGGCGAAGCGCGCCTGGCTGACCCGCTGCCCCAACACGTCGCTGGAACTGCGCGCCGAACTGGAAGCCGGCCCGCTGATGCAGACGCTGGTGGCCCATGCCATCGCCAAGCAGTCCGAGTTCAACCAGACCGCCCAGCAGTCCGTGCGCAGCCTGCCCATGCGACCGCCCAAGGACATGCGGTTCATCTCGACCGACCGCGAGCACGACGCCCGGCCGGCTCGCGGCGCGCTGGGCCTGCCCCAGATGTTCTGCAGCCGCATGCGCAAGCCGGAGCTGTCGCGCATAGTCTGGACCGGCGAGATCCTGCTGCGCGCCACCGTGTCGACAAATGCCGGCATCGTGGAGGCGGCCGACATCGACGTGATCTCCGTCAAGGGTGACAAGCCCGAGGCGGCCGGCGAGTACTTCCGCGGCCTGGTGCTGCAGGCGCTGGCAGGCTATGAGTGCGAAGGCAACGTGATCTTCGAGCAGGAGTTCCAGTTCAAGGTCAGCTGACCTCGGGCCACCGCGCCGCCCCGTATGCTGCACGCGTGAACCGCCTCCGCTCCCTGACCTGCCTGGCCGCCGCGCTGCTGCTGGCCACCGCCGCCACCGCCAAGCCACGCCGCGAGCCGCCGCCGAAGCCGCTGGGCACGCGGCCGGCGCTTGTCGCCTTCGCCAACGAACTCGCCGCCGCCGAGGGCTGGGATGCCGCCGCGCTGCGACGCCAGCTGGCCGCCGCCAGCAACCTGCCCAAGGTGCGCCAGCTCATCCTGCCCGCCGCGGCGCCGACGGCCAAGAACTGGACGGCCTACCGCGACCGCTTCGTCGAGCCCCGGCGCATCGACGCCGGCCTGGCGTTCTGGGCCCAGCACGAAGCCGCGCTGGCCCGCGCCGAGGCCACCTACGGCGTGCCGGCCGAGGTCGTCATGGGCATCCTCGGCGTGGAGACCTACTACGGCCGCATCATGGGCGGCTTCAAGGTGCTGGACGCGCTGGCCACGCTGGCGTTCGACTTCCCTGCCGCCCACCCGCGCGCGGCCGAGCGCCAGGCCTTCTTCCGCAGCGAGCTGGCCGAGTTCCTGCGGCTCACACGCGAGCAAGGCCTGCCCCCCGAGGACGTGCGAGGCAGCTACGCCGGCGCGTTGGGCTGGCCGCAGTTCATGCCCGGCAGCTGGCGCAAGTACGCGGTGGACTTCGACGGCGACGGCCACATCAACCTGATGGCCAGCCCGGTGGACGCCATCGGCAGCGTGGCCCACTACCTGGCCGAGTTCGGCTGGAAGCCGGGCCAGCCCACGCACTACGCCGACGTCACACTGCCTGCCGACCCGGCGGAACGCGCCCGCCTGCTGGCGCCGGACATCAAGCCCACGTTCACGGCCGCGGAGCTGGCCGCCGCCGGCGCGGGCCTGCCCGACGCGGCGCGCAGCCACGCCGGGCCGCTGGCCGTCATCGAGCTGCACAACGGCGGCAGCACGCCGACGCTCGTGCTCGGCACCGAGAACTTCTGGGTGGTCACGCGCTACAACTGGTCGGCCTACTACGCGCTGGCCGTCATCGAGCTGGGCCGGGCCGTGAAGGCGGCGCGGCCGCCGACGCCCTGAGTCTTCGCCCCGCTGAGCGCCGTCAGCCGGGCGGCAGGCTCCACTCGCCATCGCCCGGCGGCGGCCCGGGTGGTTCGGGCCCCGTCGGCACCTCCGGGGCCACGGCCGGTGCCACGCGGTCCTGCCAGTAGCGCGGCGCCTGCGCCCGTTCGCAGCGTGCGGCGGCGCCGTCGCTGAACCACTGCCAGGCGCCGCACGACGGGCTGTCGACCACCGCGACGCCCGCCGCCTGGTAACGCGCCAGCACCGCCGGCGCAGGGTGGCCGAAGCGGCTGCGGTAGCCGGCCTGCACCAGCGCCACCTGCGGCCGCACCGCGGCCAGCAACTCAGCGCTGGACGAGGTCTTGCTGCCATGGTGCGGCACCAGCAGCACCTCGGCGCGCAGGTCCGGTTCACGGCGCACGAGCGCGCGCTCCTGGTCGGCCTCCAGGTCGCCCAGCAGCAGCACGCGCCGGCCCGCAGCCGACCTGATGCGCAGCACGCAGGACAGGTCGTTGGGCTTCAGCCCGGCGTCGTAGTGCGACGGCAGCGGGTGCAGCACATCGAAGCGCACGCCGTCCCACGCCCAGCCCTGGCCGGCCTCGCAACGCACGTCGGCAGCGCCCTCGCGCAGCAGCGCGTGGCCGGGTTCCAGCGAGCTGCGCAGCTCGCGCACCGGCAGCGCCCGCAACAGCGCGGCGGCGCCGCCGACATGGTCGATGTCGCGGTGGCTCAGCATCAGCACGTCCAGCTCGCGCAGGCCCAGGCGGCGCAGCAGCGGCAGCAGCACGCGCTCGCCGGCGTCGGCGCCGGGCGCGTAGACCGGGCCGGCGTCGAACAGCAGCGCGTGCCCACGGGTGCGCACCAGCACCGCGTTGCCCTGGCCGATGTCCGACGCCAGCAGCTCGAACTCGCCCGCCGCCGGCCGCGGCACGGCCGGCCACAGCAGCGGCACTGTCATCGCCACCCCAGCCAGCCGCAGCCGCCACGGCAGCCGCATGACGATGAGCGCCGCACCCAGCAGCGCCAGCCCTTGCGCCCACACCGGCGCGGCCGGCAGCCACCACACGGCACCGGGCCACGCCGTCAGCCACCGCAGCCCGTCCATCAGCGCCTGCGTCAGCAGCGCGGCCACGGCCCACAGCGGCGGCGCCAGCCCGCCCAGCAACGCCAGCGGCGCGATGAGGAAGCTGATGACGGGAATGGCCAGCAGGTTGGCCAGCAGGCCCACGACAGACAGCTGCGCAAAGCAGATCAGGCTCAGCGGCGCCAGGCCGGCCGTCGCAACGGCCTGCGTACGCAGCGCTGCCTTCAACCGCGCGCGCCAGCCACGGCCCGGCTCGCCGCCCGCCGCCATCAGCAGCCCCACGGCGCCGAAGGACAGCCAGAAGCCGGGCTGCAGCAGGGCCCACGGGTCCACCGCCGTGACGACGACGGCCGCGCCCAGCAGCACCACCGGCCAGGGCCAGCGCAGCCCCAGCGTCTGCATCGCGGCCACGGCGGCGAGCATCAGCACCGTGCGCTGCGCCGGCACGCCCCAGCCGGAGAACAGCGCATAGCCCAGCGCCGCCGCCACGCCGGCCCAGCGGGCGGCCGTGGGCGCGGCCACGCGCAGGCACAGCCGGCCGCTGCGCCGCCACAGCGCGCCGGCCACGGCGACGGCCAGCCACGCGAACATCGTCACGTGCAGGCCGCTGATGCTGAACGCGTGCGCCACGCCGGTGTCGCGCAGCAGCGCCCAGTCGGCGTGGGCAATGGCGTTCTGGTCGCCCAGGCTCAGCGCGGCCAGCACGCCGGCCAGGCCGGGGTCGGCCACGTGCGCATGGATGGCGGTGCGCAGGCGCTGGCGGGCCACGTCGATTTCCCACCACGGCGCGGCTTGCAGGCGCTCGGCGCTGCGCACTACCCCGCTGGCGCGCAGCCCCTGCTCGAACAGCCACAGCTCGGCGTCGAAACCGCCCGGGTTGGCCAGCCCGTGCGCCCGCTTGAGCCGCGCCATGAAGCGCCAGCGCTCGCCGGCGGTGATCGCCGGGCCGTCATAGGCCAGCAGCATGAGCCGCCGCGGCACCTCGGGCGGCAGCGCCGTGCCGGTGGGCCCCACGGCGTCGACGGCGAACTCGAAACGCCAGCCCGGCACGCCGCCCTGGCCCGTGACGGCCACCGGCAGCGAGTCGACGCGGCCGGTCAGCATCAGGTCGCGGCCCTCCCAGGCCGGGTGAAGCTCGGGCGTCAATCGCGCCTCGGCACGCCACGCGCCCTGCGCGAACGCCAGCGCGGCCACGCCGCCGGCCAGCAGCAGCCCGTGCCGGCGGTGCAGCGCCAGCAGCACGAGGCCGGCCCCGCCCAGCGCGGCGATGACGAGGCCGCCGGGCAGGTGCTCGACGCGATGCAGCAGCGCCAGCCCGGCCAGCCACGCCAGGCCCGCCACCAGGAGCTGCCGAACACCCCACCGCTGCGCTGCCAATGCCCGCCCCCGCCCCCTGCGGATAGGAGCCGGGGTGTAGCATGCCGCCGTTTTTCTGCCGCGCCACCGCGCTTCCCCGCATGACCTCTTCTGCCGCCATCCAGGCCAAGCTCGCCGAGCTGGGCATCACGCTGCCGCCCGTGGCCGTGCCGGCCGCTGCCTACGTTCCGTTCGTCCGCACCGGCAACCTCGTCTTCCTGTCCGGCCACATCGCCAAGAAGGACGGCAAGCCCTGGGTGGGCCAGCTGGGCAAGGATGTCGACACCGCCACCGGCCAGCGGGCCGCCCGCGCCGTCGCCATCGACCTGCTGGGCACGCTGCAGGCCGCCACCGGCGACCTGGGCAAGGTGGTGCGCATCGTCAAGGTCATGAGCCTCGTGAACAGCACGCCCGATTTCACCGAGCAGCACCTCGTCACCAACGGCTGCTCCGAGCTGCTGGCCGCCGTCATGGGCGACGCCGGCAAGCACGCGCGCAGCGCGTTCGGCGTCGCGCAGATCCCGATGGGAGCCTGCGTCGAGATCGAGCTGATCGCCGAGATCGCCGACTGATGTTCATCCAGCCTT
This sequence comes from Roseateles sp. GW823-FHT07B05, assembly GCF_058794515.1. Taxonomy (NCBI): domain Bacteria; kingdom Pseudomonadati; phylum Pseudomonadota; class Betaproteobacteria; order Burkholderiales; family Sphaerotilaceae; genus Roseateles; species Roseateles sp. GW823-FHT07B05. The sequence continues at coordinate 251,831 of NZ_JBXAGX010000007.1, forward strand.
CCAAGCTGCCGGCGCGCGCGCTGGCGGGCATGGCTGCGGCGAGCTTTGCCGCCGTGGGTATCGCGCTCGTCGCGCAGCACCAGTTCGGCGTCAAGCCCTGCCCCTGGTGCGTGCTGCAGCGCGGCATCTTCCTGCTGATCGGCACGTTCTCGCTGCTGGGCTGGTTGGTGCAGGCCCGGCGCGGGCTGCGCCAGGCGGCGCTGGTTGTCGTGCTGGTGCTGTGCGCGGCCGGCCTGACGGCGGCCGTGTTCCAGCACGAGGTGGCGTCGCAGAGCGCCAGCTGCGCGCTGGGACTGGCCGACAAGATCGTCACGGCGCTGAACCTCGAGGAGCTGTGGCCGTCGGTGTTCATGATCACGGCCAACTGCGCCGAGGCGGCCGCCTACCGGCTGCTGGGCCTGCCCTACGAGGTCTGGAGCGGGCTGCTGTTCGCCGGCCTGGCGGCGCTGGGCGTCGTCGTGCTGGGCAAGCGCTGATCAGTCTCCCAGCACCACGCCCTCGCGGCGCGGGTCGGCGCCGCCCACCCAGCCCTCCTTGACGCGCATCAGCACCTGCAGGCCGCTGGTCAGGTCGGTCTCGATGACGGCATGGCCGCGGCCACGCAGCTCGGCCAGCTGCGCGGCCGTCAACGCGCCGCGCTCCACGATGAGCGAGCTGCCGTTGAAGTGGCCGAAGTTGGGCAGGTCCACCGCCTGCTGCACCGGCAGGCCCCAGGCCAGCGCGCCCGTCAGCACCTTGGCGACGTAGTGGATGATGACCGGCCCGCCCGGCGAGCCGGCCACCATGATGAGCCGGCCCGTGCGGTCGAACACCAGCGTGGGCGCCATGCTGGAGCGCGGGCGCTTGCCGGCCTCCACGCGGTTGGCGACCGGCTTGCCATCGGCGCCCGACGGGTTCAACGAGAAGTCGGTCAGCTGGTTGTTCAGCATGAAGCCGCCGGCCAGCCCCGTGCCGCCGTCGCTCATGACGCGGTTGCCGAACGCGGACTCGACGCTGGTGGTCATCGCCACCGCATGGCCTTGCGCGTCGACGACGCTGATGTGGCTGGTGCCGGCCTCCAGCTGCTCGGCCTGCGGCGCGAACGCCAACCTGACGCCGGGCTGCCCGGCCACGGCCGGCGGCATCGCGCGCTCACCGATCAACGCGCCGCGCTCCTTCAGATAGGCCGGCGCGAGCAGGTTCTGCCAGTCGCCGCCGGGCGCGGGCACGAAGGCCGGGTCGCCGATGAACTGCGCGCGGTCGGCGAACGCGAGCTTGGCGGACTCGGCGTAGGCGTGCATCCAGTCCACCGTGACGCGCCGGGCCGCACGCGCCTGCGGCTGGGTGTCGAGCAGGCCCAGGATCTGCATCAGGGTCAGGTGGCCCGACGTCGGCGGGCCGAAGCCGCAGACGCGATAACCCCGCCAGTCATTGCACAGCGGCGGGCGCTGCAGCGGCCGGTAGCCGGCCAGGTCGGCCGCACTCAGCAGGCCCGGCCGCGCATGGTGTTTCACGCGGCGCACGATGTCCTCCGCCACGGCGCCCTCGTAGAAGCCGCGGGCGCCCTGCTTCGCCACGCCGCGCAGCACGGCCGCGTAGGCCGGGTTCTTCAGCACGGTGCCCACGGGGCGGGCGTTGCCGGCGGCGTCGAACAGATACGGCCCGGCCTGCGGGTCCAGCCGCAGCGCGGCCTCGCTGGAGGCCAGCTCGAACAGCCGCGGGCTGATCGCGAAGCCCTGCTCGGCCAGCGCGATGGCGGGCTCGAACAGCCGCGCCCACGGCAGCTTGCCGTGCAACTTGTGCGCGTCGGCCAACATGGCCAGCACGCCGGGCACGCCGGTGGACAGGCCGCTCATGATCGCGTCGCGCATCGCCAGCGGCTTGCCGTCGGGCTTGAGGAACAGCTCGGGCGTGGCTGCGGCCGGCGCCGTCTCGCGGCCATCGAAGGTCTGCACCTCGCGGCCATCCCAGTGCAGCAGGAAGGCGCCGCCGGCGATGCCGCTGGACTGCGGCTCGACCAGCCCCAGCACAGCCTGCACGGCAATCGCCGCGTCGACGGCCGAGCCGCCGGCGCGCAGCATCTGCAGGCCTGCCTGCGCGGCCAGCGGGTTGGCGGCCGTGACGGCGAAGCGCTGGGCCGGTGCGGTCAACCCGGCAGGCGGGGCCGTGCGCGTGGTGGCAGCCTCGGGCTGCTCGACGGGCTGCGCCGTCGCGCCGGCCGCGGCCAGCAGCGCGGCGATGCAGAGGATCTTCAAGGGGGGCATGCGGCCATCTTAGGCAGCCGGCCCGCGCCGTGTCAGAAGTAGCCCAGGTCGCGCTGGCTGTAGTTGCCGATCTGCGGCTGCACCAGCGGCAGGTCGGTGGCGGACACGCCCATCCAGGTCGCCAGCGTCGCGGCGAGTTGATCCACCGACGTGGTGGGCAGCAGCCGACCCTGGCCCACGTCGTCCGGCCCGTTGACGCTGACCGACGGCAGCGTGCCGTAGAAGCGCCCGCCCTTGACGGCGCCACCCATGACGAAGTGGTGGCTGCCCCAGCCGTGGTCGCTGCCGTCGCCGTTGCTGGTCAGCGTGCGGCCGAAGTCGCTGGCGGTGAAGGTGGTGACCTTGTCGGCCACGCCCAGCTCGGCGGTGGCGGCGTAGAAGCTGGCCATCGCGTCGCTGATCTGCGTCAGCAGCCCCGGGTGCTGCGCGACGAGCAGGTCGTGCAGGTCGAAGCCGCCGATGGACACGAAGTACACCTGCCGTGTCGCGCCCAGCGCCTGCCGCGCGGCGATGAGCTTGGCCACCATCTGCAGCTGCGTGGACAGGCTGCTCGTGTCGAACGGCGTCGTGAACGCCGGCGCGCCGGCCAGCGCGGTGGACAGCGTGGCCTGCGCGTCCACCGAGCGCTTGACGACGCGGTTGAGCTCGGCCTCCATCCAGTGCGTGCGGTCGGCCGTGATCAGCGCGCGCAGCGCCGTGGAACAGGCGGCCGAGCCGAACAGCGATTTCGTCACGCCGTTGATGGGCACCGCGCCCGACGTGGAGACCTGGTACTGCACGGCCTGCCGGCCGGCCATGAAGACGGCGTTGCCGGACACGTTCATGCAGGTGAACGTGGACGTGCCGTTGCCGCCCATGAACAGGTCGCCCAGCCGGCCGCCCCAGCCGGACGTGGCCCCCTCGGGCGAGCTGGCCTGCCAGACGGACTGCTGGTCGTTGTGCGAGAACAGCTTGGGCGGCAGCGGCACGCTCTTGGCCTTGTACTGCGCCAGCGTGGTGGGCTGCACCAGCGTGCCGACGTTGAGCTGCACGGCCAGCTTGCCGGCGTCCCACAGGCCCTTGAGCTTGCCCAGCTGCGGCGCCAGCGCCATCTGGCGGCCGCCCACGGCGGGCAGCGCGGTGGCGGCCAGGCTGTCGCGCGGCGTGGCCAGCGTCTGGCGGATGGCCGCGTAGGCGTCATAGCTGGGCTGGTCGTAGGGCACCAGCGTGTTGCCGTAGTCGTTGCCGCCGTACAGGAACAGGCACACCAGCGCCTTGTAGTCGCCCGGCACGGTGGCCGCGGCGGCCTCGCCGATGCCGGCCAGCGACAGCGCCCACGGCGCGGCGGTGCCGGCAATGCCGACGGCGGAGGCGCGGCGCAGGAACTCGCGGCGCTGCAGTTCGGGGAGACGGTTGAGTTTCATTTCTGCACCAGGTACTCGGGGCAGGCCATCAGCATCAGGATGGCTGCGTACACGCGGTTGAGCTTGCCGGCATCGGTGGTGGCGGCGATGGTGGCGATGGCGGTCGCGACGGCGGCCTCCGTGGCCGACGAGATGCCGCCGCCGCCCAGCCGCAGCGCCAGGCTCGCGACCAGCGCGGGCGGGTCGGTGGCCAGCGCCACCTCGGCGGTGTAGCTGGCCTTGACCTCGCCCACGCCGCTGGCGATGGCGGTCTGCAGGAAGTTGAGATAACCCGCGGCCGTGCTCTCGTTGCAGAGCTGGAACTCGGGTGCCGTGACGCCGTTGCTGCCCAGCGTGGAGCCCGGCGGCACGTAGCCGGGGCGGAAGAAATTGAACACCGAGCCGCTGCGCAGCGGGCTCTGGCCCAGCCGCGTGGCGGGGTTGGTGGTGTCGCCGATGTTCCAGAGGCCCGTGGGCGACGCGGCGCCGAAGCTGCGCGCCCACTGCAGCAGCCGCAACACCGGCTCGCGCAGCTTGCCGCCGTCATTGCCGGTGGGCACGCTGCGGGCCTCGGGGTCCAGCAGGATGGCGCGCACGACGGCCTTCAGGTCGCCGCGCACGCCGGCGCCGTTGTTGGCCCACACCGCCGCCACGCGGCCCACATAGGCCGGGCTGGGGTGCGAGGCCACCAGCCGCTGGATGAGCTGGCGGCCGATGAACGGACCCACGTTGGCGTGGTTGGCCAGCGTGTCCATGGCGGTCTTCATGGCCGTGGGGCCGTCGGCGGTGGACGGGATGTCCACGCCCAGCACCTTCTTGGCGCCCGTCGCGAAGCGCGACGCCGTGTTGACCAGCGGCTTCCTCACGTAGGCAGGGTCGGTGGCGCTGGCGCCGTCGTAGTCCCAGCCGGTGAAGACGCGCGCCAGCTCGGTGATCTGCGCCTGCGAGTAGGTCTCCTGCGGCCTGCCGTCGTTGCCGGGCTTGGCCGTGCCGTCGGCGTTGAGCTGCACCAGGCCGATGCTGAACAGCTGCATCACCTCGCGGGCGTAGTTCTCGTCGGGCACGCGGCCGGTGCGGGTGTCTTCCTTCTGGTTGCCACGCAGGTTCAGGTACACGCCCATCGCCGGCGACAGCGTCACCGCTTCCAGCAGCGTGCGGTAGTTGCCGAACGCGTGCTGCTCCAGCAGGTCCAGGTAGGCTGCGCCCATCAGGCCGCGCCACTGCACCGGCAGGCCGTTCATGGAGACGACGAAGATCTCCGACAGCGCCAGCACGACGCGCTGGCGCAGCGTGTCGGGGGCCGACATCAGCTTGCGCCACAGCGTGTTGTCCAGCCCCGCGAAGCTGTTGCGGTTGGCCTCCACCGCGTAGCCCTTCTCCACCATCCAGTCGAAGTGCCCCGCACTCACCGGCTGCGCGAACTGCGCATCCAGCCAGGCGGCATAGCCACTGGCCTTGACGGTGGCGATGTCGGCGCTGGTGGCGGCAAAGCCGGCCTGCGCGAGGAAACGGGCCGCCTCGGCATCGGTGGGCAGCGGCGGCGGCGGCGGCGCGGCGGTCGCGCCGGTGGCCGGGGTGGCGGGGCTGCCGTCACTGCCACTGCCGCCTCCGCCGCCGCAGGCGCTCTGCAGCGCGGCCGCGGCCAGGGCGGCCGCGGGGGTCAGCGATGTCGGCAGGTCGCCGGGGGTGGGCGGCTCGGTGAGCGGGGCGGCAAGCAGGTCAGGCATGGCGGGCGCAAAAGAAGACGGCGCGCATGATCGCCAACGCCGCCCCCTTCCACGCGCCTGTCACACACCGCTTGTGACAAACGTCGTGAGTCTTACCGCCGGAAACACATCACACAATTCAAATCAGGGGTACGCCCGTCTTGCTTTGCGCGAACTCGCGTGTCACGCCTTCGGCCAGCTCGACGAGCTTGAGCCCCTCGGGCGCGACGTCGAACACGCCCAGGTCCGTGATGATGCGGTCCACCACGGCCACGCCGGTCAGCGGCAACGTGCAGTTCGGGATGATCTTCAGGTCCTCGGTGCCGTCTTTCTTGCGCGCCACATGCTCCATCAGCACGATGACGCGCTTCACGCCCGCCACCAGGTCCATGGCGCCGCCCATGCCCTTGACCATCTTGCCGGGGATCATCCAGTTGGCCAGGTCGCCCTGGCCGCTGACCTGCATGGCGCCCAGGATGCTCAGGTTGATCTTGCCGCCGCGGATCATCGCGAAGCTGTCGTGGCTGCCGAAGATGCTGCTGCCCGGCAGCGTCGTGACGGTCTGCTTGCCGGCGTTGATGAGGTCGGCGTCGACCTGGTCTTCGGTCGGGAACGGGCCGATGCCCAGCATGCCGTTCTCGCTCTGCAGCCAGACTTCCTTGTGCGCCGGCACATGGTTGGCCACCAGCGTCGGGATGCCGATGCCGAGGTTCACGTAGAAGCCGTCTTCCAGCTCCTGGGCCGCGCGGGCGGCCATCTGATCTTGCGTCCAGGCCATGGCTCAGGCCTCCTTCTTGGGGGAAAGGGTCACCTTTTCAATCCGCTTTTCCGGATTGGCGTTCACGACGATGCGGTGCACGTAGATGCCCGGCAGGTGGACCGCGTCCGGGTCCAGCTCGCCCGTCTCGACGAGCTGTTCCACCTCGACGATGGTCAGCTTGCCCGCCATCGCCACGGCTGGGTTGAAGTTGCGCGCGGTGCGGCGGAACACGAGGTTGCCGCTCTTGTCCGCCTTGTAGGCCTTCACCAGCGACACCTCGGGCACCAGCGCCCGCTCCATGACGTAGGTCTCGCCATCGAACTCGCGCAGCTCCTTGCCGTCGGCGACGACCGTGCCCACGCCCGTCTTCGTGAAGAAGGCCGGGATGCCGGCGCCACCGGCACGCAGCTTCTCGGCCAGCGTGCCCTGGGGCGTGAACTCCAGCGCCAGTTCTCCGGCCAGGTACTGGCGCTCGAATTCCTTGTTCTCGCCGACGTAGCTGGAGATCATCTTGGTGATCTGGCGCGTCTCCAGCAGCTGGCCCAGGCCGAAGCCGTCCACGCCGGCGTTGTTGGAGATGACCGTCAGGCCCTTCACGCCGCTGTCGCGCAGCGCCGCAATCAGCGCCTCGGGGATGCCGCACAGGCCGAAGCCACCGACGGCCAGCAACTGCCCGTCCTTCACGACGCCGCGAAGCGCTTCTTCAGCGCTCGGGTACACCTTGTTCATGCCGCTGTCTCCATCTGGGGTCACAGAAGGCGCACAGCGTAGCCGGGCCGAGCTACGTATGGCGTTACGTAGAATCGCCTAATCCTTCCGGCCCACGCACGGGCCGCCCTCCCGGCCGCGCCTGCCCGACACGCCCTTGCCGCCCTTGCCGCCCTTGCCGCCCTTGCCGCCCGCCGCCGCCCTGCCCGACTACCGCCTGGCCTTCGAGCTGGCGCCCATCGGGCTCATCCTGTCCGAGCAGCGCATCGTGCGCGACTGCAACCAGCACGTGCTGGCCATCTTCGGCGCCCGCCGCGAGCAGTTGGTCGGCCACAGCTTCGAGCAGCTCTACCCCTCGCCCGACGAGTACCAGCGCACCGGCGAGCGCATCGTCGCCAGCCTGGACCGGCAGGGCCGCTACGGCGACGACCGCGTCATGAAGCGCTTCGACGGCAGCCTGTTCTGGTGCCACGTCATCGGCCGGGCGCTGGACCCGCGCGACCCGCACGCCCGCGGCATCTGGAGCTTCGAGGACCTGTCCGCCCGCCGCGGCCTGACCGCCGAGCTGACGCCGCGCGAGCGCGAGATCGCCGCGCTGCTCATCGACGGGCTGACCAGCAAGCTCATCGGCCGGCGCCTGGGCATCAGCCACCGCACGGTGGACGTCTACCGTGCCCGCCTGATGAAGAAATACCAGGCCGCCAGCACGCCCGACCTGATCCACAAACTGCTGTCCGCATGAGCAAACACGCCCACGCCCCCGAGCTGCCCTACTGCCGCAACTGCCACTACACGCTGGCCAGGCCGCGCCCCGTCTACTGCGGCCACTGCGGGCAGGAGACCGACCTGCACCCGCCGTCGGTGCGCGAGATGCTCACCGAGTACCTGGGCCACTACGTCGCGTTCGACGGCCCGCTGTGGCGCACGCTGTGGGCGCTGATCGCGCTGCCCGGCCACCTGACCAACGCCTACTTCCACGGCGCCCGGCGCCGCTACGTGCTGCCGCTGCGCGTGTACCTGAGCGCCAGCTTCATCTTCTTCGTCGGCTGGGCGCTGCTGCCGCAGGGGCCGACGCAGGTCGTCGAGCCCGACGCGGCCGCCGTCGGCAGCGCCGAGCCCGGCAAGCCGGTCACGCTGCGCGTGAAGCCCGGCGCCACGCCAGCGGAAACGGCAGCCGCGGCAGATGCCATGGCCAAGGGCGCGAGTGCCGCCGAACGCTGGAAGGTGACGACCAAGCTGACCGACTGCGACGTGGCCGAGGCGGACGACTGCACCGGGGCGTCCGGCTGGTTCACCCGGCTCGTGAAGAAGGCGCAGTCCATGACGCTGGAGCAGTGGAAGGCCCGCACCCGCGCGCTGGCGCCCTACGCGATGCTGGCGATGCAGCCCGTCTTCGCCGCCCTGCTGCTGCTGACCTTCATCGGCAGCGGCCGGCGCTACGCCGAACATTTCGTGTTCTCGCTGCACACCCACAGCCTGTGGTTCCTGGCCCTGCTGCTGGCCGTGGCCACCGGGCTGGAAGGCGTGATGGTGTTCGCCGTGTTCGGCCATGGCCTGGTGGCCATGCGTCGCGTCTACCGGCTGGGCTGGTGGGGCGCGCTGCTGCGCGGCCTGGCGCTCAGCGGCTTCTACTTCGTCGGGCTGGGCGCGGTGGCCGCGGGGCTGGTGGCGCTGATCGCGGCCACCGCCTGAGCCCCGGGCCGCCCGGGGCGTCAGTTGAAGACGCCCTGGCGCAGCCACTTGGTCGCCACCCACTTCTCGCCCTCGATGACGGGCGAGCCGCCGTGCAGCGTCTGCGTGGACGGATGCGGCCGGTCGTAGCTGAAGAACACCGCGTTGCCCTTCACGGGCGCGACGTCCAGGCCGATGTCCGGGAAGATCGTCGAGCCGCCGGCCACCGGCGTGTTCAGGTAGATGACCAGCGTGCCCACGCGCTGCCCGCCGCGCTTGAGGATGTTGGGCGTGCTGACGTGGCCGGGGTCGAAATAGTCGTAGTGCGGCTGGTACTCGGCGCCGGGGCGGTAGCGCAGCACCTGCAGGCCTTCGCCGTGGTCCAGCGGCCAGCGCAGCAGCGTCGCGATGCGCGACTCGATGCGGCGGATCAGGTCGCTCTCGCAACGCTCGAAGAACATGCCGTCGCTGGTGCGGGCGGCATTCACCTCGCTGCCGTCGGACGCGGTGGCCACCGTCTCGGAGCGCGCCAGGCGCTTCGTCGCCAGCTCGATGACGCCGTCGCACTCGGCCTCGGACAGCAGGTCGCCGAACACGACGACGCGCGGCTGGCGCAGCGCCATCAGGATCTTGACGGGCCGGTCGCCGGCGTTCACCACGGGCGCGAAGCGCGAAAGGTCCGGCTCCGGCATGCCCGGCGTGGCGCCGTCAGCGGCCGGCGCGGCGGGCTGGCCCAGCGTGCGCGCCAGCGCGTCGCGGGCGACGGACTCGTCCCAGCCGCTGCCCAGCATGGCGGCCAGGATGCTCTCGGACGCATGGCCGGCGCGCGACTGCTCGGCGATCCATTCGCACAGTTCGGGGGTGATGACTTGTTGGCTCATGGCTTGCGACGGAAAACCAGACTTTCGGGGGTGGACGCTTCGGGGGCCCAACGATAGCCGTCCAGATTGAAATCCTTGAGACCCTCGGGCGTCTCCAGACGCTGCTGGATGGCGAACCGCGCCATCAGGCCGCGGGCCCGCTTGGCAAAGAAGCTGATGATCTTGTAGTCGCCGTTCTTCCAGTCCTCGAACTGGCAGTCCACGACGCGCGGCTTCAGCACCTTGCGGTCGGCGGCGCGGAAGTACTCCTGCGAGGCCAGGTTCACGATGACCGGCGCCTTCTCGCCCGCCACCAGCTTGTTCAGGTGCAGCGCCAGGCGGTCGCCCCACCAGTCGTACAGGCTGGCGCCGGCCGGCGTGGCCAGCCGCGTGCCCATCTCCAGCCGGTAGGGCTGCATGCGGTCCAGCGGCCGCAAGATGCCGTACAGGCCCGACAGCATGCGCACATGCTGCTGCGCCCACGCGATGTCGTCGGCGGACAGCGTCTTCGCGTCCAGCCCGTCGTAGACGTCGCCGTTGAAGGCCAGCACGGCCGGCTTGCTGTTCTTGTCGGTGAAGCGCGGCCGCCAGGCGGCATAGCGATCGACGTTGAGCTGCGCCAGCGGCTCGGACAGGCCCATCAGCTCGCGCACCTCGGCCACGGATTTGGTGCGCAGCATGTCGATGAGTGCCGCGGTGTCGTCCAGGAACTGCGGGCGGGTCAACACGTCGGCCAGTTCGGGCGGCGTCGGCGTGTCGTAGTCGAGGGATTTGGCGGGCGAAAGCAGGAACAGCATGGGCGCGGATTTTGGCGCCTGTTTGGCACCCGCCGGTCAGCCCGGCGCGGCGTCGTCGCCGAAGCGGTCCAGCGCGACCAGCACGGCCACCACCAGCGCTGCCGCCACCGGGCCGGCGGCGGGCGCCAGCAACGCGGCGACGACCGGCACCACCAGCACCAGCTGGCGCAGGCCCACGCCGTACAGCACCCCGGCGCGGCGCACGTAGCGCACGCCGACGTCCGCCCAGCGCACCCGCGCCGGCGACGCCACCGGCATGCCGACGACGAAGCCGGCATGGTTGTAGAAGCGCACCGCCATCAGCGTGGCCACCAGCGACGCCGACAGCAGCGCCAGCAGCACCAGCTCCAGCACCAGCCGCGGGCCGGGGCGGCCCAGGCTGTCGTGCAGCGACGGCGCCGTCAGCGTGGCCGTGCCCATCAGCGCCAGCGCGGCCGTGGACGCCAGCAGCGTCGCCGACATCAGCGAATTGCGCAGCGTCTGCACGGCCAGCAGCTCCGAGCCCGGCTGCGCCGAGACGACGCCCAGCCAGTCCTCCCGCAGCCCGGCATGACGGGCCGGGGCCGGCGCGAGCCGCTGCCGCGGCAGCACCAGCACCGCCTCGTACAGGCCCAGCACCGCCAGCGTCAGCGCCACGCCGGCCCAGCCGCCGTCCATGCCCATGGCTCAGGCCTTGCCGCGCCGCTCGAGCAGCTCGAACACCCCCATGCCGGCCAGCATCGCGGCGACGAACACCGCCGCCTTCAGCTCGCCCATGCCCAGCGCCACCAGCGCCGGCCCCGGGCAGAAACCCGCCAGCCCCCAGCCGGCGCCGAACAGCAGGCTGCCGCCCAGCAGCCGGCGGTCGATGGCGCTGGCCGTCGGCAGCCGCAGCGGCAGGCCCAGCAGCGTGGCCTCGCGCCGCCGCGCCAGCGCGAAGGTCGGCAGCCCCACCGCGATGGCGCCCGCCATGACCAGCGCCAGCGACGGGTCCCAGGCGCCGGCGAGGTCCAGGAAACCCAGCACCTTGGCCGGGCTGGCCATGCCAGACAGGATCAGGCCCAGGCCGAACACCAGGCCGGCCAGCAACGACGTGAAGATGGACATGGCGGCTCCTCTAGAAACCGATGACGTGGCGCAGCAGGAACACGGTCACGAAGCCCGCGCCCATGAAGGCGGCCGTGGCGGCCAGCGAGCGCGGCGACAGCCGAGACAGCCCGCACACCCCGTGCCCGCTGGTGCAGCCGGCGCCGTAGCGCGTGCCCACGCCCACCAGCAGCCCGGCCGCCGCGAGCGCGGGCCAGCCGGCGTCAATGCGCGGCAGCGGCACCGCGGTGAACAGCGCATACGCGAGCGGCGCGCCCACCAGCCCCAGCACGAACGCGAGCCGCCAGCCCACGTCGCCGCGCACGGGCCGCAACAGCCCGCCCAGCACGCCGCTGATGCCGGCGATGCGGCCGTTCAGCAGCACGAACAGCGCGGCCGCGAGGCCGATGAGCGCTCCGCCGGCCAGCGAGGCCACGGGCGTGAAGTCATGCCAGGCGATGTTCATCGCTCACTCCTTGGGGCAATAGAGGTCGTACAGCACGGCCAGCACCTGCAGCAGGCGCGGGTCGGCCACGCTGTAGAAGATGCGCTTGCCGTCGCGGCGCGTGTCCACCACGCCCTCGCCGCGCAGCACGCCCAGTTGCTGCGACAGCGTCGGCTGGCGGATGCCCAGCACCTCCTCCAGCTCGCCGACGGCCATCTCGCCCTGCGACAGCTGGCACAGCAGCAGCAGGCGGTCTTCGTTGGCCAGCACCTTCAGCGCGGCGACGGCCTGGCCGGCGGCGCGGCGCAACGTGGCAGGGTCGATGACGGGATCGGACATGGCGGGCTCCGTGAGGTTGACTTCATTATGCAAACAAATATATTATTCGTCAACATATTGAACCAACCGGGAGCCCGCATGGCCGCCAGCACCACCGTCCAGGCCTTCTTCGACGACAAGACCTGGACCGTCTCCTACGTCATCGCCGACAACGCCAGCCGCTGCGCCGCCATCGTGGACCCGGTGCTGGACTTCGACTTCAAGTCCGGCCGCACCAACACGCAGCAGGCAGACCGGCTCATCGCCCACGTGCGGGAGCACGGCCTCACCGTGCAGTGGATCCTGGAGACCCACGCTCACGCCGACCACCTGTCCAGCGCCCGCTACCTGCAGCAGCAGCTCGGCGGCCGCATCGCGATCGGCGAGCACATCACGCAGGTGCAGGCCACGTTCAAGAAGCTGTTCAACCTGGAGCGCGGCTTCCTGCCCGACGGCACGCAGTTCGATCACCTGTTCCAGGACGGCGAGGTGTTCCACATCGGCGAGACACCGGCGCAGGCGCTGCTGGTGCCGGGTCACACGCCGGCCGACATGGCCTACGTCGTGGACGGCGCGGTGTTCGTCGGCGACACGCTGTTCATGCCCGACGTCGGCACGGCCCGCGCCGACTTCCCCGGCGGCGATGCGCACGCGCTGTACGCGTCCATGCAGCGCATCCTCGCGCTGCCGCCCGAGACGCGCGTGTTCGTCTGCCACGACTACCCACCCGCCGGCCGCGCGCCGGCCTGGGAGAGCACCGTGGCGCAGCAGCGCGCGGCCAACATCCACGTGCGCGACGGCATCACCGAGGCGCAGTTCGTGCAGATGCGCCAGGCGCGCGACGCGACGCTGGACGTGCCCACGCTGATCCTGCCGTCCATCCAGGTCAACATCCGCGCCGGCCAGCTGCCGCCGCCCGAGGACGACGGCGTCAGCTACCTGAAGATCCCGCTCAACGTGATCGGCGCCGGCCGGGCGTGAAAAACCCCGCCGGAGCGGGGTGGCCGGTGAGCGTCGCGGCGGCTTACTTGGCCAGCAGCGTGTTGACGGCGCTCAGGTCCTCGGCGCGCAGCTGGCCCGAGGCCTGGCGCAGCTTGAGGCTGTTGACGACGACGTCGTAGCGCGCCTTGGCCAGGTCGCGCTGCGTGGAGTAAAGCTGCGTCTGCGCGTTCAGCACGTCCAGGTTCACACGCACGCCGACCTTGTAGCCCAGCTGCGTGGCTTCCAGCGCCAGCTTGGTGGACGACTCGGCGGCCTCGTAGGCGGCCACCTGCGCCTTCAGCGACTGCACGCCGAAGAAGGCGCGGCGCGTGGCCTCGGCGACGCTGCGGCGCGCGAAGTCCAGGTCGTTGCGGGCCTTGTCCTCCAACACCAGCGTTTCCTTGATGCGGTTCTGCGTCAGGCCGCCGGTGTAGAGCGGGTAGGTCAGCGTCAGGCCGATGCTGGCGTTCTTCGTGGTGCCCACGCCCGACGACTGCGCGGCGAGGCCGCTCAGGCTGTTGTGCAGGTTCTGGCCGCCCAGCGTGGCGCTGGCGTCCAGCGTGGGGCGCTCGCCGGCGCGGGCGATCTGCGTGTCCAGCTGCGCCACTTCCAGGCCCAGGCGGGCCTTGCGCACGGCGGGGTGCTGGTCGTCGGCGGTGGACACCCAGGTGTCGACGACGTTGCTGGGCAGCGCCGGCAGCGCCACCGGCTGGGCCAGGGCCTTGGGCTCCACGCCCACGCGGCCGACGAACTGGTCCAGCGTGACGCGCTTGACGCGCAGGTCGTTGTCGGCGGCCAGCTCCTGGGCGACGGCCAGGTCGTACTTGGCCTGCGCCTCGCGGGTGTCGGTGATGGTGGCCGTGCCGACCTCGAAGTTGCGCTTGGCCGACGCCAGTTGCTCCGAGATGGCCGCCTTGTTGGCCTGCGTGGTGGACAGCGCGTCCTTCGCGGCCAGCACGTCGAAGTAAGCCGTGGCCAGGCGCACGATGAGGTCCTGCTCGGCGGACTCCAGGTCGGCCTGCGCGACCGCGAAGCCGCGGCGGGCCTTGTCGATGGTGGGCGCGTTGGCGGCGTTGTAGACCGCGTACTTGCCCTGCAGACCGGCCGTCAGCGTGCGGGCCGTGACGCCGTTGCCGCTGGGCGGCTCGGTGCGCGCCTCGGTGCCCGAGGCCGACAGGCCCAGCGTGGGCCTGGTCAGCGCCTCGGCCTGCGCGGCGCGGGCAGCAGCGGCGTCGGCGGTCGCCTTGCTGGCCAGGTAGGTCGCGTCGTAGCCCCGGGCCGCGTCATAGAGCTCCTGCAGGCTCTGGGCCTGGGCCGCGCCCGCGAGCAGAAGGCCGACGGCAAAGGCCAGCGGTTGCAGGATCGGGCGTTGGGCGGGAACGAAGGGCATGGGATTCCTTGGCTGGAGCAGTGATTTAAGCAGCGGCCGGGGTTATAGACGCAAAGCCCGCCGATGACTGAAGCCATGTGACGAGTTGCCCCGAAAAGGCGTCAGGCGGCGTCTGGCAGCGACGGGCGGCATCCAAGTTCAGCGCTTCAGAAGCTGAAAGCGGACGCTTCGGCGAAGCCCGGCAGGCGGCCGGCAACCGTGTCGAACATCTCGACGGTGCTGAATTCGCTGGCGCCCTTGCGCGTGATGAGCACGGCACGCATGACGGGCTCGGCGCCGACGATGGCTGCCAGGCGGCCGCCGACCTTGAGCTGGTTCAGCAGCGCCTGCGGCACGGCCGCGACGGAGCCGGACAGCAGGATGGCGTCGAACGGCTCCTCGGCGGCCACGCCGGCGGCGCCGTCCTGGTTCAGCACGCTGACGTTCAGCACGCCGGTGCGCTTGAGGTTGGCGGTGGCCTGCGCGGCCAGGCCGGCATCGGCCTCGACGGAGACGACGCGCTGCGCCTTGTGGCCCAGCAGCGCGGCCAGGTGGCCCGTGGCGGCGCCGATCTCCAGCACCTTCTCGTGGCGCTGCACCTTCAGCTCCTGGAGCAGGCGGGCCTCGACCTTGGGCGCCAGCATGCGGCGCGTGGCGGTCAGCGGCAGCTCGACGTCGACGAAGGCCTGGGCCCGGTGGGCCTCGGGCACGTAATCCTCGCGATGCACGACATGCAGCAGCTCCAGCACGCTGGGGTCGAGCACGTCCCAGGGGCGGATCTGCTGCTCGATCATGTTGAAGCGGGCTTGTTCGAGGTTCATCTGGTTCTCCGGGGCGCGGGTCGGCGGGACAAAAACCAAAATTCTAGGTGCCCGACGGCCTGGCCAGCAGACCGTGCAGCAGCAAGGCCATCTGCGCGTCCAGCAACTCCTCGGCGCGCATGGTCTGGTGGCAGATGTCGTGCTCGCCGAACGAGTGCTCGTGCAGCAGCATGTGCAGCATGGGCGCGATCAGCAGGTGCACGGTCGCCTCCACCGGCACGGCGCGGAACTCGCCGCTGCGGATGCCGCGCTCGATGAGGCCGCCGATGAGGTTCTGCGAGGGCTTGATGACCTCGTCCACATAGAAGCGCGCCAGCTCGGGGAAATGGCGGGCCTCCACCATCATGACCTTGCACACCACGCCGGCGTTGCCATGGCCCACCTTGGCCCACCAGGCCCGCATCATCTGGTGCAGCAGCTCGGCGATGGAGCCGGTGTGCAACGCCGCCTGCGCGGCCGACTCGGCGATGTGCACGGACAGGTTGTCGCGCACCATGGCCTTGAACAGCTCGTCCTTGCTCGGGTAGTAGCGGTACAGCGTGCCCTTGGCCACGCCGGCGCGCGCGGCGATCTCCTCGCTGCGCGTGGCGGCGAAGCCCTTCTCGACGAACAGGGCCAACGCCGCGTCCAGCAGCTCCTGCGGGCGGGCGTCCTTGCGGCGTTGGCGGGGGGTGACGGTGGCCAAGTGAGCTGAGTTAATGACCGGACGGTCAGTAATGTAGCCCTGGGGTCAGCGTGCGGCAAGTTCCGGGCACGAGTTCTGCAACAGGGGCTGGCTACACTGCGCCGCCTTTTTCAATCCTTGTATTTCCGGAGCCCCACGTGGACGTCATCCTGCTGATCAAAGCCGCCATCATGGGCATCGTCGAAGGGCTGACCGAGTTCCTGCCGATCTCGTCCACGGGGCACCTGATCCTCGCCGGCTCGCTGCTGAACTTCGTCGGCGAGAAGGCCAAGGTCTTCGAGATCGCCGTGCAGACGGGTGCGATGTTCGCTGTCGTGTGGGAGTATCGCGAGCGGCTGGCCCGCACGGTGCGCGGCATCACCGGCGAGCCGCAGGCGCAGCGTTTCGCGCTCAACGTGCTGATCGCCTTCCTGCCCGCCGTCGTGCTGGGCCTGGCGTTCGGCAAGGTCATCAAGGCCCACCTGTTCCACCCGGTGCCAGTGGCGCTGGCCTTCATCGTCGGCGGCGTCATCATCCTGTGGGTGGAGGCCCGCCACAAGCGCCTGTACGGCGACATGGACCTGCAAGGCAGCCGCCGCGCCCGCGTCGAGACCGTGGACGACATGACGCCGCTGGACGCGCTGAAGGTGGGCCTGCTGCAGTGCCTGGCGATGATCCCGGGCACCAGCCGCTCGGGCGCCACCATCATCGGCGGCCTGGTGCTGGGCCTGTCGCGCAAGGCGGCCACCGAGTTCAGCTTCTACCTGGGCATCCCGACGCTGATGGGCGCCGGCGCCTACTCGGTGCTGAAGCAGCGCGACGCGCTGGCGTGGGCCGACCTGCCGATGTTCGCCGTGGGCCTGGTGTTCGCGTTCATCAGCGCGCTGCTGTGCATCCGCTGGCTGATCCGCTACGTGTCCAGCCACAGCTTCGCCGTGTTCGCCTGGTACCGCATCGCGTTCGGCATCGTCGTGCTGGCCACAGCCTACATGGGCATGGACATCTGGAAAGACTGACATACGGACAGCCCCTCGCCCAGTCTTGCGCCGGCTGAACGCCGGCAAGCCTGATCGGTCCCCCGAGGGGACGGCGACGCTCGCGGCATCGAGCCGCGAGCGCATCGCCAGGTGCGGGCCGGCTTGGGAGCGGCCCGGCGCTCGGCCCGCTTGTTGATAATCCCCCCATGGCCATCACGATCAAGACCGCTGCCGATGTCGAGGGCATGCGCATCGCCGGGCGCCTGGCGTCCGAAGTCCTGGACATGCTCACCGCGCACGTCCAGCCCGGCGTCACGACCAACGAGCTGGACAAGCTCGCGCATGACTACATCGTCAACGTGCAGCAGGGCATCCCGGCGCCGCTGAACTACTGCCCGCCCGGCTACATCCCCTACCCCAAGTCCATCTGCACGTCGGTGAACCACCAGGTCTGCCACGGCATCCCGAACGACAAGCCGCTGAAGAACGGCGACATCGTCAACATCGACGTCACCGTCATCAAGGACGGCTGGCATGGCGACACCAGCCGCATGTTCGTCGTCGGCGACGGCTCCATCGCGGCCAAGCGGCTGTGCGCCTTCACCTATGAGGCCATGTGGAAGGGCATCGCCAAGGTCAAGCCCGGCGCGCGGCTGGGCGACATCGGCCACGCCATCCAGACCTTTGCCGAGAACGCCGGCTTCTCCATCGTGCGCGAGTTCTGCGGCCACGGCATCGGCCGCGTCTTCCACGAGGAACCGCAGGTGCTGCACTACGGCCGCCCCGGCACGCTGGACGAGCTGGTGCCGGGCATGATGTTCACGATCGAACCCATGATCAACGCGGGCCGCCGCGAAATCAAGGAACTGGGCGACGGCTGGACCATCGTCACCAAGGACCGCTCGCTGTCGGCGCAGTGGGAGCACACGCTGCTCGTCACCGAGACCGGCTACGAGGTCATGACGCTGTCGGCCGGCAGCCCGCCGCCGCCGGCCTTCATCACGCAGGCCGCCGCCGCCACGGCCTGACCGGTGACGACGCTCGCCGAACTCCGCCAGCAGTTCAAGTCTGGCAAGCAGGCACTGATCGACGGCTTCCTCGCCGAGCGTCCCACCCAGGCCGGCGCGGAGCGGCTGCTGCGCCGCCTGGCCCGGCATGTGGACGACACGCTGCGCGCGCTGTGGACGCAGGCCGGCATGCCCGACGGTGCCTGCCTCGCGGCCGTCGGCGGCTACGGCCGCGGCGAGCTGTTCCCGCACTCCGACGTGGACGTGCTGGTGCTGCTGCCCGACGGCGTCGAGGCCTACCAGCCCGGCCCGGCCAAGACCGCCATCGAGGCCTTCATCACATCGTGCTGGGACGTGGGGCTGGAGATCGGCTCCTCGGTGCGTACGCTGGGCGAATGCCTGTCGGAGTCGGCCGGCGACGTGACCATCCAGACCGCGCTGCTGGAGGCCCGCCCGCTGGCCGGCGACGCCAGCCTGTTCCGCGCCATGTCCGCGCGCTTCATGCAGGCGCTGGACCCCAAGGCCTTCTTCCGCGCCAAGACGCTGGAGAGCCTGCAGCGCCACACCAAGTTCGACGACACGCCCTACGCGCTGGAGCCCAACTGCAAGGAAAGCCCCGGCGGCCTGCGCGACCTGCAGATGCTGATCTGGGTGGCGCGTGCCGCCGGCTTCGGCACGACGTGGAAGGCGCTGGCGCAACACGGCCTCATCACGCCGTTCGAGAGCCGCCAGCTGCAGCGCAACGAGAACCAGCTGCGCCTGATCCGCGCACGGCTGCACGCGGTGGCCGGCCGGCGCGAGGACCGCCTCGTGTTCGACCTGCAGACCGCCGTGGCGCAGAGCTTCGGCTTCGAGAGCACGCCGTCGCAGCGCGCCTCCGAGGTGCTGATGCGGCGCTACTACTGGGCGGCCAAGGCCGTCACGCAGCTGCACCAGATCCTGCTGCTGAACCTCGAGGAGCAGATCAACGACTCGCAGCCGGGCGTGCTGCACCCCATCGAGGGGCAGATCGACTTCCTGGACCGCGGCCGCATGCTGGAGGTCGCGACCGACGACCTCTACCTGCAGGACCCGCACGCCATCCTGCGCACCTTCCTGGTCTACCAGCAGACGCCCGGCATCAAGGGCCTGTCGGCCAGCACCTTGCGGGCGCTGTACAACGCACGCGGCCTGATGGACGCCGCCTGGCGCCGCGACCCGGTCAACCGTGCCACCTTCATGGCCATGCTGCGCCACCACGAGGGCCAGACGCACGCCTTCCGGCTGATGAACCAGACCTCGGTGCTGGGCCGCTACCTGTGGGTGTTCCGCGCCATCGTGGGCCAGATGCAGCACGACCTGTTCCACGTCTACACGGTGGACCAGCACATCCTGATGGTGCTGCGCAATGTGCGGCGCTTCTTCGTGCCCGAGCACGTCCACGAGTACCCGTTCTGCTCGCAGCTCGCGGCGCAGTTCGACGCGCCGGAGCTGCTCTACATCGCCGCCCTCTTCCACGACGTGGCCAAGGGCCGCGGCGGCGACCACTCCGAGCTGGGCGCCGTCGAGGTGAAGCGCTTCTGCCGCCAGCACGGCCTGAGCCCCGAGGACACGGCGATGTGCGTGTTCCTCGTCGAGCACCACCTGACGATGTCGCGCGTCGCGCAGAAGGAAGACCTGGCCGACCCCGACGTCATCGCCGCCTTCGCCGCCAAGGTGGGCGACGCGCGCCACCTCACGGCGCTGTACCTGCTGACCGTCGCCGACATCCGCGGCACCAGCCCGAAGGTGTGGAACGCGTGGAAGGGCAAGCTGCTGGAGGACCTGTACCGCATCACGCTGCGCGCCTTGGGTGGCGCGCCCATCAACCTCGACGCCGAGATCGAGACCCGCAAGCAGGAGGCCCGGCAGGCGCTTGCCCTGCACTCCCAGCTGCCCGGCACCGAGGAGCCGCTGTGGAAGACACTGGCCGTCAGCTATTTCGCGCGGCATGACGGCGCCGAACTGGCCTGGCATGCACGCTCGCTGTGGCGCCACGTCGAGACCACCGTGCCCGTCGTGCGCGCCCGCCCCTCACCCATCGGCGAAGGCCTGCAGGTGCTGGTCTACGCACCCGACCAGCCCGACCTGTTCGCCCGCATCTGCGGCTACTTCGACACCGCCGGCTTCAGCATCCTCGACGCCAAGGTGCACACCACGCGCAAGGGCTACGCGCTGGACACCTTCCAGGCCATCCGCCCCGAGGCCGACGTGCACCACCGCGACCTCGTGCCCATGGTCGAGCAGAAGCTCGCCGCCGTGCTGCAGGCCGGCGGCCCGCTGCCCGAGCCGCGGCGCGGCCGGCTGTCGCGCCGCGTGAAGAGCTTCCCGTACTCGCCGCGCATCTCGCTGCGGCCCGACGAGCGCGCCACCGCGTGGCTGCTCACCATCAGCACCAGCGACCGCGCCGGCCTGCTCTACGCCATCGCGCGCGTGCTGGCGCGGCACGGCATCAACCTGCAGCTGGCCAAGATCTCGACGCTGGGCGAGCGCGTGGAAGACACCTTCCTCGTCGACGGCCCGGCGCTGCAGCACAACAAGGCGCAGCTGCAGATCGAGAGCGAGCTGCTGGACGCGGTGTCGCTGCCCGCGTAAACCGCGGCTCAGAGAAGGCCGCTGTACCAGCGCAGCCCCAACAGCTGCCGCAGCAGCTGGTGGGACCGCCCCTGCGGGTCCGCCAGGTCGTGCAGCACCGTGAAGTGGTTGCAGCCCGGCAGCTCCTCGCACACCGGCACCGCGCGGGCGCCCCAGGCCTGGCGAATGAGCCGGTTCTGGCGGCGGAACTCCTCGCTCTCCTGCCCGCCGGCCAGCGCGATCAACGTCTGCGGCGTCGCCGGCGCCGGGAAATTGACCGGGCTCAGGCGGCGCACGGCGGCCGCGTCCAGCCGCAGGTCGCCTTGCAGGAAGGGCACGTGCAGCAGCGGTGCCAGGTCATGCACGCCCGACACCGACATCGCCCCCTGCACCAGCCGCCGCGGCAGGTCCCGAGCCACGCGCTTCCAGTCGCAGCAGCTCAGCATCGTCGCCAGATGCCCGCCGGCCGAGTGCCCCAGCAGCACGATGCGGCTCGGGTCGCCGCCATGCTCGGCCGCATGCCGCCAGGCCCAGGCCACCGCCTCGGTCAGCTGCATCGCGATGTGCTCGATGCTCACCGCCGGGCACAGGTCGTAGTTGGGCACCACCACCAGCGCGCCCTCGTCCGTGAAGCTGGCGGCCAGGAAGCTGTAGTCCGACTTGTCCAGCGACCGCCACCAGCCGCCGTGCACGACCACCAGCACCGGCGCGAAGCCGCCCGCGAAGGCCGGGTCGGGCGTGAAGACATCCAGCGTCTGCCCGGGGTCGCTGCCGTAGCGCAGGTCCAGCCGGCAGTTCGCACTGCTGCGCACGAGAGCCGACGCCTCGGCCCAGCGCCCGAGGATGTCGGCGCTGTCGGCCACCCGTTGCCGGTTGTTGTACTGGGCCTCGAACCAGGCCTCTGTCTTGCGGCGCGTCATGGCGATGCACGATAGCAGCCCCGGCCCGGGCTATACTGCGCGCCTCGCGTGGGGGGGTAGCTCAGCTGGGAGAGCGCCGCGTTCGCAATGCGGAGGTCGGGAGTTCGATCCTCCTCCTCTCCACCACCGATACCCAAAAAGCCGTTGAGCCCTCAACGGCTTTTTCTTTTGCGGTCGTGGCTCCATGGACATCGTCGTCAACGAAGAACTCAAGGCTTACATCGACCCGTTGACGGCCGAGGAGCACGACGCGCTGGAGCGCAGCATCCTGGCCGAGGGCTGCCGCGACGCGCTGGTGCTGTGGGGCAACGTGCTGGTGGACGGGCACAACCGCTACGGCATCTGCACCAAGCACGGCTTGCCGTTCCAGACGGTGCAGAACACGCGCTTCACGTCCATGGAAGACGTGCACCTGTGGATGATCGACCAGCACCTGGGCCGGCGCAGCATCTCGGACTTCCAGCGCGGCGTGCTCGCGTTGCGCAAGCGCGAGATCGTGGCCGAGCGGCGCGCCCGCTCGGCGCCGCCGCCCAGCGCCGAAGCGCCGGCGGCAGTGGAGGCCGCGCCCGCACCGGCGGCACCCATGAGCGAGCAGGATGCGCTGGCCACGCGCGAGGCGCTGGCCCGGGCGGCGCGGCTGTCCAGCAGCCAGGTCGTGCTGATCGAGAAGATCCAGAAGCAGGGCGCGCCCGAGCTGGTGGCCGCCGTGAAGGCCGGCGTCGTGTCCATCAACGCGGCCGCCGCCGTGGCCAGCCTGCCGGCCGAGGAACAGGCCGCCGCCGCGGCCGCCGGCGCCGACGAACTCAAGCAGGCCGCCAAGCGCGTGCGCGAGGCCAAGCGGCGCCAGCCCGCCCCCAGCCCGGAGCCCAGCGCCGAGGCCGACGGCGACGCGCCGGATGCCGACGCGCCTGCCACGCCGCTGCCCACGCTGGCGTCGCTGCAACAGCGCGTCGCCGAGCTGGAGGCCGAGAACGCGGCGCTGCGGCAAGAACTGGCTGCGCTGCGCGGCGCGTCGGCATAAAAAAAGCCCAGCGGCCGGGAAAGGCCGCTGGGCTGGAATGCCGTGGTGTGCACCACCGGGCAACTGCAGCGGCGGATGATACTGTAATTTCATACAGCATCCTGAGCACCCCGGCCGCTCGCTACGATGCGCGCCCATGCTCAACCGCATCGACGAAGAGATCACCTTCCGCAAGCTCGAGATCCTGCTGGCCTTCATGGAGAGCGGCAACCTCGCGCGCGCCGCCGAGCGGCTGGGCATCAGCGCCGTCAGCGTGCACCGCGCACTGCATTCGCTGGAGACCGGCACGCGCTGCAGCCTGTTCCGGCTGGAGGGCCGCAACCTGCAGCCCACCGACGCGGCGCATGCGCTGGCCGACGTGGCGCGCGAGGTGCTGCAGACGATGTCCAACGGCATCCGTGCCACGCGCGAGATCGCCGGCTACGCGGCCGACCGCATCCGCATCGGCTCGCTGTACTCGCTGACCAGCGTGACCGTGCCGGCCATCATCATGGGCCTGCGCCTGCGCAAGCCCGACATCCAGACGGAGATGGTGCTGGGCTCCAACCAGGAGCTGCTGCGCAAGCTGCGCGAAGGCGCCGTAGACGCGACGGTGATGGGCATTCCCGAGGGCGCGGGCGACGTCGAGACGCAGCTGCTGTTCGAGGACGACATCTTCTTCGCCGCGCCCGCCGGGTCGCCCTATGCGCAGCAGGCAGCGGTCGACCTGGGCGCCTGCGCCGACGAGCGCTTCGTGTCGCTGAACGAAGGCTATGTGACGCACGACCGCTTCCTCGATGCCTTCCGCGTCGCCGGCTTCGAGCCCAACGTCGTCATGAAGACCAACGACATCTTCTCGCTGATGAACCTGGTGGGCGGCGGCATCGGCTGCACGCTGCTGCCGGGCCGCATCCGCAGCGTGCTGCCGCGCAACGTGGCCCTCGTGCCGCTGCTGCCGCGCTACCAGATGCGCCAGAAGATCAGCGTGTGCTTCCTGCGCACGCGGGAGCGTGATCCGAATCTGCTGTCGCTGCTGGCGGCATGCCGGAGCCATGCGGCGGAGTTGGAGGCCGGCGCGGATCGGGGTTGAGGCGCCCGCAGCCGCTCCGCGCTCGTTCAGCTGGCCTCCGGAAGACAACGCCGAAGGGGTACGGAACCGTCCCAGACGGCTCGGCGACATGCCGGCTGACAGCCCTGCCCCTCCCCTGCTTGCGGGTCTCGGGACCCGGTCTCGGGTCCATGGTCGGATGCGCCGGCTCGCGTCCACACCGAACATCGTCAACAGCCCGGCCCAGCGCCGGAAACCCTGTTGTGAGCCTCGCCATGAAACGCACCCGTCCCCCCGTCCGGTCTGCCACCCGCCGCCTGCCCCTGTGCATGGTCATCGCCGCGGCGCTGGCCACCGCGTATGCCCCCCAGGCCAGGGCCGTCACCAGAACCTGGACCGGTGCTGCCAGCAGCGGCAACTGGAGCGCGGTGGGCTCGATCGGCACCGACACCGACTCGCCGTTTCTCGTGTCCAACTGGGGCACCAGGGGTGCCAAGGCGCCCAGTCTGGAGGGCGCCTCGCTGGTCTTCTCGGTCGCTCCCCTGTTCCTCAGCAACACCAACGACTACGCCGGCCTGTCGGTCAGCAACCTCAGCTTTTCCGACGGGGCAGGCGCCTTCACGCTGGGCGGCAACACCCTCACCCTGAAGAATGCGGCGGGTTCAACCATCACCAACAGCAGCAGCAACCGCCAGACGCTCAACCTGGGCATCACCGTGGCCGGCACCAGCGTGTGGCAGGGTGGCAGCGCCGGCCTCATGTTCAATGGCCTGGTGACCGTGGCCGACGCCGACCTGCGGCTGGCGGGCCGCGTCACGATCGACAACCGTTTGAAGGACGTCACGGTCGGCAACGCGGGCACGGGCAGCCTGGCCATCGAAGGCGCCAGCGTCGTGGGCTACAGCAACGCCTGGCTTGGCTTGAACTCCGGCAGCAATGGGACGGTCAAGGTCACCGGCACCGGCTCGCAGTTGAACGCCCTCGCCAACCTCGTGGTCGGTGCTGCCGGCGTCGGCACCATGACCCTCGACAACGGCGGGGTCGTCACCAGCAAAGGCGGTGGGCTCGGCACGAGCGCCAACGGCATGGGCACCGTCAAGGTCACGGGCGCCAACTCGCAGTGGAACAGCACCGGTGCTCTGGCCGTTGGCCAGCTGGGCACCGGCAGCCTGACCATCGAAGCCGGTAGCGTGGTCAGCAATACCGCTGGCGTTGTTGGCGCCAACCTCGGCAGCAACGGCCGCGTGACGGTTACCGGCATCGGCTCGCAATGGCGCAATTCGTCCGATCTGCTTGTCGGCCAAACGGGCACCGGCACGCTGAGTGTCGGAAGCGGCGGCGTGGTCAGCAACACCTATGGCGTCATCGGCCAACTGACTGGCAGCAGCGGCACGGTGACGCTCACTGGCGCCGGTTCGAGCTGGCGCAATGCGGGTGACCTGAGCGTGGGCTATGCCGGCACCGGCACCCTGAATGTGCTGGCGGGTGCCGAGGTCAGCAATGGGGACGGCTACATCGGCCGCGAGGGTGGACCGGGCAGCATGGCCACGGTGTCCGGCGCCGGCGCCAGATGGACCACCCGTTCGGTTCTCTATGTCAACAATGGGTCGCTGGTCGTTCGCGAAGGTGGTGTGGCCAGCAGTCGGTCGGCCGTCGTGGGCGCCTACGCGGGGCGGGCGGGCGCCGTCACGGTCACCGGGGCGGGCTCGCAGTGGAACAACGATGCGGTGCTCTATCTGGGCCTGAACGGCAGCGCCAGCCTGAGCGTGCTGGATTCCGGCCGCGTGACCACGCAGGCCTTGAACGTCGGCGCCCTGGGCACGCTCAACCTGGGCCAGGGTGCCTGGCTCGGCACGAGCGACGGCACGACCAACGGCAACACGGTCAATTTCAATGGTGACAGCAGCATCGCCGGCCACTTCACGAACAACGGCCGTGTGCTCGGCAGTGCGGGGACGCTGAGCTTCCTGAACGACGTGAGCGGCGCAGGCAGCTACGCCGGCAACGTGTTGTTCAAGGCCGGGTACAGCCCGGGCAACAGCCCGGCGGCCATCGACTTTGGCGGCGGTGACGTCGGCTTCGGCAGCGGTTCGGTGCTGGACATCGAGGTGTTCGGCGCCACGCCCGGCACGCAGTACGACCAGCTGCTGCACATCAACAAGCTGACGTTCAACGGCACGCTGAACCTCATTTTCGGCAATGGCTATGTGCCGGCGCCAGGCAGCCTGCTGACGCTGTTCGACTTTGCGTCCTTCTCCGGCTCGCTGTCGGCCGCGCAAATCACGGTCAGTGGCTACGACAGGGGCAAGCTGGATCTCTCAAGGCTGGGCATCGACGGCAGCTTGAGCGTGACGGCCGTGCCTGAGCCCGCCCACTGGGCCCTGATGCTGGCAGGGCTGGCGGGGCTGGCCTGGACATCACGCCGGCGGCGCCTGGGCCAGCCCCACGCCTGAGCCGTTGAGCGGCGGGCCAGCAGGGCCTGGAGGCCGCGCCCCGCGCGGTCAGTAGACGAGCGAGAAGGTGACGAAACCAGCGCCCTCTTCGGCCAGGTGCTTGATGCCCGACGTGCTGGCGCTGATCGCGATGAAGCGCAGCTGGCGCTGCGTCTCCCTCGCGTGCTTCGCCAGCGCCAGCGCGGCGGTCATGCGGTCGTTGGCATGGGAGGCCAGGTCGTTGTACGAGAGTTCGAGGTTGGCGCCGGCGGTCATCAGCGAGCTCAGGAAGGCCGGCTGGAGCGTGTTGCTGTGCAAGGTGATTTCTCCTCGGATTGGGGTGGGACGCGGCCCACGCAGGTTGCCACCCTGGACGCGCGCGTGAACAGGGTTAACCCCGGACCGTTGCGCCCGGCGTAAACATCGCCCCGCGAGGTTGATTGATAGCCCGGAGGGCCGCTCACACACTGCGGCCGCATACCGCCACTCATGGCGGACTCTGGAGACATCGATGACCCTGACCCGACGCCACTGGCTGGCCGCCACCGCCGCCGCCACCGCCTGGCCCACCGCCTTCGCCCAGACCGGCGGCCTGAAGATCTCGCACCAGTTCCCCAGCGGCTCGCTGACCGAAGGCGACTTCCGCGACCGGCTGTGCCGCAGGTTCGCGGCCGAGGTGGAGAAGCGCACCGGCGGCGCGCTGAAGGCTTCGGTCTACCCGGGCTCGTCGCTGATGAAGACCAACGCGCAGTTCTCCGCCATGCGCAAGGGCGCGCTGGACATGAGCCTGGTGCCGCTGTCCTACGCCGGCGGCGAGGTGGCCGAGACGAACGCCGGCCTGATGCCAGCCCTCGTCCCCAGCTACGAGCAGGGTGCGGCGTGGAAGACGGCCGAGGTCGGCAAGCTGCTGAGCAAGGTGCTGGACGACAAGGGCGTGATGATCGTCAGCTGGGTCTGGCAGGCCGGCGGCGTGGCCAGCCGCGCACGGCCGCTGGTGACGCCGGACGACGCCAAGGGCCTGAAGGTGCGCGGCGGCAGCCGCGAGATGGACATGATGCTGAAGAACGCCGGCGCGTCCGTCATCACGCTGCCGTCCAACGAGATCTACGCCGCCATGCAGACCGGCGCGATGGACGCGGCGATGACGTCCTCCACCAGCTTCATCTCGTTCAAGCTCGAAGAGATCGCCAAGCACCTCACCTCGGGCCGCCAGCGCACCTACTGGTTCATGTTCGAGCCGCTGATGATCTCCAAGGAGGTGTTCAGCAAGCTGCCCAAGGCGCAGCAGGACGTCATCATGGCCGTCGGCGCGGAGATGGAAGTCTTCGCCCGCGATGCCGCCAAGGCCGACGACCAGGCCGCCGCTGCCATCTACGCCAAGGCCGGCGCCAAGGTGTACGACATGGACGAGCCCACGCTGAAGAAGTGGCAGGCCATCGCGCGCGACACCGCGTGGAAGGACTTCGGCGAGAAGAACGAGTCCTGCGCCGCCATCCTCAAGGCCGCGCAAAAGCTGCTCTGAGGCCGCCATGAGCCACGGTTTTGAGCTGAAGCCGGCGGTGGCCGGCATCGACCCCGACACGCCGGCGCTGCTGCAGCCCGTCGCCCGGCTGCTGCACCTCGTCAACCAGGCGATGGTGGGCCTGGGCATGCTGGCGCTGCTGGTCGCTTCCTGCGTGCTGACGTACAGCGTCATCTCGCGCTACGTCATGAAGGCGTCGACGGACTGGCAGGACGAAGCCGCCGTGTTCTGCCTCGTCGGCGCCACGTTCATGTGCGGCGCGTTCGTGCAGCAGCTGCGCGGCCACGTCGGCATCGAAGCCATGGCCGGACTGCTGCCGCGCTCGGTCAACAAGCTGCGCCTGGCGCTCGTCGACCTGATGTGCACGGCCTTCTGCGCGTTCTTCGCGTGGAAGTCGTGGACGCTGTTCCACGAGGCCTGGGCCGAGGGCCAGACGACATCGTCCTCCTGGGCGCCGCCGCTGTGGATTCCCTACGGCCTGATGGCCGCGGGCATGACGCTGCTGAGCCTGCAGTTGCTCATCCAGCTGACGGCCCGCATCAACGGCCTGTTCAAACCCACGCAAGGAGCAGCAGCATGAGCATGCTTTTACTGGGCTCGCTGTTCGGCGTCGTCACGCTGCTGTTCATGTTCTCGGGCGCGCCCATCGCGTTCGCGCTGGGCAGCGTCGCGGTGCTGTTCATGGCCATCTTCATGCCGGCCTCGGCGCTGGACACCGTCACGCAGAACGTCTACGAGGAGATGGCCAGCATCACGCTGCTCTCCATCCCGCTGTTCATCCTGAAGGGCGCGGCCATCGGCAAGTCCCGCGCCGGGCAGGACCTCTACGCGGCCATGCACGTGTGGATGGGCCGCATCCCCGGCGGTCTGGGCATCGCCAACGTGTTCGCCTGCGCGCTGTTCGCGGCCATGGCCGGCTCCAGCCCGGCCACCTGCTCGGCCATCGGCAGCGCCGGCATCCCGGAAATGCGCAAACGCGGCTACTCGCCCGGCTTCGCGGCCGGCATCATCGCGGCCGGCGGCACGCTGGGCATCCTGCTGCCGCCGTCCATCACGATGATCCTGTACGCGGTGGCGGCCGAGCAGTCGCTGGGGCGGCTCTTCCTGGCGGGCATCTTCCCCGGCGTGCTGCTGGTCGTGCTGTTTGCCGTCTACGCCGCCATGCGCTACCGCAAGGAGCATGCGCTGGCCGAGGCCGAGTTCAAGCGCACCGGCGCGGCCTCCGCGCTGCTGGCGCAGGAGACCTTCACCAGCCGCCAGAAGTTCGAGATGCTGCCGCGCGTCGTGCCCTTCGTGCTGCTGCTGATCGGCGTCATGGTGGCGCTGTACGGCGGCTTCGCGACGCCGTCGGAGACGGCCGGCCTGGGCGCGCTGCTGGCGCTGCTGCTGATCGCGACGATCTACGGCGTGTGGCGCCCGAAGGACGTGGCGCCCATCCTCACGTCGACGCTGAAGGAGTCGACGATGCTGATGTTCATCATCGGCATGTCGCTGCTGTTCTCCTACGTGATGAGCTATCTGCACATCAGCCAGGCGGCGGCGGCGTGGATCGTCGGCATGCAGCTGTCCAAATGGGTGCTGCTGGCCTCGGTGCTGCTGATGGTCATCGGTCTGGGCTTCTTCCTGCCGCCGGTCAGCATCATCCTGATGACCGCGCCCATCATCCTGCCGCCGCTGAAGGCCGCCGGCTTCGACCTGATCTGGTTCGGCGTGCTGATGACCATCGTCATGGAGACCGGCCTCATCCACCCGCCGGTGGGGCTGAACATCTTCGTCATCAAGAACATCGCGCCCGACATCCCGCTCAGCGACATCATCTGGGGGGTGCTGCCATTCGTCGTGCTGATGCTGCTGGCGGTGCTGCTGATCTGCATCTTTCCCGGCATCGCGACGGGCCTGCCCGACGTGGTGATGGGCGCCGTCAACGCGGCACATTGAAGGAGCCGACGATGAACGCTCCCGCCTGGAACCTGCGCGACCGCCAACGCCGCGAGCGCCTGGCCCGCGCGGCCGAGGCCCTTGGCGGCCGGCTCAACGGCCGGCACGTGGCCACCGACGCCACCGTCGCGCTGCTGGAAGCCGTGCTGCAACCCGGCGACCGCGTCTGCCTGGAAGGCAACAACCAGAAGCAGGCCGACTTCCTCGCGCGGTCGCTGACCGAGGTGGACGCGCAGCGCGTGCGCGACCTGCACATGGTGCAGTCCGTGCTGGCGCTGCCCGAGCACCTGGACGTGTTCGAGACCGGCATCGCCAAGCGGCTGGACTTCAGCTTCAGCGGCCCGCAGGGCGCACGGCTGGCCAAGCTGGTGGGCAGCGGCGGCATCGAGATCGGCGCCATCCACACCTACCTGGAACTGTTCGCCCGCTATTTCGTCGACCTGACGCCGAAGGTGGCGCTGGTGGCCGCGCACGCGGCGGACGCGCAGGGCAACCTCTACACCGGCCCCAACACCGAGGACACGCCGGCCATCGTCGAGGCCACGGCGTTCTCAGGCGGCCTCGTCATCGCGCAGGTCAACGAGATCGTGCCGGCTGGCACCGCCCTGCCCCGCATCGACATCCCGGCCGACTGGGTGGACTTCGTCGTCAAGGCGCCCAAGCCCAACCTCATCGAGCCGCTGTTCACGCGCGACCCGGCGCAGATCAGCGAGATCCAGGTGCTGATGGCCATGATGGCGATCAAGGGCGTCTACGCCGAGTACGGCGTGCAGCGGCTCAACCACGGCATCGGTTTCGACACCGCCGCGATCGAGCTGCTGCTGCCGACCTACGGCGAGCAGCTTGGCCTCAAGGGCAAGATCTGCCAGCACTGGGCGTTGAACCCGCACCCGGCGCTCATCCCGGCCATCGAGGCGGGCTGGGTGCAGTCCGTGCACTCGTTCGGCTCCGAGCTGGGCATGGAGGACTACATCCGTGCCCGCTCCGACGTGTTCTTCACCGGCGCCGACGGCAGCCTGCGCAGCAACCGCGCCTTCTGCCAGGCCGCGGGCCACTACGCCTGCGACCTCTTCATCGGCTCCACGCTGCAGATCGACCTGCAGGGCAATTCCTCGACCGCGACGCTGGGCCGCATCGCCGGCTTCGGCGGCGCGCCCAACATGGGTGCCGACGCGCGTGGCCGGCGGCACGCCAGCCCCGCCTGGCTCAAGGCCGGCGCCGAGGCCCGCGCCGGCCGCCAGGGCGCCGCCGGCACGCCACGCGGCCAGAAGCTCGTCGTGCAGATGGTGGAAACGTTCCGGGAGCACATGCAGCCCGCTTTCGTCGAAACGCTGGACGCGTGGACGCTGCAGCAACAGGCCGGCATGGACCTGCCGCCCATCATGATCTACGGCGAGGACGTGACCCACATCCTGACCGAGGAAGGCATCGCCAACCTGCTGCTGTGCCGCAGCGACGAGGAGCGCGAGCAGGCCATCCGCGGCGTGGCGGGCTACACGGCCGTGGGTCTGGCGCGTGACAAGGCCATGGTGGAGAACCTGCGCGACCGCGGCGTCATCAAGCGCCCGGCCGATCTCGGCATCGACCCGCGCGACGCCACCCGCAACCTGCTGGCCGCCCGCAGCATGCGCGACCTCGTGCGCGCCTCGGGTGGCCTGTATGCGCCCCCGAAGCGCTTCCGCAACTGGTGAGTTCAACCATGCAACCCGGACTCGAAACCCTGGACTACACCTTCCCCGGCACGCGCCCGGCCGGCGCCTTCACGCCCGTGCTGGTCGGCGTGGTGGGCTCGGGCAACCTGGAAGTGCTGCTGGAGCCGGCGGCCGGCAACGACTGCCGCGTCCACATCGAAACCTCGGCCCGCGGCTTCAGCGCCATCTGGGCCGCGGTGGTGCAGGACTTTCACGCACGCCACGCGCTGGCCGGCGTGCAGGTCTCCATCCATGACATGGGCGCCACGCCCGCCGTCGTCAGCCTGCGGCTGGACCAGGCCGCGCAGGAGCTGCAGCCATGATCTCCTTTGCCGAATGTTCCGCGCGCGAGCGGCTGGCGCTGCTGCTGGATGAAGGCAGCTTCCACGAATGGCTGCCGCCGGCGATGAAGCTCACCAGCCCGCACCTGGCCCAACTGGGCGTGCCATCATCGTTTGACGACGGCGTGGCCATCGGCCGCGCCACGCTGGCGGGCCGCCCGGTGTTCGTCGCTGCGCAGGAAGGCCAGTTCATGGGCGGCGGCGTGGGCGAGGTGCACGGCGCCAAGCTCGTGGGGCTGCTGCAGCGCGCGCTGCGAGACCAGCCCGACGCGGTGCTGCTGTTGGCCGAATCCGGCGGCGTGCGCCTGCACGAGGCCAACGCCGGGCTCATCGCCGTGTCCGAGGTGATGCGCGCGCTGCTGGACGTACGCGCCGCCGGCATCCCGGTCGTTGTGCTGATCGGCGGCTCGGGCGGCTGCTTCGGCGGGATGGGCATCGTCGCCCGCTGCGCCGACAACATCGTCATGAGCGACATCGGGCGCCTGGCCATGTCGGGCCCCGAGGTCATCGAGGCCTCGCACGGCGTGGAGGAATACGACTCGCGCGACCGCGCTCTGGTGTGGCGCACCACCGGCGGCAAGCACCGCTGGCTGACCGGCGACTGCGACACCTTGGTGGAAGACGACGTGGACGCCTTCCGCACCGCCGCCCTCGCGGCGCTGGATGCCTCCCGGCCGGTCACGCTGGCCGCGTTGGAAGAAGAACACGCCCGGCTCGCCGCCCGGCTCGCCTTCAGCGGCGCCGAGGCCGTTGACCTGTGGGCAGCCCAGGGCATCCCCGACGCGGCCCGCGTGCCCGACCTCGACGTGGCCGCCGTGCTGGCCCTGGGAGCGCACTGATGGACTGGCAGACGCTGGCAACCCGCCTCTTCGGCGCCGACCACGGCATCACCCGCGACGGCGACCTGCTGCGCGGCACCGTGACCTTCGATGGCGAGCCGCTGACGGTCATCGGCACCACCGACCACGCCCCCATCGGCGTGCAGCTCGCGCTGGCCCAGGCGCGCGCCGTGCTCGACACGATGGCGCAGCACCCGGGCCGCGCCATCCTGCTGCTCATCGACACGCAAGGCCAGCAGCTGCGCCGCCGCGATGAGCTGCTGGGCATCAACCGCGCGATGGCGCACCTGGGCCTGTGCATCGACCTGGCCCGCCGCCGCGGCCACCGCGTGCTGGGCCTGGTGTACGACCAGGCACTGTCGGGTGGCTTCATCACGTCCGGCCTCATCGCTGACGCGTGCGACGCGCTGCCCGAGGCCGAGATCCGCGTCATGCGCCTGCCGGCCATGGCCCGCGTCACCAAGCTGCCCGAGGCGATGCTCGCCGAGCTGTCCGAGTCCAACCCCGTGTTCGCGCCGGGCGTGGGCAACTACGTCGCCATGGGCGGCGTGCGCAAGCTGTGGCGAGGCGACCTCGCCGACGCGCTGCGCGAGGCGCTGGCCCACGCGCCGGCCGACGATCGCCGCGCCGAAGACGGCGCCGTGCGCGGCGGCCGGCGGCTGGCCGCGCAGGTCGCGCAGCAGGTGCTGGGCGCGGCATGACGCCGCTGCACCGCCACCAGATCGCCTGGCTGTCGCACCCCGGCTGGCAGCGGCTGCTGGACGGTGACTGGGACGACGAAGCCCATGCCTGCCTGCACCACTGGGCAGAACACAGCCTGCCGGTCGTCGTCACGCGCCAGGCGCAGGACGATGACGCCATCGCGCTGGGCCTGTGCGCCCCGGCCCGGTGGAGCCGCCGCCGGCTGGCGCTGCGCGTGGCGCGGGCCGACGTGCTGTATTTCGACGAGTTCCCGCGGCTGGAGAAAGTCGTTGCACAACTGCCCTGCGGGGCCCGCCTGCCCGCGCGAGAACTGACCGCGGCGCTGCAGGGCTGCTGCGCCACGGCGCGCGTCTATGGCAGTCACGGCTGGCAGCAGCTCACGGGGCTGGCGCATGTGCGCGAGGGCTCTGACGTCGACCTGTGGATCGGCGTGGCCGACGCCGAGCAGGCCGACGCCGTGGCCGCGGCGCTGAATGCCTTTGCAGCGCCTCAATGCCGGCTGGACGGCGAACTCGTCTTCCCCGGCGACAGCGCCGTGGCCTGGCGCGAATGGCTGGCGTGGCGCGCCGGCCGCGCACCGTCGCTGCTGGTGAAGCGCCTGCACGGCGCGGCCATGGAGGCGTGGGAGCCGAGCGAGGCGCTGGCATGACTGCCTCGCTCGCGCGCCGCGCCGCCGCGCCCACCGCGCAGCAGATCGGCCGCGCTGCCACGCTGGCGCTGCACGACGAACTGGCCCTGTCGCCCAAGCCCGGCCTCGTCACGCTGACCGACCGCGGCAGCCACACCGACATGGATGCGCACACCTTCATGCGCAGCCTGTTTGCACTGCGCAGCTACTTCGTGCGCATCGCCGAGCTGGGCGCCGCGGGCGCGCCGTTCGAGGCGCTGGAGCAGGCCGGCATTGCCGCCGAGGCCCGCATGCTGGCGGCCACCGGCGGCATCAACACGCACCGGGGGGCCATCTTCATGCTGGGGCTGCTGTGCGCCTCGGCCGGTGCGCTCGCCGCGCAAGGCGAGCGGCCCACCGCCGAGGGCGTGCGTGCCGCGCTGGACCGGCAATGGGGCGACGCGTTGGCCCGGCGCGCCACGCGCGCGTCCACGCTGCCAGGCGGCATCGCCGCGCGCCGGCTGGGGCTGCGCGGTGCCTCTGCCGAGGCGGCACTGGGCTTCCCGACGCTGTTCGACACCGCCGTGCCGGCATGGCGCGCAGCCGTCGCACGCGGCCTGCCGCGGCAGGCGGCGCAGCTGGACACGCTGTTCGCCGTCATCGCCACGCTGGACGACAGCAACCTCGCCCACCGCGGCGGGCTGGCGGGGCTGCGCTTCGCGCAGGCCGCGGCGCGGGGCTTCCTCGCCGCCGGCGGGGCTGCGCAGGGGCGGCCCGCGGCCGAGGCCATCGGCGCCGAGTTCGTGCGCCGCAACCTGTCCCCCGGCGGCTCGGCGGACACGCTGGCGGCCGCCTGCTGGCTGGCGCGCCTGGGCTAGATGACGCTGGCCCTGCTCTTCCCCGGGCAGGGCGCCCAGCACGCCGGCATGCTGCCGTGGCTGGACGCTCAGCCCGAGGCCGCGCCCGTTTTGGAAGCGCTCACCCGCCAACTTGGCCGCGCCTGGCGCAGCGGCCTGGCCGACCCGGCCTGGATGAACGCCAACGCCGTCGCCCAGCCGCTGCTGACGGGCGTGTGCCTGGCCGCCTGGCAGGCGCTGGCCGCGCACCTGCCCTCGCCTGCCGTCGTCGCCGGCTACAGCGTCGGCGAGCTGGCCGCATGCTCGGCGGCCGGCGTGTTCGACGCGCCCACGGTGCTGGCCCTCGCGGCGGCGCGCGCGCAGGCCATGGACGACAGCGTCGCCGGGCAGGACACCGGGCTGCTGGCCCTGCAAGGCCCGGGCGCCCTGGGGCTGGCCGAGGCGGCTGGCCCGCTGGCGATTGCCATCCGCATCAGCGCCGAGCGCGTCATCGTCGGCGGCCCCGCCACGGCGCTGGACACCCACGCCGCGCGCTGGAGCGCTGCCGGCCTGCGCTGCGCGCGACTGCCCATCGCCATCGCGTCGCACACGCCGGCCATGGCGCCCGCGGTGGCGGTGTTCGCGGAACACCTGGCGGCGGCCGACCTGCAGCCGGCCCGCACGCCGGTCGTCTGCAACTTCAACGCCCGCGCTGCGCGCCATCCGGCGCAACTCGCCACGGCACTGGCCGGTCAGATCGCGAGCACGGTGCGCTGGGATGAGTGCATGGACACCCTGGCCGAGCGCCAGGTGCGCTGCGTGCTGGAGATGGGCCCTGGCTCGGCGCTGTCGGCGATGTGGCGGGAGCGCCACCCCGGCATCCCGGTGCGCTCGGTGGACGAGTTCGGCGGCCCCGGCGGCGTGGCCGGCTGGGTGAGCGCCCAGCTCGCCGGACAGTAAGCTGCCGATCCGCTGACCTGGGAGGACTGTTCCGCATGCGTTTCCTGACACTGTTGCCGGCCGCCGCGCTGGCCGCCTCCGGCGCGCTCGCCGCACCGGCGGGCGTCGTCGACCGCTTCGAGATCGTCTCCACGCAGGACGCCTACAACGGCGCCACGCCGGCCGGCGCGGCCGGTCCGTATGTCGTCATCACGGCCATCGTGCACGGCCGGCTGGACCCGACCCACCCCGACAACGCCGACATCGTCGACCTGCCGCTGGCGCCGCGCGATGCCGACGGCTGGGTGCGCTACTCCACCGACGCCACCGTGCTGCGGCCCAAGCACGCCCGCGATGCGCGCCGCATCCTGTTCTACGACGTCGTCAACCGCGGCGGCCGGCTGGGCCAGGGCGTGTTCATCGGCGGCGGCGCGCTGACCGATGGCGCGGCACCGGGGCCTCACTTCCCGTCGCTGCTGCGCCGCGGCTACACCGTGGTGTGGAGCGGCTGGCAGGGCGACATCGCGCAGACCGGCCGCGGCGCCACGGCCGCTCTGGGCACGCGCTTTCCCGTCGCCACGGCCGCCGATGGCTCGCCGCTGACCGGCCTGAGCCGCGAGGAGTTCATCCCCGACCAGGCCGGCGGCGGCACCACGCTGACGCTGAACTACCGGCCGGCGTCGATGACCGACCGCAGCGAGGTCGTCTTCACGGCCCGCCCGGCCTGGCGCAACGCCAAGGGCCAGGCCGACTACGCCGGCACCCCGTCCGCCGCCGTCACCGACTGGCAGTACGTGGCCCAGCCCAACGGCAGCGTGGCCGTGCGCTTCACGCCGCCCGCCGCGTTGCCCGTGGCCGGTGGCGGCACCGTGGCGACGGACAAGGGCACGATCTACAGCTTCGTCTACCGCGCCGCCGAGCCGCGCGTCGCGGCCATCGGCTTCGCCGCGGTGCGCGACCTGCTGCACTTCCTGAAGAAGGCCGACGCCGACGCCCAGGGCCATCCCAACCCGCTGAACGACATGAAGGCCGCGCCCTGCGCCGTGGGCGGCGACTGCCCCGCCGAGCCCGCCACCAACTTCGACGTGACGCTGGGCGAAGGCACGTCGCAGTCGGGCCGCTTCCTGCGCGACTTTTTGTACCGCGGCTTCAACAAGGCCGCCGAGGGCCAACCCGTCTTCGACGGCCTGCTGGCCATCATCCCCGGCGGCCGCCGCACGTGGACGGCGGTGCGCTTCGCGCAGCAGGGCCGCTGGTCGCGCCAGCATGAAGACCATTTCATGCAGGGCGACCAGTTCCCGTTCAGCTACGCGACGATCACCGACCCCGTCAGCGGCCGCACCGACGGCCTGCTCAAGCGCTGCCAGGCCGACAACACCTGCCCCAAGGTCATGCAGATCGACGGCAGCTTCGAGTGGTGGGGCGGCCGCGGCTCGCTGAACGTCACCGACGGCGCCGGTCGCGATGTGCCGCTGCCGGCCAACGTGCGCTACTACCTCGTGCCCGGCACGCAGCACGGTGGCGGCGGCGGCGTGACGACCGGCCTCGTCAAGCCGCCCGACAGCGGCAGCGCCTGCCAGCTGGCCAACAGCCCGGTCACGATGACGCCCATCGAGCGGGCGCTGGTCGTCGCGCTCGAGGACTGGGTGGTGCACGGCAAGCAGCCGCCGGCATCGGCGCATCCGCGCGTGGGCGACGGCAGCGCCGTGCTGCCCATGCCCGTGCCGCTGGCCGGCACGGGCCGGGTCAGCGAGCTGTTCGTCACCGAGCACGTGGACGGCGTTCCGCGCGTGGACCTGGCCAAGCCCTACCAACAGCGGGTGCCGGCCGTGAACGCCGATGGCAACGAGACCGCCGGCATCGCCACGCCCGAGGTGACCGTGCCGCTGGCCACTTACCTGGGCTGGAACCCGCGCCGCGCGGGGCATGCCGAGGGCGAGGGCTGCAGCGCGGCCGGCAGCGCGATCCCGTTCGCCGCCGATGCCGCATCCCGGCTGCCCGGCGACCCACGCCCGCCGCTGTCCGAACGCTACGCGGGCCGCGCCGACTATCTCGCCCGGTTCAATACCGCCACGCAGGCGCTGGTGCGCCAAGGCCTGCTGCTGCCGCTGGACGCCGAGCACGTCTATCGCGCCAACGGCGAGAAGCTGTCGCCGCAGCTGTGGGCGGCGCCGCGCTGACGGGCGCGACCTACGCGGCCTCGGGCTCCAGCGCCAGCCCGGCCCGCACCCAGGCGTCGACACCACCGCGCAGCACGCGCGCCTGGTAGCCCCGCGCCTTGAGCCACTGCGCGGCCCGCGCGGCGGACACGTCGTTGGGGCAGGCGCAGTAGGTGACGAACTCCGCCTCCACGGGCCAGCCCACCAGCGCGGCATCGCCGAGCGCGCCGAGGTCGAGGTGGCGCGCGCCGGGAATGCGGCTGGCCGGCGGGCCGCCGCGCACGTCGACGAACACGACTTGGCAGCCCTGCTGCTGCAGCGCCGCCACGTCGGCCGGCTCCAGGCGCTCGAAGCGGTTCAGCTCGCGGCGCACCCGCGCGCGGTGCCACAGCCGCCAGGCCAGGTAGGCCGCCACCACCGCCGCGCACAGCACCAGCGCGGCACCGCCCAGCTGGCTCAGCCCGCGCAGCAGCGCGTCGATCTGCGCGTGGAACACCCGGCCGGCCAGCAGGCCCGCGGCCGCCCACGCGGCCGAGCCCAACAGGTTCCAGCTCAGGAAGCGGCCGGTGGGCATGCCCAACGCGCCGGCCAGCGGCGGCGCCAGCATGGACAGGCCCGGCACGAACTTGGCGATCAGCAGCGTCAGCACGCCGCGGCGGGCGAAGCTGAGCTCGTTCTGGCGCACGCAGGTGTCCGGCGAGATGGAGACGACGCACAGCGCGTTCAGCACCCGGCGCCCCAGCCGCCGCCCGGCCCAGAACCACACCGCGTTGGCCACCATGGCCGCGCCGGTGATGGCGGCGAACGCACGGAACGCGAAGCCGTCGCGCGTGGCCGACTCCGCCCCCAGCAGCAGCAGCAGCGGCGTGGACGGCAGCGGCGCGCCGAGCTGGTGCAGCAGCACGGCGGCGGCCACGGCGACGAGGCCGTGGTGGGAGAAGAGGTCGGTGAGCAGGTCCATGGGCATCCGGCCCGCGAGGATAGCCGCGCGGCGAAGCCCCGCGCCGCTGCCGGCCCATCGCGATGTAGTGAACTACATTACGACCCCATGCCCACCGACCTCTGGACCCAGTTCGACGCCGCGCCGCTGGCGCTGACGCTGCGCGTGGCCGGCGTCGCCACGGTGCTGGCGCTGGCGCTAGGCATCGCGCTGGGCTGGGTGTTCGCGCGCACCAGGCTGCCGGGCCGCGGCGTGCTGGAGGCGGTCTGCATGCTGCCGCTGGTGCTGCCGCCCACGGTGCTGGGGTACGGCATCCTGGTGCTGATGGGCCGGCGCAGCCCCCTGGGCGCCTGGCTGCGCGAGCACTTCGACTACACGGTCATCTTCCACTGGCACGGCGCCGTCATCGCGTCCACGCTGGTGGCGCTGCCGCTGGTGCTCAAGGGCGCCAGCAGCGCCTTCGCGCAGGTGGACCGCCACCTGGAGGCCGCCTCGCGCACGCTGCGCCAGTCCGCGTGGAGCACCTTCGTGCGCGTGACGCTGCCGCTGGCCTGGCCCGGCATCCTGGCCGGCACGCTGCTGGCGTTCGCCCGTGCGATGGGTGAGTTCGGCGCGTCGCTGATGGTGGCCGGCTCCATCCCCGGCCAGACGCAGACCGCCTCCATGGCCATCTACGACGCCGTGCAGGCCGGCCGCGACGACGTCGCGTTGCTGCTGGCCCTGATCGTGTCGGCCGTGTCGGTCGCCATCCTCGTGCTGTCCAACCGCTTCCTGCAACGCCCGCCCCCGCCATGATGAAACGCCTGATCGCCGCCCTCGCCTGCTCGCTGCCGCTGCTGGCCGCCGCGCAGCAGCTGACCGTCTCCGCCGCCGCCAGCCTGACGGACGCGTTCAAGGAGATCGGCCCGCGCTTCGAGGCGTCCAAGCCCGGCGTGACGGTGCGCTTCAACTTCGCCGCGTCGGGCGTGCTGGTGCAGCAGATCGCCCAGGGCGCGCCGGTGGA
This sequence comes from Roseateles sp. GW823-FHT07B05, assembly GCF_058794515.1. Lineage (NCBI taxonomy): Bacteria > Pseudomonadati > Pseudomonadota > Betaproteobacteria > Burkholderiales > Sphaerotilaceae > Roseateles > Roseateles sp. GW823-FHT07B05. Next base: position 291,114 of record NZ_JBXAGX010000007.1, read on the forward strand.
CGTGTTCGCCAGCGCCGACCAGGACACCATGGACCGCGGCGCAGTGCAGAAGCTCATCGCCGCCGACACGCGGCGCGATTTCGCCGCCAACGCGCTGGTGCTGGTGGTGCCGGCCGACAGCCCCGTGCAGCGCGTGGCCGACCTGACGGCGCCCGCCGTGAAGCGCATCGCCGTCGGCAAGGTGGCCTCCGTGCCGGTGGGCCGCTACACGCAGCAGGCGCTGGGCAGCGCGCAGCTGTGGTCGGCGCTCAGCCCCAAACTCGTCTTTGCCGACAACGTGCGCCAGGTGCTGGACTACGTGGCCCGCGGCGAGGTGGAGGCCGGCTTCGTCTACCGCACCGATGCCGGGATCGCGAGGGACAAGGTGCGCGTGGCGGCCACGGTGGGCGGCCACACGCCCATCACCTACCCGGCGGCGGTCGTCGCGGACAGCCGGCAGCCGGCGCTGGCACGCGACTTCGTCGGCTTCCTCCACGGCGCCGAGGCGCAGGCCATCCTCGCCAAGTACGGCTTCGCGCGGCCTTGATCGACGTCCGCCTCCAGCTCTCGGTCAGCGACGCGCGCCGCCGCTTCGACCTGGACATCGCCTTCGCGACCGACGCGCCCTTCGTGGCGCTGTACGGCCCGTCGGGCGCCGGCAAGTCGCTGACGCTGCAGGCCATGGCCGGGCTGCTGCCGGTGCAGGCCGGCCATGTGCGGCTGAACGGCCGCGCGCTGCTGGACACCGCCGCCGGCGTCAACCTGCCGCCCGAGACGCGCGGCGTGGGCTACCTGTTCCAGCACTACGCGCTGTTCCCCCACCTCAGCGTGCGCGACAACATCGCCTTCGGCCTGACGAGCTGGCGGCGGCGCCTCAAGGCCGACGACGCGGCGCGCGTGGACGAGCTGATCGCGTCCTTCGGCCTGACGGCGATGGCGGCCAGCAAGCCGGCCACGTTGTCCGGCGGCCAGCAGCAGCGCGTGGCGCTGGCGCGCGCGCTGGCCTGCCAACCGCAGGTGCTGTTGCTGGACGAGCCTTTTGCCGCGCTGCACAGCGCGCTGCGCCGCGAGTTGCGCGCCGAGCTGAAGCGCGTGTGCGCGCAGCGGGGCATGCCGGCCGTGATGGTGAGCCATGACGTGGACGACGTGATCGAACTGGCCGACGAGGTGGTGGTGTTCGACGGCGGCCGCATCGCCGAGCGACTGCGCCCCGGCGAGCACGACCTGCGGGCGCGGCTGGGATGACCGCGCACGACCACCCGCTGCTGCAGGGCGAGCTGCGCCTGGCCGGCCGGCTGGACGGCCGCTTCTTCGACCTGCTGGCCGCGCTGTCGCTGACCGGCTCGCTGCAGAAGGCCGCCAAGGCGGCCGGCTACAGCTACAAGGGCGCCTGGCTGGTGCTGGACGCAGCCAATGCGCTGACGCACGCACCGCTGGTGGACAAGGCTACAGGCGGCACGGGTGGCGGCGGCACGCGGCTGACGCCCGAGGGCCAGGCCTTGCTGGCCGCGTGGCGCGAGCTGCAGGCCCGCCACGCCGCCTTCCTGCACGAGCAGGCGGCCTGGCTGGCCACGCAACCGGCGCTGGACGCGCTGCTGAAAAGGATGAGCATGAAGACCACCGCCCGCAACCAGTTCTTCGGTCGCATCGCCGGCGTGAACCCGGGGCCCGCGACGACCATCGTGCGCATCGCGCTGGACAGCGGGCAGGAGGTGACCGCCTCGCTGACCACGCAGGCCGCGCAGGAACTGCAGGTGCGCACCGGCAAGGAGGCGCTGGCGCTGGTGAAGAGCAGCGAGGTGGTGCTGGTGACGGACTTCGGCGGCTACCGGCTGTCGGCGCGCAACCAGCTGGCCGGCACCGTGTCGCGCGTGGAGCGCGGCGCGGTGTCGTCGCTGATCGGCCTGACGCTGCCGGGCGGCACGGTCGTCACCGCCAGCGTCACCAACGACGCGGTGAACGGCCTGGGGCTGGCCGTGGGCCAGCAGGCCACCGCCGTGTTCAAGGCCTATGCCGTGATGCTGGCGGTGCGCGACTGAAGGCGCACGGCGCACGTCGCCTCAGTAGGTCTTGTACGGCAGGAACTTGCCGCTCATGACGATGCTGACGCGGTCGCCCATCGCGTTGGGCTCGCGCTGCAGGTCCATCTTGAAGTCGATGGCGCTCATGATGCCGTCGCCGAATTCCTCGTGGATCAGCTCCTTGAACGTCGTGCCGTAGACGCTGATGAGTTCGTAGAAGCGGTAGATCAGCGGGTCGGTCGGCACGCTGGTCGGCAGGCTGCCCTTGTAGGGCACGACCTTGAGCCACTGCGTCTCGGCTTCGGTCAGGTCGAAGGTCTTGGCCAGCTTGGCGGCCTGCTCGTCGTTGAAGGTCATCTGGCCCAGGCAACCGGCGGTGACCCACTCCTTGCTGAGGCCGATGTCGGCGGCCACGTCGGCCCACTTGATGCCTTTGGCGACCTTGGTGGCGATGATCTTTTCGGTGACTTCGAGGCGGCTCATGCGTGGCTCCTTTGATGGGTGGGGACGGATTCGAGGGGAATGACTTCGGCGACCGGCGCCAGGCCTGGCCGCACTTCTGGCGGGTGCTCCGGCGCCTTGCCGTGCGACAGCGTGGCGCTGCGCTCGACGAGAAAGTCGACCAGGTGGTTGCGGATGCGGTAGTACTGCGGGTCGTGGTGCAGCGTGGCGCGCTGACGGTCGCGGGGCATCGTGTTGACGACAATCTCCGCCAAGCGCGCCTGCGGGCCGTTAGCCATCAGCAGGATGCGGTCGGCCAGCAGAATCGCCTCGTCCACGTCGTGCGTGATCATGAAGACGGTCTGGCGCGTGGCGGCGCAGATCTTCAGCAGCTCGTCCTGGATGGTGCCGCGCGTCAGCGCGTCCAGCGCGCCGAAGGGCTCGTCCAGCAGCAGCATGCGCGGCTCGATGGCAAAGGCGCGCGCGATGCCCACGCGCTGCTTCATGCCACCGGACAGCTGGCTGGGCTGCTTGTCCAGCGCCGGCGTCAGGCCGACCAGTGCGACGTACTTCTGCACCTGCGCGTCGACCTCGGCACGGCTCCAGCCCGGCCACTTGCTGCGCACCGCGAACGCGATGTTCTGGCGCACCGTCAGCCACGGCATCAACGCATGGCCCTGGAACACGACGCCGCGCTCCAGCCCCGGCGCGTTCACCTCGCGGTTGGCCATGAAGACATGGCCGCCGCTGGCCTGCTCCAGCCCGGCCAGCACGTTGAGGATGGTCGTCTTGCCGCAGCCGCTGTGGCCGATGATGCAGACGAACTCGCCTTCGGTCAGCGTGAAGTTGACGCCGTCGAAGACGGTCGCGTCGCCATAGCGCTTGGCCAGGCCTTGCACTTGCACGAGTTCAGTCGGCATAGGTCACCGCCTTCTGCGCGCGGGCAAACAGCAGATCCAGCGCCATGCCCACGAGGCCGATGACGAGGATGGCCAACAGCACGTTGGGCAGGCTCAAGTTGTTCCACTCGTTCCAGACGAAGTAGCCGATGCCCGTGCCGCCCACCAGCATCTCGGCGGCCACGATGACCAGCCAGGCGATGCCCATGCTGATGCGCATGCCCGTCAGGATGGTGGGCGCCGCCGCCGGCAGGATGACTTCGAACGCGCGGCGCAGCGGGCTGACCTCCAGCGTGCGCGCCACGTTCAGCCACTCGCGCCGCACGCCGGCCACGCCGAAGGCGGTGTTGATCAGCATGGGCCACAGGCTGCAGATGAAGATGACGAAGATGCCGCTCGCGGCCGAGTCCTTGATCGTGTAGAGCGCCAGCGGCATCCAGGCCAGCGGCGAGATGGGCTTCAAGACCTGGATGAACGGGTCCAGCGCGCGGTGGATCAGCGGGCTCATGCCGATGACGAAGCCCAGCGGAATGGCCACCAGCGCCGCCAGCAGATAGCCCAGCCCCACGCGGCCCAGCGAGTAGGCCAGCTGCAGGCCCAGCCCCTTGTCGTTGGGGCCGCGGTCGTAGAAGGGGTCGGCCAGTTGCTGCGCGATGGTGGCGCCCAGTTGCAGCGGCGTCGGGAAGCCGCTCTTGGCCGCGGCCGGCGCCGCGTCCACCGGCTTGCCCATCAGCCTGGCGTACTCGATCTGCTCGGGCGTCATGGCCGCCACCGGCGCGGCCGCGGTGGCGCGCGCCTGCGTGGCGAGCTGCCACACCAGCAGCAGCACGGCGAGGATCAGCAGCGACAGCAGCGCTGCACGGAAGTTCAACGACTGCATGGCTCAGGTGCGCTTGATCGCGAAGCTGTTCACGTAGGCATCGGGCTTGGCCGGGTCGAACTCCCGGCCCATGACCTTGAACTTCGGGTAGCCGCCGGCCCTGTCGTCCGGCACGGCCATGTCCAGCGCCTTCATCTGCTTCCTGGCGTCCGTCAGCAGGAACACCTTCTCGGCGATCTGCTTGTAGTTGACGTCGCCCTTCAGGTAGCCCCAGCGCTTCATCTGCGTCAGCATCCACACGGCCATGCCCTGCCAGGGCATGGGGTCGAAGTCGGCGCGATCGGGCACCACCTTCACGTTGCCCAGGCCGTCGGCGAACTTGCCGGTCAGCACCTGGGCGATGACGGTCTCGGGCTGGTTCAGATAGGCCTGCGGCGCGATGACCTTGGCGATCAGCTCGCGGTTCTTGGCCTGGCGCGCCATCGCGGCGGCCGTCAGCACCGCGCGGTACAGCGCGATGAAGGTGTTGGGGTGCTTCTGGATGAACTCGCTGCTGGTGCCGAATGCGCAGCAGGGGTGGCCGTCCCACAGCTCCTTGGTGAGGATGTGGATGAAGCCCACCTCCTCGAACACCGCGCGCTGGTTGAACGGGTCGGGGCCCAGGAAGCCGTCGATGTTGCCGGCCCGCAGATTGGCCACCATCTCGGGCGGCGGCACCACGCGGATCTGGATGTCGCGGTCCGGGTCCAGCCCCGCTTCCGCCACGTAGTAGCGCAGCAGGAAGTTGTGCATCGAGTACTCGAAGGGCACGGCGAACTTGAAGCCCTTCCAGGTCGCCGGGTCGCGCCTGTCCTTGTGCTTGACGCTGAGCGTGATCGCCTGGCCGTTGGTGTTCTGGATCGTCGCCACGTTCATGGCCGTGGCCGGCGCGCCCAGCCCCAGGCTGATGGCCAGCGGCATCGGCGACAGGAAGTGCGTCGCGTCGTACTCCTTGTTCAGCATCTTGTCGCGGATCAGCGCCCAGCCCGCCGTCTTCACGACCTCCACGTTCAGCCCCTGCTTGGCATAGAAGCCCAGCGGGTGCGCCATGATCAGCGGCGTGGCGCAGGTGATGGGGATGAAGCCGATCTTCAGGTCCTTCTTCTCCAGCGGGCCCGTAGTGCCCTGGGCCATCGCCTGCAGCGACGCGACGGGCAGCACGCTGGAGATGGCGGCCATCGCCGTGTTGCGGCCCACGGCCTTCAGGAAGCGGCGCCGCAGCGCGTCCTGCGGGAACAGCGCCTTCACGAGCGACGCCTCGACGAAGCTGGCCGATTCAGCCTCGAAGTCCGCCGTCTCGCTGCGGGACTTCAGTTCATCCGCTGCATGCTCGGCGGCGCTGCCGTGGCGGCCGCAGGCGCAGTGCATCAGCAAGGGCCGGTCAGCGTCGTAGGGATCATGGGTCATAGCGTGCTCCTGGGGTTGGGAGCGACTCTAGGAACCGACGCACCGCCGCGGAATCGTGGTGGGCGGTGAGTTTTTGTAGGGGTGGCACTACGAGGGGAAACCTGGAGTGGCAGAGGGCGGTAGAAAGGGCCGAGAGATCAACGCGGCTGGCATCATCAGCCCACCTACACACGCGCAGCGCGCCGGCAAGCGACGCCCGCGATCCCAGAACAAGTTGGAACTCGAATGGCCATCATCGAGACAGTCGCCGCACACCACTGGCACGACCTTCATTCCCAAATCGACGAATACTTCACTCACTACGAGGGATATATTTTTCGCGGGCAGGCAGACAGCCAATGGAGACTGGAGTCCAGTCTTACCAGAGCCATTCGAAAAACTTATCCAACCGCTGACGCAAACCAAATTCAACAACTTGCTGCCCAGCATCTACAATCGTTTAAGCGCAATATTCGCGGCAGATGCACCCTCGATCTCACGTCTGCAAGCGATGATCGAGTGTGGGCTCTAGGACAGCATTTTGGCCTGTATACACCGCTGCTCGATTGGAGCCGTTCGCCTTACGTTGCGCTGTTCTTCTCGCTCTTCGGCCCATGCGAGTCGGGGAAGCGTGCTCTCTGGGCAATATTTGAATCTGATATTGAAGAATTCTGGCCTGTTGGGGGTGCGGCAAACGGGTTAAGAGTTGTCCATCCTTTCGATCATGAGAACCAGCGTCTCGTGAGTCAGAACGGCCTCTTTCTTGACGTACCTGTAGGTTCGAGCGCAGACGAGCTTGTGTCCTCAAGCAAGGACCAAGAATACGTCACCATGTACAAATTTGAATTTCCGGACAATATTCGCGCAGACATGCTCGCCGCGCTCAACAACATGAATATAAACCATGCGTCGCTTTTCCCTGATCTCATTGGCTCATCAATGTTCTCAAATTTCCAGCTTGAGATCCAGCCGAATCTTGAATCAGGCCGCACCACAGGTTTCGTAGGGGACGAGTTCTAGCTCCTCATCAACGCTGAATATTCAGCAGCTAGGCCAGCCCCTAGTTTGGAGTGCAAGGCAAACCACAGCGCAGTTATATCAACTGCACACTTTGGGGTTCAGCTCCTTCACCCCAACCTGCTTACTGCGGTCCGGCAAGGTTGGCATAGGCGACGCGCTGTTGGGCAGCAGCACAGTTTCGCGCGCCCGTGTCCGGACTTCGCTCGGCGGCGCAAGCGCACCGTCACATCACATGCCCCACCCCGACACCCTTCTCTCCATCGCCCCGCTGGGTATGCCCTGGGACACGCTCGATCCCTTCCTGTTCTGCGTGCATCACGACGACGCCTACCCGCCCGGCAACGGCCGCCATGGGCCGGATGCCGCGTTGTTGAAGGGCCGCCAGATCGGTTCGGATTTCTCGGGCAAAGCGGGCTGGAGCATGTACCACGGCCAGCAGGTGCCGGGCTTTCCGGCCCATCCGCACCGTGGCTTCGAGACGGTGACCATCGTGCGCCAGGGTCGCATCGACCATGCCGACTCGCTGGGTGCCGCCGCGCGCTTCGGCGGGGGCGACGTGCAGTGGCTGACGGCCGGCCGGGGCATCGTGCACGCGGAGATGTTCCCGCTGCTGCGCACCGACCAGCCCAACCCGCTGGAGCTGTTCCAGATCTGGCTGAACCTGCCGGCGGACAGCAAGATGGTGGCGCCGCACTTCACGATGTTCTGGTCGCAGGACATCCCGCGGCACCGCTTCGTCGATGAGGCCGGGCGCGCGACGGACGTGGTCTGCATCGCGGGCGCCCTGCCCGTCCCCGACGGCGTCCTGTCCCCGCTGTCGCCGCCGCCGGATTCGTGGGCCTCGCGGCTGCACGCAGACCTGGCCATCTGGACGCTGCGCCTGGAACCCGGCGCGCGCTGGGTGCTGCCCGCAGCGATGGGCGACGGCACGCGCCGCAAGCTCTATTTCTTCGCCGGCTCGCGCCTCGCCGTGGACGGCCAGCCCGTGGCCGTGCGGCATTCGATGGAATTGCGGGCCGGAGCCGCGGTCACGCTCGTCAACGAGGGCACCGACGCCGCGGAGCTGCTGATGCTGCAGGGCCGACCTATCGGCGAGCCGGTCGCGCAATACGGCCCGTTCGTCATGAACACGGAGCAGGAGCTGCGCCAGGCCTTCGAGGACTACCGCCGCACGCAGTTCGGCGGCTGGCCCTGGCCCGACCCGGCGCCGGTGCACGGCGACAGCGCCGACCGCTTCGCCCGGCACGCGGACGGCCACACCGACCGGTTCCCGTCGCAGGAGGCCTGAGCCCCTCGGCTCGGCCGCTCAGCTGCTCAGCGGCCCGCGGCCTTCGTGATGCGCACGCTGACCTCGCCCGCGCCGGCAAACACATGCCGCGACTGCTGGCCGATGCGGATGTCGTGCACGCCAGTGATCATGCCGGTGGAGATCACGTCGCCGGCCTTCAGCACCGTGCCCTGCTGCGCACGCTTGTTCAGCGTGAAGGCCAGCGCGCCCAGCGGGCCCGGCTTGATGGCGACCTTGCCGGTGCCGACCGACTTGCCGTCGATGAAGGTCTCGACGTCGATCGTTTCCAGCTCGCGCCAGTTGGCGATCTCGGCGCCGACGACGACGCCCCAGTTGTTGCCGAAGTCGGAAATCACCGCGCCCGGGCCGACGTCGTTCAGCGTCGCCAGCGGGCTGCTGGCCACTTCCACGCCGATGTGCATGGACTTGACGAAGGGCGCGACGGTGTCGGCCGTCCAGTCGGCCTTGCCGGCCGGGCCGTCCTGCGCGACGACGATGACGACCTCGGCCTCCACGGCCGCGAAGCCGCCCTCGAACACCGGGCAGGTGGCGGTGCCGCCAGCCTCGACATGGTGGACGTTGGGCGCAAACGCCGGGCCGATCAGGCGTTCCTCGGGGAACTGCGCGGCGAACGCCGGGTTCACGCGGGCCACCTTCCAGCCCTTGACGGCGTCGGGCCAGCGGGCGATGGCGGCGGCCTGGATGGCGTAGGCCTCGGCCAGCGTGGCGGGCGGCGTGCCGGGGTAGGCGTCAAGGGAACGACCGGCGGCGCGGGCGGTGGTGAAGGCTTCGGCGATGGCTTGGGTGGCGCTCATGGAACTCTTTCTGTGCGCCAGCCGGCGCGGTGTTGCATGCGGCCGGCAATGTAACGCGCAAAAACGGAACGCGGTTTTACTTTTTTGAAAGCACACCTATCCCAGTTGTTCACGGCGCACGGCGAACAGCGCCAGCTCCACGTCGTTGCGCACGCCGAGCTTCTCCAGCACGCGGGCCCGGTAGGTGGACACCGTGTTGGGCGACAGCACCAGCTGCCCGGCGATCTCGCCGACGCTGCGGCCGGCAGCCAGCAGCTGGAAGACCTGGTGCTCGCGGTGCGACAGCGTCTCGTGCAGCGGCTGCTCGTCCTGCGGCGTGCGCCCGCCCGCGCCGATGGCGCCGGCCAGCTGCTCGGCCACGCTGGGCGTGATGAACAGCTTGCCGCGCGCCACGCTGCGCACGGCGTCGATCATCTGCTCGCTGTCGGCGCTCTTGTTCAGGTAGCCGGCGGCGCCCAGCTTCAGGCTGCGCACGGCGTACTGGCGGTCGGGGTAGGTGGACAGCATCAGCACCGGCAGCCGGGGGAACTCGGATTTCAGCACCTTCAGGATGTCCAGCCCGTCGCGCTGCGGCATCGCGATGTCCAGCAGCACGACGTCCACCTGCACCGCCCGCGCCAGCTGGATGGCCTCGGGCCCGTTGGCGGCCTCGCCGACCACGCGGATGTCCTCGGCCTCGGCCAGCACCTGCTTGATGCCCTGGCGGACGATGAGGTGGTCGTCGCAGATCAGCACACGAATCATGTTCTCTCCACGGGCCGAGCGCCGGGCCGCTCCCAAGCCGGCCCGTCCTGGCGATTTGCTTGACGGTCAATCCGGCAAGCATCGCCGTCCCCCCGGGGGACCGGCCAAGGTACCCCTTGGACGAGGGGCTTCATGCTTGCTCCAGCGGCATGACCAGCCGAACCGTCGTGCCGCGGCCGGGGGCGCTCTCGATGCCGATGCGCCCGCCGAAATGCGCGGCCCGCTCGCGCATGCCCAGCACACCGTAGCTGCGCGGGTCGGCGAGCGCCTCGGGCGCCGCGCCCACGCCGTCGTCACGCACCTGCAGGTACAGCACCGGCGCGGGCGGCGCGTCCACGTCGATGCGGATGGCGACCCGGCGCGCCCGCGCATGCCGCGCCACGTTGGACAGCACCTCCTGGAAGATGCGGAACACGGCAATGGCCAGGCCCCCTTCGGGCGGCGCGACGCCGGCGGCGACATGCATCTTGACGTCCACCTGCCACTCGTCGCTGCCGGCGCGCTGGAACTCCTGCGCCTGCCACTCCAGCGCGGCCCACAGGCCCTGGTGGTCGAGGATGCTGGGGCGCAGGTCCGTGATGATGCGGCCCACCGAATCGACCGCCGTGTCTACCAGGCCGCCCATGCGCTGGCACTTGGCCACCATGGGCTCGCGCTGGCCGGGGTCGCCCACGCGGCGGGCCAGCCAGTCCACGTCCATCTTCAGCGCCACGAGCAGCGAGCCCAGCTCGTCGTGCACCTCGCGGGCGATGCGCTTGCGCTCCGCCTCGCGGGCGGCCTCCAGGTGGTGGGCCAGCTCGCGCAGCTGGGCGGTGCGCTGGGCCACGCGCTGCTCCAGCTCGTCATGGCTGGCGCGCAGCGCGGCCTCGGCCTGGCGGCGGGCGGAGATGTCGACGAAGGTGACGACGGCGCCCTGCACCTCGCCATGCTCGATGACCGGGTAGCTCGAATACTCGGCCGGGAAGGCGCTGCCGTCGGCCCGCCACAGCACCTCGTCGTCGATGCGGCAGGGCTCGCCGCGGCGGAACGCGTTGAAGATGGGGCAGTCGCACTCCGGGTAGTGGGCACCGTCGCCGTGCGAGTGGTGGATGAGCGCGTGCATGTTGCGGCCTAGCACCTCTTCGGTGCGCCAGCCGAGCTGATCGCAGGCGGCGCGGTTCACAAAGGTGCAGAAGCCGCCCATGTCGATGCCGAAGATGCCCTCGCCGGTGCTTTCCAGCAGCAGAGTCAGCCGGCGGTTGGCCTCCTCGGAGGCCACGGGTGGGGTGGTCAGGGCGAACGGCATGCTCATGAGAGGTGCAAGCTCTGTGCCACGCTTTGGCGCAATTCGAATAAGGAAATAAGGAAACTGTCGTTCCGCGAATAAGCGACTTCGGGCACCCTCGCGGCTTCGTTCCATCGACCGGTCCGCCATGCCCTCCTTCCTGCCCACCCGCCGCACCGTCCTCGCGCTGATTGCTTCCGCCACCGCCCTGCCCGCGCTCGCCGCGGACCCGACGCTGCTGAACGTCTCCTACGACGTGGCCCGCGAGCTGTACAAGCAGATCAATCCGGCCTTCATCGCCGCCCAGAAGGCCAAGGGCGTGACCGTCGCCGTGAACCAGAGCCACGGCGGCTCCAGCAAGCAGATCGGCGCCGTCATCGGCGGCCTGGAAGCCGACGTGGTGACGATGAACCAGGCCACCGACGTGGACCAGCTCGCCAGCAGCGGCCTCACGCCCACCGACTGGCGCAGCCGCTTCCCCAACGCCGCGGCGCCCTACTCGTCGACGATGACCTTCCTGGTGCGCAAGGGCAACCCCAAGGGCATCAAGGACTGGACCGACCTGGCCCGCCCCGGCGTGCAGGTCATCCTGCCCAACCCCAAGGTGACGGGCAACGGCCGCTACAGCTACCTGGCCATCTGGGGCAGCGTCATCGCCAATGGCGGCACCGAGGCCCAGGCGCGCGAGCTGGTCACCAAAGTGCTGACCAACGTGCCCGTGCTGGACGGCGGCGGCCGCGGTGCCACCACCACCTTCACACAGCGCGGCATCGGTGACGTGCTCGTCACCTTCGAGGCCGAGGTGGAGCTGATCGAGAACGAGTTCGGCAAGGGCAACTTCGAGCAGGTCAACCCCAGCATCTCCATCGAGACGGACGCGCCGGTCGCGCTGGTCGACAAGGTCGCCGCCAAGAAGGGCACGGCCGCGCTGGCCAAGGCCTACCTGGACTTCCACTGGAGCCCGGAAGCGCAGGAAATCATCGCCAAGAACAACTTCCGCCCGCGCGACCCGGCCATCTTCAAGAAGCACCAGCAGCGCTTCGCCAACATCAAGCTGTTCACGGTGGACCAGACGCTGGGCGGCTGGGCCAAGGTCAGCAAGCAGCACTTTGCGGACGGCGGCTCGTTTGACCAGGTGATGGCGAGCATCAAACGGTAGGACTGTTAGCCCCTCGCCCAGCCCGCCGCGCTGAACGCGGGCGGGTCTGGTCGATCCCCCGAGGGGATGGCGATGCTCGCGGCGTTAAGCCGCTCGCACATCGCCCACGTGGGCCGGCTTGGGGCGGCCCGGCGCTCGGCCCCAAATGCAAAACCAATCACAACAACATGGCTTCCTTCTCCCTGGGTAGACGCCGCGTGCTCCCCGGCTTCGCGCCGACGCTCGGCTTCACGCTGTTCTACCTGTCCCTCATCGTGCTGATCCCGCTGGCCGCGGTGTTCCTGAAGTCGTCGGGCCACGGCCTGGACGCCTTCTGGGCCGCGGCCACGTCGCCGCGTGTCATCGCGTCGTACAAGCTCAGCTTTGGCGCGTCGCTGATCGCCGCGCTCATCAACCTCGTGTTCGGGCTGATGCTGGCCTGGTGCATCGTGCGCTACGAGTTCCCGGGCAAGAAGCTGGTCGACGCCCTCATCGACCTGCCCTTCGCGCTGCCCACCGCCGTCGCCGGCATCGCGCTGACGGCGCTGTACGCGCCCAACGGCTGGGTCGGCTCGCTTTTCGCCCCGGGCGGCGCGCTGGCCTTCCTGTTCGGCCCCGAGGGCACCAAGATCGCCTTCACGCCGCTGGGCGTGCTGCTGGCGCTGATCTTCATCGGCCTGCCCTTCATCGTGCGCACCGTGCAACCGGTGCTGGAGGACATGGAGACCGAGCTGGAAGAAGCCGCCGCGTCGCTGGGTGCGCAGCGCTGGACGACCTTCCGCTTCGTCGTGCTGCCCACGCTGCTGCCGGCGCTGCTGACCGGCTTCGCGCTGGCCTTCGCGCGCGCCGTCGGCGAGTACGGCTCGGTGATCTTCATCGCCGGCAACATCCCGCTGGTCAGCGAGATCACGCCGCTGATGATCATCTCCAAGCTGGAGCAGTACGACTACGTCGGCGCCACCGCCATCGCGGCCGTCATGCTGATCTTCAGCTTCGTGCTGCTGCTCATCATCAACGGGCTGCAGGCCTGGACCAGCAAACGAGGTGCCCGATGAGCACGGCTCTCCATCTCGCGCCGGCCCGTGCCCGCGCCAAGTACCAGGACAACCCCGCCACGCGCGAATCGCCGCTGGTGAGGTTCACGCTGCTGACGCTGGCACTGGGCTTCTTCGCCATCTTCCTGCTGCTGCCGCTGGTGGCCGTGTTCACCGAGGCGCTGCGCAAGGGCTGGGAGCTGTACTTCGCGTCGCTGGCCGACCCGGAGACCTTCTCGGCCATCAAGCTCACGCTGACGGCGGCCGTCATCGCGGTGCCGCTGAACCTCGTGTTCGGCGTCAGCGCGGCCTGGCTGATCGCCAAGCATGAGTTCCGCGGCAAGCAGCTGCTCATCACGCTGATCGACCTGCCGTTCTCGGTCTCGCCCGTCGTGGCCGGCCTGATGTACGTGCTGATCTTCGGCGCGCAGGGCTGGTTCGGGCCCTGGCTGCAGGAGCACGACGTGAAGATCATCTTCGCCGTACCCGGCATCGTGCTGGCCACCGTGTTCGTGACCTTCCCGTTCGTCGCCCGCGAGCTGATCCCGCTGATGCAGGCCCAGGGCAAGGACGAGGAAGAAGCCGCCACCGTGCTGGGCGCCAGCGGCTGGCAGACCTTCCGCCGCGTCACGCTGCCCAACATCAAGTGGGGCCTGCTGTACGGCGTCATCCTGTGCAACGCGCGGGCAATGGGCGAGTTCGGCGCGGTGTCGGTGGTGTCGGGCCATATCCGCGGCCTGACGAACACGCTGCCGCTGCACGTCGAGATCCTCTACAACGAATACCAGTTCGCCGCCGCCTTCGCCGTGGCCTCGCTGCTGGCGCTGCTCGCGCTGGTGACGCTGGTGATCAAGCAATTCATCGAGTGGCGCGCCAGCCAGTCGAACGTCAAGGAAGCATGATGGGCATCCAGGTCCAGAACATCCACAAGAGCTTCGGCAACTTCACCGCCCTCGGTGACGTGTCGCTGGACTTCCCCACCGGCGAACTGGTCGCGCTGCTGGGCCCCTCGGGCTGCGGCAAGACGACGCTGCTGCGCATCATTGCCGGCCTGGAGCAGGCCGACCGCGGCCGCGTGCTGCTGGACGGCCAGGACGCCTCCGACACCCACGTGCGCGAGCGCCAGGTCGGCTTCGTGTTCCAGCATTACGCGCTGTTCCGCCACATGACCGTGTTCGACAACGTCGCGTTCGGCCTGCGCGTGAAGCCCCGCAAGCAGCGCCTGCCGGAGGCCGAGATCAAGAAGCGTGTCACCGAGCTGCTCAAGCTCGTGCAGCTGGACTGGCTGGGCGACCGCTTTCCGCCGCAGCTGTCGGGCGGCCAGCGCCAGCGCATCGCGCTGGCCCGCGCGCTGGCCGTGGAACCGCGCGTGCTGTTGCTGGACGAACCGTTCGGTGCGCTGGACGCCAAGGTCCGCAAGGAGCTGCGCCGCTGGCTGCGCCGGCTGCACGACGAGCTGCACATCACCAGCATCTTCGTCACGCACGACCAGGACGAGGCGCTGGAAGTGGCCGACCGCATCGTGCTGATGGACCACGGCCGCGTGGAACAGGTCGGCACGCCGCAGGAGGTCTACGAGCGCCCGGCCACGCCGTTCGTCTACGGCTTCCTGGGTGCGGTCAATCGCTTCGTCGGGCACGCGCGCGGTGGCGTGCTGCACATCGGCGAGCACCAGCTGCCGCATGCAGGCTCGCATGGCGAGGGCGAGGTGCAGGCCTATGCGCGGCCGCATGAGCTGCAGATCCAGACCGACGAGTCGGCGCCCGGGTTGTCTGCGACAGTCGAGCGCGTGCTGTCCTTCGGCGCCAGCGCCCGTGTCGAGCTGATTGGGCCGGACGGGCAGCCGCTGGAAGCGGAGCTGACGCGCGAGGAAGCCGAGGGCCTGCGGCTGCAGGGCGGGCAGCGGGTGAAGCTGAGTGCTGCCCGGTTGAGCCTGTTCGAGGCAGGGGCAGGCATCTAAGCGCCACTGGGTCTGCGCGTGAGAGCCGTGCCGGGATTTCGCCCCGGCGGGCGACCTACTTTCTGGACCGCCAGAAAGTAGGCAAAGAGCTCCCCCCGACCGCACCGCCCTCGCTTCGCTCGGGTGCCCGAGCAACACAAGCCCCGAAGCCCCACGCCGAACTCGCGCCGCTACGCTCCGCTCGGACAGTCGTCGTGAGTCAGTGGTCGAGGCGAGCTGCGCTCGCGGGCTTCGGGGCTTGCGTTGCTCGGCGGTGCTCAAGGGGGCAGACGAACAGCCGGCGCCAGCCGGCTGGCGGGTTTGGCTGTTGGGCTGTTTGGGGCTCCCCTTCAAAACCGCTGAGAAGCGCAGGAACCCAGGGCGTGCGCGAAGCGCACCTCAAGAACTGACTCGCGGCGCCTGTTTGAGCAGAGCGTAGCGGAGCGAGTTCGCCGCGGCCCTGGGTTCCGAGCATCGCAAGGCAGCCCGCAGGGCCGGTTTTGCAGGGGCGACTTTTTGCCTTCTTTTTGGTCGCTCAAAAAGAAGGTCGCCCGCCGGGGCGATGTCCCGGCATGGACCTCACGCGCCAAGCCGCCATCGCGCGAAGCCCTCCGCGATAGACACCCCGCGCATGCCCACCCTCACTTTCATTCGTTCCCTCACCTGACGGCCCTGCGCACACTGGAAGCTCATCACCCAGGAGTCTTCCTCTCATGAGCATCACCGCCATCAACGTCCGCAACCAGTTCCGCGGCACCATCAAGGAAATCATCGAAGGCCCCGTCGTCTCCGAAGTCGACGTCATCACCCGCAGCGGTGACGTCGTCACGTCCGTCATCACGACGCGCTCGGTCAAGGACCTGGGGCTGGAAGTCGGCCGCGAGGTCGTGGCCCTGGTCAAGTCCACCGAGGTGTCCATCGCCACGCTCTGAACCGGAGACGGCCATGCCCTACAGCGCCCCTCGCGTCCTCATCATCCCGGGCCTGCACGACAGCGGCCCGGCGCACTGGCAGACCTGGCTGCAAGGCCAGTACCGCGACGCCCGCCGCGTCACGCAGCGCGACCCCAGCCGCCCAGAACTGGAGCGCTGGGCCGAGCGCATCCAGCGCACGCTGGAGGTGGCGGGCCCGGGCGAATGGCTGGCGGTGGCGCACAGCTTCGGCTCGCTGGCGCTGGCCAAACACCTGGCCGACCACCCCGACTCGCCCATCCGCGAAGCGCTGTTCGTCGCGCCGGCCGAGCCCGACAAGTTCGGGCTCGCCGAAGCCCTGCCCCACCACCGCCTGCCGCGCCGCTCGCGCCTGCTGGCCAGCAGCAACGACCCATGGATGAGCGCCGCCAGCGCTGCCCGCTGGGCGCACCGCTGGGGCGCCAGCTACAGCAACCTCGGTGCCGTGGGGCATATCAACGCCGAGTCCGGCTTCGGCCCTTTGCCGGTGGCCAAGAGCTGGGTCGAGGCGGCGCGGGCACGCCATGCGGCGGAGCAGCGGCCGCGACATGCGGAATTCAGGGAATGGGCGTTCGCGATCTGATGCTGAACGAGGGCCCAAGAGCCGCTTGAAGCGGCCCTTTTTCGTCAGCCCAACGCCGCCTTGAACACCGCCAGCGTCCGCTCCCACGCCAGCGCCGCCGCCGCCGCGTCGTAGCGCGGCGTGGTGTCGTTGTTGAAGCCATGCTGCGTGCCGGCATAGCTGTGCTGCTCGTAGCGAACGCCGGCCGCCTTCAGCGCCGCCTCGTAGGCCGGCCATGCGGCATTGATGCGCTCGTCGTTGGCGGCGTGGTGGATCAGCAGCCGCGCCTTGATGCGCGGCACCTCCTCCAGCGCCGGGGCGCCGCCGTAGAAAGGCACCGCCACGGCCACCTCGGGCAGCTGCGTGGCGATGTGGTTGGCCAGCGAGCCGCCGTAGCAGAAGCCCACAACGCCGACCTTGCCGTTAGCGTCGGCCAGCGTCAGCAGCCCGCGCGCGCCGGCCACGATGTCGGCGCGGGCCTTGGCCGGGTCCAGCTTCTGGAACAGCGCGCGGGCGTCGTCCTCGTTGCCCGGGTAGCCGCCCAGCGGCGCCAGCGCATCGGGCGCGTAGGCCACATAGCCAGCCAGCGCGACACGGCGGGCGATGTCCTCGATGTGCGGGTTCAGCCCCCGGTTCTCGTGCACCACCAGCACCGCCGGCAGCTTGCCCGCGGCGCCCGCCGGCTTGGCGAGATAGCCCTGCACCTGGCCCGTGCCGTCGGGCGACGGGAAGGCCTGGCGGCGCGTGACGAGGCGCGCGTCGTCGGGCTTGACCTGCTGGGCAGCCGCGAAGTTGGGGCTCAGCGCGGCCAGCAGCGCCGCGGCGCCGGCCGGGCCGCCGGTGAAGGTGGCCGCCTGCTCCAGGAAGCCACGGCGGCTGAGGTCGCCGTGCACGTAGCGGTCAAAAAGAGGCCAGGCCTGGTCGGGGATGGGCGGCTTGTGCATGGACGGGCTCCTGTGGGGTAAGGCGACTGTAGAGGTCGATCCGGCGCCGGCAACCGCCAGGAATTGCATAACGATATGGCGAATCATTCGACGACAGACTAAGGCGCGGTTCGCAGAATCCCGCCGCATGAACTTCCAGCAACTCCGTTCCGTCCGTGAGGCCCAGCGCCGCGGCTTCAACCTGACCGAAGTCGCGCAGGCGCTGCACACGTCCCAGCCCGGTGTCAGCCGGCAGATCCGCGAGCTGGAAGAGGAACTGGGCATCGAGCTGTTCGTGCGCGTGGGCAAGCGCCTCACCGGCCTGACCGAGCCGGGCGAGCAGGTGCTGCCCGTCATCGAGCGCCTGCTGCAGGAGGCCGAGAACCTCAAGCGCGCCGCCGACGACTTCGCGCAGGCCGGCAGCGGCCGGCTGCGCATCGCCGCCACGCACAGCCAGGCGCGTTACGCGCTGCCACCCGCCGTGCGCGACTTTCGCGCCCACCACCCCGACGTCAGCCTGCACCTGCAGCAAGGCTCGCCGCAGCAGATCGCGCGGCTGCTGCTCGATGGCGAGGCCGACGTGGGCATCGCCACCGAGGCGCTGGCGCAGTACCCCGAGCTGGTCGCGCTGCCCTGCTACCGCTGGACGCACTCGGTCGTCGTGCCGCCCGACCATCCGCTGCTGGACGGCCCGCTGACGCTGGCGCGCCTGGCGCAGTTCCCCATCGTGACCTACGAGCCCGGCTACACCGGCCGCTCCCACATCGACGACGCGTTTGCCGCCGCGCAGCTCACGCCGCACATCGTGCTGTCCGCGATGGACGCCGATGTCATCAAGACCTACGTCGAGCTGGGCCTGGGCGTGGGCATCGTCGCGGCCATCGCGTTCGACGAGGAGCGCGACCGCCACCTGCGCGCCCTCGACGCCCGCCACCTGTTCGCCGACAACATGACCCGCCTGGCCGTGCGCCGCAGCGCCTACCTGCGCGACTACGTGTACGAGTTCATCCAGACCTTCGCGTCGCCGCTGCGGCGCGAGGTGGTGGACGCCGCGCGCCATGAAGTGCCGGCGGCCGAGCCCGTGCTGGCTTGGTCGAAAGCCGCATGAGCTCAAGCGTTCTTCTTCGTTCCCCGCATATCCCCGCCTCCCTAGAGTGAGGTCTCCCCTCCTAACTCCAACACCATGCGCCGAATCCTCACCGCTCTCTCCTTCGCCGTCGCCGCCACCGGCGCCTTTGCCCAGACCACGCTGCTGAACGTCTCCTACGACCCGACGCGCGAGCTGTACCAGGACTTCAACAAGGCCTTCGCCGCCCAGTGGAAAACCAAGACCGGCGAAGCCGTCAGCATCAAGGCCTCGCACGGCGGCTCGGGCAAGCAGGCCCGCTCGGTCATCGACGGCCTGGAAGCCGACGTCGTCACGCTGGCGCTGGCCTATGACATCGACGCGCTGGCCGACCACAAGCTGCTGGCGCTGGACTGGCAGAAGAAGCTGCCGCAGAACTCCACGCCCTACACGTCGACCATCGTGTTCCTGGTGCGCAAGGGCAACCCCAAGGCGATCAAGGACTGGCCGGACCTGGTGCGCAACGGCGTCGAGGTCATCACGCCCAACCCCAAGACCAGCGGTGGCGCGCGCTGGAACTACCTGGCCGCCTGGGGCTACTCGCTGAAGAACGGCGGCACGCCGGCCCAGGCGCAGGACTTCGTCAAGAAGATCTACGCCAACACCAAGGTGCTGGACTCCGGCGCCCGCGGCTCCACGACGACGTTTGTCGAACGCGGCATCGGCGACGTGCTGATCGCGTGGGAGAACGAGGCCTACCTGGCCGTCAAGGAACTGGGCCCGGAGAAGTTCGAGATCGTCACGCCCAGCATCTCCATCCTGGCCGAGCCGCCCGTGGCCATCGTCGACAAGGTCGTCGACAAGCGCGGCACGCGCAAGCAGGCCGAGGCTTACCTGAACTACCTGTACAGCCCGGAAGGCCAGGAGATCGCGGCGCAGAACTACTACCGCCCGCGTGACGGCAAGGTCGCCGCCAAGTACGCGAAGACCTTCGGCCCGGTCAAGCTGTTCACCATCGACGAGCTGTTCGGCAGCTGGCGCCAGGTGCAGAAGACCCACTTCGACGACGGCGGCACGTTCGACAAGATCTACGCCCCCGGCAAGTAAGACCCCGCATTGATGACATTCGGAAGGCCAGCGTCCTTGCGGACGCTGGCCTTCTCTCATTCACGGCTGCGCTACGGCGGCGTCGGCCAGATACAGCGCACCACGGGTGCCCTCCGCAGTCGCGGCCAGCCGCCCGCCCCAGGCCAGCAGCACGACCGCGACCATGACTGCCAGTTGCCGCCTCTTCTTCACGGCGGCCCGCCCCGGCCACGAGGCGGCGCGCCGCGCGGTGGTGCACCAAAGCCCATGCGCGGCGGGCGCGGCGGTCCGCCGGGAGGCGGCATGCCGCCGGGCGGACCGTCGGCCATGACGGGGTTGGACACGCTCGGGTCCACCCCCACGACGATGCCCGCGGCAAAGCCCGCGTCCACGCTGCCGGTCAGCGTCAGCATCTCGCTGACGGCGCCGTCGCCGAACACGTTGTCGTCCTCCAGCCGCAGCACCGAGGTGTTGGGCCCCTTGCCGTACAGCCGGCTGGCGTAGACGGCGGCCGTTGCGTCCGCCGGGAAGGCGAACTGCGTCGTCGCCTGTGATGCGCTGGCGCCGGTGAGCGGTGCGCCGGCCAGGAACACCATGCAGTGGATGTGCGTGATGCGCCCCTCGTACCAGCCGGGGTAGACGGTTTTGAACGTCACGCAGCCGTCGGCGTCGCTCTTCTGGATGCCGCGCAGGAAGGTCGTCGGCGAGGAGCTCGGGCCGGCCATGCCGTCGTAGCCCGAGTACGCGCCGTCGCGGTCGCAGTGCCACACATAGACCCAGGCGCCGGCGAGCGGCCGGCAGCCGCGGGTGACGTCCACCAGCCGGATGCGCAGCGCCAGCGGCACGCCGGGCCGGCCCTCGGTGATGTCGGCGCGCAGCAGCGCATCGCCGGCCAGCATGGCGCGCAGCGGGAACGGACCTTCGGTTTCGGTCGGCGCCAGGCTGCAGCCGGGGGTGCCGGCGACGAGCCGGGCCAGGCTGGCCTCGGTGCCGGCATCCGGCGAGGCAGCACTGCCGGCCGGGCGGCCGGTAGCGGCACAGCCCGCCAGCGCAGCGCCGCCCAACGCGGCGCCTAGCAGCCCGCGGCGGCGTGATGGGTTCTCGGGGCCGGTGTCCGCCGGAGTTGGAAGATTGCTTGTCATGTGAGAGGAGTCCGGCGTCCATCGCCGGCTGCCGTCACTGTCGCCAGGCCCGGTTTCGCGCGTGTCTGCGAGATGTTTCCGCCCGGACACAAAGACGCCCCCGACGGCAACCGACAGACACAGGCGGCATCAGGGTCTCTGCTAGCCTGCCGCGGTCAACCTGGGGCGCCGGGCCGCCGTTGCCCCATCCGCCCCCTCTGCAAGGCCAGCCCGATGAAACACCTGCCCCGCCTCGCGCTGTGCGTCGCCGCCCTGCTGGCCGGCTGCGCCGCGCAGCCCCCGGCTCCCGCCACGGGCTCGCCCGCCGACGACGCGCTGTGGCTGGACCGCCTCAGCTGGGGCGCCGGCAGCGCCGACCTGGCAGCCGTGCGCCGCCAGGGCCGCAGCGCCTGGCTGGAGGCCCAGCTCGCCGCCCGCGCGCCGGCCCCGCTGCCCGAGGCCGCGCAGGCGCAGATCCAGGCCCTGTCCATCACCCAGGCTCCGCTGCTGCCGCTGGTGCAGCGCCTGGAGGCGCAGCGCAAGGCCGCGGATGCGCTGACCGACGACGCCGCCAAGGCCGACGCGCAGAAGGCCTACCAGCAGGCGCTGACCCAGCTGGCCCGCGAGGCCTCGGCCCGTGCGTTGCTCAACGCGCTCTATTCACCCAACCAGGTGCAGGAGCAGCTGACCTGGTTCTGGTTCAACCACTTCAACGTGCACCAGTTCAAGAGCAACCTGCGCGTCATGGTGGGCGACTATGAGCAGGGCCTGCGCGAGCGGGCGCTGGGGCGCTTTCGCGACCTGCTGGGCTACACGGCCCACCACCCGGTGATGCTGCGCTACCTCGACAACGAGCAAAACGCCGCCAACCGCATCAACGAGAACTACGCGCGCGAGCTGCTGGAGCTGCACACGCTGGGCGTGGGCGGTGGCTACAGCCAGAAGGACGTGCAGGAACTGGCCCGCGTGCTGACCGGCCTGGGCGTGAACCTGACGGACGCGAAGCCCAAACTGAAGCCCGCGCAGGAGGCACAGTATCGGCGCGACGGACCGATGGAGTTCAACCCGGCGCGGCACGACTTCGGCGACAAGACGCTGCTGGGCATCACGGTGAAGGGCCAGGGCGAGGCCGAACTGGAACAGGTGCTGGACCTGCTGGCGAAGCACCCCAGCACGGCGCGCTTCGTCAGCGCCAGGCTGGCGCAGTACTTCGTGGCCGACACACCGCCACCGGCGCTGGTGGAGCGCATGGTCCAGCGCTGGCTGCAGAGCGACGGCCGCATCGCCGATGTGCTGCGCACGATGGTGGCCTCGCCCGAGTTCGAGGCCTCGCTGGGCCGCAAGTTCAAGGACCCGACGCACTACGTCGTCTCCGCCGTGCGGCTGGCCTATGCCGACAAGGTGGTGCTGAACACGGGCCCGATGATCGGCTGGCTGTACCGGCTGGGCCAGGCGCCCTACAACCGCCAGACGCCCGACGGCTACCCGCTGGACGAGAACGCCTGGGCCGGCCCGGGCCAGATGACCACCCGCTTCGAGATCGCCCGCGCCATCGGCAGCGGCAGCGCGGGCCTGTTCAGGGTCGACGGCGAGGCCAGGGAACGGCCGGCCTTCCCGCAGATCGCGAACCCGCTGTACTACGACGGCATCGCGCCACGCCTGGCCGCGGCCACGCAGCAGGCGCTGGGCCAGGCGACGTCGCCGCAGGAATGGAACACCTACCTGCTGGCCTCCCCCGACTTCATGCATAGGTGATGTGATGGATAGACGCCTCCTGCTCCAACTCGGCCTGGGCGCCACGATGCCGGCGCAACTCTGGGCTGCTGCGCCCGCTGTGTCGGGATCACAGCCGCGGCTGCTCGTCGTCTTTCTGCGCGGCGCCTACGACGCGGCCAACCTGCTGGTGCCCACGTCGTCCAGCTTCTACTACGAGGCGCGCCCCAACATCGCCATCGCCCGGAAGGACGCGCTGCCGCTGGACGCGGACTGGGGGCTCGCACCGGCCATGGCCGACAGCCTGCAGCCGCTGTGGGGCCGGGGCGAGTTGGCCTTCGTGCCGTTCGCCGGCACGCACGACACGTCGCGCAGCCACTTCGAGACGCAGGACCACATCGAGCTGGGCCAGGGCGATGGCGGGTCGCGCGACTTCCGCAGCGGCTTCATGAACCGGCTGGCCGGTGTGCTGGGCGCGGGTGCGCAGGTCAGCTCACGCCTGGAGGCCATGGCCTTCACTGACCAGGTGCCGCTGATCCTGCGCGGCGACCGCCCCGTGGCCAACCAGGCGCTGCGCGAGCTGGGCAAGCCGGCCATCAACGCGAGCCAGGCGCAGGTGATCGCCGGCATGTACGCCAACACGCGGCTGGCCGGCACGGTGAGTGGCGGCTTCGAGGTGCGCGAGGAGGTGTCGCGCGAGATGGCCGGCGAGATGGAGGCCGCCAGCCGTGGCGCCATCGCCGCCAAGGGCTTCGCGCTGGAGGCCCGGCGCATTGCGCGGCTGATGCGCGAGCGCGTCACGCTGGGCTTCATCGACGTGGGCGGCTGGGACACCCACGTGGGCCAGGGCGGCGCCACCGGCCAGCTCGCCACCCGCCTGAGCGAACTCGGCAAGGGCCTGGCGCTGTTCGCCGACGAGATGGGGCCGAAGTGGCAGAACACCGTCGTCGTCGTGGTCAGCGAATTCGGCCGCACGGTCCGCGAGAACGGCAACCGCGGCACCGACCACGGCCACGGCAGCGCCTACTGGGTGCTGGGCGGCGGCGTGAAGGGCGGGCGCATCGCGGGCGAACAGGTGGAGGTCAAGGCCGCCACGCTGTTCCAGAACCGTGACTATCCGGTCCTCAACGAGTACCGGGCGACGCTGGGCGGCTTGTTCAGGCGCATGTACGGCCTTAACGAGGCGCAGCTGGCCCAGGTCTTCCCCGGGGCCAGTGCGCGCGACATCGGGCTGGTTTAAGCGGAACCGCTGAACGGGCCCCGCGCGAGCGTGCGCGCCCGGCTGCGGGATGCAGCGCAAGGCGCAAAGCGGAGCCATAGCGGGCTATGGCGAGCATTTGCAACGCAGCGATGCGCCCGCAGCCGGGGTGCGCATGCCGCGAGGGGCGCGTTCAGCGGTTCCCAACCCAGCGCTCGACGACCGCCTTCACGCGTTCGCCGAAGGTCTTGGCCGTGGCGATGTCGCCCGGCACCATCTCTTCGGCCGACGCGTCGCTGGGCGTCTGCGTGATGAGGCCGGCGTAGCCGCCGAGGTTGTTGATGTCGTCGCGCGTGGCGGCCTTGTGGTTGGGCGCCTTCAGGCCCATACCCACCCAGATCATGCCGTGCTGCTGGCTCAACGTGTGCAGGTACTGAATGGTGCCTTGCTTGTCGCCGTTCAGCGTGGCGCTGTTGGTGAAGCCGGCGGCGATCTTGTCCTTCCAGACCTGGGCGTACCAGGGCTTGCTGCTGGCGTCGGCGAACTTCTTGAACTGCCAGCTCGGGCCGCCCATGTAGGTGGGCGTGCCGAAGACGATGCCGTCGGCCGCCGCCAGCGAGGCCCAGTCGGCTTCGGTGATGTTGCCCTCGGCGTCGATGGCGATCAGCTGCGCACCGGCGGCGCCGGCAACGGCCTCGGCGACCTTCTTGGTGTGGCCGTAGCCGGAGTGGTACAGGACAACGATCTTGCTCATGGTGGATTTCCTCGGTTGGAATGAAAGAGATCAGGCGGCCAAGTCGAAAACGAGAACCTCGGCGTCCTTGCCGGCCGAAAGCGAGAGGCGCGATGCTTCACGAACTTGCAAGGCATCACCCGCCGTCAGGTCTTGCCCGTTGACGTTAAGCGATCCACGCACCACGTGGATATAGGCCAGACGGGTGAGGTCCAGGGCCAGCTCGGCACTCTCCGCGCCGTCGAACAAGCCGGCATACAGCTTGGCATCCGCGTGGATGGTCACAGCCCCGTCGGCGCCATCGTTGGCGGCGACCAGCCGCAGCTTGCCGCGCTTGGACGCCGGGTCGAAGTGCTTCTGCTCGTAGCTCGGGGCAATGCCGCGCTGGTCCGGCATGATCCAGATCTGCAGGAAGTGCGTCGTCTCGTCCTTGGCATGGTTGAACTCGCTGTGCATGACGCCGGTGCCCGCGCTCATGCGCTGCACGTCGCCGGGGCGGATGACGCCCGCGTTGGCGCCGCCCACCTCGCCGTTGCCCATGCTGTCCTTGTGCGCCAGCTCACCCGACAGCACGTAGCTGATGATCTCCATGTCGCGGTGGCCGTGCGTGCCGAAGCCGCGGCCGGGGGCCACCTTGTCCTCGTTGATGACGCGCAGCGCACCGAAGCCCATGCGGGCCGGGTCGTAGTAGTCGGCGAACGAGAAGCTGTGGAAGGACTTCAGCCAGCCGTGATCGGCGTAGCCGCGGTCGCTGGACTTGATCAGTTGGGTGGTCATCTCAGGCTCCTTGCTTGTTGGCGATGGAGTCAATGTAGGAGCCGCCCCGTCTCTCATCGACCAGCACGGCTTGAGGACACCGTTCAAATAGACTGAACGCATGCCGCACACCCTCGACAAGCGCCGCGCGCTGACCCCCGAAGCCCTGTCCATGATGGACACCATCGCCCGCACCGGCAGTTTTGCCGCCGCCGCCCGCGAGATGGGACGGGTGCCGTCGGCGCTGACCTACTCCGTGCGCCAGCTGGAGGACGCGCTGGACGTGCTGCTGTTCGACCGCAGCTCGCGCCAGGCCGTGCTGACGTCCGCCGGCCAGGAGCTGCTGGTGGAAGGCCGGCGGCTGCTGCAGGAGCTGGATGCGGTGGCCAACCGCGTGCGCCGCATCGCCACTGGCTGGGAGAGCGAACTGACGCTGGTGATGGACGACGCCATCGCCCGCCGCGCCGTGTTCGACCTGATGGAGGCCTTCTACGCGCAGCGGCTGGACGACGGCACGCCGCCGCCCACGCGGCTGAAGCTGCGCGTGGAGGTGCTGGCCGGCACCTGGGAGGCGCTGCTGCACGGCCAGGCCGACCTGGCGCTGGGCGTGCCGGCCCAGTCGGCCAGCAGCACCATCCACTGCGAGCCGGCCGGCGAGCTGGAGTTCGCGTTCTGCGTCGCGCCGCACCACCCGCTGGCCGAGCTGCCCGAGCCGCTGACGGCCGCCGCCATCGCCGAGCACCGCATCATCGCCGTGGCCGACAGCGCCCGCACGCTGCGGCCCATCACTGTCGGTCTGTTGCCGGGGCAGGACGTGCTGACCATGCCCTCCATGGCCACCAAGCTGGAGGCGCTGCTGCGAGGCCTGGGCTGCGGCTCGCTGCCGGTCAGCATCGTGCGCCGCCACCTGGAGGCCGGCCGCCTCGTGCGCAAGGCCACCTACGAGGGCCGCCGCGCGGGCGTCATGCACTACGCCTGGCGCGACACGGGCCAGACGCCCGGCAAGGCGCTGGCCTGGTGGCTGGACAAGCTGCGCAGCGACGCCACGCGCAAGGCGCTGCTGGAGCAGCACGAAGGCCTGCTCCTCTAATGTACCGGGGACGATTCGCCCCCTCGCCCACCGGCCCGCTGCACGCCGGCTCGCTGGTGGCCGCGCTGGCCAGCTGGCTGGACGCCCGCGCGCACGGCGGGCAGTGGCTGGTGCGCATCGAGGACGTGGATGGCCCGCGCTGCCCGCCGGGCACGGACGCGCTCATCCTCGGCCAGCTCGCGGCGCTCGGCCTGGTGCCGGACGAGCCGCCCACCTGGCAATCCCGCCGCGGCGAGCTGTACCAGGCGGCGCTGGACCGGCTGATCGCGTCGGGCCTGGCCTACGGCTGCGCCTGCACGCGGGCCGAGATCGCCGCGGCGATGGGCCCGCGGGCCAAGCACGGCGAGCTGATTTACCCCGGCACCTGCCGGCCCGAGCGTGGAGGTACCCGCGGCCGGCCGGCACGCGCCTGGCGCTTCCGGGTGGCGGGCCACATCGACTGGCAGGACCGGCAGCTCGGCGCGCAGTCGCAGGACCTGGACGCGGAAGTGGGCGACTTCGTGTTGAAGCGCGCCGACGGCCTGTGGGCCTACCAGTTGGCGGTCGTCGTCGATGACGCCGAGCAGCGCATCACCGACGTCGTCCGCGGCGAGGACCTGGCCGACAACACGCCGCGCCAGATCGCGCTGCAGCGCGCGCTGGGCCTGCCGACGCCGCGCTACCTGCACACGCCGCTGGTGCTGGCCGCGGACGGGCACAAGCTGTCCAAGCAGAACGGCGCCGCCGCCATCGACCTGGCCGACCCGCCCGCGCGGCTGCGCGAGGCGGCCGCGCGGCTGGGGCTGCCGGCACCGGCGGCGCACCTGGGCCTGGCCGACACGCTGGCCGCCGCGCAGCAGGCCTGGGCGGCGCGGTACGGCCCGGGGCGTTGAAACGCCGACGGGCCCTCGTCGCCACCGGCTCGCCCTCGTCGCCCACGCCGGGCGCTCGTCGCAGCGCGCTGGGCACCCCGGCGGACGGTGCAGACACTGCGCCCCGTCAGCCACCCACACGCACCTCACCATGGACTACCGCAGCCTCTTCGCCATTCCCATCGCCGTGCTGGCGCTCAGCGCCAGCAGCGCCGAGCCCCTGCGCCTGCCGACCGGCTGGCAGGGCGGCGCCAGCCTCACCTGGCCGGCCAGCGCGACCTATGCCTACGGCGTGGCGCCCACCACCGAGCAGCAAGCTGCACGTGCGCTGACCGTGCAATCCCTGGGCCGGCGCCAGCCCACCGAGCTGGGCGCCGTCTGGCAGAGCGTCGTCGGCTACACCGGCAAGCGGGTGCGCTTCACGGCCGAGGTCAAGGCCACCGGCGCCGACGGCTGGGCCGGGCTGGTGGTGCGCGACGGCTTCCTGCCGCTGTACCTGCTGCCCACGAGCGCCGACGAACCCGAGCCCGCCGCGCAGGCCGGTGCCGCGGCCTGCGCGGACTGGTGCGAGGTCAGCGTCGTCGCCGACGTCCCGGCCGACGGCATGGGCGCCGCCACCGTGGGCCTGGCGCTACTGGGCAACGGGCAGGTATGGGCGCGCGGCTTCAGGCTGGAGGTCGTCGGCACCGACACGCCGCTGACGACGCACCGCTTCGCCGCCGCACAGACCGCCGCGCTGCGCGAGCTGATCGGGCGCAACCAGCGCGCCCAGGCCGGCCAGCCCACGCCGCCCAGCAACCTGGCACTGCGCTGAGCCCCGCCACACCCCGAATCAGGAGACCCTCATGGACTACCGCGCCCTGGCCCTCGTTCCCCTGGCCGCCTTCGTGCTCAGCGTCAGCGCCGCCGCGCCCCGCGTGCCGGACGGCTGGCATGTCTTCGCCATCTCGCACAGCGACAAGCCCGATACCAGCAACGGCTTCGAGATCGGCCTCACCCCGGTCGGCGACGCCGCCGGCACACCCACGCTGACGATCCGCTCGACGCGCCCCCAGTTGCCGCTGGGCCCCAACGTCGGCGCGCTGACGCAGCCGGCCTACGGCTACGCCGGCCAGCGCGTGCGCTTCAGCGCCGAGATGAGAGCCGAGGGCGCCGCGCCGTGGGCCGGGGTCTACCTCACGCCCGGCGACGGCGGCATGCTCAACCGCATGGCCGAGGGTGCCCCGGGCGTGGAGCACCGCCTGCCACCCGGCAGCGCCGTGCAGCCCGGTGGCGACTGGCAGCCGGTCAGCGTCGTCATGGACGTACCGGCCGATGCGCCGCTGATCAGCGTCGGCCTGGCGCTGGTGGGCGAAGGCCAGCTGTGGGCGCGCCAGCTTCGCTTCGACGTCGTGGGCCCCGACGTGCCCGTGACGGCCACCACGCTGAACATCGACTGGGCCCGCGCCCGCCAGAGCTTCGCCGAGAGCCGCCGCGTGATGGCGCAGGTGCCGCCGCAACCCCTCGCCAATGCCCGCCTTGACTGAGCGCCTGCCCACCCGGCTGCTGGCCACGCTGCTGCCCGGCCTGATCTTCTGGGCCGGCTGGGCGCTGGCCGCACTGCAATGGCCAGGCGCGCGCTGGCTGGTGCTGTCGGCCCAGCTGTGGCTGGCCTACAGCGCCGCGCTGCTGGTGCTGCGCTGGCGGTGGTGGCCCGTGGGCGTGCCGGTGGCCGCGGCCGCCGGCGCGCTGCTGGGGCTGGCCCTGGTGCCGGGCCCGCGCGGCGTGCCCTGGGGCCAGGCCTGGGAGGTCGCGCGGCTGGCGCTGCCGGCCTGGGGCTTTGCGGTGCTGGTGCACCTGCCGCTGCGCTGGTGGCGCTGGCGCGAGGGGCAGGCCGTGCGGCTGCGCGTGGCCCAGGCCGAACAGCAGGCGGCCATGGCCGACCTGGCCCGCCAGGTCAGCGTGGCCGAGCTGAAGGCGCTGCAGGCCCAGGTGGAGCCGCATTTCCTGTTCAACGCGCTGGCCAGCCTGCAGCAGCTGATCCGCCAGCAGCCCGCCACGGCCGAACGCTTCCTGGGCGAGCTGCACGACTACCTGCGCCTGGCGCTGCCGTCGCTGCGCGAGCCGCTGTCCACGGTCGGCAAGGAGTTCGAGCTGACCCGCGCCTACCTGACCGTGATGGCCACGCGGCTGGGCGCGCGGCTGCGATTCCACGTGCAGGCCGACGCCGACTGCGCCGCCCATGCGATACCGCCGCTGATGCTGCTGACGCTGGTGGAGAACGCGGTGCGCCATGGCATCGAGCCGCTGGCGCCGGGCGGCAGCATCCGCGTCGGCGCGCGCCGCGATGGCGAGCGGCTGGTGGTGGAGGTGGCCGACACCGGCGCCGGCCTGCAGCCCGCTTCGCCCGCCGCCGGCGCGTCGCAGGGCCTGGGGCTGGCCAACGTGCGCGACCGCCTCGCCAGCCTCTACGGCCCCGCCGCACACTTGAGCATCCAGCAGGCCGACGGTGGCGGCGTGCTGGCCCGCATCACCCTGCCCTTGACCGCCGCCGCATGAACACCCCCACCGCGCTCCTCATCGAAGACGAAGCCCTGCCCCGCCAGCGGCTGCGCGACGGGCTGGCCCAGCTGTGGCCGCAGCTGCAGGTGCTGGCCGAGGCCGAGGACGGCGACCAGGGCCTGGCGCTGGCGCTGGACCTGCGCCCCGACATCGTGTTCGTCGACATCCGCCTGCCGGGGCTGGACGGCCTGTCGCTGGCACGGCGCCTGAAGGGCCTGGCCCACATCGTCTTCGTGACCGCCTACGACGCGCACGCGGTGCAGGCCTTCGAGCACGGCGCCATCGACTACCTGCTCAAGCCGCTGGCCGAAGCCCGCCTGCGCGAGACCGTGCAGCGGCTGCAGCAACGCCTGCAGTGGCCACCGGCGCAGCTGGCGCAGTGGCTGCAGCAGTGGGCGCCGCCCACGCTGGCACCGGCCGGCGCGCCGCCGCCAGCCGCGGCACCGCTGCGCTGGCTGCAGGCCTCGCAGGGCGAGCGGCTGCACCTCGTCATGGCGGCCGACGTGACGCACTTCCGCAGCGACAACAAGTACACCTGCGCGGTGACGGCGGAGGGCGAGTTCCTGCTGCGGCTGTCGCTGCGCGAGCTGCTGGCGCAGCTGGACCCGGGTCAGTTCTGGCAGATCCACCGGGCCGTCGTCATCAACTTGGCGCATGTGGCCCGCGTCGAGCGGCGGCTCACCGGCATGGAAGTGCTGCTCAAGGGCAGCGACACGCGGCTGCCGGTCAGCCAGAGCTTCCAGTCGCGCTTCAAGCCGATGTAGCGCGGCCCAGCAGCCGCGCCAGCCAGCCGCGGGGCGCGGACGCCGGCGCCGGCCGGGCGACACCCAGCTCGTACAGCCGGTCCTCCACGGCCGCCAGCCCGCTGCGCCGCGCCGCCAGCATCGGCGTGGCCGCGTCGAATTCGGACGGCAGGTCGGGCGCCGCGCCGTTCGCCAGCAGGTACAGCGCCACCGCCTCCTGGCCCGCCAGGATGGCGGCCACCAGCGGCGTGGACAGGAACTCCGGGTGGGCGTAGTTGACGTCCACGCCCGCCTTGACGTGGTACTCGACCAGCGCGAGGTCGCCCTCGCAACCCGCCTGATACATCTCCTTCCAGTTCCCACCCGACATGACCCGTCCCTGCTGAAGCGCCGACGGCCGGACTCTATAGGCGCAGGCGACAATCGCCCGTTTCTCCAACGCAAGGATTTCCCCATGAACACCACGCCCAGCGGCCTGCAGTTCGAAGACACCGTCGAGGGTGACGGCAAGACGGCGGTGGCCGGCCAGGACGTCACCGTCCACTACACCGGCTGGCTGTGGGTCGACGGCGCCAAGGCCGCCAAGTTCGACTCCAGCAAGGACCGCAGCGACCCGTTCGAGTTCGAGCTGGGCGCCGGCATGGTCATCCGCGGCTGGGACGAAGGCGTGCAGGGCATGAAGATCGGCGGCAAGCGCACGCTCATCATCCCGGCCGAGCTGGGCTACGGCGCGCGCGGCGCCGGCGGCGTGATCCCGCCGAACGCGACGCTGTGCTTCGACGTGGAGCTGCTGGGCGTGGCCGGCGGCCCCGAGCCCGTGGAGCTGAACCTGCACACCACCTCCAGCGGCCTGCAATACGAGGACCGCACGGTCGGCGACGGCGCCGAGGCCGCCAAGGGCCAGCGCGTGTCGGTGCACTACACCGGCTGGCTCTACAAGGACGGCATGAAGGGCAAGAAGTTCGACTCCAGCAAGGACCGCGGCCAGCCCTTCAAGTTCCGCCTCGGCGGCGGCGAGGTCATCGCCGGCTGGGACGAGGGCGTGCAGGGCATGAAGGTGGGCGGCACGCGCATGCTGGTGCTGCCGCCCGAGCTGGGCTATGGCGCCTACGGCGCCGGCGGCGTGATCCCGCCGAATGCAACGCTGCTGTTCGAGGTGGATCTGTTGTCCGTCTGACGGAGCCCCTCGTCCAAGGAGTACCTTGGCCGGTCCCCCGAGGGGACGGCGATGCTTGCGGCGTCTAGCCGCAAGCACATCGCCAGACGGGCCGGCTTGGGGCGGCCCGGCGCTCGGCCCGATGAAAGCCCGACGCCCGGCGCCCTGGCTCTCGACCCGGGCAACACCCGGCGGTGGGCTACAGCTCGGTGCTGAACATCGTCGTCGGCGGTGAGTACTGCGTCAGCCGCCACGGCAGGATGCGGGAGTCCACGTCGTCGACCGGCCCCGTGAGCGGCCGGCCGGCCAGCCAGTCGCGGAGCTTGGGCAGCGGCATGGGCCGCGCGACGAGGTAGCCCTGCACCTCGTCGCAGCGGATGGTGCGGATGATGGCCAGCTCGCGCTCGGTCTCCACGCCCTCGGCCACCGTGCGCATGCCCAGCACGCGGGCCATCTGCACGATGGTGTTGACGATGGCGCGCGCATCGGCGTGCTCGGTCAGCGAGCGCACGAAGGAGCGGTCGATCTTCAGCGTGTGGAACGGGAACGCGCGCAGGTAGGCCAGCGACGAGAAGCCGGTGCCGAAGTCATCCAGCGCCACATGCACGCCCAGCTCGCGCAGCGCGTGCAGCCGGCGCAGCGCGGCCTGCGCGTCCTCCAGCATCAGCGACTCGGTCACCTCCAGGTGCAGCAGCGACGGCCCCACGCCGGCGCGCACCAGCACGCGCTCCACGCTCTCGACGAAGCCCGGCTCCATCAGCTGCAGCGGCGACACATTGACCGCCACGTTCAGCCCCGGCAGCTGGCGCGCGGCCAGGCAGGCCTGCTTCAGCGCCAGCGCACCCAGCTCGTGGATGAGGCCGCAGCGCTCGGCCGCCGGGATGAACTCGCCCGGCGAGATGGAGCCCAGCGTCGGATGCTCCCAGCGCATCAGCGCCTCGACACCCAGCGCCTGCAGCGTCTGCGAGTCGACCTTGGGCTGGAAGTGCAGTTCGAACTGCCCCTGCGCCAGGCCCTCGCGCAAGGCCTGCTCGACGGTGTGCATGCGCCGGCTGGCGGCGCCCAGCGAGCTGGCGTAGACGACGCTGCGGCCGCGCCCCGAGCGCTTGGCGTCGTACAGCGCCAGGTCGGCGTTGACCATCAGGTCCTCGACGTTGGCCACGCCCGGGTCCAGCCGCGCCAGGCCCACGCTGGCGCCCACGTGCAGGCGCTTCGGGCCCACCTCGATGGGCTCGCTGAGCCTGTCGATGATGAGCGCGGCCATCGCCTGCGGCGCACGCCGGGGCGAGGTGCCCAGGCGCAGCATCGCGAACTCGTCACCGCCCAGCCGGCCGACGAGGTCGCCCTCCTCCACCAGCGACAGCAGCCGGCCCGCCACGACGCGCAGCACCTCGTCGCCGGTGGTGTGCCCCGAGCTGTCGTTGATGACCTTGAAGTGGTCCAGGTCGATGGACAGCAGCCAGCCCGGCTGGCCCAGTGCCATGGCGGCCTGCGCGGCATTCATCAGGTTGCGCCGGTTGGCCAGCCCGGTCAGCGCGTCCTGCTCGGCCTGCAGGCGCAGCTGGTTCTCGAAGCGCTGGGCCTCGGTGATGTCGGCGATCACGCCGCGCCAGCCGCCGCCGGTGGTGCCGTCCGCGGCGGCAATGGGCTTGGC
Source organism: Roseateles sp. GW823-FHT07B05 (assembly GCF_058794515.1). NCBI lineage: Bacteria > Pseudomonadati > Pseudomonadota > Betaproteobacteria > Burkholderiales > Sphaerotilaceae > Roseateles > Roseateles sp. GW823-FHT07B05. Next base: position 324,084 of record NZ_JBXAGX010000007.1, read on the forward strand.
GCTCAGCGCCCACCAGCGCGCCTGCTCGCCGCGCCCCAGCTGCAGCTTGAGGTCGCGGAACGGCCGGCCCAGCGCCCAGGCGGCCAGCAGCGGCCCGGCCTGCTGCGACCGCGCGGCGAACCACTGCGGCAGCCGCACCTCGCCCAGCCGCTCCTGCGGCAGGCCCAGCAACGCGGACAGCCGCGCCGAGCGGTGCACCAGGTGGCCGGCGGCATCGGTCTCCCACAGCGCGTCGCTGGCGTTCTCCTCGAAGTCCCGCAGCAGCAGCGACACCACCTGCTGCTGCCGCGCGTGCGAGAAACGCGCCCGCAGCAGCGCGGTGGACTGCCGCGCCAGCGCCATCGCCGCCAGCGAGACGACGCCGGCATAGGCCAGCAGCAGCGCCCCCACGGCCAGGAAGATCGGATCGCCCGCCCGCCACAGCGCCAGCAGCGAGCCGGCCACGATGAGCCAGGTGTAGGCCAGGCTGGCCAGCGGCAGCATGGCCAGCGCGAACGCGCCGGCGCCCAGCATGCCCGTCACCAGCGTGGCGATCAGCACGCGCTCCGCCGGCGCAGCCGGCACAAACCACCAGGCCGCCGCCAGCCCCCAGCACAGGCCCAGCAGCGCTGCATGCCAGCTGCCACGGCGGTAGCCCTTGGCCGACACCGTGCCGGGCTTGCGGCCCCGTCGCGTCCACCAGCCGTACAGCCCCGCCGACGACAGCAGCAGCAGCAGGCCCAGCCAGCCGGCCAGCCAGGCGCCGCCGGCGCGGCCCACGGCCAGGCACACCAGGCCGCCGGCCAGCAGGTTGGCCGCCATCAGCGCCGGCGTCAGCCGCACCAATTGGTCAAGATGTTCCGCACGGACGCGCGCAGACTCCGCATCGCTGTCAACATACAGCTCGAACGTCCGCCGCAACCGCCCCCAAATCCCTTCAGCCCGCGTCATGAATGCGCTTTCTGCCGTGCTGTCCCTCTTGCGCTGCATAGTAACGAGCGACTTCACCACGATGTCATGGGACGCTGGTCTTCTGCGTGTCGTTTGCATCATCCGCCTGCCACTTGAATGGAGCACTCCGCCATGTCCGTGACCGACCAACGCCGTTCCCCGCGCGTCGAGTTCTTCCTCGTCCCCGAGGAACACGAGCAGTTGCCAGTCTGGGTCATCAAGCCCCAGAGCCTGGCCGACGCACGTGGCGGCGTGGTCGTCAACCTCAGCGAGGAAGGCCTGCAGGTCCTGGCCGCCGCCGAGCCGCCGCTGGACGCGCAGCACTACGAACTGCGCCTGCTGCTGGGCGAGGACGACGGCGTGCCGCTGTTCAGCGCCTCGGTGCGCCGCGTGTGGAGCCGGCCGCTGAGCCGCATCGTGCAGCTGTGCGGCTTCGAGTTCGAGTCGGCCCACTCGCAGGCCGAGGAGTTCCTGCGCACGCAGACGGCGCAGATCACCGCACGCAAGTGGGTGCGCTGCGTGCTCGTGGAGCGGATGACCGCGCTGGCCTGACGCCACCCCGCGGCCGCGCACAACGGCCGCGCCTGCCTAGCCGCCAACCAGGCGGCCCCTCGCCCGTGCGCCGGTGCTGATGCCCGGCGACACGGTCGCGCCCGCGTCGGGATGACGCCCGCGGCGCTCGTGCCGCTTCGCCAAAAAGTTCCGGAAACACCCGATTCGCGCCCCGCCGCCGCGGCGCCATGGCTTTTCCGCCCCTCAAATTTGGCAAAATTGATACCAACGATTTATTCGATTTCAAGACATTGCCAGCGGCAGCTCCGGACCTCCTGGGAGCGACGCCTTGCAGGCACGGCAAGAAATGATCAAAACAGCATTTTTGCGATTCACCCACCTCTTGCAGCGACCCGGCGCCGGGCGTGCTCGCCTGCCCTGGATTGCCGCGGCCTGGCTGGCAACCGGCGGCGCGCTGGCGGCCGGTGTCGTGACGGCGGCCTGGGCCCAGTGGAGCCTGGCAGGCGGCCTGCTGGCGCTGCAGGGCCTGCTGGCCCGCCTGGGCCAGGAGCCGGCCGATGCCACCGCGGCGCGGCATCGCCAGCTCACCGCCCGACTGGACGAGGCCGCCACCACCTGGGCCACCCACGTGAGCACGGCGCAGACGCAGCTGCGCGACGCGGTCGAGCAGATGCTCGCGTCGTTCGGCGACATCCTCCAGCAGCTGGACGGGCTGGCGGGCCCCGGCGACGGCAACGGCGAAGCCCGGCTGGCCCTGCTGGCGCATTGCGACGAGCAGCTGCGCGGCCTGCTGCGCAACTTCGACGGCTTCGTGCAGTCGCGCGATGAAACGCTGGGCACCGTGCGCACGCTGGGCGAGGCATCCGGGCGGCTGCACACCATGGCCGAAGACGTGTCCAGCCTCGCGCGCCAGACCAACCTGCTGTCGATCAATGCCGCCATCGAGGCGGCACGCGCCGGCCCCGCCGGCCGCGGCTTCGCCGTCGTGGCCAGCGAGGTGCGCCGGCTGTCGGCCGAGTCGGGTGACACGGGCCGGCGCATCGGCGGCCAACTGACCGACTTCAACGAACGCATGCAGCAGGCGCTGCGGCAGGCCACCAGCCAGGCAGCCCAGGACGCACAGGCCATCCAGGCCTCGGAGCAGACCGTGGGCGAGGTGGTGGCGCAGGTCAACGCCACGGTGGCCGCGCTGCAGCAGCGCAGCGCCGAGCAGAGCACCCAGGGCGAGCTGGTCAGGGCCCAGGTGGAGCAACTGCTGATGGCCTTCCAGTTCCAGGACCGCGTGCACCAGATCCTGGACCAGCTGCGCGGCTCCATGGCGCAGGCCACCGCCGTCCTGCAGGAGTCGGCCGCCGCCGACCAGGCCCCGGACGCCGACCACTGGCGCGAGCTGCTGGCAGCCGGCTACACGACGGCCGAGCAGCGCGCCGTCTCGCACGGCCAGCCCGTGCAGGCCACGCCGGCCCGAAACCTAGAGACCACCTTCTTCTGAGGAGCCCGCATGGCCAAGACCATTCTCATCGTCGACGACTCCAGTTCCCTGCGCACCGTCGTGCGCCTGGCCATGACCCGCGCCGGCTACGACGTGCTGGAGGCCGGCGACGGCCTCGCCGGGCTGGAGGCGCTGAACCAGGCGCCCAAGGTGCACCTCATCGTCTGCGACGTGAACATGCCGAGGATGGACGGCATCACCTTCGTGACGCAGCTGAAGGCCCACCCGCGCCACCGCTTCATCCCGGTCGTCATGCTGACCACCGAGGGCGAGGAGGACGCGAAGACCCGGGGCCGCCAGGCCGGCGCCAAGGCGTGGATGGTGAAGCCCTTCAACCCGCCGCAGCTGCTGGACGCCGTGTCCAAGCTGGTGCTGCCATGAGCGCCGGAGGCCCCATGGAACTGCTGCTCCCTGCCGAGCTGAGCATCTACACCGCCGCCGAGCTGCACCCGCGGTGGCTGGCCTGGGCGGCGCAGCACACCGGCCCCGACGCCACGGCAGACGCCAGCGCCGTCGACCAGGTGGACGGCGCCGGCATGCAGCTGCTGGTGGCGCTGCAGCACAGCCTGGCCGCGCGCGGCGTGGCGCTGCAGCTGCGCGCCCCGAGCCGACCGCTGCGCGAGGCCTGCACGGCCCTCGGCCTGGCCGGCTGGCTGGCGCAGACCGCGCACCACCCTACCCCGGAGGCCGCATGACCCAGGATGCCGACTTCATTGCCGAGGCCCTGCCCGCCTTCCTCAGCGAGGCCGAGGAGCAGGTCGAAAGCCTGGAGGCGCTGCTGCTGCAGCTGGAGAGCTGCCCCGGCGACATCGAGCTGCTGAACGCGCTGTTCCGCTGCGCCCACACCGTGAAGGGCTCGGCCGGCCTGTTCGGGCTGGATGCCGTGGTGGACTTCACCCACCACGTCGAGACGCTGCTGCAGCGCGTCCGCGAAGGCCAGGTGGCGCTCACGCCCGAGCTCAGCACGCTGCTGCTGCAATGCAATGACCAGATCCGCGCGCTGGTGGCCGAGGCCGGCGGCGCGCCGCAGGACGCCGACGCCGCCACGCAGCGCGACGCGCTGGTGGCGCGGCTGCAGGCTGCCGCCGGCGTGACGCCGGCCGTGGCCGCCGAACCCGGCAGCCCGATGCCCGCGCCCAACCGCCGGCCGTGGCATGTGTCCGTGGCGTTCGGCAGCGACGTGTTCCGCAACGGCATGGACCCGCTGGCCGTGCTGAACTACGTGCGCGGCCTGGGCGAGATCACCCACATCGTCTGCGACGTCGGCGGCGTGCCGCTGCTGGAGGCGCTGGACCCGGAGAGCTGCCACCTGGGCTTCCTGTTCGGCCTGGCCACGGAGGTCAGCCGCGAGCAGATCGAGGACGCCTTCAGCTTCGTGCGCGAAGACTGCCAGCTGCACGTCATCACACCCGGCGCCACGCCGGCCCAGTTCGCCGACCTGATCGACGCCATGCCGGGCAACCCGCGGCTGGGCGAGATCCTGGTGGCCGTGGGCGCCATCAGCCCGGCCCAGCTGCAGCAGGGCCTGCGCAGCCAGCAGGCAGCGGCCGCGCAGGGCGAGCCGGCGCTGCTGGGCCAGCTGCTGACCGAACAGACCGGCCTGGCCCCGCAGGTGGTGGATGCCGCGCTGCGCAAGCAGCGCCGCCAGCGCGCCGACGCGCCGGCCACCGCAGCGGGCGACGACCACCGCTTCATCCGCGTGCAGGCCAACCGGCTGGACGCCGTCATCAACCTGCTGGGCGAGCTGGTGATCGCCGGCGCCGGCGCCGCGCTGCTGGCCCGCGAGACGCAGCAGCGCCAGCTGATGGAAGCCAACGAGCAGATCAGCCGCCTCATTGAGGAGATCCGCAACGGCACGCTGCAGCTGCGCATGGTGCCCATCGGCGAGACCTTCGCGCGCTTTCGCCGCGTGGTGCGCGACACCGCCGCCGAGCTGGGCAAGGACGTGCAGCTCGAGATCCAGGGCGGCGAGACCGAGCTCGACAAGAGCGTCGTGGAGCGCATCGCCGACCCGCTGATGCACCTCGTGCGCAACGCGCTGGACCACGGGCTGGAGACCGCCGCGCAGCGCGAGGCGGCAGGCAAGCCGCCACAGGGCCGGCTGACGCTGTCCGCCCGCCACGAGGCCGGCAGCATCGTCATCTGCATCACCGATGACGGCCGCGGCATCCAGCGCCACAAGGTGCTGGAGCGTGCCTGGGCGCGCGGCCTGGTGGAAGCCGGCGTCGTGCCGGACGACGAGGCCATCCTGCGCCTCATCTTCGAGCCCGGCTTCTCCACGGCCGAGAAGGTCACCAACCTCAGCGGCCGCGGCGTGGGCATGGACGTCGTGCGCAGCAACATCGAGGCGCTGCGCGGCAGCGTGCTGCTCGACAGCACGGAGGGCCGGGGATCGAACATCGAGATCCGCCTGCCGCTGACGCTGGCCATCATCGACGGCTTCCTGATCTCCGTCGGCGACGCGCGCTTCATCTTCCCGCTCGATACCGTCGTGGAGGTCATCGAGGGCCGGGCGGGCGACGCCACCCTCGACAGCCGCGGGCGCGGCGTCGTCGAGCTGCGCGGGCAGGTGCTGCCGGTCGTCAGCCTGCGCACGCTGTACGACATCGGCGGGCCTGTCGCCGCGCGCGGCAGCATCGTCGTGCTGAAGTCGGGGCATGCCCGCTTCGGCGTGCTCGTGGATGCGCTGCTCGGCCAGCACCAGACGGTCATCAAGCCGCTGGGGCGGCTGTTCCGCAGCCTGCGGGGCGTGTCGGGCTCCTCCATCCTGGGCAACGGCGAAGTCGCGCTGATCTTCGACGTGCCGGCGCTTGGCCAGCTGGCCGCCGAGCCGCGTCGCCCGAGGCTGGCCAGCCCCCCCATCGCCGAACGCACATCTTCCTGATCCGGCAACCGCAACCGCTGCAAAGGACAACCCACATGACTTCCCCCTCCTGGATCGCCCGCCTGCTGGCCGGCAAGGAACTCCACGCCGCCGAGAACGCCCGACTGGCCGCCGAGGCAGCGCGCGCCGATGCCGAGAGCCGCCTCAAGCTCGCACAAAGCGAACTGCAGGTGCGCACCGACATCATGAACATCACCAGCATCGTGTCGGAGGCGGACAAGAAGGGCGACATCCTGTCCATCAACGAGAAGTTCCTGCAGGTCTCCAAGTACGGCCGCAGCGAGCTGATCGGCCACGGCCACAACACCACACGCCACCCCGACATGCCCAAGGAGGTGTTCAAGCAGATGTGGTCCACCATCGGCCGCGGCGAGATCTTCCGTGGCGTCGTCAAGAACCGCGCCAAGGACGGCACGCCCTACTACGTCGACGCCGTCATCGCCCCCATCCTGGGCGACAACGGCAAGCCGATGAAATATCTCGGCGTGCGCTACGACATCACCGAGCAGGAGATCGAGCGCCAGAACGCCCGCGGCATCCTGGCCGCCATCGATCAGAGCTACGCCTTCATCGAGTTCGACCTGACGGGCCACGTCCTGCACGCCAACGACAACTTCCTGAAGACCCTCGGCTACAGCCTGGAGGAGGTCAAGGGCCGGCACCACCGCATGTTCTGCGACGCACCGTTCGCCGCCAGCGCCGAGTACGCGCTGTTCTGGCAGGACCTCAACGCCGGGCGGCCGCAGAACAACGTTTTCCGCCGCATCGCGAAGTCGGGCCAGGAGGTGTGGATCCAGGCGGTCTACGCGCCGGTCAAGGACGAGATGGGCCGCGTCGTGAAGGTCGTCAAGATCGCCACCGACGTGACGGAGCAGATGCGCGCCACCCGCATGCTCAACGAGGCCGTCGCCCAGGCGGAGCAGGTGACCAGCGCCGCCCGTGAAGGCGACCTGGCGCAACGCATCCCGATGGACGGCAAGTCGGGCGCCGTGCGGACGCTGTGCGAGGGCGTCAACGCGCTGATGGAGACCACGGCGGTCATCTTCGACGACGTGGGCCGGGTCTTTGGCGCGCTGGCGGAAGGCGACCTCTCGCAGCGCATCACCCACGCCTACGCCGGCGTGTTCGCCAAGGTGCGGGACGACGCCAACGGCACCGGCGAGAAGCTCGCCGCCGTCATCGAGGAGGTGCGCAGCGCCGCCGACGCCCTGACCGGCGCCGCCGGCCAGGTCAGCGCCACCGCGCAGAGCCTGTCGCAGTCGGCCAGCGAGCAGGCGGCGTCCGCGGAACAGACGACCGCCTCCGTCGAGATGATCTCGGCCAGCATCGGCCAGAACAGCGACAACGCCCGCGTGACCGACGGCATGGCCACCAAGGCCAGCCGCGAGGCCGCCGACGGCGGCGTGGCCGTCACGCAGACCGTGACCGCGATGAAGCAGATCGCGCAGAAGATCAGCATCGTCGACGACATCGCCTACCAGACCAACCTGCTGGCGCTGAACGCCGCCATCGAGGCCGCCCGTGCCGGCGAGCACGGCAAGGGCTTCGCCGTCGTCGCCGCCGAGGTGCGCAAGCTCGCCGAGCGCAGCCAAGAAGCCGCCAAGGAGATCGGCGACCTCGCCGGCAACAGCGTCAGCACCGCCGAGCGCGCCGGCAAGCTGCTCGACGAGATCGTCCCCAGCATCCAGAAGACCAGCGAACTGGTGCAGGAGATTGCCGCGGCCTCGCAGGAGCAGAGCGAGTCGGTCTCGCAGATCGGCGACGCCATGGGCCAGCTCAGCAAGGCCACGCAGCAGAACGCCAGCGCGTCCGAGGAACTGGCCGCCACGTCCGAGGAACTGTCCAGCCAGGCCGAGCAGCTGCAGCAGTCCGTCGCCTTCTTCACGACCCGCGTGGAAGGCAGCGCGAGGACATCGAACCGCCCCGGCGCCGCGCCCTTCGTCGAGCGCCGCGCGCCCCACTCACCCATGCGCGGCCAGCCAGGCCCGCGCACGCCCATCAGCACCGCGCAGGCCACTGGCACACACGGCAACTTCCGCCCGTTCTGAACCGCACCGAGAGGCAACCCATGACTGCTACCACCCCCTGGCTGACCCGCATGCTGGCCGGCGATCGCATCGACGCTGCCGAGCAGGCCCGCGCCACCGCCGACGAGGCCCGCAGCGCAGCCGAGCAGGCCCGTGCGGCCGCCGAACGCAGCTGCGATGAGCTGCGGACCGAGCGTGACGAGATGCAGGCGCGACTGAAGCTCGTCGAGGCGGAACTCAAGGTGCGCACCGACATCATGAATGTCACCAGCATCGTGTCGGAGGCGGACAGGAAGGGCGACATCCTGTCCATCAACGAGAAGTTCCTGCAGGTCTCCAAGTACGGCCGCAGCGAACTGATCGGCCACGGCCACAACACCACGCGCCACCCCGACATGCCCAAGGAGGTGTTCAAGCAGATGTGGTCCACCATCGGCCGCGGCGAGATCTTCCGCGGCGTCGTCAAGAACCGCGCCAAGGACGGCACGCCCTACTACGTCGACGCCGTCATCGCCCCCATCCTGGGCGACAACGGCAAGCCGATGAAATACCTCGGCGTGCGCTACGACATCACCGAGCAGGAGATCGAGCGCCAGAACGCCCGCGGCATCCTGGCCGCCATCGACCGCAGCTACGCCTACATCGAGTTCGACCTCGACGGCCAGGTGCTGACGGCCAACGAGAACTTCCTCGCCGTCATGGGCTACAGCCTGGACGAGGTGAAGGGCCACCACCACCGCATGTTCTGCGATGGCGCGCTCTCCGCCAGCCCGGCCTACGCCCAGTTCTGGCGCGACCTGAACGCCGGCAAGCCGCAGAACGACGTGTTCCACCGCATCAACAAGGCCGGCCAGGACGTGTGGATCCAGGCCGTCTACGCGCCGGTCAAGGACGAGATGGGCCGCGTCGTGAAGGTCGTCAAGATCGCCACCGACGTGACCGCGCAGGTGCGTGCCGCGCGCATGCTGGACGAGGCCGTGGCCCAGGCCCAGCAGGTGACCAGCGCCGCACGCAGCGGCGACCTGTCGCGGCGCATCCCCATGGATGCCAAGACCGGCCAGGTCGCCTCGCTGTGCGAGGGCATGAACGCGCTGATCGAGACCACGGCGGTCATCCTGGGCGACGTGGGCCGCGTGTTCGCCGCGCTGTCCACCGGCGACCTGTCGCAGCGCATCACGGCCGACTACAGCGGCGTCTTCGGCGGCCTCAGGGACGATGCCAACGCCACGTCCGAGAAACTCGCGGCCGTCATCGCCGACGTCGGCCGCGTCTTCGGCGGTCTGGCGGCCGGCGACCTCACGCAGCGCATCACCGCCGAGGTGGACGGCGCCTACGAGCAGGTCAAGAACGACGCCAACAGTACCTGCGAGAAGCTCGCCGCCGTCATTGAGGAAGTGCGCAGCGCCGCCGACGCCCTGACCGGCGCCGCCGGCCAGGTCAGCGCCACGGCGCAGAGCCTGTCGCAGTCCGCCAGCGAGCAGGCCTCGTCGGTGGAGGAGACCACCGCGTCCATCGACATGATGTCGGCCAGCATCGGCCAGAACAGCGACAACGCCCGCGTGACCGACGGCATGGCCACCAAGGCCAGCCGCGAGGCCGCCGATGGCGGCGTGGCCGTCACGCAGACCGTGACCGCGATGAAGCAGATCGCGCAGAAGATCAGCATCGTCGACGACATCGCCTACCAGACCAACCTGCTGGCGCTGAACGCCGCCATCGAGGCCGCCCGCGCCGGCGAGCACGGCAAGGGCTTCGCCGTCGTCGCCGCCGAGGTGCGCAAGCTCGCCGAGCGCAGCCAGGAAGCCGCCAAGGAGATCGGCGACCTTGCCGGCAACAGCGTCAGCACCGCCGAACGCGCCGGCAAGCTGCTCGACGAGATCGTTCCCAGCATCCAGAAGACCAGCGAACTGGTGCAGGAGATCGCCGCGGCCTCGCAGGAGCAGAGCCAGTCCGTCACGCAGATCGGCGGCGCCATGGGCCAGCTCAGCAAGGCCACGCAGCAGAACGCCAGCGCGTCCGAGGAACTGGCCGCCACGTCCGAGGAACTCTCCGGCCAGGCCGAGCAGCTGCAGCAGACGGTGGCGTTCTTCAACACCCGTGGCGAAGGCGGCGTCGGCCAGGTGCCCAGCCGCTACGACGCGCAGCCCTTCGTCGAACGCCGCGCGCCCAATTCGCCGATGCGGGGCAACGCGCCGCGCAACACCGGCACGACACGCCTGCAGGCCACCGGCACGCACGGCAACTTCCGCCCTTTCTGACATCCGGAGGCCGGCATGAATCACACCGTCGATGCAGCCGCCGAGGCCGCAAGCCAGGCGCGCCAGTTCCTCAGCTTCACGCTGGGCGCGGAGCTGTTCGCCCTGGACATCCGCACCGTGCGGGAGATCATCCAGCACGGCGCCATGACGCCGGTACCGCTGATGCCCGACTTCGTGCGCGGCGTCATCAACCTGCGCGGCGCCGTGGTGCCCGTCATCGACCTGCAGGCCCGCTTCGGCCGCGGCGCCGCCAGCGTGGGCAAGAAGACCTGCATCGTCATCTTCGACGCGCTGCGCGACGGCGAGCGGGTCGAGCTGGGGCTGATGGTGGACGCGGTCTGCGAGGTCATCTCGCTGGAGCCCGGCCAGATCGAGCCCGCCCCGCCGTTCGGCGGCACCACCCGTCGCGACTTCATCGCCGGCATGGGCAAGCGCGGTGAGCGTTTCCTCGTGCTGCTGGACCCCGACCGCGCGCTGGACATCGACGAGATGGCCGCGCTGTGCGAGAGCGGCCAGCTCGCGCTGGCAGCCTGAGGTCGCCAATGGCCTCCATTCCCCTGTCCGACCGCAGCTTCACCCGCATCGCCCGTCTGATGCACGGCAGCGTCGGGCTGTCCTACGGGCCCAACAAGAAGTCGCTGATGCACTCGCGCCTGGCCGGCCGCCTGCAGCGCCTGGGCCTGGCCGGCTTCGACGACTACATCGACCTGCTGGAGAGCGCCGACGACGGCGGCGAGTTCCAGATGGCCGTGGACCTGCTCACCACCAACGAAACCTACTTTTTCCGCGAGCCCGCCCACTTCGCGCTGCTGCAGGCCGAGCTGCAGCGCACCCGGCCCCAGCAGCTCGCAGTCTGGAGCGCCGCTTCCTCCTTCGGCGACGAGGCCTACAGCGCCGCCATGCTGCTGGCCGACCTGGAGATGATGGGCAGCGTCGGCCCGGACTGGTCGGTGCTGGGCACCGACATCAGCGAGCGCGTGCTGCAGAGCGCCGTGCAGGGCATCTACCCGGCCGACCGGCTGCGCGAGGTGACGCCGCAGCGGCTCAAGCGCCACTGCCTGCGCGGCGAGGGGGACAGCGAAGGCCTGGTGCAGGTGCGCGAGACGCTGCGCGAACGCGTGCGCTTCGGCCAGCTCAACCTGTGCGCCGCCATCGAGCCGCTGGGCCCGTTCGACGTCGTCTTCCTGCGCAACGTGCTGCTGTACTTCGACGCCAAGACCAAGAGCGCCGTCGTCGACCGCGTGCTCGCGCAACTGCGCCCGGGCGGGCTGTTCTTCCTCGGTACCGCCGAAGGCCGCGTGCCCTGCAAGACGCCGCTCACCGTGCTGGCCCCCGGGGCCTTCCGCAAGGAGGCCCGCCCATGACACCCCTGCGCGTGACGCTGCACCCCGGCGACGTGGCCTGCGTGGACCGCGGCGACCGGCTGGAGACGCTGCTCGGGTCGTGCGTGGCCATCGTGCTGACCGACCCGCGCCGCACCGTCGGCGCGATGTGCCATGTGGTGCATGCCGGCGCCCCCGCCGCCAGGCACGACACCGCCTACGGCGACGGCGCGCTGGCCGAGATGGCGCGCCAGCTGCGCAGCCGCGGCATCGACCCCCGGCAATGCCAGGCCTGGGTCTACGGCGGCGGCAACATGTTCCCGGGCCAGGTGGGCGACACGGCGGCCCAGGGCAACGTCGGCGCCGCCAACATGGCCTGGGCTCTGGCCGCCCTGCAACGCGCCGGCGTCCACGTGATGGGCGCCTCGGTGGGCGGCCACGCTTACCGCAAGCTGCGCTGGACCGTCGGCCCCGAGGCGCCCGAGGTCGAGGCCGTGCACATGGCGCCGCCCCCCGCGCCGAAAGCGAGCACCCCATGATCAAAGTCTTCGTCATCGACGATTCCGCCGTCGTGCGCCAGACCATGGCGGCCCTGCTGCAGGGCCAGCCCGACATCGAGGCCACCGGCAGCGCGCCCAACCCGCTCCTGGCCGCACCGCTGATCCGCAAGCGGCGCCCCGACGTGCTGCTGCTGGACATCGAGATGCCCGGCATGGACGGCCTGACGTTCCTGCGCCAGCAGATGGCCGAGGCGCCCATCCCGACGGTCATCTGCTCCTCGCTGAGCACCGAGGGCAGCCGCATCGCGGTGGACGCGCTGGCGGCGGGCGCGGTTGCCGTGATCGCCAAGCCGCGCCTGGGGCTGCGCCAGTTCCTGGAGGATTCGCGCCGCGAACTCATCGCCACGCTCAAGGCCGCCGCGCGCTCGCGGCCGCGCATGGCGCGCCTGCCGCCCGCCGCCGCGGGCAGCACCGCGCCGCGCGGGCCCGTCGCCGTGCCGGGGCTGCACGCGCTGTCGGTCAACAAGCCCGTCGTCATCGGCAGCTCCACCGGCGGCACGCAGGCCATCGAGCACATCCTGCGCTCGCTGCCCGCCGACGCGCCCGGCATCGCCATCGTCCAGCACATGCCCGAGCGCTTCACCGCCATGTACGCGCAACGGCTGGACGGCCTGTGCAACATGCGCGTGCGGGAGGCCCGCGACGGCGACCGGCTGGAGCGCGGCGTCGTGCTCATCGCGCCGGGCGGCAAGCACATGAAGCTGCGCAAGAGCGCCGGCCAGTACTACGCCGTGGTGCTGGACGGCCCGCCGGTGAACCGCCACAAGCCGTCGGTGGACGTGCTGTTCCGCAGCCTGGCCGAGCACACCAACGGCGACGCGCTGGCCATCATGCTCACCGGCATGGGCGACGACGGCGCCCGCGGCATGAAGCAGCTGCACGACCTGGGCGTGCGCACGCTGGCGCAGGACGAGGCCAGCTGCGTGGTGTTCGGCATGCCCATGGAGGCCATCAAGCTGGGCGCCGTGGACGAGGTGCTGCCGCTGGACGGCATGGCCGATGCGGTGACCCGCTTCGACGCGAGGGGCTGACCAACCACGCCCGCCCGGCGCTCGGCCCGATGGCGCCGCGCGTCAAACTGGGCTACGGTGGCACCGTCACTTCAGCCCCTGCCCTTCATGCTCGAAACCGACCAGTTGCTGCGCTACTGGACCCTGTCGCAATGGCAGGCCAACCTGCTCGTGCTGCTGCACCTCGCGGGCGCCGGCCTGCTGGGCCTGGTGCTGGGCTACGAGCGCGCCTTCCACGGCCGTGCGGCCGGCATGCGCACCTACGCGCTGGTCTGCATGGCCTCCACCGCCGTCATCGTGCTGCTGGGGCTGCCCCACCAGTGGTTCGGCGGCAGCGCGGGCACCGTGCTGCCGGCGCTGATGGACCCGACCCGCGTCATCCAGGGCGTCGTCACCGGCATCGGCTTCCTGTGCGCCGGCGTCATCATGCGCGAGGGCATGAACATCTCCGGCCTGACGACGGCCGCGTCCCTCTGGGCCGCATCGGCCATCGGCATCGTGCTGGGCATGGGGTTCTACTTCGCCGCCATCACGCTGACGCTGCTGTGCGCCTCGCTGATGATGTGGGGCGCCCGGCTCGAAGCCGCGCTGCCCTCGCACCCCGCCATCGCCGTGCACCTGCGCGGCGAGCCCGGCCGCACGTTCGCGCAGGCCGAACTGGTGGCGTTTGCGGCCGGCCTGGGCTACGACTTCGCGCCGGGCTCGGTCAGCATCGAGTGCACCGACGGGCAGCAGGAATGGCGCTTCGTCTGCACGGCACGGCAGAACTACGGCCGCGAGACGCTGTCGCGTTTCGCGAGCCGGCTGCCCGAGCTGCCCGGGCTGGCGGGCTACCGCGTCGCGCACGCCCGCAACTGAGGCGGGCTCAGAGCAGGCTCACGCCGGCCAGGTTCAGCAGCGAGGTCTCGCGCATCAGCCGCACGAAGTCGGCCAGGAAGGGCTTGGCCGCCAGGCCCGGCGTGCTGACCGCGTACAGCCGCCCCGTCAGCCCGCCCTCGCCGATGCGCTGCCGCGCCACGTACCCGCGCGCCAGGTAGCCCTCCACCGCCCACAGCGGCAGCGCCGCGATGCCGCGGCCGCTGGCCACCAGCTGCAGCATGGCCACCGTCAGCTCGCTGGTGCGGCGCGGCGGCGTGATGCCGGCGGGCTGCAGCACGCGGCGCACCAGGTCCAGCATGTCGTCGGGCACCGGGTAGGTGATCAGCGTCTGGCCGGCGAAGTCCGCCGCGTCCAGCCAGGGCCTGCCCAGCAAGACATGCCCCTTGGGCAGCAGCGCGACGATCTCGAAGCTGAACAGCGGGTGCACGACGACGCCGGTCTCGTCGGCATCCACGTCAGACACGATGGCCAGCTCGGCGCGGTCCTGGTGCAGCAGGCCCACGGGGTCGGCCTGGAAGCCGGACACGATGTCCAGCTCCACCTCTGGCCAGCGCTCGCGGAAGGCGTCCATCGCCGGCATCAGCCAGTCGAAGCAGGTGTGGCATTCCACGGCGATGCGCAGCTGGCCGGCCGAACCGTCCACCAGACGGCGCACGTCGCGGTCGGCCTCGTCCACCTGCGGCAGCACGGCGTCTGCCAGCTTCAGCAGCCGCTGGCCGACGACGCCGAACACCAGCGGGTTGCTCTTGCGTGCGAACAGCTCGGCGCCGTAGTGCTCCTCCAGGCCCTTGAGCTGGTGGGACAGCGCCGACTGCGTCAGGTTCAGCAGCTGCGCCGCGCGGGACAGGTTGCCGGCCTCGCGCAGCGCGGCCAGCGTGCGCAGATGGCGCAGTTCGAGCGGTGTTTGCATGAGCGGAACTGTTGATGAACCCGAAAACGTTTCGTTTGATTCATTGTGCCCGACTGAGGATCATCACGAATCGAATTCAGCATCACTCGATTCAACATGATCAAGACTCATATCCTCGGCTTCCCCCGCATGGGCCAGCACCGCGAACTGAAGACGGCTCTGGAGCGCCACTGGCGCGGCGAGCTGCCGGCCGCCGCGCTGGAAGCCCAGGCCGCCGCACTGCGCGCCCGCCACTGGGCGCTGCAGCGCGACGCCGGGCTGGACCACGTCACCGTGGGCGACTTCGCGCTGTACGACCACGTCGCCCAGCTGATCCAGCTGTTCGGCTGCGAGCCGGCCCGCTTCGGCTTTACCGGCCAGGAGCCGCCGCTGCAACGCTACTTCACGATGGCCCGCGGCGCGGCGGCCCACGACGCGCCCTGCGGCTGCGGCAGCCCGCACGGCGACGGCGTGCCCGCGCTGGAGATGACCAAGTGGTTCGACACCAACTACCACTACCTCGTGCCCGAGTTCGACGCCGCCACCGAGTTCAGCCTGCACGCCGACCGGCTGCTGGCCGAGGTGGACGAAGCCATCGCGCTGCCCGCCAGCCCCAAGGTCGCGTTGCTGGGGCCGGTGAGCTTCCTGTTTCTCGGCAAAAGCAAGCAGGA
Organism: Roseateles sp. GW823-FHT07B05; assembly: GCF_058794515.1. Lineage (NCBI taxonomy): Bacteria > Pseudomonadati > Pseudomonadota > Betaproteobacteria > Burkholderiales > Sphaerotilaceae > Roseateles > Roseateles sp. GW823-FHT07B05. The sequence continues at coordinate 339,519 of NZ_JBXAGX010000007.1, forward strand.
CGGCTTCGACCGCCTGGCGTTGCTCAAGCGCCTGCTGCCCGCCTATGAACAGCTGCTGACCCGCCTGGCCGCCCGCGGCGTGACCTGGGTGCAGCTGGACGAACCCATCCTCGGGCTGGACCTCACGCCACCCTGGCAGGACGCGCTGCGCCAGGCCTACGCGCGCCTGGGCGTCGTCGGCCAGCCGCTGCTGCTGGCCACCTACTTCTCGCCGCTGGCCGACAACCTCGACCTCGCCTGCGAACTGCCCGTGGCCGGCCTGCATGTGGACGCCGTGCGCGCGCCGGCCGAGCTGCTGCCGGTGGCGCAGCGCCTGCCGCGGGACCGCGAGCTGTCCGTGGGCATCCTGGACGGCCGCAACATCTGGCGCAGCGACCTGGACGCCGCGCTGGCCACGCTGCGCCAGGTGCAGCAGCTGCGCGGCGGGCGGCTGTGGGTGGCGCCGTCGTGCTCGCTGCTGCATGTACCGTTCAGCCTGCGGCACGACGCGGCGCTGGACACCGAGCTGCAGTCCTGGCTGGCCGGCGCCGTCGAGAAGCTGGACGAGCTGCGCGTGCTCAAGCGCGCGCTGTGGGGCGATGAAGCCGGCATCAGCCGCGAGCTGGCCGAAGCACGCGTCGCCCGCGCCACGCGCATCAGCAGCCGCCGCGTGCGCAATGCGGCCGTCGCCGCGCGGCTGAAGGCGCTGCCGCAGAACGCCGACCAGCGCCGCTCGCCCTTCCCCACCCGCCAGGCCGCGCAACGCCAGCGGCTGCGGCTGCCCACCTTCCCGACGACCACCATCGGCTCCTTCCCGCAGACGCCCGAGATCCGCGCCGCCCGCGCCGCCTTCAAGCGCGGCGAGCTGTCCGAGGTGGTCTACCGCGACGCCATGCACCGCGAGATCGAACTCGCGGTCGCCAAGCAGGAGGCCCTCGGCCTGGACGTGCTGGTGCACGGCGAGGCCGAGCGCAACGACATGGTGGAGTACTTCGGCGAACAGCTCGCCGGCTTCGCCTTCACGGCCAACGGCTGGGTGCAGAGCTACGGCTCGCGCTGCGTGAAGCCGCCGGTGCTGTTCGGTGACGTGTCGCGCCCCAAGGCCATGACGGTGGACTGGACCGTCTTCGCGCAAAGCCTCACGTCCAAGCCGATGAAGGGCATGCTGACCGGCCCCATCACCATCCTGCAATGGTCCTTCGTCCGCGACGACCAGCCGCGCGCCGACACGGCGCTGCAGATCGCGCTGGCCATCCGCGACGAGGTGGCCGACCTGGAAGCCGCCGGTATCGCCGTCATCCAGATCGACGAGCCGGCCATCCGCGAGGGCCTGCCGCTGCGCCGCGACGCGTGGAGCCCCTACCTCGCCTGGGCCACCCGCGCCTTCCGCGTGGCCGCCAGCCCGGTGCGCGACGACACGCAGATCCACACCCACATGTGCTACTCGGAGTTCAACGACATCCTCCCCGAGATCGCCGCGATGGACGCTGACGTCATCACCATCGAGACGAGTCGGTCGGACATGGAACTGCTGCGCGGCTTCGGGCAGTTCCGCTACCCCAACGAGATCGGCCCCGGCGTCTACGACATCCACTCGCCGCGCGTGCCCGACACGGCGGAGATGCTGCGCCTGCTGAAGAAGGCCGCCCAAGTCATTCCGCCGGGGCTGCTGTGGGTCAACCCGGACTGCGGGTTGAAGACGCGGGGGTGGGTGGAGACGGAGGCGGCGCTCGCGAGGATGGTGGAGGCGGCGAGGGAATTGCGGCGGGAAGAAGCGCTCGTCGGCTGATGCACTCCAAGCCAGCTGAGATAAAGGAGCGGTGCTGGACGGCTGCTTTCCCTGACTCGTTGGTGGCGATCCGGCTGGCATCATTGCGCGGACTGGCGGCGCCAAAAGAAGTCCCCAAGAACTTGTAACTGCGCGCCGCTTTTGCCGGAAATTTAATGCTGTATGAAATGCGGCAAAGCGGGAGATTTTCTGTGTCGACTCAAGCACTTGCCTACGATGGCATCACCCGTTTTAGGGCGCATCGCGCCTGCTTAGGTGGCGTCGCCTGTCTCCCGAAAACACGTTCAGCAGCACACCGTGCGCACTGATTCCGCAACGATTGATCTCACCCAGGCGCAGACAGCGCTGTTCGTCCGACAGGCGCTCGCGAAGTTTGCTGGAATCCCTTTTGGCGACGAAATCACGTGGGGCGACCTTCATGAATCCATCTGCGGCCCGGCCAAGCGGGCGTTGCCTAGGAGCGTCATACTTCGCGGCCTTCCGAGGCTTGCCGTGATGCTTCCGCAGGAAGAGCGGCACTTACGCGATTTGCTGCGAGAAATGGCGGCCGCACGTCCCGATGTCCAAGTTCGAGTAGCCATTCACGAATGAGCATGTGGCTGAACCCATTGCTGCATCGGACGGCTTCGCCGCCCGCTGAGCGCCGACGTTAGACATCAGTCATGCGCCTTAAGTCGCCCGAGTACGACGCCTTCCTGAAGGAGGTTGAAGCTCGACACAGCGTCACGCTCTATGTCGTTGCTGGTGCCAGCCTACCAATTGAGCTTAGTTCGCTAAGTATTTATGTGGACGGCAATATTCAGCGAACACCGCTCCGCCTCAGAGAGCGGGCGACGCGAACAACTGAAGTCATTCTGACCCTGTCCCCGTTTCAGTACCGCTCGGAAGTAGAACTTTCCGGCTCCTCTGACATCGCCGCAGCCGCCTGCAGG
>NZ_JBXAGX010000008.1:0-258595 GCF_058794515.1 Roseateles sp. GW823-FHT07B05
CACACTCCGCACTCAACCGCCAGCCACCCATGAGCCGCATCCCGGCCATGAACAACCTACTGGAACTCAACAGCTAGGCGAGGAAGCGGCGCAGCACGCGCTCGGCGGCGGCCGGGTCGTCGCGCCAGGCGCCGTGGCCCACGCCGGGGAAGCGCTCGAAGCCGGCCAGCCACTGTGGCGGGATGGCGGCGGCGATCTCGGCCGCATCCTCGGGCGGCGTGACGGGGTCGGCCTCGCCGGCCATCACCAGCACCGGGCACTGCACGCCGGCCAGGCCGGGGCGCAGGTCCATGCCGGGCAGTTCGGTGCGCGTGTGCTCGAACAGGATCTCGGGCTTGAACACCATCCAGCCACCGGCGTCGGCCGGCTTGGGGCGGGTGTTGTAGAGGTGGCGGCAGTGCTGCTCGTAGGCGGCCCAGGTGTCGGGGCCGGGGCGCTCCCAGAAGTCGCGCGTGGCCTGCGCGGCGTCGGGGCCGCCCAGGGCGCCGAAGCGCTCGATCTTGCGTGCCAGGCCGAAGTGGTGTGACGTGCTGGACAGCACGACCTTGGCGGGGTGTGCCGGGTGGCGCGCGAGATACCGCTGCGCGACGAAGCCGCCGAAGCTCTGGCCCAGCACGAGGGGCTTCTCGATGCCCAGTGCGTCGCACAGCCGCACGACGTCGTCGGCGAAGACGTCCAGCCGCATCTCGTCCAGCGGCCGCGGGCTGCTGCGGCCGTGGCCGCGCTGGTCGAAGTAGACGACCTGGCAGACGTCCGTGAAGCGGCTGAAGAAGGGCCGGAAGCCGGTGTGGTCGAAGCCAGGGCCGCCGTGGATGAGCAGCAGCGTCGGCCGCTCCTTCAGCGCGCGGCCCGCGGGCACATGGCCCAGGCCTTCGATGTCGACGAACAGGCGGACGCCGGGTTGGATCTCGATATGCATGGCGGAAGCGCCCGGCCACCGCGCGCGGCCAGGCGGCGCGGCGGCGGAAGAGCGGTCGTGGCGGGTTGGCAGCGCGTCAGGATACTTTGCGCAGGTCCAGCGTGAACGGGAACTCCAGGCTGCGCTGCGGCTCACCCACCTCGACGCGCCCCGGCGTGTGCCCGTGCGACGTGAAGCGCGCCAGGCGCCGGCTCTCGGCCTCGTAGGCGTTGACGGGCAGCGTCGCGTAGTTGCGGCCGCCCGGGTGGGCGACGTAGTAGCGGCAGCCGCCGAGCGACTTCTGCTGCCAGGTGTCGACGAGGTCCAGCGTCAGCGGCGCATGGATGCCGATGGTGGGGTGCAGCGCCGACGACGGCAGCCAGGCGCGGTAGCGCACGCCGGCCACGAACTCGCCGACGCGGCCGGTGGGCTGCAGCGGCAGCGGCTGGCCGTTGACGGTGAGGCGGTGGCGCGGGTCCACCAGGCCGCTGACGTGCACCTCCAGCCGCTCCATCGACGCGTCCACGTAGCGCACGGTGCCGCCGGCCGAGCCTTCCTCGCCCATCACGTGCCAGGGTTCCAGCGCGCCGCGCAGCGTCACGTGCACACCGCGCGCGGCGAACTCGCCGACCTTGGGGAAGCGGAACTCGACGTGCGGCGCGAACCAGGCCGCATCCAGCGCGTAGCCGGCGTCCTGCATGTCCTGCATGACGTCGGCGAAATCGTCGCGCACGAAGTGCGGCAACAGCCAGCGGTCGTGCAGCTCGGTGCCCCAGCGCACCAGCGGTGCGCGGTACGGCGTCTTCCAGAACCGCGCCACCAGCGCGCGCAGCAGCAGTTGCTGCACGATGCTCATGCGCGCATGCGGCGGCATCTCGAAGGCGCGCAGCTCCAGCAGGCCAAGCCGGCCGGTCGACGAGTCGGGCGAGTACAGCTTGTCGATGCAGAACTCGCTGCGGTGCGTGTTGCCGGTCACGTCCACCAGCACGTTGCGCAGCGTGCGGTCGATGAGCCAGGGCGGCACATCCTCGCCGTGGCGATCGGCCAGCTTGTGGATCTCGGCGAGCGCGATCTCCAGCTCGCGCAGCTGGTCGTTGCGCGCCTCGTCCACGCGCGGCGCCTGGCTGGTCGGGCCGATGAACAGGCCGCTGAACAGGTAGCTGAGCGACGGGTGGTTGTGCCAGTAGGCCAGCAGCGATGCCAGCAGCGACGGCCGGCGCAGGAAGGGCGAGTCCGCCGGCGTGGCGCCGCCGAGCACGAAGTGGTTGCCGCCGCCGGTGCCGCTGTGGCGGCCGTCCATCATGAACTTCTCGCTGGACAGGCGGGTCTGCCGCGCGGCCTCGTACAGGAACTCGGTGTGCTGCACCAGCTCGCACCAGTTGTGCGCGGGGTGGATGTTGACCTCGATGACGCCGGGGTCGGGCGTGACGGCCAGCAGCTTCAGTCGCGGGTCGCGCGGCGGCGGGTAGCCCTCCAGCACGATCTTGCAGCCGGTGTCCTCGCAGGTCGCCTCGACGGCCGCGAGCAGCTCCAGGTAATGCTCCAGCTTCTCCAGCGGCGGCATGAAGACGTACAGCACGCCGCTGGCGCTGCCCCGGCTTTCAGCCGCAGGGCCGCTGGCCCGCCGGGGGTCGCGTGCCTCCACGCACAGCGCGGTGCGCGTGATCCAGTGCGCGCTCTCGAAGCGCACCGGTGCGCTGGCATCGGCCGACGGCGGCCACGGCGAATCGCCCGGCGCGAAGCCCTGGCCGACGGCCGCGCCGGTGTCGCGCCGCAGCCCCTGGGCGGGCCCGGTGGACGTGACGCCCTGCACCTGCGCGCGCAGCGCGGCCGGCGCCGGCAGCATGCCGCGCGGCGCGAACGGGTCCTGCTCGATCAGGTAGGGGAAGTCGCTCTTGCCCACCCAGGGCAGCGAATCCAGCGGCAGCCGCCAGCCCATCGGCGAGTCGCCCGGGTGCAGGTACAGCCGCTCGTCGCGGAAGAACCAGGGGCCGGTCTGCCAGCGCTCGCCGGCCAGGCCCGGCGCGTCGCCCGCGTGGCGCAGGGGCAGAACGTAGCCGACGACGCTGGACAGGCCCTGCTCGAACACGCGGCGCAGGCGCGCGCGCTCCATCTCGTCGTCCAGCCGCGCGTCGAACGGGTCCACGTTGACCGGCAGGCGGCGCTCGCGCCACAGGTAGTACCAGGTGTCCTCATGGGCCGGCTGCACATGCGTGTCGGGCAGGCCCAGCCGTGCGGTCAGCGCGGCCATGAAGCCTTGGGCGTGCTCGCTGGTGTAGGCATGGCCCTCGCGCTCGTCGGCGAACCAGTCGGGGTTGCGCCAGCAGGGCTGGCCGTCGGCGCGCCAGTAGATGGACAGCGCCCAGCGCGGCAACTGCTCGCCGGGGTACCACTTGCCCTGGCCGAAATGCAGGAAGCCGCCCTGGCCGTACTCGTCGCGCAGCCGGTGCGTGAGCTGCTGTGCGTACAGCCGCTTGGTGGGGCCCAGCGCCTCGGTGTTCCATTCGGGCGCGTCGCGGTCCTCGACGGCGACGAAGGTGGGCTCGCCGCCCATCGTCAGGCGCACGTCGCCGGCGGCGAGGTCGCGGTCCACCTGTTCACCGAGCTTGAGCACCTCGGCCCATTGCGCGTCGGTATAGGGCTTGGTCACGCGCGGCGACTCGTAGATGCGCGCGATGCCCATCTCGTGGCCAAACTCGACCTCGCTTTCGTCCACAGCGCCGCTGATGGGCGCCGCGCTGCCGGGCGTGGGCGTAGCCGCGAGCGGGATGTGGCCCTCGCCGGCCAGCAGGCCCGACGTCGGGTCCAGGCCGATCCAGCCGGCGCCGGGCAGGTAGACCTCGCACCAGGCGTGCAGGTCGGTGAAGTCCACCTCGGTGCCGCTGGGTCCGTCCAGCGCCTTCTCGTCGGGCGCGAGCTGGATCAGGTAGCCCGACACGAAGCGCGCCGCCAGGCCGAGGTGGCGCAGCAGTTCGACGAGCAGCCAGCCCGAATCGCGGCAGGAGCCGGACGCCTTCTTCAGCGTCTCCTCGGGCGTCTGCACGCCGGGCTCCAAGCGGATCAGGTAGGAAACGCTGCGCTGCACGCGCTGGTTCAGGTCGACGAGGAAGTCGATGGTGGTGCGCTCGGCGCGCGGGATGTCCTGCAGATAGGCCGCCAGCAGCGGCGTGAGCGGCGCGGCCTGCAGGTAAGGCGCCAGCTCGATCTGCTGGGCCTCGTCGTACTTGAAGGGAACGGTCTGTGCGTGCGGCTCCAGGAAGAAGTCGAACGGGTTGTAGACCGCCATCTCGGCGACCAGGTCCACCGTGACGGTGAACTCGGTGGTCTTCTCGGGGAAGACGAGGCGGGCCAGGTAGTTGGCGAACGGGTCCTGCTGCCAGTTGATGAAGTGCTTGGCGGGCTCGACGCGCAGCGAGTAGCTGAGGATGGGCGTGCGGCAGTGCGGCGCGGGGCGCAGGCGGATGACCTGCGGGCCGAGCTGCACGGGGCGGTCGTATTTGTAGCGGGTGACGTGTTTGAGGGCGACGTGGATGCTCATGGGTTTCTCTCATCGCGCCGGTGGGCGGATGCTCATTCCAAGATTCGTTTGATGGCGACGCCCGTGCCGGGATTTCGCCCCGGCGGGCGACCTACTTTTTGGGCCGCCAAAAAGTAGGCAAAAAGCTCGCCCCGACCGCACCGCCCGCAGCAAAGCTGCGGGTCCCCTGCGGTACTAAAGGGGCCATACGAAACAGCCGGCGCCAGCCGGCTGGCGGGTTTGGCTGTTGGCTGTTGGGGTTGGCTGTTTTGGGGCTCCCCTTCAAAACCGCTGAGAAGCGCAGGAACCCAGGGCGTGCGCGAAGCGCACTTCAAGAACTGACTCGCGGCGCCTGTTTGAGCAGAGCGTAGCGGCGCGAGTTCGCCGCGGCCCTGGGTTCCGAGCATCGCAAGGCAGCCCGCAGGGCCGGTTTTGCAGGGGCGGTTTCTTTGCCTACTTTCTTGTCCGCACAAGAAAGTAGGTCGCCCGCCGGGGCGAACTCCCGGCACGGGCCTATGCGACAACCAACCCTCCGAAAGAACAACCGAAAGACTGGTCACCGGCAACGCCCTCAGGTCGACGGAACCAGAAAGTCCCGACTGATCCGCGACCCCAGGTCTGCCACCTCGGCCAGGAACCCATCGAGGAAGGGATGCATGCCCTCCGCCAGGATCTCGTCGATGCGGCCGAAGCTCAGCTCCGCCTCCAGCCGCCCCACGCGCCGCAGCGTCTCGGACGACTGCGCGTTGGCTACGCGCTTCAGGTTGGCCAGCATGCGCGTCACGCAGTGCGACAGCGAGCGCGGCATGTCGGGCCGCAGGATCAACAGCTCCGCCACCTTGTCGGGCTGGATGACGTTGCTGTAGACCTTGCGGTAGATCTCGAAGCCCGACACCGAGCGCAGCACAGCCGACCAGTAGTAGAAGTCGCGCGCCGCATCATGGCTGGAGGCTTCCGGCTCGCCCTGCGCCTGCTCCTGGCGATAGAACTTCACGTCCAGCAACCGCGCCGTGTTGTCGGCCCGCTCCAGGAAGGAGCCGATGCGGATGAAGTGGAAGGCCTCGTCCTGCAGCATGGTGCCCACCGTCACGCCGCGCGACAGGTGCGAGCGGTACTTGACCCACTCGAACAGCTGCGACGGGTCGCGCGCCAGCGCGCCTTCGCGCAGCAGCCGGCGGAACTCCAGCCAGGTCTGGTTCATCGTCTCCCAGACCTCGGTCGTCAACGCGCCGCGCACGGCCCGCGCGTTCTCGCGCGCCGCGCGCAGGCAGTTGAAGATGGACGAGAGGTTGCTCTCGTCGGCCACCATGAACTCCATGACGTTGCGCGCGTTGATCGTCGAGTACCGGGCGCCGTACAGGCCGTTCAGCTCGGAGATGGACACCAGGCTGCGCCAGGTCTGCTCGGATTCGTCGACCGACTGCGGCTGCAGCGAGGTCTGGTAGGCGATGTCCAGCATGCGCGCGGTGTTCTCAGCGCGCTCGATGTAGCGGCTCAGCCAGAACAGATGGTCAGCAGTTCTTGAAAGCATGTGATCAGTCCTCCAGCACCCAGGTGTCCTTGGTCCCGCCGCCCTGGCTGCTGTTGACCACGAGAGAACCTTCCTTCAACGCCACGCGCGTGAGCCCGCCCGGCACCATGCGCACGCTGGACCCCGACAGCACGAAGGGTCGCAGATCAATGTGACGGGGCGCGATGCCCGATTCGACGAAGGTCGGGCAGGTGGACAGCGACAGCGTCGGCTGTGCGATGTAGTTGCCCGGGTTGGCGACCAGCCGCTCGCGGAAGGCCTCGATCTCGGCCTTCGTCGCGGCCGGGCCGACGAGCATGCCGTAGCCGCCCGCGCCGTGCACCTCCTTCACCACCAGCTCGGACAGATGCGCCAGCGTGTAAGCCAGGTCGTCCTTCTCGCGGCACACATAGGTGGGCACGTTCTGCAGGACGGGCTTCTCGCCGAGGTAGAACTCCACCATCTTCGGCACGTAGGGGTAGATCGACTTGTCGTCCGCGATGCCCGTGCCGATGGCGTTGGACAGCGTCACCTTGCCGGCCTTGTAGGCGTCCACCAGGCCGGCGCAGCCCAGCTGCGAATCGGCGCGGAACACCTGCGGGTCGAGGAAGTCGTCGTCCAGCCGGCGGTAGATGACGTCCACGCGCTTGGGGCCACGCGTCGTGCGCATGTAGACGAAGCCGCCGTCGACGAACAGGTCCTGCCCTTCCACCAGCTCCACGCCCATCTGCTGGGCCAGGAAGGCGTGCTCGAAGTAGGCCGAGTTGTACATGCCTGGCGTCAGCACGACGACCGTCGGGTCCGACACGCCGGACGGCGCCACGCTGCGCAGCGTGTCCAGCAGCAGGTCGGGGTAATGCGCCACCGGCGCGATGCGGTGGTTGACGAACAGCTCCGGGAAGAGCCGCATCATCATCTTGCGGTTCTCCAGCATGTAGCTCACGCCGCTGGGCACGCGCAGGTTGTCCTCCAGCACGTAGTAGTCGCCGCTGCCGTCGGCATTGCCGGCGCGCACGATGTCGACACCGGCGATGTGGCTGTAGACATTGCCCGGCACGTCCACGCCCATCATCTCCTTGCGGAACTGGGCGTTGTTCAGGATCTCGTCGGCGGGCACGATGCCGGCCTTCAGGATCTCCTGGTCGTGATAGACGTCGTGGATGAAGCGGTTCAGCGCCGTCACGCGCTGCGCCAGGCCGGCCTGCATGGACGTCCACTCGGACGCCGGGATGACCCGCGGGATCAGGTCGAACGGGATCAGCCGCTCGGTGCCTTCGCCCGAGTCCTTGTCCCCGTAGACCGCAAAGGTGATGCCCACGCGGCGGAAGATCAGCTCCGCCTGTTCGCGCCGTTCGCGCATCAGCGACTCGGGCTGCTCGGCCAGCCAGCGGGCGTAGGCCTCGTAGTGGGCGCGGGTGGCGTTGCCCCCCGCGGCTTTCATTTCATCGAAGGCGGTCTGCATCGTTGCTCCTCTCGCAGGCACCGACGCAAATTCCGCGCCACCCGGGTGGGCGGCTTCTGGTGCACCCGTGCACTGCCTCGGTGCAGGGTGCCCGAAGCCACGGCACCGAGGCACCAGAGTTAACCCGTCATGGCCCGCCCGGGTCGCCCCGGGCGCACCGCAGCGGTCAGAAGCGGATCTGCAGACCGGTGCTGGCGGAGCGGCCCGGCTGCGGCGCCAGCTCGCGGATCGTGGGCACCGCGGTGGCGTTGTAGGCCAGCTTGTTGCCCAGGTTGTCCAGCTTCAGGTACCAGAGCGCGTCCACGCCGTCCCAGCGCAGCTGGCGGGCCAGGCTGAGCCGCACGGTGCCGTAGCCGGCCGTGGCGGTGTCGAACTGCGCCACGCGTGTCTGCCGCGCCGCGCCGCGCCACTCGACCTTGCCGGACCAGTCGCCCCACTTGCCCTCCAGCCCCAGCATCGCGCGCAGCGGCGCCAGCCGCGGCAGCGGCTCGCCCGTCGTGCGGTTGTCGCCGCGCACGGCATCCAGCTGGGCCAGCACCGCGACGGCCGGGTGAGCCTGCCAGCGGCCCTCCAGCTCCACGCCGCGCAGCCGTGCCGGCACGGCCTGGAAGGCGTAGACCGGCACGGCCTCGCCGTCGTTGTCCGCAGTCTCGCCGGTGGCCTGCAGCGCGATGTAGTTCGAGAAGCGCGTCTCGTAGACGTTCACGTGCACATGGCTGCCGTCGCCCTCCCACTTCAGGCCCACGTCCAGGCCCTTGGACTTCTCCAGGCCCAGCCCGGCGTCGCCGCGTTCGAACGCCGCGCTGGCCACGTGCAGGCCATTGGCGAACAGCTCGTAGTAGGCCGGCGCGCGCTGCGTGCGGTTCAGGTTGGCGCTCAGGCTCCAGGCGCTGTCCAGCGGCAGCACGCCGCCCAGCGCCAGGCTCAGCGGGCGGAAACGCCGGGACACCGGCGCGCCGAAGCGGTCGCCGCCGTCCGAGTCCACCGTCACGCGCTCGGTGCGCGCCCCGGCCGACCAGTCCACGCCGGCCAGCCGCGCCTGCTCCAGCAGGAACACGCCGGTGCTGCGCGTGCGCGTGCTGGGCACGAAGGCCTCCTCGCCCAGCGCCGAGAAGTCCAGCGACTCGGTCTGCAGGCCGACGAGGCCCTTCACCGGGCCGAGCGCCGCATGCTCCACCTCCAGCCGGCCGTCCGTGCCGGTGCTCTTGAAGGTCGTGCCGACGTCGGCGCCCTCCATCTCCACGTGCTCGTAGCGGTTGCGGCTGAGCTGCCAGCTGACGCGGCGCACCGGCCCGTCGGCGGTGGCCCACTCGCCGGCCGTGGCCAGGCGCTGGCGCTGCATGCGGATGGTCACGTCGGCCTCGGCCGTGGTGCCGTAGTCGGTGTGGAAGTCGTCCACCGACACGCCGGCATAGCCGCCCTGGAAGAACACCGAGCCGCCCACCGCGCCGCCATGGCTGCGCGCGGCGGAGTTGCGCACGCTGGTGCGGCTCTCGGCGCCGTCGTCGGTGGGGCTGCTGAAGCGCGGCGTGCGCTGGTCGCCGGCGTCGCGGCCGGCCAGATCCACGTGCCAGCCAAAGCCCGACTGGGCCGAGCCGCTGCCGCCGTCCAGCACGACGGCGCCGCTCTTGTCGTTGCTGGCGCCGCCCAGCCGCACCTCGGCCGCACCGCTCAGGCCCGGCGTGAAGCTGCGCGGGATGCGGTTGTCCAGCGTGTTGACGACGCCGCCCACCGCGTTGCCGCCGTACAGCAGCGCCGCGGCACCGCGCAGCACCTCGACCTTGTCGATGACCAGCGGGTCGATGGCCACGCCGTGGTCGAAGCTGAGGTTGGACGCATCCACCGACGCGCCCGAGTTGTTCAGGATGCGCACGCGGTCGCCGTCCAGCCCGCGGATGCTGGGCCGGCTGGCGTTGGGGCCGAAGTTGGTGGCGGCCACGCCGGGCAGGCCCTGCAGCGTGTCGCCGAGGTTGGCAGCCCGGGTCAGCACGAGCTGGTCGCCGGACAGCGAATCGCTGGGCTGGGCCAGCACCTGGCTCTTCAGCGGGTTGCCGGTGACGACGACCTTGTCGAGGGACTCAGCCGGCTCGGCATGAACGACGGAAACGAAAGAAACGGACAGGCAGGCGGCCGCCACGGGCGCCAGTGCAAAGGAACGCATGAGAGGGTACTTCCACGAGAAAACGCAAACACCCACGCCCGAAACATCGGGCGCGGGAAGGCTTGGGGTTCAGGCGGAAGCGGGCGGTGCGCGGACCGGCGGGCGCCAGGCTGCGTCACGCTGCACGGCCGGCGTGGGCCGTGCCGTGATGGCCGCATCGACCGCGGTGCCGATAGGCAGCGGCGGCAGCTCGGCAGCCGGCGCCCCACCGGCCAGGTGGGCAGCGGTCAGGCACAGGTCGCAATCGACCACGTGGACGACACCGTCGTCCTGCCGGTCGCCCACGTGCGACAGCGCGTGCACATCCGCCATCGCCTGGGCGATGGGCAGGATCAGGGCCAGCCAAAGGAGCCAGCCACGTGCAAAGCGGCGCATGTTCACGGCCGCAATCCTAAACTCGCCCCCTTACAAGGCCTGAAGTCACGCCCATGAAGCTCATCGACAACATCCTGGCCGACGCGCCCGAGATCACGGCCATCCGCCGCGACCTGCACAAGCACCCGGAACTCTGCTTCCACGAGGAGCGCACCGCCGACGTCATCGCGAAGGCGCTGACCGACTGGGGCATCCCCGTACACCGCGGCCTGGGGAAAACCGGCGTCGTCGGCATCGTCAAGAACGGCACGTCGGACCGCGCCGTGGGCCTGCGCGCCGACATCGACGCGCTGCCGATGACGGAGCGCAACCAGTTCCCGCACGCCAGCTCGTACCTGGGCCGCATGCACGCCTGCGGCCACGACGGCCACACCGCCATGCTGCTGGCCGCCGCCAAGCACCTGGCGACGAACCGCAACTTCGACGGCACGGTCTACCTCGTCTTCCAGCCCGCCGAGGAAGGCGGCGGCGGCGCGCGCGAGATGATCAAGGACGGCCTGTTCGAGAAGTTCCCGATGGAGGCCATGTTCGGCGCGCACAACTGGCCCGGCATGAAGGCCGGCCAGTTCGCGCTGAAGTCCGGCCCGGTGTTCGCCAGCAGCAACGAGTTCAAGATCACGCTGCGCGGCAAGGGCTCGCACGCGGCCATGCCGCACCTGGGTGTGGACCCGGTGCCGGCGGCCTGCCAGCTGGTGTCGGCCTTCCAGACCATCATCAGCCGCAACAAGCGGCCCATCGACCCCGGCGTCATCTCCGTGACCATGATCCACGCCGGCGAGGCCACCAACGTCGTGCCGGACTCGGTCGTCATGGAAGGCACGGTGCGCACCTTCACGCTGGAGCTGCTGGACCTGCTGGAGCGCCGCATGAAGGACATGACGGAACAACTGGCCGGCGCGTTCGAGCTGACGGCCGAGTTCGAGTTCCGCCGCAACTACCCGCCGACGATCAACCACCCCGCCGAGACCGAGTTCGTGCGCCGCGTGCTGACCGACATGGTGGGCCCCGACAACGTGCAGGACTTCGAGCCCACCATGGGCGCCGAGGACTTCAGCTACTACCTGCTGGACAAGCCCGGCTGCTACTTCCTCATCGGCAACGGCGACGGCGACCACCGCACCGGCGGCCACGGCCTGGGGCCGTGCACGCTGCACAACCCGAGCTACGACTTCAACGACGACCTCATTCCCCTCGGCGGCTCGATGTGGGTCAGACTCGCCGAAGAATGGTTGGCCCCTCGTCCGGTCGAGCCCCGCTGAACGCGGGCAAGCCCGGCCTGGGACCGCGCTGCGGCATGAGCCGCAGCGCTTCGCCAGGCACAGCGCGCCCACTGGGCGCACCGTGTCCGGGCTCAGCCCCCGAGGGGAGGGCGATGCTCGCGGCGTCGAGCCGCGAGCACATCGCCAGCCGGGCCGGCTTGGGGCGGCCCGGCGCTCGGCCCGAAATCACAAGGACCACCGAATGAACCACGATCAAGTCATCACCGACACCCGCGACTGGGTCGTCAAGGCCGTCATCGGCCTGAACCTGTGTCCGTTCGCGAAGGCGGTGCACGTCAACGAGCGCATCCGCTACGTCGTCAGCGACGCCACCGAGCCCGAGGCGCTGCTGAAGGACCTGGCCCGCGAGCTGCTGGCGCTGAACCGCGCCGACCCCGACGAGGTGGACACGACGCTGCTCATCCATCCGCAGGTGCTGACCGATTTCCTGGACTTCAACGACTTCCTGGATGCGGCCGACGCGCTGGTGGACGAGCTGAAGCTGGACGGCATCCTGCAGATCGCCGACTTCCACCCCGCCTACCAGTTCGACGGCAGCGAGCCCGACGACATCGCCAACTACAGCAACCGCTCGCCCTACCCCACGCTGCACCTGCTGCGCGAGGACAGCATCACCCGCGCCGTGGAGTCCATGCCGGACACCGCCGCCATCTTCGAGGGCAACCTGGACACGCTGGAGCGGCTGGGCCACGACGGCTGGGCCGCGCTGGGGCTGAAGAAGTAGCCGCTACTCCTTCACCCAGGAAAAAGCGCCCGCGCCCTTCCTGGGCGAGTTGGCCCGTGTGCGAAGCACCGCATCGAAGCCGCTCCTGCCGCCGTTCCAGACCGCCGTCAGCAGGCTGACGACGTCCTCGGCGGTGTAGGCGGCCAGGTCGGGCCGGAACTGCTTGATGGCCACCGCCAGCATGTCGCGCGGCAGCTCCTGGTGCGTGGCCAGCACCACCAGCATCGCGGCATGCAGGTCCGACCAGGCGGCGCACAGCGCCTGGATGCGCTTGAGCGCGTCGGCCGGTGCTGCCCTGTGCCCGGGCAGTAGCCAGCCCAGCCCATCATCGCCCTCGTCCTGCGTGGCCTCGTCCATGGCTTGTTGTCTCCTTGCCCCGAGATTTCTCATGCCGCGGCGTTCGCGTCAATCATTTATCGCCCCGCAGACTGCGCAAATCGGCACGCTGTGGCCATTTGGATGAGCCCTGACGCCTCCGTCATGCGGCAAACTCGCCGGTTGCTTCCCGCGCCCGCAGCTGCCATGCAACCCAAGACCCTCGCCCTGATCGATGACGATGCCGAGTACTCGGAGTTCCTCGCGCAGTACCTCCAGGAGCAGCAGGGCATCGCGGTCAGCCGCTTCGACGACAGCAACGCGCTGCTGGCCGCACCCGACGCGTTCTCGTTCGACTTCTACCTCGTCGACCTGATGCTGCCGGGCGTCAACGGCGTGGAGCTCATCAAGATCCTGCGCCGCCGCACCGACGCGGGCGTCGTCGTCGTCTCCGGGCGGCTCGGCCCCGAGGTGTTCCGCGAGGTCATCACGGCCGGCGCCGACATGTACCTCGTCAAGCCCGTGCAGTTCGAGCAGGTGTCGCTGGCCATCGCCGCCGTGCAGCGCCGCGTCGCCAAGCCCACGGCGGCCGACGCTGTCTGGAAGCTGGACCGGGCCAGCGGCGAACTCGTCGTGCCCGACGGCACGCGCATCCAGCTCAGCGAGGCGGACCGCCAGCTTCTGGAATGCTTCGCCGCGGCCAACGGCGAGCCCGTCACGCGCGAGGCGCTGCTGAACAAGCTGGGCCGCGAAGTGCCCGACGGCGAGGCCGACGATGGCCTGTCGGCCACCATCTACCGGCTGCGCCGCCGCATCGAGCGCGCCACGCCGACGCTGGTGCCGCTGCAGAGCAAGTCGCGCGTGGGCTATGTGTTCCGCGCGCCGCTGCAGCTGATCTGACGGCCGGCCCGCTCGGCGGCCATCAGCCGGGCGAGGCAGGGCGACCGGCATCGTTCAGCACCACCGCGTTGCGGCCGCCGCGCTTGGCGTCGTACAGCGCGGCATCGGCGCGGTCGATCAGC
Source organism: Roseateles sp. GW823-FHT07B05 (assembly GCF_058794515.1). Lineage (NCBI taxonomy): Bacteria > Pseudomonadati > Pseudomonadota > Betaproteobacteria > Burkholderiales > Sphaerotilaceae > Roseateles > Roseateles sp. GW823-FHT07B05. The sequence continues at coordinate 13,265 of NZ_JBXAGX010000008.1, forward strand.
GGGCCCGCGTCCGGATCATCGGGTGAGGCCAGGCTCACGCCGATGCTGACCGTCAGGCGGCCCACCTCCGGGAACACCGCCGCCTCGACGGCGCCGCGGATCTTCTCCGCCGCCATGACGGCCTCCAGCGGGCCGGCCAGCTCGGGCAGCAGCACGGCGAACTCCTCGCCGCCGAAGCGCGCCACGACGTCGGTGACCCGTACCGAGGCCTGCAGCATGGTGGCGAGCTGGCGCAGCACCGCGTCGCCGGCCGGGTGGCCGAACTGGTCGTTGACGCGCTTGAAGTGGTCGGCGTCGATCAGCAGCAGGCCGTGCACGCGGCCGTTCTGGCCGTAGCGGCGGTCCAGCGCCTGGGCCTCGGCGAGGCGGGCATCCAGGCTGCGGCGGTTGTGCAGACCGGTCAGCGGGTCGCGCGTGGCCAGGTGCTCCAGCGCGGCGTTGGCGGCCTGCAGCTCGGCGGTGCGCTGCTGCACCTGGGCCTCCAGCGTCGCGTTGGCGCGCTGCAGCTCCCGCTCGGTGGACAGCAGCGAGCGCGCCATGGACTGCATGGCCGTGCTGAGCTTGGCCAGCTCCTGGGCACCGGGCTGGGCGGGAAACTCGGGCATGCGGCGCTCGCTCTCGACCTGCTCGGCGATGCGGGCCAGCTGCTCCACCGGCCGGCTGATGCGCCGCGCCAGCAGCAGCGCGGCCAGCGTCAGCAGCGCGGCGGCCAGCACGCCCAGCAGCACAAGCTCACGGCGCAGGTCGCGCACCGGGCGCAGCGCCTGCTCCATCGGCTGGCGGGCCACGATGCGCCAGCCCAGCTCGGCGTTGGTGCGGGCCTGCAGCGGCGCCTCGCTGGTGAGGTAGGCCTTGCCGTCGAACACCAGCTCGCCCTCGAAGCGGTCATTGGCCAGCTTGGGCAGCACGTCGCCGCCGTTGACCTGGGCCAGCTTCATCGCCTCCGGGTAGAGCACGCGGCCCTGGCGGTCGATGATGAGGGCGTCGATGCCGCTGCCCGGCTGCTGGCGGCGCGTGACGCTCTCCACCATGCTGGTGACCCAGCGCCAGTGCGCGTGCGCGCCGACGACGCCGCGCAGCCGACCCTCGGCGTCGCGGATGGGCGCGGCAAAGTCGATGAAGCGCGTGGGCTCGCCATTGGGCTGCGCCGGCAGCATGGTGGCCAGCAGCTTGGCCTCGTGCACGTCGCCCACGTAGATGCGCTCACGCGCGGCGACGAACCATTCGCGCTGCGCCACCGAGCGACCCACCAGCATGCCGCCGTTGGCCTGCTGCACGGTGCCGTCCGGCGTGGCCACGCCCAGCCATGCGAACTCATCGTGCAGCGCCTGGCGACGCTCCAGCGCGTCGCGCACCAGCGCCGAATCCAGCGCGCCGGCCGTCAGGTGCGGGGCCACGCTGAGCAGCTCGATCTCGCGCTCGCGGTCGCGCAGCTGGCTGGCCAGCAGCTCGGCAGCGGACTGCGCCGTCGCCCGCACCGCGGCGGCCTGGGCGGTGTAGAGCTCGTCGGTGGCAACGCTGCCGAGGTAGCCGCCCACCAGCCCCAGGATGGCCAGCGCCAGCCCGCCCAGCACCAGGCTGAGCTGGCCGCGCAGGCTGGGCAGATGCCGGGGCGGTGGGGTGGGTTCGATCTGGAGGTCGGGCATGGCGGGTGGGCAAGGTCGGCGCAGCCAGGTAGCACGGCAGTCTAGGGCCTGCCAATCCGTGGTTTTCGTTCAGCCAGCCTGTGGCAACGTTAGCCGCATGACGGTGCCCAGCGGGCCGGTGCGCAGCAATTCGGCCCCGCCGCCATGCAAATCCATCACGCGGCGCACGATGTACAGGCCCAGCCCGTGGGCCGACTCGTGCCCGCCGCCGCGCGCGCCGCGCGTGAACAGCCGTGGCAGCAGTTCGCGCGGGATGCCGGGGCCGGCGTCGGCCACCTCGAACTGCAGCGCGGCGGGTTCGTCGAAGTCCATCACGTGCAGCGTCACGGCGCTGGGGCCCGGCGCGTACTTCAGCGCGTTGGACAGCAGGTTGCGCAGCGCCAGCCGCATCAGGCTCATGTCCATCAGCGCGGTGCGCGTGGCGGTGTGGCGGTGCACGGCGATGCGGTCGCGCTGCTCGCGCGGCAGGTCGGCGATGGTGACGGCGATCAGCGTGTCGATGTCGGTGTCCAGCCGCGCGATGCGGCCGCCGCCGGCCAGCAGGCTGGCCGCGGCCAGCGTGTTGTCCACGCCCGCCAGCACCTGGCCCAGCACGGCCTGCGCGCGCGTCAGCCGCTCCTGCGCCTGGCGCTCGCCGCGGCCGGCCAGGCTGGCGGCGGCACTCTGCAGCGCGGCGCTGGCGTTGTTCAGCGGCTGGCGCACCTCGTGGGCCAGCACGTCCAGCATCTCGGAGCGCTCGCGCAGCAGCTGGTCCAGCTCCTGCACATGGCGCTCGGTCTGGCGGCGCATGCGCTGCTCCTGCGCCAGCTCGGCGCGGCGCTGCAGCTCCTCGGTGATGTCGTCCACCAGCGCCAGCGCGCGCAGCGGCCGGCCCCGCGCGTCGTACTCGGCCACCGCCGACACGCGCACGTCGCGCAGTTGCCCGTCGGCGCAGATGAGCTGCACGGCGCAGTCGTCAACATGGCCGTCCCGCCACACGGCCGGGCGGTAGACCTCGCGCACCTGCCGGCTGGAGTCGGGCGTCATGAAGTCGTCCAGCAGCCGGCCGATGACCTGCTCGCGCCGATAGCCCAGCCGCTCCAGCCAGCGGTCCGACACGCTGAGCAGCCGGCCCGCCGTGTCCACCGAGTGCATCAGTGCCGGCGTGGCCTCGTACAGCGCGCGCAGCCGCTGCCGGCTGTGCTCCAGCTCGACGGCGGCGCGGTGGTGCTCGGTGACGTCCTGCAGCGCGCCCACCAGCCGCACCGGCGCGCCGTCCTGCCAGTCCACCTGGCCCTGCGCCAGCACCCAGATCTCGCGGCCGGCCGCCGTCACCAGCGGCAGCTCCAGGCTCCAGGGCTCGCCGTGCGCGATGGCGCGCTGCACGGCGGCCTCGATGGCGGTGCGCGCATCGGGCTTGTAGTAGTCGACGGCCTCGTCCAGCGTCGGCCGGTGGCCGGGCTGCAGGTCATGGATGCGGCAGGTCTGGTCGCTCCACACCAGCTCCCGGGTCTGCAGGTCCAGGCTCCAGCCGCCCACGCCGGCGACGCGGCCGGTGCGATCCAGCAAGGCCTTGCTCTCGCGCAGCTCGCGCTCGGCGGTGATGCGGTCGGTCACGTCCTCGGCGATGCCAACGTAGCCGGCCGGCTGGCCGTCCGGCATGCGCAGCGGCTGCGCGCGCGCCCACACCTGGCGCGGCCCGCCGCCCGCGCCGCGCACGCAGTAGCGCATCTCGAAGGGCTGGCGGCGCTGCACGCAGCGCCGCCAGTGGTCCAGCGCGGAGTCGCGGTCCTGCGGCAGCAGCGCGGCCGCCCAGCCGTCACCCAGCGCCTGGGCCGCGGCCAGGCCGTAGATGCGCTGCCAGCCCGGGTTGGTGTAGATGAAGGCGCCGGCCACGTCGGCCCGGAAGATGCCCAGCGGCGCCGTCTCCGCCAGCACCTGGAAGGGCTGCAGATCGGCGTCGGCCGCGGCCAGCGCGCGCTCGCGCATCATCAGCGCCTCGGCGGCCGCGTCGGCCAGCCGCATCAGCGCCTCGCGCTGTTCATCGGTCAGCTCGCGCGGGCGGAAGTCCAGCACGCACAGCGTGCCCGGGTGGCTGCCGTCGTCCAGGCGTACCGGCACGCCGGCATAGAAGCGCAGCGGCGGGTCGGACAGCACGTCCGGATGGTTGGCGAAGCGCTCGTCCAGCCGCGCGTCGCAGACCTCGAACAGCCCGTCGGCCAGCATCGTATGCGCGCAGAAGGTCTGCGCGCGCGGCGTCTCGTGGCGCCCGAAGCCCACGGCCGCCTTGAACCACTGGCGGCGCTCATCCAGCAGCCCCAGCAAGGCCACCGGCGTGCCACAGATCTGCGCGGCCAGCGCGGTCAGGTGGTCGAACAGCGGCTCGGGCGCCGTGTCCATGACCGACAGCGCGGCCAGCCGCGCGAGGCGGCGGTCTTCGTCGGGCGGCGGCGGGGGGGCGGTCCACATGGTTGCAAGCTTAGGGCACGCGAACCGCCAGCCTCGCGGGCGCGCCCGAGTTCAGCGCGGCGCGCCCGGGCGAGGGGCCAGTGTCCTGAGCCAAAAAGCCTCGTACTTGCGATGCCAGCCGGCGGGCTTGACGACGCCGCCCAGCGCGTGCGCGCCGTCCGGGTCCAGGAAAAGCTCCACCAGCGACTCCTTGCCCGAGTCCAGCAGCTCGCGGTAGACGTTGACCGTGTCCTGGTACAGCACGTTGGGGTCCTGCATGCCGTGCACCAGCAGCAGCGGCTTCTTCAAGCCCCTGGCCAGCGGCAGCAGCGAGAACTTGCGCAGGTTGGGCTTGCTGCGGTCCACCTTGCCGATGGTGCGGCCGCTGTACCAGCTGTTGTAGTTCTCCCATTCGGTCGGGCCGGCGCCGGCGATGCCGGCGGCGAACAGGTCGGGCCGCGTGTACATCGTGTACTGCGTCTGGAAGCCGCCGAAGCTCCAGCCGTTCAGGCCCACGCGCGCCGGATCCACGCCGTAGGTCGGCAGCAGCTTGACGAGGTCTTCCAGGTCCTCGCTCTGTGGCTCGCCGGGGCGCTCCCAGTTGGCATCGGAGAACTTGCGGCCGTAGTTGCTGTGGCCGCGCGGGTCCACGGCCACGGTGACGAAACCGTGCTTCGCGGCCATGTACTGGCCGAACAGGTAGGCGGTGTTCTGGAAGCTGTCGACCTCGACGATGTGGCGGTCGTTCAGCGGGCCGCCGTACACGTAGACGATGCCGGGGCGCTTGTCGCTGGCCTGCCAGCCGGCAGGCTTGAACACGTAGGCCTCGATGCGGTCGCCATGGCGGTTGGTGAACGAGAAGCGCTCGGGCTGCAACAGGGCCAGCGAGCCCCAGGCCTTGTCGCTGCTGTCGGTCAGCGTGCGCGGCGCGGCGCGGCCATCGGTGGCCAGCAGCTTGAGCTCGGGGCGCTGCGCCCAGTTGCCGGCGTTGGCGGCCACCCAGCGGCCGTCTTCCGACGCGGCGGCGCCGCGGTGGTACTCGCCGGCCGCGCCCAGCGCCTGCACGGCGCCACTGGCCATGTCGACGCGCACGAGGTTCATCGCCGCCTTGTCGCCCTGGTTGGCCAGCGCGAACAGCGCCTTGCTGTCGGCCGTGAAGCCGATGACCTGGTGGGCTTCGAACTCGCCCTTCACCAGCGGCCGCAGCGCCTTGCTCGCCACGTCGATGGCATAGGGCTGGCGCCAGCCGGCTTCGTCCAGCGCCAGCACCAGCGTCTTGCCATCCGGCGTGAAGCGCGGCTTGAGCACGTTGACCACCTCGTGGCCCACGTCGCCGCGGCGCTCCAGCACCAGCTCGGGCTTGGCGGTCTCGTCGCAGGCCGCCGGGCCGTTCCCAAGGCCTGCAGCGCCCCCTCGGGGGGCCGCTGGCGTACTCGCCGGCGAGGGGCAAGAAGTACTGCCCAGGTAGACGCGAAGCAGCTCCTTCTCGCGCTCCCAGGTCGTGAACGCGTAGCGGCTGCCGTCCTTGGCCCAGGCCACGTCGCTCATCTCGAACCAGACGTCACCGCCCGCGTTCGTGAACACCGGCGCGGGCTGCTTGCGCGGCGCGTCACCGGCCGCCGGCACCGGGCGGATGTACAGCGCCAGCGGCGGCTGCGTGCGCTTGTCGTCCGACACCTCGCGGCTGACCTTCTTGGCCGTGGCCCAGCGGTCGCTGTAATTCATGATCTCGACCTGGCGGCCCGGCGGCGCCGGCTTGTCGTCCGCGGTCTTCAGCGGCGCCTTGGCCAGCAGCGACATCCAGCGGCCGTCCTCGCTGATGCCGGTCTGCTCGATGCGGTACTTCTTCTGCTCGTCGTCGGGGTGGATCAGCTCGCGGTTGACCACCTGCACGCCGGCCTGGCGGAAGCTCAGGCGCAGCACGCGGGTCTCGTCCATGTAGATGAAGCCGGCATCGTCGGGCGTGTAGGCCACGGTGCGCAGCTCGCGCTGCGTGGCCACCAGCGGCTGGGGCGCCTTGGCATCGGGCTGCCAGCGGTACAGGCCGCCGCGGTACTGGAACACCAGCTCGTCGGCCTTGTTGGCCCACACGAACTGCGCCGGGCCGGGGTAGAGGTCGGCCGGCTTGAGCTTGTCGCGGGCGAGCTTCTTCTTCAGCTCGTCGCGCAGTTCCCAGAGCTCCTTCTCCTTGTCGTCCTTCTTGTCGGGCGACGAGGCAGCGGGCGACGGCGCGGGGGCCGGCTTGCCGGCGCGCCGGGCGGCCAGCACCGCGGCGGCGTACTTCTCGGCATCGGCCTCGGCCTTGTCGGCCGCCTTCTGCGCGTCGTCCCTGGCCTTCTTCTCGGCCAGTTCCTTCTTCAGCGCCTCGATCTGGGCGGCCTCCCACTGCGACATGTCGACCTTGTCGCCACGCAGGTAGGCCTGCTGCGCCAGCTCACGGGCCTGGCGCTCGGCGTACTCGTCGTCGCGCTGCTTGAGCTTCCTGTCGAAGCGCGCCATGTCCTCGGGCGCCTCGAAGGCGGCCATGACCTGGGGCGACGTGACCCGCGTGGTCTTGCCGGTGCGGGTGTCGTGCACCCACAGGTCGGTGCCAGGCTCGCCGAACGGGCTCCACAGCCAGGCCAGGTAGCGGCCGCTCTTGCTGAACGTGGCGTCCTTGGCGTTCTCGCCGCGGTAGGGCGCGGCGCGGAAGATCTGTTCGAGGGTGGGAACGGCGGCGGGCGCGGTCTGCGCCTGCAGCGGCACGGCGGCTGACAGGGCCAGCGCAAGCGCCAGGCTGCTCACGGCAGCGAAGGTCACGGGCTTCAAGGGGGTCTCCTGAATGGGGCCCCCGGTGGGGGGCGCCGCATTCTAGGGAGACCGTCGCCCCGTGCCGTTCGGCACGGACGCCCGTCAGCGGGCTGAAGGCGCCACCGCGGCCGCCTCACCGCGCGTCTTCCACATCGACACCACCACGCCACCGGCGATCAGGCCGAAGGTGACGCTCAGCGACACCACCGCCGGCACCTTGCCGATGAAGCCCACCAGGAAGATCTTGCTGCCGATGAACACCAGCACCAGGGCCAGCGCGTACTTCAGGTACTTGAAGCGGTGGATCATGGCCGCCAGCGCGAAGTACAGCGCGCGCAGGCCCAGGATGGCGAAGATGTTGCTGGTGTAGACGATGAACGGGTCGGTCGTGATCGCGAAGATCGCCGGCACCGAGTCCACCGCGAAGATCAGGTCCACGAACTCCACCAGCAGCAGCGCCAGCAACAGCGGCGTCGCGAAGCGCTCGACACGGCCCGTCTTGGGGTCGGCCTCGCGCACCCAGAAGGCGCTGCCGCGCAGGCCCTCCGTCACGCGCATGTGCTTCTTCAACCACTTCAGCAACGGGTTGTTGGCGATGTCGGGCTCGTGGTCCACCATGAACCACATCTTGATGCCCGTGATCACGAGGAACGCGCCGAACAGGTAGAGCACCCAGCTGAACTGGCTCACCAGCGTCGCACCCAGCCCGATCATCAGCGCGCGCAGCACGATGACGCCCAGGATGCCCCAGAACAGCACGCGGTGCTGGTACTGCCGCGGGATGGCGAAGAAGCCGAAGATCAGCGCGATGACGAAGACGTTGTCCATCGACAGCGACTTCTCGATCATGAAGCCGGTGTAGTAGTCCATGCCGCTCTGCGCGCCGAGGTACCACCACACCCAGGCACCGAAGGCCAGCGCCACGCCGATGTAGCCGGCCGACAGCAGCAGGCTCTCGCGCACGCCGATCTCATGCTGGTCGCGGTGCAGCACGCCCAGGTCGAAGGCCAGCAGCGTCACGACGACGCCCAGGAAGGTCAGCCACAGCCAGACCGCCTTGCCGAGGAAGTCGGCGTTCAGCAGCGATATCAATGCATCCATGAAGACTCTCCCCAACGATCAGGCTGAAACCAGCGGCACGGTCTGCGCACGGCGCGTGCGCTGCCAGGCCGCCAGACCCACGTGGCTCAGCGCGCCAAGCACCAGCAGCAACCCCGTGCCCAGCGCCCACAGCACCCAGCCCAGCAGCGTGACGCCACCCGCCAGGGCCGGCACCCAGCCAAGCAGGGATTGCAGCTGCGGCGCCAGGTTCTCCAGCGAGCCCGCCAGCCAGTCCGCGACGGCGCCCGGCAGCCATGCGGCGAGCGACGCGGGCAGTTGCCAGTCGCCGGCGCCCATCTGGCCGGCGTGGCTGAGCAGCGCCGTGAGCAGCGTGTTGGCCGCCCAGACGAAGGCGGACCAGCAGGCCAGCAGGGCCAGTACGACGGCCCACAGGGCGAGAAAGATCATGGCGGGACTCCGATTCATGCGAGGCCCGCAGTGTGTGGGCGGGCCGCCCGCCGAGGAACTGCCCGCCGGCTCAGCCTGACTTCGAGAAAACAGAAGTTGCCGCCGGGCCGTTCACCCCTGCAGGCCGACGGCGCCCTGCTGCCGGGCCACGGCGGCGGCCTCGCGCAGCAGGTCATCCTGCCGGCCGCGGCGCCCCTCGCAGGCGGCCAGCAGGCGCAGCAGATCGACGCGGCAGTAGTGGTCCTGCATCGCGTCGGCATGGGCCAGCGTCTGGCGCAGCAGCGCGCCGGCCTCGCGCCAGGCAGACAGGCGCACCAGCGTCGTCGCCAGGATCCAGCGCGCCGTGGTGGTGCCGGCCTGGTAGGACTGCTGCATCTGCGCCGCGGCCGCCATCAGCGGCGCGGTGTCGCGCAGCTCGCCGCGGTGCGCAGCGGCCCAGGCCAGGAACAGCTCGTTGACACCCTGCCACAGCGGAAAGCCGTGGCGGCGCCCCAGCTGCGCGCCCTGCGCGGCGTAGGCGACGAGCGCGTCCACGTCGCGGTCGGTCCAGCTCATCGCGGCGGCAAAGCTGAGCGCGAAGCACAGGCTGTGCGTGTGCCCGCCGGCGCGGGCGCGGGCGATGGCCTGCGTGGCGTCGCTCCGCGCCGCCTCCGGCCGCCCCAGGAACCAGTGGTTCCAGCAGCGGAAGGCCTGGATCAGCACGGCCAGGTCGTCCGCGCTGCCCGGCTGGGCCGCCGCCACGGCGCCCGAGTCGGCCAGCGCCAGCCCCTCGTCCTGGTAGGCCAGCGCGTCGGCGAAACGGCCGGCCCAGAACAGCGAGTTGCCCTGGGCGAAGCAGGCCATCAGCCGCTCGGCCGGCCGCCGCGCCGTGGCCTCCAGCGCCGCGGCAATGGCCAGGCCGTCATTGCGCCCCTGCGACGCCGCGCCCCAGTACAGGCCCGACAGCGCCTGGAAGCGCAGTGCGCGCTCGTCCTCGGTGGGCGACGGCAGCGCCGCCAGCGCCTCGTGCACCTGCCCGTGCAGCGCCCAGGCCAGCGGTGAGCCGTAGCCCTGGCATTGCAGCGCCGCGGCGGCGAGCAGCAGCCGCAGCGTGCGCGCCCGGGCGGGCAGGCCCAGTTGCTCGGCCAGCGGCAGCGCGCGCTCGAAGTGCGCCAGCGCATCGGCCGCGAAGGCGCGCTGCAGCGCCGACTCGCCGGCCTGCTGCCACAGCGCCAGCGCCTGCGCCGTCTCGCCGGCGGCCTCGCAGTGGGCCGCCCGCTCGGCTGCATGGGCGGTGGCATCGCGGCGCTGCAGCTCGTCGGCGCAGCGCCGGTGCCAGTCGCGGCGTGCCGGCGCCGGCAGGCTGGTGCAGGCCGCCTCGTGCAGCAGCGCGTGCCGGAAGCGGTAGTGGCCGCCCGCCGCCGGCTCCAGCAGCCGCAGGTGCACGGCCAGCGGCAGCACGTCGGCCACCGGACGGGCCGGCAGCAGCGCCTGCAGCGCCGCGGCGTCGAACGACTGCCCCCAGACGGCGGCCACCTCCAGCACCTCGCGGTCGGGGCCCAGCCGGTCCAGCTCCGCCTGCATCAGCAGCCGCAGCGGCAGCAGCCGCGCCTCGTCGTGCAGCAGCGCCTGCGTCTGCGACTCCACCATCAGCGGCAGGCCCGCGCAGTTGCCGCGGATGCCCGCGCGCTGCTGGGCGTCGAGGCGGCCGGTGGGGTCGAGCCGGTCCACGAGACGGTCGACCTCGCCATCCGTCAGCGGCGCCAGGTCCAGCACCTGCAGCTCGGCGCCGGCGGGCGGCAGGTCGGTGTCGGGCCGGGTGGTCATCAGCATCAGCAGGCGGTCGCCGGCGTCCAGGCAGGCGGCACAGCGCGTCAGCAGCTCGCGGCTCATGCGGTCGCTCCAGTGCAGGTCGTCGACGAGCAGCAGCACCGGCCGCTGGCGGCACAAGGCCGTCAGCAGCCCCAGCGCCAGCTCGAAGGCCTGGGCCGCGAGCGGCCCGCCGGCCGCGTGGCCGCCCAGCGCCAGCAGCAGGCGGGCATCGGCCGCGGCATCGCGCCCGGGCCAGTGCCGGCCTATCCAGCCTTGCAGCGCGGCGAGCCGGTCGGCGTCCGGGCCGCCTTCCGGGCAGCCGCTGGCCTGCGCCACCAGCCGCAGCCACGGCGCCAGCGGCTGGTGCTGGTCCTGCAGCAGGCAGCGCATCGGCAGCACCCAGGCCTGGCCGCGAACGCGCCGGCCCAGCGCCTGTGCCAGCGCCGACTTGCCGACGCCGGCCTCGCCACGCAGCACCAGCGCGCCCGGCCGGCCGCTGCCCGCCTGCGCCCAGCGCGCCAGCAGGGCCTCCAGCACCACCTCGCGGCCCACGAAGCGGCGGCCCGTGCCGCGGGCGGTGGGCCGGTCGCGCAGCACATGCAGGGCGCCGAGCTCGGCGTCGGCGGGCAAGGCCCGGCAGCGCAGCCGCTGGCCGAGCGCCGCGCGCATGGGGTCGTCGAGCCAGGCCTGGCCGGCCGGCGCCCGCGACGCGACGCGCTGCGCCAGCCGCGGCAGCGGCCCCGGCAACCCGGGCCAGCGGCCGGGCGCCTGCCCGGGCGTGGGCACGCGGTGCACGACGCCCGCCACCAGCCCGGCGCGCAGCGCCCGCCCCTGCACGACCTGCCGGCACGCCAGCGCCGCGCGCAGGGCCGCGTCGGCGCTGGCGCCCTCGGTGTCGAACAGCGCCCAGAAGCCCGGGCCCATCAGCGGGTAGCACTGCGCGCCGGCCGATGCCGCCAGGTCCCGCTGCGCCTGCACCAGTGCCGGCAGCGCCACCTCGTCGTGCAGCTCCGGCATCGCCTCGACCCAGGCCAGCGCCAGCCAGCGCTGCCGCGCCCCGGCGCCCGCGGCGGGTGGCGGCTCGGTGGATGGCAGCGGCGCGGGCGTGGTCGTCGGCGTGGGCCCGGGTACCGGCCCGATGCGCGGCCGCAGCCCCAGCTGGCTGACCATGGCCTGCTCCAGCTGCGCGTAGACCTGCCGCGCGCCGGGCTCATCGCCGCACTGGCGCAGCAGTGCCATGAGCGCCTGGGCGGCAGCCTCGTCCAGCGGATGGCGCTCCCAGCGCCGCCGCGCCGTCTGCACCGCGGCGGCGCGCCGGCCCTCGGCCCATTGCGCGTCCTGCAGCGCGCGCAGCAGCGTGTCGACGCCCGCCTCCAAGCCGGCGCGGACCTGGCGCAGCCAGTCGTCGAACTCCGTCCCGATGGCAAGCGCCGGCCGGGCCAGGAAGGCCTCGCCAGCGGCCGGCCAGCGCTGCTCGAAGCCCGCCAGCCAGCCCGCGGCCGCGGCGCCAGCCCCGGGCAGTGCCACCGCATCGGCGGCCTCGCGCAGCCAGTGCAGGTCCACCGCCACGCGGGCCTCGTGCGGTGCCGGCGGTCGCAGCGCGATGCTGTCGCGCCCGGCCACCAGCCAGGCGGGAGCGCCGGCCTTGGACAGCACGCCCAGCAGCTGGCTCAACACCTGGCGCAGGTTGGTCAGCGCGGCGGGCGGCGGCAGGTCCGGCCACAGCAGCGCCGCGATGTCGAGGCGGCCCAGCTGGCCCGCGCGATGCTCGGCCAGCAAGGCCAGCAGCGCGACGCTCTTGCGGTAGCGGAGTTGGGCGGTGAGGTCCCGGCCGTTCCAGGTCAGCCTCGCCTCGCCAAGCAGGCTCAGGGCCAGGACAGGGGGATTCATCGGGCGCGCAGCCTAAACGCTCCTGCCCGCACCCCGCCCCCGCAGCTGCGGGGGGCAGCGCCGCCCAGGGGCGCTTACGACCCTCTTACGCGCCGGCCCTATGGTCCCGCCCCATCGCGCCGGCCGCACCGACCGGCCCCTCGCCTCGTCCGCACCATGAAACAAGCCCTTCTTCCACGACTCGCCCAGCTCGGCATTGCCCTGTCTGCCGCCCTGTCACCGCTGGCCCATGCGGGTCTGGTGACCTACACCACGACGGCGAGCCGCATGAGCGCGACGCCGTTCGACAGCGAAAGCCTGAGCTACCGGCGCTTCGACGACGACCTGGGCGTGCTGCGCGAGGTGCGGCTCACCTACGACTTCACGCTGCACCAGACCATCGTCTACAGCAACCTGGGCAACGACCCGGCCCGCCTGAACGTCGGGTACGGCGGCGGCGTCTACGTCTCCGGGCCCGTCGCGTGGGGAAAGAACACCGATCAAGGGGTTTGGCTGGATGTGCCGGCGCACACGCGGCAGGAGTCGTTCGAGTACGACTGGGCCCAGCAGTTCACCACCACCCTCACGCAGGACCTCGACCGCTTCATCGGCGACACGCCGGCGTGGATGAACATCTCCATGCACGCCGACGTCCGGTCGAACGCCGGTGGCTACCTGGGCATCGGCTCGATGAGCAGCATCAGGCTCAACGTGCGGTTCGACTACATCTACGACACGCCACCGCCACCGACCGCGCAGGCGCTGCCCGAGCCCAGCTCGCTGTCGCTGGCGCTGGGCGCTTGCCTGGCTGCGGTGGGCTTCCAACGCCGCCGGCGCGGGAGCCGCGCATGAAGCCCCTGTGCGTCACCGCCGCAGGCGCCGCCCTGCTGACGGCCGCACTGCTGGCCGCCACACCGGCCCGGGCCGGCGTCCTGACGGTCACCACCCAAGAGTCGGGCCTCCAGTCCTGGTACAGCACGCTGGAACTCGCCCAGTTCGACGGCCGGCTGGGCCAACTGCGCGAAGTGCGCATGCTGTTCGATGTCGAAGCCACGCATGAGTACCTGGTCCACAACCCCTACACACGCCCCATCGACGCCAGCATCAGCTTGTTGAGCGACTTCAGCATCGGCAGCCGATGGTCCTCGACCCGGACCATCATGAACAAGAGCGTGGACGTGCCCCTGGCGGTGTCGGACACCTGGGTACTTCTGACCGAACATCAGTCATCCAGCGACACCGTGAAGCTGCAAAACCGTCTCGAAGATTTCATCGGCACGGGACGCTGGTCGCTCTGGGTGCATAGCAAAAACGACGTGACGCCCAACTACTGGACGGCGGACATCGCCAACGTGATGTCGATGACCACGTCCACACTGCGGCTGCGCGTGGACTACCTCTACGACGAGCCCCCCGCGCCCCAGCCGCAACCCATTGACCACCCGCTGCCCGAGCCGGCAACGCCCGCGCTGGCCGGGCTGACGCTGCTGGCTGTCGCGTGGCAACGGCGCGCCGCACGCCGGGCCTGAGCCCGCCGCGCGTCAGCCCGCCACCCGCGCCAGCACCGGCGCCAGCGCCACGCCCGTGTGGCTGCCGCTGGCCACCACCTGCTCCGGCGTGCCCTCGACGACGACGCGCCCGCCGGCCGTGCCGCCCTCCGGCCCCAGGTCCAGCACCCAGTCGGCCTCGGCGATGACGTCCAGGTCGTGTTCGATGACCACGACCGAATGCCCGCCCGCCACCAGCCGGTGCAGCACGCGGATCAGCTTCTCGACGTCGGCCATGTGCAGGCCGACCGTCGGCTCGTCCAGCACGTACAGCGTGTGCGGCGCCTTCTGGCCGCGCCGCGTCACGTCGTCGCGCACCTTGACCAGCTCGCTGACGAGTTTGATGCGCTGCGCCTCGCCGCCGGACAGGGTGGGTGATGGCTGGCCCAGCGTCAGGTAGCCCAGGCCCACGTCCTTCAGCAGCTGCAGCGGGTGGGCGATGGACGGCATGGACGCGAAGAACTCCACCGCCTCGTCGACCTCCATCTGCAGCACGTCGCCGATGCTCTTGCCACGCCAGCTCACGCCCAGCGTCTCGGGGTTGAAGCGCTGCCCGTGGCATTGGTCGCACGGCACCTTCACGTCGGGCAGGAAGCTCATCTCGATGGTCTTCATGCCCTGGCCTTCGCAGCCGGGGCAGCGGCCCGCGCCGGTGTTGAAGCTGAAGCGCGCCGGCGCATAGCCGCGTGCCTTGCTCTCCAGCGTCTCGGCGAACAGCTTGCGGATGGCGTCCCAGAAGCCGATGTAGGTGGCCGGGCAGGAGCGCGGCGTCTTGCCGATGGGGGTCTGGTCGACCTCCAGCACGCGGTCGACCTGCTCGTGGCCCTCGATGCCGTCGCAACCCGCCCACTTGGCCGGCGCCTTGCGCAGCGGCACCGCCACGGCCATGTTGGCCAGCAGCACGTCGCGCGCCAGCGTGGACTTGCCGGAGCCGGACACACCCGTCACCGCCACCAGGCGGTGCAGCGGCACATCCACCGTCACGCTCTGGAGGTTGTGCAGCGCGGCGTTCAGCACGGTCAGCTTCGGCGCGGCCGGGTCGATCGCGCGGCGCTCCTGCAACGGGTGGATCAGCGGCCGGGCCAGCATGCGACCTGTCGTCGATTCGGGCTGCAGCGCCAGCTGCGCCGCCGTGCCCTCGGCCACCACGCGGCCGCCGCGTTTGCCGGCGCCGGGGCCAATATCGATGATGTGGTCGGCGCGGCGGATGGTGTCCTCGTCGTGCTCGACGACCACCAGCGTGTTGCCCTTGTCACCCAGCGTGGCCAGCGCCTTCAGCAGGATCTGGTTGTCGCGCGGGTGCAGGCCGATGGTGGGCTCGTCCAGCACGTAGCAGACGCCCTGCAGGTTGCTGCCCAGCTGCGCGGCCAGGCGGATGCGCTGCGCCTCGCCGCCCGACAGCGTGGGCGCCGCGCGGTCCAGCGTCAGGTAGCCCAGGCCCACTTCCTCCAGGAACTCCAGCCGGCCCAGGATCTCGCTGACGACGTCGCGCGCGATGTCGGCATCACGGCCTTCGAGGCGCAGGCCCTGCACCCAGGCGCGCGCCTCGCCCACGCTCCACGCGGCGACGTCGCCAATGCCCCGGTCCTCGAACTCGACCGAACGAGCCGTCGGGTTCAGCCGGGTGCCATGGCAGTCCGGGCACGGTGCGTCGGTCAGGCCTTCGACCTCGGCCTCCTCCGACGGGAAGCTCTGCTCGCGGCCGCGGTTGTCGTCGCCCTGCACGCTGTCGTCCAGCGCCTTGCGCTGCTCGCGCGTCAGCGCCAGGCCCGTGCCCACGCAGCCCTTGCACCAGCCGTGCTTGGAGTTGTAGGAGAACAGCCGCGGGTCCAGCTCGGGGTAGCTGGTGCCGCAAACCGGGCAGGCGCGCTTGGTGGAGAACACCTTGACGCTGCCGACGCCGGCGCCCGTCGCGCCGCCTTCCACGCTGAGGCCGTCCAGCGGCGCCAGCAGATGCAACACGCCCTTGCCGGCGTCCAGCGCCTTGGCGAGCAGCTCGCGCAGTTCGGCCTCGCGCTCGGGCTCGATGACGAGGTCGCCGACCGGCAGCTCCAGCGTGTGCTCCTTGAAGCGGTCGATGCGCGGCCACGGCGACGTCGGCAGGAACTCGCCGTCCACCCGCAAGTGCGTGTGGCCACGGCCCTTGGCCCATTTGGCGAGGTCGGTGTAGACGCCCTTGCGCGCCACCACCAGCGGCGCCAGCAGGCCCACATGCTGGCCGCGGTAGTCGCGCATCAGCTGCGCGGCGATGGATTCGACGCTCTGCGGCTTCACCGGCGCACCGTCGTTGACGCAATGCTGCACGCCCAGCTTCACGTACAGCAGGCGCAGGAAGTGCCAGACCTCCGTCGTCGTCGCGACCGTGCTCTTGCGGCCGCCACGCGAGAGGCGCTGCTCGATGGCTACGGTCGGCGGGATGCCCCACACCGCGTCCACCTCGGGCCGGCCGGCCGGCTGCACGATGGAGCGGGCGTAGGCGTTCAGCGATTCGAGGTAGCGGCGCTGGCCCTCGTTGAACAGGATGTCGAACGCGAGCGTGGACTTGCCCGAGCCCGACACGCCCGTCACAACGTTGAACTTGCCGCGCGGGATGTCGACGCTCAAGCCCTTGAGGTTGTGCTCGCGGGCGTTGACGATCTTGATGGCCTCGTCGGCCTGACGGCGCGCCTGGATCAACTGCTGCAGCGGCCGGCCTTCCTCCACGGCCATCGCCGGGCGGTCCATGTGCAGCGCGTAGTCGCGCAGCGCGGCGGCGGTGTGCGAGGTGGCGTGCTGCGCCACGGCCTCGGGCGTGCCGACGCAGATGACCTCGCCGCCGCCCTCGCCGCCCTCGGGGCCCAGGTCGATGAGCCAGTCGGCCGCGCGGATGACATCGAGGTTGTGCTCGATGAGGATCAGCGAATGCCCGGCCGTCAGCAGCTTGCGCATCGCGCGCATCAGCTTGGCGATGTCGTCGAAATGCAGGCCGGTCGTCGGTTCGTCGAACAGGAACAGCGTGCCCTTCTTGGCCACGCCGAAGCGCGGGTTGCTGGCGGCCTCGGCCAGGAAGCCGGCCAGCTTCAGGCGCTGCGCCTCGCCGCCCGACAGCGTCGGCACCGGCTGGCCCAGGCGCACGTACTCCAGGCCCACGTCGACGATGGGCTGCAGCTTCTGCAGCACGGCGCGGTGCTCGCTGAACAGGTGCGCGGCCTCGGCGACCGTCAGCTCCAGCACATCGGACACGCTCAGATCGCGATCCTTCAGCGACAGCTTGACGTCCAGCATCTCGGCGCGGAAGCGCTTGCCGTCACAGTCCGGGCAGCGCAAGTAGACGTCGCTGAGGAACTGCATCTCGACATGCTCGAAGCCGGAGCCGCCGCAGGTGGGGCAGCGGCCGTCGCCGGCGTTGAAGCTGAACATGCTCGCGGTGTAGCTGCGCTCGCGGGCCAGCGGCGTGTCCGCCATCAGCTTGCGGATCTCGTCCCAGGCACCGACGTAGCTGGCCGGGTTGGAGCGCGCCGTCTTGCCGATGGGGCTCTGGTCGACGAACACCGCGTCGGCCAGGAAATCGGCGCCCAGCAGCGCGTCGTGCGCGCCCGGCGTCTCGGTGGCCTTGCCGAACTGGCGGGCCAGCGCCGGGTAGAGCACGTCCTGCATCAGCGTGCTCTTGCCCGAGCCCGACACGCCGGTCACGACGACCAGGCGCTGCAGCGGGAATTCGACGGACACGTCAAGCAGGTTGTGCTCGCGCGCGCCCTGCAGGATGAGCTTGGGGGTGTTGTCCTCCACCAGCCGCTTCAGGCCCATGCCGACGTGCTTGCGCGCACCGAGGTAGGCGCCGGTCAGCGTGTCGGCCGCGCGGATGGATTCGGGCGTGCCGTCGAAGACGATCTGCCCGCCACGCTCGCCGGGGCCGGGGCCCATGTCGATGAGACGGTCCGCGGCCAGCATGACGGCCGGGTCGTGCTCCACCACCACCAGCGTGTTGCCCGCGTCGCGCAGCCGCTGCATGGCCTGCACGATGCGGCCCATGTCGCGCGGGTGCAGGCCGATGCTGGGCTCGTCCAGCACAAACAGCGTGTTGACCAGGCTGGTGCCCAGCGCGGTGGTGAGGTTGATGCGCTGCACCTCCCCGCCGGACAGCGTGCGGCTCTGGCGGTCCAGCGTCAGGTAGCCCAGGCCCACGTCGCACAGGTAGCGGCTGCGGTGGCGGATCTCGTCCAGCAGCAGCTTCAGCGCCTCGTCCAGCATCGTGCTGGGCAGCTGCAGGCCGTCGACGAAGTCGCGCAGCCGCTGGATGGGCAGCTGCATCAGATCGTGCAGGCTCAGGCCCGGCAGCGCTTCCAGCTGCTCGCGGGTCCAGTCCACACCGACGGGCAGAAAGCGCTGCGCAGCCGGCAGCGCCGCATCGGCCAGCGCCTTGCTGCCCACGCGCCACAGCAGCGCCTCGGTCTTCAGCCGCGCGCCGCGGCAGGACGGGCATTCCGTGTAGCTGCGGTACTTGGACAAGAGCACGCGGATGTGCATCTTGTAGGCCTTGCTCTCCAGGTAGTCGAAGAAGCGCTTGACCCCGTACCACTGCTTGTTCCAGTTGCCGTTCCAGTTCGGCGTGCCGTTGATGACCCAGTCGCGGTGGGCCGGGCTCAGCTCCTTCCACGGCGTGTCGCGCGGAATGCCGGCCTCGCCGGCGTACTTCAGAAGGTCGTCCTGGCAGTCCTTCCACGCCGGCGTCTGCATGGGCTTGATGGCGCCGTTGCGCAGCGTCTTGCGGTCGTCGGGAATGACCAGCCCCAGGTCCACGCCGATGACGCGGCCGAAGCCGCGGCAGGCCTCGCAGGCGCCGAACGCCGAGTTGAACGAGAACAGCGCCGGCTGCGGGTCGGCGTAGCGGATGTCGCTTTCGGGACAGTGCAGGCCGGTGGAAAAGCGCCACAGCGTGGCCCCTTCGTCACCCACGTAGACGCTGAGCCGGCCTGACCCTCTTTTGAGCGACAGCTCGATGGCCTCCATGGCCCGCTGCTTGTCGGCGCCGAGGATGCGGAAGCGGTCGGCCACCACGTCCAGCACCTTCTTGCCATCCGTTTCACGCTCGGCCTGCACGCGCGTGAAGCCGCTGGCCGACAGCCACTGCGCCACCTGTTCGGCACTCGTGTTGGCCGGCAGCTCGACCGGAAAGGTCAGCACCATCCTGGGGTCCTGCGCGGCCTCTGCACGCGCCATCAGCTCCGCATAAATGCTCTGCGCGGTGTCATGCCTGACGGGCAGCGCCGTCTGGCGGTCAAAAAGCTCCGCCGCGCGGGCGTACAGCAGCTTCAGGTGGTCGTTGAGCTCCGTCATGGTGCCCACCGTGGAGCGGCTGGTGCGCACCGGGTTGGTCTGGTCGATGGCGATGGCCGGCGGCACGCCGTCCACCTTGTCGACCGCCGGCCGGTCCATGCGGTCCAGGAACTGGCGCGCATAGGCGGAGAAGGTCTCCACATAGCGCCGCTGGCCCTCGGCGTAGAGCGTGTCGAACACCAGGCTGGACTTGCCCGAACCGCTGGGGCCCGTGACGACGGTCAGTTCCGCCGTGCGCAGGTCGAGATCGAGGTTCTTGAGGTTGTGCTGCCGGGCGCCTCGGATGCGGATCAGACCGTCGGTCATGGTGGGGGTCAAAACTGCGAAGGCGAGCAGTGTAGGGAGGCGGCTTGACGAAAACTGTCAGCACGCGCAGCCTACGTGGGCGACCAAGGCTCACCGTATTTGTGGGAGTTGAGGTTGCGCATCGGCACAGGCTGAGGCAACAATGGCCAACCCCTTACCGGGGGATATAAAAACAAGCGAAAACCGAGGACACGGGATGGACAACACAAGGCTGCTTGCCCCACTGACAACGCATCCGCTCTGGCTCAGCGCCCCTCCCGGTGGCGCCGGGGCCGGCGCGCTGCAGCCTTGCCAGGACGGGGACGTCAGTGGCCAACGCCAGCCCCAGGTCCTGCTCGTCGAGGACAACCACATCAACCAGGTCGTCGCGCTGGAGTTCCTGGCGCTGATGGGCGTGCAGGCCCGCCTGGCCAAGAACGGCATCGAGGCGCTGGCCGCCTGCGAGGAAACCGCCCCCGACCTCGTGCTGATGGACATCCAGATGCCCGGCATGGACGGCCTGGAATGCGCCCGCCGCCTGCGCGCGCAGCAGCGCGAGGGCCGCATGCCCGGCTTCCCCATCCTGGCGCTGACGGCGCACGCGCTGGACGCCGACGTGGCCGCCAGCATGGAAGCGGGCATGGACGAGCACCTGACGAAGCCGCTGGACTTCGTGGCGCTGCGCGCGCGGCTGCAGCGGTGGCTGGATTTGCCTCCAGCTAATTGACCCCTCGCCCGGTCTCGCCGCGCTGAACGCGGGCGAGCCCAGTCGGTCCCCCGAGGGGACGGCGATGCTCGCGGCGTTGAGCCGCTCGCACATCGCCCGACGGGCCGGCTTGGGGCGGCCCTGCGCTCGGCCCGGCTTGCCGGATCGACCGGCAAGCGCGAACTCAAGCAGCCGGCACGTAGACGTACCCAACGTTCCTCACCGTCTTGATGACCTCGGGCTTGTCGGGGTTGCGCTCGACCTTGCGGCGCAGGCGCATGACGCGCAGGTCGATGCTGCGGTCGAAGACGTCCCAGCCGCGGTTGTGGGCCTGTTCCATGATCTGGTCGCGGTTCAGCGGGCGGTTGGGGTGGCGGGCGAACAGGGCCAGCAGGTCGAACTCGGCGGCGGTGATGTCGATCTCCTCGCCGCCGGCGCCGAACAGCTTGCGCCGCTCCAGGTCCAGCTGGCAGGGCCCGAAGGCCACGCGCTCCGGCTCCACGTCGGCAGCGGCCGCGGGCGCGCTGACCTGCAGGCGGCGCAGCACGGCGCGCACACGGGCCAGCAGCTCGCGCAGCTCGAAGGGCTTGGCCACGTAGTCGTCGGCGCCCACCTCCAGGCCCACGATGCGGTCGATGGCCTCGCCGGCCGTCGTCAGCATCAGCACCGCCAGCCGCGGGTGCGCCTCGCGCAGCGCGCGGGCCAGCGACAGGCCGTTCTCGCCCGGCATGTTGATGTCCAGCACCGCCACGTCGGGCACGCGCCGCGCCACCTCGGCGCGCGCGGCAGCGGCGTCCTCGGCCTGCAGGACCTCGAAGCCGTTGCGGCCGAAGTACTCGGCCAGCAAGGCGCGCAGTTCGGGCTCGTCGTCGACGAGCAGGACGGTGGGCAGGCTGTCTGGCATGGCGGCGAATGATAGGCAGGCGCACCGGCCGCGGCACGGCGTTGAAACAAACGCAACACAAGGCCCGGCAGCCTGAAGCGCGGCTGAAACGCCCGCCTTCGACAGTGCGGTCACCGAACAGGAGCACCGCCATGAACTACCGCAGCGACAACCCCGCCACCGACTGGCCCGAGACCCTGGCCGTCGTCTACCGCAGCGAGGCCTTCGCCGAAGACCTCGACGACGACCAGGACACCCCGCCCGCCCCCGGCTGGCACCCGCTGGAACGCCTGGTGGCCGCGCTGCCGCTGCTGTGCATCTTCCTGCCCGTTGCCGACGCCTATCTCCGTTGACCCCTCGTCCGACGAGGGGCCGGTGATGCTCGCCGGATTGACCGGCAAGCACATCACCAGGACGGGCCGGCTCGGGAGCAACCCGGCGCTCGGCCCGCAACTTCCTGCCGCCACCACGACTGAAAGCCTCCACCATGACCCCGCATCAGATCCACCTCATCCGCACCAGCTTCGAACCGCTCAAGCCGCTGGCCGCTCCCGTAGCCGAGGCGTTCTACGCCCGGCTGTTCACCCACGACCCGGCGCTGCGCACGCTGTTCCGCGGCGGCGACATGGCCCAGCAGGGCGAGCGCCTGATGCAGATGCTGGCCGCCGCCATCGAGCTGCTGGACCGCCCCGGCGCGCTGACGCCCGTGCTGCTGCGCCTGGGCCAGCGCCATGTGGCCTACGGCGTGGAGGCCGCCCACTACGACAGCGTCGGCGCCGCACTGCTGGACACGCTGGCCGCCGGCCTGGGCGAGGGCTTCACGCCCGAGATGCGCGAAGCCTGGACGGCGATGTACCGCGTCGTCGCCCGCACGATGCAGGAAGGCGCCTCGGCTGCGGTACTCGCAGCCTGACTTCCCTATCATCGGCCGCGCTTTCAGGGAGAGAGGGCCGATGACCGAAGACATCCATTTCCACCCCACGCCCGATGCCGGCGTGGGCGAGCTCAGCTGCGTGCTGCAGGCC
Organism: Roseateles sp. GW823-FHT07B05; assembly: GCF_058794515.1. NCBI lineage: Bacteria > Pseudomonadati > Pseudomonadota > Betaproteobacteria > Burkholderiales > Sphaerotilaceae > Roseateles > Roseateles sp. GW823-FHT07B05. The sequence goes on from NZ_JBXAGX010000008.1 coordinate 35,059, forward strand.
ACGCTGCCGCTGCTGTCACAGCTGCTGGAGGCCGTGCCGGCGCGCGTCGTCGTCATCGACGTCAACGAGCGCCTGGTGTGGGCCAACCAGGAGTTCTTCCGCTTCACGCGGCTGCATCCCAAGCAGGTGCTGTCCCAGCCCATCGCCCGCATCATTGGCGACGCGGCCTACGCCAGCTACGACAGCGTGCGCCCGCGCCTGGCCAGCGGCCAGACGGTGGCCTGGGAGGGCTGGACGGAACTGGCCGGCATGGGCCGGCGCTACATGCGCGAGCACCTGGTGCCGGTGGACGTGCGGGACGGCGTGCCGCAGGCCACCGTCGTCATGAGCCTGGACCTGACCGAGCTGAAGCGCCGCGACGCGGAGCTGTCCGCCAAGGTGGCCGAGCTGGAGGCCAGCGAGGCGCTGAAGTCGTCCATCTTCGACAACGCGATGGCCGCGCTGGTGTCCACCGACGAGACCGGCCACATCGTCGAGTTCAACCCGGCCGCGGCGGCCATGTTCGGCATCGCGCGCGAGCAGGCGCTGGGCCGCGCGGTGGCCGAGGTGATGATCCCGCCGCGGCTGCGCGCCGCGCATGACGCCGGCATGGCCCGCGTGACGGCCGGCGGCGAGCAGCGCGTGATGGGCCGGCGCGTGGAGATGCCGGCGCTGCGGGCGGACGGCAGCGAGTTCCCGGTGGAGATGCTGCTGTGGCGCACCGCCGTCGGCGCGCAGACCTTCTACACCGCATCGCTGTTCGACCTGTCCGAGCGCCAGACCGCGCAGGGCGAGATCGAGCGCCAGCGCGAGGCGCTGCGCCAGAGCGAGAAGCTCACGGCCATGGGCAGCCTGCTGGCCGGCGTGGCGCACGAGCTGAACAACCCGCTGTCCATCGTCATGGGCCGCGCGTCGCTGCTGGCCGAGAAGATGACCGGCCACGCGCTGGCCGCCGACGCGCAGCGCATCCACGAGGCCGCCGAGCGCTGCGGCCGCATCGTGCGCACCTTCCTGAACATGGCGCGCAGCCGCCCGGCCAACCGCAGCGAGGTGGCGCTGAACGACCTGGCCACCGCCGCCATCGACATGCTGGCCTATGTGCTGCGCAGCCACGGCATCGCCGTGACGCTGGACCTGCTGCCGGGCCTGCCTCCGGTGAAGGCGGATGCCGACCAGATCGGCCAGATCGTGCTCAACCTCATCGTCAACGCGCAGCAGGCGCTGGGCCTGCGCGACCACGGCCGCCAGCTCACCGTCTCCACGGGCCTGGCGCCCATGACCGAGGGCGACCGCCGCCGCGTGCCGCGCGTGTGGCTGCGCGTGCGAGACAACGGCCCCGGCATCGCGGCGGACCTGCGCGAGCGCATCTTCGAGCCCTTCTTCACGACCAAGGTCGAGGGCGTGGGCACGGGCCTGGGCCTGGCCGTGTCGCGCTCCATCGCGCGCGACCACGGCGGGGAGCTGACGCTGCAGGACGACGAAGGCATCAGCGCAGGCGCCTGCTTCTGCCTGCAGCTGCCCGTCAGCGGCGAGCCCGAGACGCGCGAGACCGAACCCGCGCCGTTGCCCGACACCGACGAACAGAGCGCGCGGCTGCTGGTGGTGGACGACGAGCCAGAGATCGCGGAGCTGATCGGCGAGATGCTGGGCAGCGCCGGCTACGAGGTCATGACCGCGGAGTCCGGCGCCGTCGCGCTGGCGATGCTGGCCGAGGCCCGCTTCGACGCCATCGTCAGCGACCTGCACATGCCCGACCTGGACGGCGCCGGCCTGTGGCGCGAGGTGAAGCGCACCCAGCCCGCGCTGGCGCGGCGCATGCTGTTCGTCACCGGCGACACGCTGTCGCCCACGGCGCGTCAGTTCCTGGACGAGGCCCGCTGCGACCGCTTGAACAAGCCGTTCGCGAAGGCCGAGCTGCTGGCCCGCGTGACGGCGCTGCTGCAACCTTGATCCGGCCCTGCACGCGCCCATAATCGCCCCGCACAAAAGCATCAGGAGACAAGCCGATGAAGCGCCGCACCTTGCTGCCTGCCCTGTTGAGCCCCTGGCTGGCCCAGGCTCAGGGCACCAAACCCCAGACCTGGATCGTGCCCTTCCCCGCCGGTGGCGGCACCGACGCCTTCGCCCGCCCGCTGACTGCGGCGCTGACCAAGCAGATGGGCCGGCAGGTCATCATCGACAACAAGGGCGGTGCCGGCGGCACGGTGGGTGCCACCCTCGCCGCCAAGCTGGCGCCGGACGGCAACGGCTTCTTCATGGGCGCCGTGCACCACACCATCGCACCGTCCATGTACCCGAAGCTGGACTACCGGCTGGAGGACGACTTCGTGCCCGTCGCGCTGCTGGCCAGCGTGCCGCAGGTCATCGTCGTGCACCCGGGCCAGGTGCCGGTGGCCGACCTCAAGGGCCTGCTCGCCGCGCTGCGCGCCAAGCCGGGCAAGCTGAACTACGCGTCGGCCGGCAACGGCACCTCGCACCACCTCGCGGGCGAGCTGTTCAAGCTCAACACCAAGACCTTCATCACCCACATCCCCTACCGCGGTGCGGGCCCGGCGCTGCAGGACCTGATCGCCGGCCAGGTGGACCTGATGTTCGACGGCCTGGGCTCGTCGGCCAGCCACATCAAGGGCGGCCGCATCAAAGCGCTGGCCGTGGCGTCGGCCAAGCGCGCCGTGGGCTTCCCGGACGTGCCCACGGCGGCGGAAGCCGGCGTGCCGGGCTACGAGGTGTCCACCTGGTACGGCCTGTGGGCGCCCAAGGGCACGCCCAAGGACAGCCTCACCGCCATGCAGGCCGAGCTGCGCAAGGTGTTCGCGACGGACGAGATCCGCAACATCTGGCACGGCCTGGGCGCCGAGACGCCCAACCTCTACGGCGACGCGTTCGGCCAGTTCGTCAGCGCCGAAACGAAGCGCTGGGCCGCGGTCGTGAAGGCATCAGGCGCCAAGCTGGACTGAGGGGACGATGAACCTGTACGCCGCCCTGCGCGCCGGCTTCCCGGCCGACCTCGACGCCACCGCCATCGACCACGACGGCGCGCTGTATTCCTGGCGCGACCTGGAGCGTGGCAGCGCCATGCTGGCCAACTGGCTGGACAAGCTGGCCCTGCCACCCGGCAGCCGCGTGGCGGTGCACACCGACAAGAGCGTCGAGGCGCTGATCCTTTACCTGGCCGTGCTGCGCGCGGGCCATGTCTACCTGCCGCTGAACCCGGCCTACCAGGCCAGCGAGCTGGAGCACTTCATCACCGACGCGGCGCCGGGCGTCGTCGTCTGCGCGGGCAGGAACTTCGGCTGGGTCAGCAAGCTGGCCTTCCAGCGCGGCGTGCGCTGGGTGTTCACGCTGAACGACGACCGCACCGGCACGCTGCTGGACCGCGCCGTGCAGATGCCCGATGTGCACACGCCCGCCGAGCGCGGAGCCGACGAGCTGGCCGCCATCCTCTACACCAGCGGCACCACCGGGCGCAGCAAGGGCGCGATGCTCAGCCACGGCAACCTGCTGAGCAATGCGCAGACGCTGAAGACCTTCTGGGACTGGCAGCCGAACGACGTGCTGCTGCACGCGCTGCCCATCTTCCACGTGCACGGCCTGTTCGTCGCCATGCACGGCGCGCTGCTGAACGGCAGCAAGATGCTGTGGTTCAACAAGTTCGACGCGCCCGCCGTGGCCCGCCGGCTGCCGGAGGCCACCGTGTTCATGGGCGTGCCGACGCTGTACGTGCGGCTGCTGCAGGAGAAGGTGCTGGACACGCGCCACATGCGCCTGTTCATCAGCGGCTCCGCGCCGCTCCTCATCGAAACCTGGCGCGAGTGGCAGCAGCGCACCGGCCACCTGATCCTGGAACGCTACGGCATGAGCGAGACGCTGATGCTGACGTCCAACCCCTGCCGGCCCGCAGACGGCGAACGCGTCGGCGGCACCGTGGGCCCGGCCCTGCCCCGCGTGGGCCTGCGCGTGCTGCGCGACGACGGCGAGGCGTGCGCGGTGGACGAGATCGGCCATGTGCAGGTGCGCGGCCCCAACGTGTTCAGCGGCTACTGGCAGATGCCGGAGAAGACGGCCGAGGAGTTCACGGCCGATGGCTGGTTCAAGACCGGCGACGTGGGCCGCGTCGATGCGCGGGGTTACCTCACGCTGATCGGCCGCAGCAAGGACCTCATCATCAGCGGCGGCTTCAACGTCTACCCGGCCGAGGTGGAGGGCTTCCTGAACGAGATGCCAGGCGTCGGCGAGTCGGCCGTCATCGGCGTGCCGCATCCGGACTTCGGCGAGGCGGTGGTGGCGGTCATCACGGCGGCTGGGCAGCCTGATCCCGAGGTGCTGATCCGCGAGCTGAAGGGTCGCATCGCGGGGTTCAAGGTGCCGAAGCGGGTCATCGTGGTGCCGGAGTTACCGAGGAATGCGATGGGGAAGGTACAGAAGAAGCTGCTGCGGGAGCAGTACGCGGGGTTGTTCGCCTAGGACTTGATGCCCTGAGCGTCGTTGGGTGGCTTGCTCGTCAAGCGGCACCCCTCGCTGCATTGCCGGGAGTCCCGCCCGGCAATGCAGCGAGAACACTCCGCTCCGCGCAAAAAGCAACCGACAAAACCGCGCGGCTCAGCAGCTAACGCCAGCCTTCACCTCCCCCAACGCCAGCTGCAGCACCCGCGCATCGCTGCTGGCCCGGTGCCGCGTCAGCTGCTGCCGCGCCCGCACCGCCTCGGTGATGCCCTTCCAGCGCTGGGCTTCGTCTTCGTTGAGCAGCTTGCGCAGGTCGTCCAGCCGGAAGCTGGGCCGCAACTCGACGGCGTCATACAGCCGGTTCAGCCAGGTGTAGTCATGCCCCCAGCCGTCGCAGAACACGGTCTGGCCGCGCAGCCGAGTGTTGAGCTGCTCGGCCATCCAGCGTGCCGGCTTGCCGCAGCTGCGCAACAGGTCGCGGCTGATGCCGTGCAGCGACTCCGCCGCGGTGTCCCAGTGCAGCCAGTCGGGCTCGGGCTGGATGAGGCCGCAGAACAGCACGCCGTCGCCTGCGCTGTAGCCGATCTCGATGGGGTAGCTGCCGCGCCCGAAGCCGGAGGCTTCGATGTCGAGGATGGTTGGCAGCGGGTCCATCGGCCGGAGTGTGTCAGGCCGACACGGGAAGTTACACAGGGTTGTCGATGACGACTTCGCGCTCGAACAGCTGCTGCGCGGCACGGCCCACCTGGCGCGTGTCCCACCAGGCGTAGGCGCCCACGCCGGCCGCCCCCACCAGCGGCACCCAGCGCGACAGCGCCCGGGTCGCCGCCTGCTTGCCCAGGTGCATGCCGACGGCGGCGGCCGCGCGCTGCAGCAGTGCCTGGGCCGCGGGGCGCACGATGACGCGCTCACCCACGCGCACCGACAGGTCGCGCAGCGCCTGCGCCGCCGTGTGGCGGAACAGGCACCACATCATCTGCGTGGGACCCAGCTCGGCGCTGCGACCGTACAGCGCGGCGATGTCGGCCACCAGCTGGCGCTGGATGTGCCAGACGGCCAGCATCTCCGGCGCGATGGTGGCCCAGCCCAGCGGGCCGGGCGGCAGCGCCAGCGTGCCGGCGGCCAGTGCCGCCTTGGACGCGGCGCTCTCGATGACCTTGGCCGCCGCGTCGGCCGGCCGCGGGCTGACCGTGAAGGTCGGCTCCGGCGGCTGCACCACCAGTGCCAGCACCTTGTCACCCAGAGTCCTGCCGTCGGCCATGCGCATCCACCTCATTGCTGCCCACCCGCATTGCGCGGACCCGACAGAATGGCACAGACTCGCGCTTGCCGCACACGGCCGGGGCCACGAACCCCGACAACCTGGGAGATCCGCATGAACCTGCTCTCCGACCTGCGCATCGGCCACCGCCTCGGCCTTGCGTTCGCCGTTTCCATCGCGTTCAGCGTGCTGCTGGCGGGCTACGCCCGAACGGCGCTGGTGCGCATCAACGACGAGTTGGCCCTGATGGTGGAGGACCGCCTCGTCAAGGTACAGCAACTCGAACAGATCAAGGACAACGTCAACCTGACGGCCCAGGCCGCGCGCAACGTGCTGCTGCTGCCCGACGCCGAAGGCCGGCGCAAACAGCTCGCCGACGTGGAGAGCACGGCCAAGCTCAACGCCGCACTGTTCGAGAAGCTGGAAGCCAGCATCAAGTCCGACAAGGGGCGCCAGCTGATGGCCGCAGCCGTGCAGGCGCGCATGCAGTTCGTGGGTTCGGTGCGCAAGGTCATCGACCTTGGCATGAAGGACGACACCGAGGCGGCGCGCGACCTGCTGCTGGGCGAGACGCACGGCCTGCAGGTCAGGTACTTCGGGGCGCTGGAGGCGCTGATCGAGTTCCAGCGCGAACTCATGCACGGCGCGGCCAGCCGGGCGGACGACACGGTGGACTTCGCGGCCATTGCCGTCGTCGTTGCCGCCATCGCGGCCGTGGGCATCGGCGCGGCGATGGCGCTGCTGATCACGCGCTCGGTCGTCACGCCCATCCGCCAGGCCGTGACGGCGGCCGAGACCGTGGCCGCGGGCGACCTGCGGCTGCGCCTGGCCCACGACCGCAAGGACGAGACGGGCCAGCTGCTGGGCGCGCTGCAGCGCATGAACGACGCGCTGGTGGGCATCGTCGGCGCCGTGCGCGGCAATGCCGACAGCGTGGCCACGGCCAGCGGCCAGATCGCGCAGGGCAATGCCGACCTCAGCCAGCGCACCGAGCAGCAGGCCAGCAGCCTGCAGGAGACGGCGGCGTCCATGGAGGAACTGAGCGCCACCGTCAACCACAACACCGACACGGCCCGCCAGGCCGCGCAGCTGGCCGGCAGCGCCGCGCGCGTGGCCGAGAGCGGCGGCCAGGTGATGGGCCAGGTGGTGGACACGATGGCGCAGATCACCACCAGCTCGCACAAGATCGCCGACATCATCGGCACCATCGACGGCATCGCGTTCCAGACCAACATCCTGGCGCTGAACGCCGCGGTGGAAGCGGCCCGCGCGGGCGAACAGGGCCGCGGCTTCGCCGTCGTGGCCGGCGAAGTGCGGCTGCTGGCGCAGCGCTCGGCCGAGGCGGCGCGCGAGATCAAGGCACTGATCGGCGCCAGCGTCGAACGCGTCGAGGCCGGCAACACGCTGGTGGGCGAGGCCGGCCGCACGATGGGCGACGTGGTGGGCCAGGTGCGCCGCGTGGCCGACCTCATCAGCGAGATCAGTGCCGCCAGCGGCGAGCAGAGCAAGGGCATCGGCCAGATCGGCGAGGCCGTCAGCCAGCTGGACCAGGTCACGCAGCAGAACGCCGCGCTGGTGGAGGAAAGCGCCGCCGCGGCCGAGAGCCTGCGCGTGCAGGCCGCGCAGCTGGCCGAGACGGTGTCGGCCTTCAAGCTCGACGCCGCAGCCGCCCCGCGGCCCGCCGCGGCCCGCGCTGCGCCTCCCCGGCCCAGGCCAGCCACGGTAGCCCGGCCGGCGCCGGCCAGGCCCGCTGCAGCACCCGCCAGGCCGGCCGTGGCCGCCGACGACGAATGGGCCAGCTTCTGATGCCGGCCGCCCTGCGCTGGCGCGGCGTCTTCCCCGCCGTCACCACCAAGTTCCACGCCGACGAGAGCCTGGACTTCGCCGGCACCGCCGCGCACATCGACTTCCAGATCCGCAACGGCATCCACGGCGTCGTCTGCTGCGGCTCGCTGGGCGAAGCCAGCACGCTGACGCTGGACGAGAAGCTGGCCGTGGCGCGCTGTGCGCTGGACGCCGCGAACGGCCGCGTGCCGGTGCTGGCCACGGTGTCGGAGCCCAGCACGCGCGAGGCGCTGCGCTTCATCGAAGGCGCCAATGCGCTGGGCGTGGCCGGCTACATGGTGATGCCGTCGATCATCTACGTGGCCGACGCACGCGAGGCGATGGCCAATGTGCGCACCTACGCCAACGCGGCGCAACGGCCGCTGATGGTCTACAACAACCCGGTGGCCTACCGCGTGGACTTGAAGCCCGAGCACTTCGCCGAGCTGGCGCAGGGCCCGCACAGCGAGCACATCGCCGCCATCAAGGAGAGCAGCGGCGACGTGACCCGCATCACCGACCTGCGCAACCTGCTGGCTGACCGCTACCAGCTGTTCATGGGCGTGGACGACCTCGCCTTCGAGGGCCTGGCGCTGGGCTGCGACGGCCTGCTGGCCGGCGTGGGCTGTGCGTTCCCGCGCGAGACGGTGGCGCTGTTCGACCTGATGCAGGCCGGCCGCTGGGACGAGGCGCGCGCCATCTACCGCTGGATGACGCCGCTGCTGCACCTGGACGTGTCGACCAAGCTGGTGCAGAACCTCAAGCTCATCGACGCGCTGGTGGGCGTGGGCACCGAGCACATGCGCCGCCCGCGGCTGCCGCTGGTGGGCGCGGAGCGTGCGCGCGTGCAGCAGCTGGTGGCGCAGGCGCTGGCCACGCGGCCGGCGCCATGGCAGTCGCAGCCATGAATTACGTGCACGTCATCGACTCGCACACCGGCGGCGAGCCCACGCGCGTCGTCATCGACGGCTTCCCGGATCTCGGTGGCGGCTCGATGGCCGAACGCCTGGCATTGCTGCGCAGCGAGCACGACCGCTACCGCCGCGCGACGCTGCTGGAGCCGCGCGGCAGCGACGTGCTCGTCGGCGCGCTGCTGTGCGCGCCGCAGAACCCCGCGCACACGGCCGGCGTCATCTTCTTCAACAACGCCGGCTACCTCGGCATGTGCGGCCACGGCAGCATCGGCCTCGTCGCGACGCTGGCGCACCTGGGGCGCATACAGCCCGGCGAGCATGTCATCGAGACGCCGGTGGGCGATGTGCGCGCGACGCTGCAGGCCGATGGCAAGGTCAGCGTGCGCAACGTGCCCAGTTTCCGGCTGGCGGCCGACGTGGCCGTGCGGCTGCCGACGGGGCAGACGGTCACCGGCGACATCGCCTGGGGCGGCAACTGGTTCTTCCTGTGTGCCGACCACGGGCAGATCGTCGCGCCCGCGCATGTCCAGGCGCTGACCGACTACGCGGCCATGCTGGGCGAGGCGCTGCATGCGCAGGGCCACCACGGCGCGGGCGGCGCCGTCATCGACCACATCGAGCTGTTCGCCGATGCCGACCCGCTGCTGGCCGACAGCCGCAGCTTCGTGCTGTGCCCCGGCCGCCAGTACGACCGCTCGCCGTGCGGCACCGGCACCAGCGCCAAGCTGGCCTGCCTGGCGGCAGCGGCCAAGCTGGCGCCAGGCGACGTGTGGCGTCAGGCCAGCGTCATCGGCAGCATCTTCGAAGGCTGGTACGAGCTGCCCGCGGACGGTGCTGCAGGCATCGTGCCCACCATCCGCGGCCGCGCGTTCGTGAACGCCGAGGCCACGCTCATCATCGGCCCGGCCGACCCGTTCGGCTGGGGGCTTGGCTGAAACGCCTCACCGCCCGAGGCCGCTACAGCGCGACCGTGCGGCCCACGAAGAGGATCGGGCCGGTGGGCCGGCCGACCGGCGACCCGCCCTCGGGCTCCAGCGTGATCTCGAACAGCTGCTGCGCGCCCACCGCCGGCAGCCGCGCAACGGGCATTTCCAGCGTCTGGCCCGCGCGCACCAGGCCCAGCGACGTGGGCCCGGCCGCGCCCTGCGGCTTGGTCCAGAACTGCAGCGCGCGGCCAGGCGGCACGGGCGGCGTGTCGCCCGTCGGCACCAGTCGCAGCGCGCCGCCGGCCTGCAGCTCCACCACCCAGCCCGCCGCATGTCGCCCGTCCGGGCTTTCCAGCACGGCCAGGTAGCGGGGGCCCTCGGCGACGGGCGGCATGGCCAGGCGCAGCGCCAGCACCAGCGATGCCGCCAGCGCGGCGCCGCTGAGCCCCTGCCAGAAACGCAGCCCCTGCCACCACGACAGACGGGCCGGGGACGAACGGCCAGGCGACTCGGCCCGCGGCGCCGTGCGGGCACCGAGCGCCAGGTCGAGCCGCTTCCACGCGGCAGGCTCGGGTTCGACGGCGGGCGCGCGGGCGCTGAGCGCCAGCAAGCGGTCCTGCCACGCGTAGACCTCGGCGCGCAACGCGGCGTCCTGCGGCAGCGCGGCCGCCACCGCGGCGTGGTCGTCGGCCGCCAGCGTGCCCAGCACGTACTCGCCGGCCGCCGCGGCACGGTCAGCGGGGTCGCGCAGGTCGATCACGACAGGCACTCCTTCAGGCTGGCCAGGCTGCGGCGTATCCACGACTTCACCGTGCCCAGCGGCGTGTTCAGCCGCTCGGCGATCTGCTCGTGCGTGTAGCCGTCGACGAATGCGTGCACCACGCACGCGCGGCGCGGCGCCTCCAGACGCTGCAGGCAACGCTCCAGGCTGTCCGCATCGAGCGCACGGTCGTCGTCGTCCGCGGCCTGCTGCTGAGCGTCAGACAACGCCGTCAACTCGGCCACGTCCACCGCCTGCATGCGCGCCGGCTCGCGCAGCGCCTTGAGGGCGGCGTGGCGGACGACCGTGTAGATCCAGCCGCGGGCCGACCCGAGCGCCGGCTCGAAGCTCGCCGCGTGGTCCCAGACCTGCAGGAAGGCATCGTGCAGCACGTCCTCGGCGCGCTCGCGGTCGCGCACGATGCGCATCGCCACCCCGAGCAACCAGCGCGCCTCGCGCTCGTACAACGCACGCAACGCAAAGCGCTCGCCCCGCGCACAGGCCTGCAGCGCAGCTTCATAGTCGAAGGTCGAGGCGGAGGAAGGCACGTGGCGGGGCGGCAGGATTCGCGCGGACTCTACCTCGCGATGACCGCCCCGCGCGCCGGCCGGGCCGGCGGCGTCAGGCTGCCTTCCAGAAGATGTAGTCAGCCTGGTACTTGACGACTTCCTTGCGCCCCAGCGTCGCGGCATCGCAGGCGCTGGCGGGCGCCACGCCGCCCTGTGTCGCCACGCGCTGCACGAAGGTCACGCCCATCATCTCGCCCGGGCCGGACGCGGGGTTGGCCTTCACGAGTTGCAGCGGAATGCTGCCCGGCACGTGCGGCGCCACGGCGACCTGCGTGCCGGTGATGCGAGAGCCGTCGTTGGCCACCCAGGTGGCCGGCGGCCCGAAGTAGCTGCCCTGCCGGGCGCCCGCGCGGCTGTTCAAGTCCGCCCTGGGCCCCACGAACACCCATTCGAAGGCACCGGCGGCACTGGTCTTGGCCTTGCATTCATAGGTGATCTCGCCGACACCGACGGACTCCAGCGCAACGCGGTGGCCGGCCGGCACCTGCAAGGCGGCCGGCAGCGCGGCCTGGCTGAAAGGAGGTACGGCGGGCGACATACCGGCACAACCGGACAGACCCAGGGCAGCCAGCAGGGCCAGCGCGGGAGCAGCAACGTTCTTCATGGTGAATCTCCTGATCGGGTTGGATGACATCGGTGAGAGCGAAGCTCACCTGTGCACTAGCCACCAGATGCAGGTTTGGATGCAGCCGCGAGAAAAAAGTCTTTCAACGCCCGCGTCAGGCGTTGTCGTCACCCCGGCCGATGAACGCGCGGATGGCCGCGATGCGGCCGCTGGCATCGATGTCGAACACGTCGACGACGTACAGCGTGTCGCGCCCGTCGACAACGATCTTCAGCTCGGCCGCCGCGCCACCGTCGCGCTCGTAGGCGGCCAGCACGTCGATGGCAAGGTGCTGCACGGCCGCGAAGTTCTTGCGCGTCTCGTCCAGCGCCGCGGCCTTGCCGACGACGCGGATCTTCCAATCGCGCAACGTGATGGTGTCGGCGAACAACGGTTCGATGGCGGCGAGATCGCGCGCGGCGTAGGCGGCCAGGTAGGCGCGCACGAGGGACAGCTTGTCGGTCATGGCGGGCATCCTAGGCGCGGCCGGATGCCCGCGGGGTTCACTCCGGGTACGCCTTCAGCAGCGCGTCCAGCTGCGCCTTCGTCACCGCCATCATGAAGCCGTGCCGCAGCGTGGTCGGCATCTCGAACTTGTTCCACTCCTTGACGCCCGAGTTGCCCCAGACCTCGATCCACGGGCCCTCCAGCCGCGGCGCCATCGACAGGCCATAGCTGGTGCCGGCGTACTGCTCGTAGTACAGCAACCAGTCCTGCCCGTTGGGCGCGCGGATCAGCGTGGGCGCCTCGCGGAACGCGGGGCTAAGCGGCGGGCCGGGCTCGGGATACGGGCCCAGCAGGTTGGCACCGCAGCTCATGCGGATGGTCTTGCCGGTCGTCCAGATGTAGGACGGGAAGCGCTCATCCTTCACGACCGCGCAGTAGCCGCCGCCAGGGTTGTCGACGAGGAACACGTCGATGGTGGCCATGTCCCAGTCGAACAGGCGTTTGGGCGGCCCCTGGAACTCGCGCAGGTCCTTGGACGTGACGTACAGCGTGCGCTGGCTGGACCAGTAGCGCTCGGGATCGTCCGGCGAGCCGGGCACGTTCGGCGTGTGCCACATGAGCACGAACTGCTTGCTGGCCTTGTCGAAGAACAGCTTGGGCGCGCCGATGCGCTGCAGCGGATGCGGCTGACCGACGGCCGTGGACAGGTCGGGCCGGTAGGTGCCGAACTTCGTCCACTTGACGAGGTCGTCGGACACCCAGAAGCGGATCTCCTGATCGTCATCGCTCTGGTTGCCGACGAGGTAGTAGCGGCCGTCGCCGCCCTGCACGATGAACGGATGGCCGTGGTAGTCCTCGCTGACGGCCTTGCCCTTGTTCAGGCGCCGCCAGTGCAGCCCGTCGGTGCTGACGGCGTAGTGCAGCACGCCGTAGCGGGCGTGCGTCATGTGGGCGAAGAGATAACCGCCACCGGCGGGGGGCGCGGCGGGTGCTGCGTCGGCAGCCAGGGCCGTGAGGCCCGTGACGGCGAGCAGCACGCCGGCGAGCCAGGCGTGCAATTTCATCTTGGATCTCTCCTGTTGAATTTCGGGCCGAGCGCCGGGCCGCTCCCAAGCCGGCCCGGTCTGGCGATGTGCCTGCGGCTCAATGCCGCAGGCATCGCCGTCCCCTCGGGGGACCGGCTGGGCGCGCCCGCGTTCAGCGCGGCGTGACCGGACGAGGGGCTCACGGCGCAGCCAGCTGCCAACGCTGGCAGTCGCCGCCCAGCCATTCCCACTGCGCCACGTCGGCACCGTTGGCGGTCGAGCAGCCGGCCACATCGAGCACGCGGCCGCTGTTCTTGTTGACGATGCGGACATAGCCCGCACCGACGTTCTCGATGCCCCAGCGCTGCGCGGCGGCGTTGTTGCCGGTCCACTGGCGCACGTCGGCGCCCATGCGCAGCGAGGCGTCCTGCACGTCCATCTTCAGGCCGCTGTTGACCGACGTGAACTCGTAGAAGCCGTCGCTCGTGGGCGTGACGTTCCAGCGCTGGCAGTTGGCACCGCTGTAGGGCCACTGCTGGATGTTGCCGCCGGCAGCCGTCGAGCAGGCGTTGACGTCCAGCGCCTGCGCGCTGTGCTTGGCGATGACCTTGTACGTGCCGCCCGCCACCGCGTTGGGGCTGACACGCTCGAAGCGCCAGCGCTGGCAGTCGCCGCCCAGCCATGTCCACTGTTGCACGTTGGCGCTGGTGGCGGTGGAGCAGGCGTTGACGTCCAGCACCAGGCCGCTGTTGTGGTTGACGACGCGGACATAGCCGTCGCCCACCGGCTCGATGCGCCACTTCTGGCAGTTCAGGTTGTTCACGGTGTACTGCTGCACGTTGCCGCCGGCCGCCGTGGAACAGCCGTTGACGTCCAGCGCCTGGCCGCTGTGCTGGGCGGTGATGGTGTAGGCGCCGTTGGCCACGTTCGTCACGCGCCAGCGCTGGCAGTCACCGCCGACCCAGGTGTACTGCGCGACGTTGGCGCCGGGCGTCGTCGAGCAGCCGGCCACGTCCAGCACCTGGCCGCTGTGCTTGGCCACCAGGCGGTAGACGCCGTCGGCCACCGGGTGGTTCAGCGGCGCGCTGGCGAACTGCATGCGGCAGCCCATGCCGGCGAGCTGCAGCACGCGGGTGTTGTCCGCCGAGGCCAGCAGCTGCGTGCTGTAGTTGGTGCAGGCGTCGCCGCCGGTGCCCACGGGCGTGGCCAGCGGCGTGGCGGCTTCGGTCCAGGCGCCGGTGCCGCCGGCCGTGTTGAACATGTAGACGCGGCCGTTCAGGTCCTCGTCCACCGTGTTGCTGCCGTTGCGCCGGAGCAGCTGGCCGATCAGCAGCAGGCGGCCCTGCGCGCTGCCGTCGTTCATCCACGTGATGGTGGGCGTGTGGCTGAAGTGGTGGCCGGCGGTGGACTCGACGCGCTGCCCCAGGTTGCTGGCCGTGCCCCAGGCGCTGCCGTTGGCGGAGGTGCGGATGTAGACATCGCACTGGCGCGAGCCGCAGATCTCGTAGCTCATCACGTACGAGCCGTTCGGCAGCCTGCGCACGATGGGCATGCCCGGGCGCAGGTCGCCGTTGTCGCTGATGCCCACGTCGACGACGTCGGCACCCCAGGTCAGGCCGCCGTCGGTGGAGACCTTGTGCGCGATCAGCTGGTTGAAGCCGCCGGCCTTGTACTCCTCGCTGGAATAGAACATCAGCAGCCGGCCCGCGCTGTCGACGGCGAACTCGGGCTCCCAGATGCCGGTGTTGCCGACGGCGGGCACGGACAGCGGCGTCCACGTGCGGCCGACGTCGGTGCTGCGGTACAGGCGGATGGTGTGCGTCGTGCCGTTGCGGCCGGTGGTGGCCCAGAACAGCGTGCCCGCGGCGGTGCCGCCCAGCGTCTGCGGCACCTCCCACAGCCCGCTGCAGCAGTGCCAGGTTTCCGGCACGGTGATGCTGCCGACCTGCGCCCAGCTGGCGCCCTGGTTGGTGCTCTCGTAGATCAGCGACTGGCTGCCGCCGAGGTCGTGCGACGCGATGAGCCGGCCGTTGGCGCCGCCGCTGGCGGCGAGCCGGATCATGCGTGGGTAGAAGCTGTCCTGCGTGGTGTTCAGCACCACGTCGGCCGCGCGGGCCGGGGTACCGACGAGCAGCGCGCACAGCGCCGCCAATGCGAGAAGAAATCTCATGCCTGTCTCCTGAAAGTGGGAAGAAGGCGGCTCTGGCGGCCGCTCGGCGGGAGCCCCCGTGAAACCTCAGCGGCCGAACTGGATCAGTGCACGGTTGGCCTTCCTGACCTGCTCGAAGTCCAGCTTCCTGACCTGGCGGTCGTAGGTGAAGAAGCCGTTCAGCTCTTCCTCCACGTCCGTCGTCTCGGTGTAGACCGCGGCACTCAGGCCCTGCGTGGCGGCGTATTCGCGCAGCTTGGCGGCCTGTTCCACGTAGACCTTGGTGGTGGCTTCCTTGCTCTCGTAGAGCAGGTAGCAGCACTTGCTGTCAGGGCGGTACATGTGGCCCGGCGTGCGCAGGCTGTTGCCGCCGTACTCGCCCAGCACGGCAATGCGGCCAGGTTGCCAGTTCACCCAGGCCGGGCCGGGGTAATCGTGCAGGTCGATGACGTCGCCGCCGCCCTGGTCGTGCGGCTCGAAGTTGATACCCGAGTGCGTGTTGATGAGGCGCGTCGGGTCCAGCGCCTTGAAGGCGTCGGACATGCGGCGGTGGTCGAAGTCGCCCCAGCTCTCGTTGAAGATGACCCAGGACACGATGGACGGCACGCTGCGCAGCTGGTCGACGATCTCGCGCATCTGGCCCTCGGTGCGCGCACGCACCGACAGGTCCTTCTCGGCGTCCCAGGCCTGCGGCATGTCCTGCCACACCAGCAGGCCGAGCTTGTCGGCCCAGTAGAACCAGCGCGCCGGCTCCACCTTGATGTGCTTGCGGACCATGTTGAAGCCGAGGTCCTTGGTGGCCTGCAGGTCGAACTTCAGCGCCTCGTCGGTGGGCGCCGTGTAGAGGCCGTCGGGCCAGAAGCCCTGGTCCAGCGGGCCGAACTGGAAGACGAACCTGCCGTTCAGCAGCGGGCGCGGCACGCCGGCCACGTTGCCGATGGCGATGCTGCGCATGCCGAAGTAGCTGTCGACCTGGTCGACCACCTGATCGTTGCGGCGCAGCGTGACCTGGAGGTCGTACAGGAACGGATCGTCCGGCGACCACAGGCGCGGTTTGGGCACGGGGATGTGCAGCTCGGTGCCGGGGCGGCCGGTCACGCGGCCAACCGCCTTGCCGTCTCGATAGGCGACGGCTTCGACCTCGGCGTCGGCATCCGCGCGCACGATGAGCTGCAGGCGCTGTTTGGCCACATCGGGCGTCAGGTCCAGCCGCGCCACGTGGGCGGCGCCGACGGGCTCCAGCCACACGGTCTGCCAGATGCCGGAGCTGGGCGTGTAGAAGATGCCGCCGGGCTTGAGCGACTGCTTGCC
Organism: Roseateles sp. GW823-FHT07B05; assembly: GCF_058794515.1. Taxonomy (NCBI): domain Bacteria; kingdom Pseudomonadati; phylum Pseudomonadota; class Betaproteobacteria; order Burkholderiales; family Sphaerotilaceae; genus Roseateles; species Roseateles sp. GW823-FHT07B05. Next base: position 51,271 of record NZ_JBXAGX010000008.1, read on the forward strand.
CAGCATGCCGTCGCCGGTGCTGGGGTCGAAGGCCGACACGACCAGCTCGTTGCGACCGGGCTTCAGGTGGTCGGTGATGTCGAACCCGAAGGCCGCGTAGCCGCCATCGTGGAAACCGACGCGCGTGCCGTTGACGTAGACGTTGGCGACGCGGTCCACGGCGCCGAAGTTGATGCGCACGCGCTGGCCGGCCCAGCCGGCGGGGACCTCGAAGCTGCGGCGATACCAGAGGTTCACCTCGCCCAGGCGCTCGATGCCCGACAGGCGTGACTCGACCGGGTAAGGCACCCTCACCTGCTCCACCTTCGCCGGGAAGACCGGGGCCGTGGAGGGCACATGGCGGGCATCGGGCGCGCCTTTGCCGCCCCAGTAGTCCCAGGTGCCGTTGAGGTTGAGCCAGTCCTTGCGCACCAGTTGCGGCCGTGGGTACTCGGGCAGCGGCTGGGCTGCCTTCTCGGCGGCGTCGGTCCACGGCGTCGTCAGCCGCACGCCGGGAACGAAGGGCTTGTCGGGCTCCTGCGCGTGGGCGGCCATGCCGGCCAGCGCGAGGACGAGGGAGGAAATCAGCAGTCTCATGAACAGCCTCATGTGAATGAATCAGGGAGCGGCGCGACGGCGACCGTGCCACAGCACGAGGAGCCGCTGCAGGCCACAGAACACGCCCAGCAGCGCACCGATGACGATGCGCGTCCACCAGGAACTCAAGGTGCCGTCGAACAGGATCAGCGTCTGGATGAGCCCCAGCATCAGCACGCCCGTCAGCGCGCCCAGCACATGGCCCGTGCCGCCGCTGAGCAGCGCGCCGCCGATGACGACGGCGGCGATGGCGTCCAGCTCCAGCCCCTGCGCATGCAGCCCGTAGCCCGACAGCGTGTAGATGCCGAACAGCACGCCGCCCAGCGCCGCGCAGGCGCCGCTGACGGCGTAGACGCCGATGCGCGTGGCGGCCACGGGCAGGCCCATCAGCCGCGCCGAAGCCTCATGGCCGCCGAGCGCGTAGACGGCGCGGCCGAACGGCGTGGCGCGCGACACCCACACGGCCAGCGCCAGCATCACCAGCGCGCAAACGGCGCCGGGCGTGATGTCCCCCAGCGGCCCCAGCGACCAGCGCGCCTGCGACCACGCGGCCAGCGTCTCGTCGCTGATGGCGATGGAATCCACACTCAGCACATAGCAAAGGCCGCGCGCGAGGAACAGCCCGGCCAGCGTGACGATGAAGGCCGGCACCTCGAAGGCCTGGATGACCCAGCCCATCGCCGCGCCGAAGGCGGCGCCGCCCAGCAGCAGCAGCGGGATCAGCAGCCACGGCGACAGGTGGACGCGCTCCACGCCCAGCGCCAGCAGCATGGTGGTGAGCGCGACGACGGAGCCCACCGACAGGTCGATGCCGCCGGACAGGATGACGAAGCTCATGCCGACGGCGACGACGAGCAGGAAGGCGTTGTCGATGAGCAGGTTCAGCAGCACCTGGCCCGACAGCAGGCCCGGGTAGGCCGCGGCGCCGCCCAGCGTGGCGACGACAAGCAGCAGCAGCGACGTCCAGCTCGGCAGGCTTTGCGTGTTGATCCACTTCATGCCGCGTGCCTCCGGCGTGGCAGGCGCGCCGAACGCCACTTGGGCGACTGGCTGATGGACACCGCGAACACGACGATGGCCTTGACCACCAGCGTCACCTCGGGCGCGATGCCGAACGCGTAGATGCTGGTCGTCAGCGTCTGGATGATGAGTGCGCCGAGCAGGCTGCCGCGCAGGCTGAAGCGCCCGCCCAGCAGCGACGTGCCGCCCAGCACGACGGCGAGGATGGCGTCCAGCTCCAGCATCAGGCCGGCGTTGTTGGCGTCGGCGCTCCTGATGTTGGCGGCAATCATCAGCCCGCCCAGGCCCGCGCACAGCCCGCAGGCGACGTAGACCGCCAGCAGCAGCGCCGCCGCGTTGACGCCGGCCAGCCGCGCGGCGGCCGGGTTGGCACCCGCCGCCTGCAGGAACAGGCCCAGCGCCGTGCGGTGCTTCAGCGCGCCCAGCAGCAACGCCAGCGCCAGCGTCAGCCACGGCGCGAACGGCAGCCCCAGCAGGAAGCCGTTACCGAGGAAGGCGTAGCCCGCGTGGTCGATGGTCAGCACCTGGCCGTCGGTGACCAGTTGCGCGATGCCGCGGCCGGCCACCATCAGGATCAGCGTCGCGATGATGGGCTGGATGCCGCCACCGACGACCAGCAGGCCGTTGAACAGCCCGCACACCGCGGCGGCGCCCAGGCCGGCCGCGAGGGCCAGCGCGAGCGAGCCGCTGTCGTTGACGAGGTGGGCCGACACCGCGGCCGTGATGGCGACGACAGCACCGACCGAGATGTCGATGCCGCGCACGGCGATGACCAGCGTCATGCCCATGGCGACGACCATCAGCGGCGCCGCGCGGTTGGCGATGTCGATCAGCGCGCCGTAGACGTGGCCGTCCTGCCAGCGGATGTCGATGAAGCCGGGGTTCAGCGCCGCGTTGAGCAGCAGCAGCGCCGCCAGGACGATTGCGGCGTGCTTCATGCGGCCATCACCTGCAAGAGCTGCTCTTCGCTCAGGCCGCGTGCCTCCAGCTCGGCCACCTGGCGGCGCTCGCGCAGCACGACGACGCGGTCGCTGGCGCGCAGCACCTCGGGCAGCTCGGAGGAAATGAACACCAGCGCCATGCCGCTGCGGCACAGCGTCAGCACCTGGGTCATGAGGTCCTGCTTGGCGGCGATGTCGATGCCGCGTGTCGGTTCGTCCAGGATCAGCAGCCGCGGCTCGGTGGCCAGCCAGCGGGCCAGGATGGCCTTCTGCTGGTTGCCGCCGGACAGCAGGCCGATGGGCGTCTCGGCGTCGGCCGTCTTGATGCCCAGCTGCGTGATGAAGCGCTGTGCCAGCTCGCGCTGCGCCTTGGGTGCCAGCATGCGGAACACGCCGCGCCGCGCCTGCAGCGCGAGCACGATGTTCTCGCGCACGCTCAGAACCGCGACGATGCCGTCGACCTTGCGCTCCTCCGGGCAGAAGGCGAAGCCGGCGCGGATGGCATCGCGCGGGCTGCGCAGCACGACCGGCCGGTCATCCACGCTCAGTGCGCCGCGGTCGGCGCGGTCGGCGCCGAACAGCAGCCGGGCCACCTCGGTGCGGCCGGCGCCCAGCAGGCCGGCCAGCCCCAGCACCTCGCCGGGCGCGACGCTGAAGCTGACCCCGGCCACCGCGTTGCCGCGGCCCAGGTCGCGGGCCTGCAGCAGCGGCGCGTTCGCGGCCCCGGCGCGCTCTTCACGCACGGCCGTCGTGGCCGACAGCGCGCGGCCGATCATCAGCTCGACGAGCTGCAGCCGCGGCAGCTCGGCGCCGTACTCGCCGACGAACTGGCCGTTGCGCAGCACCGTGAAGCGGTCGGCCACGGCGTAGGCCTGGTCGAGGAAATGCGTGACGAGCAGGATCGCCACGCCCTGCGCGCGCAGCTGGCGCAGCAGGTCCAGCAGCCGTGCGGTTTCGGCCTCGTCGAGGCTGGACGTGGGCTCGTCGAGGATGAGCACCCTCGCCTGCTGGTGCAGCGCGCGGGCGATGGCGACGAGCTGCTGCACGGCGACCGGCAGTTCGCCGAGTTGCGCGTCCACGTCGATGTTCAAGCCCAGTCGCGCAACGGCGGCCCGGGCTTCGTTGCGGACCTTGCGCCAGTCGATGCCGGACCAGCGGCGCGGCAGGCGCCCGGCCAGGATGTTCTCGGCCACCGACAGGTTGGGGCACAGCTGCACCTCCTGGTGCACGACGGCCACGCCGGCGCGCTGCATCGCCGCGGGCGAGCGGCCCTGCAGCGCGGCGCCGTCGAGCTGGATGTCGCCGCCGTCGCGCGGCTGCACGCCGGCGAGGATCTTGATCAGCGTGGACTTGCCGGCCCCGTTCTGGCCCATCAGCACGTGCACCTCGCCGGCGCGCAGCGTCAGCGCCGCGTCGACGAGCGCCGGCACGCCGTTGAAGGCCTTGGCGACGCCCTGCGCCTGAAGAACTGCCCGACCGGTCATCAGTATTTGCGGTTCGGCAGCTCGCGCGCGGCGACTTCCGCGGGGAACACGCCCTCTTCGGTGATGAGGCGGCGCGGCAGCGTCTTGCCGGCCTTCAGGTCCCGGGCAGCCTGCATCAGCGACGGGCCCAGCAGCGGGCTGCATTCGACGGTGACGTTGAGCTTGCCCGCCACCATGGCCTGGAAGGCGGCCTTCACGCCGTCGATGGAGATGATGAGCATGTCGACGCCGGGCTTCAGGCCGGCCTCCTCGATGGCCTGGATGGCGCCCAGCGCCATGTCGTCGTTGTGGGCGTACAGCACATGGATCTTCTTGCCGGCCTCGGCCTTGATGAAGGCCTCCATGACCTCCTTGCCCTTGGCGCGGCTGAAATCGGCGGTCTGGGTGCGGACGATCTTCAGCCGCGGGTCGGCCTTGATGGCTTCCTCGAAGCCCTTCTTGCGGTCCAGCGCGGGCGCAGCGCCGACGGTGCCCTGCAGCTCGACGATGCGGATCTCGTCCTTGCCGCCCTTGGTCTTGTCGAGGAGCCAGCGGCCGGCGCGGCGGCCTTCCTCGACGAAGTCGGAGCCCATGAACGAGGCCCACAGGCTCTCGTCGGCGTCCTTCACGAGGCGGTCCGTCAGGATGACCGGGATGCCTGCGGCCTTGGCCTCGCGCAGCACGGTGCCCCAGCCGGTCTCGACGACCGGCGACAGCGCGATGACGTCGACCTTCTGTGCGATGAAGGCGCGCAGCGCCTTGATCTGGTTTTCCTGCTTCTGCTGCGCGTCGGCGAACTTCAGCTCGATGCCGGCGTCCTTCGCCGCCTGCTTGATGGACGCCGAGTTGGCCGTGCGCCAGGCGGACTCGGCGCCGATCTGCGAGAAGCCGAGGACGAGTTTCTTGCCGTCGGCAGCCCAGGCGGGCAGGCCTGCGGCTGCAAGAACGGCCACGAGGTGGCGTCGCTGCATGGTGTGTCTCTGGAAAAAGGCCGCCCCGGCACGCGCTCTCACGAGCGCGTGCACAAGGGCTGGCTGCAAAGGCGGCGCCGAAACCACAGCCGCCCGGAGAATGATCAGGAGGGGCACTCGGCGATTCGGGCCGAGCGCCGGGCCGCCCCAAGCCGGCCCGTCTGGCGATGTGCTCGCGGCTCAATGCCGCGGGCATCGCCGTCCCCTCGGGGGACCGACCAGACCGGCGCGCGTTCAGTGGCCGGGCTGGGCGAGGGGTCAACAGTCCGTCAGAGTTTGAAATTGAAGCTGAGACCGTAGAACTTGTCGTCCGAGCGGATGTCGTGCGGGAAGCTCTCGTTCTGGAAGTAGCTGTAGTACTTCGAGCCCGTCAGGTTGTTGGCGTTGAAGCTGACGCTCAAGTGCTCGTTGACCTGGTAGCCGATGGCGAAGTCCAGCCGGCCGTAGGCCTTGACGCGGTTGTAGTAAGGCGCCGAGGTGTTGGTGCAGACACCGGTGTTCAGGCCGTTCTCGGCAGGCGACGCCACCAGGCAGTCGATCTGGCCGTCGTTGAACTTGTCGCGCCAGGTGTAGGTCAGGCGGCTGGTGATGCCGTACTTCTCGTACAGCACGCCGGCGTTGTAGCTGTGCTTGGACACGCCCAGCAGCGGCTTGCCGAACAGCTTGTCGCTCTCGGTGTTGACCTTGCTGTCGGCCATCGTGTAGTTGCCAAACACGCCCAGGCCACTGGCCGCGCCGGGCAGCATGTCCAGGAAGTACTGCGCGCTCAGCTCCAGGCCCTGCAGCGTGGCCTTGCCCAGGTTGCGCGGGCGGCTCATGTCGTAGGTGACACCGCCGATGACCTCGCGGGCCACCGAGCGCACGACGCGGTCCTTCAGCACGCGGTGGTAGATGGCTGCCTGCAGGTAGCTGCCCTTGCCGAAGTACTTCTCGACGGACAGGTCGTAGGCCGTGCTCATCTGGTCCTTCAGCTCGGGGTTGCCGCCGCTGCCGCCGGGGATGACGTTGGCGTTCAGTGGCACCGCGTAGTTCAGCGTCGGGTTCAGGTCACCCAGGCCCGGGCGGGACATCGTGACGCCGGCCGTGGCGCGCACCAGCAGGTTGGGCACCACCTCGAGCTTGGCGCTGGCGTTGGGCAGGAAGTGGTTGGTCGTGGACGACGCGGTCTGCGGCGTGACGACGCCGCTGATGCGGCCGGCACCGGAGATGGTGCGCTCCGAGCGCACGAAGCGGCCACCGAAGACACCGTCCAGCCGCATGCCGGCCACCGTCGTCTCGTAGTGCGGCTGCACGTAGAGCGCGTAGGTCTTTTCCTTGGCGTCGTAGTTGTTGACGGGCGCGTAGGCCGGGTCGCCCGGCTGGCTGCCGTACAGCACGCGCAGCACGTCGGTGTTGTTGCGCAGGTAGTCGGGGTTGGGCGTCATCCACGGCTGGCAGCCGTTGATCTGCGGGATGCAGTTGGGCGCCTGGACCAGGAAGTCGGCCGGCAGGCCGGCGGCCGAGCTGACCAGCGTCACGCGGTTGCCGCCCGGCGCGGCGGGGCCGCCGGCTTCGTTGGCGCGCCAGTGCGAGTCGCGGTCCGCGGCGCGGGCGCCGAAGTCGATGGACGTGATGAAGCCGTCCAGGTCGTAGCTGCCCTTGAGCGCCAGCGCGTTCTGCTCGCTCTTGGCCCAGTTGATGTCCTGGAACAGGCCGTTGGCGAAGCGGAAGTCGGTCTTGCTGCCCAGCGGGTTGCCGGGCATGTTGGTGGTGCCGTAGCCGCCGGCGTTGACGACGATGTCCACCGCGCCGATCTGCTTGCCGATGTCGACGATGATGTTGCGGTTGCGGTTGTCTGACGCCATGTGCGAGGCGTCCAGGTGCAGCGACAGCGGGCCGGCGTTGTACTTCCAGCCGGCCGCCAGCACGCGCTGGTCGGTTGCCCCCAGCTTGGCCTGCGTGCTGGTCAGGCCCGGCACGTTGTTGAACGTGGCCGAGGCACCGTTGCACAGGCTCTGCACACCATCGGCCTCGCCGCCCAGGAAGCCGGCGCCGTTGATGTGGGACTTGAAGCAGTCCGTGCCGGCCTTGGCGTTGGTAATGTTGGCCGCGGCAAAGATGTCCGAGAAGATGAAGTAGGTGGCGAACTTGCCGCGGTAGCCGGCGTACAGCGCGTCGGCATAGAACTCGTTCTGCGCGTTGGGGCGCCACTGGATGGACGCGTTGGCCTGCGGGCGCTGGTAGCCGCCGGTGTCGGTCAGGCCGCCCACGCAGGTGGGCAGCACGATGCCGGCCGCGCCCGCCGGGCCGTTCGTGCCGGAGCGCGGGTCGCAGTTGAACGAGATGGGGCGGTTGAACTTGTGGTCGGCGTAGGAGATGTCGGCCAGGATGCCGATCTCGCCGGCGTCGGTCTGCGCGCGGTAGGAGCCCAGCACGCCCAGCTTGGTGCTGGGCTTGGTGGCGAACTCGCCCACGGTGGCGCGGCCGTTGACGACCAGCGTCACGCCCTTGCGGAACTCCATCGGCTTGCGCAGCTTCAGGTCGATGGCGCCGGCCACGCCGCCTTCCAGCACGTTGGCGCCGGCCGACTTGTAGACGTCGGCGCGCGAGATGGCCTCGGCCGGCAAGTCCTGGAACGCGAAGCCGCGGCCCACGCCGGTGAACATCTCGCGGCCGTCGACGGTGGTGATGATGTCGCCGATGCCGCGGATCAGCGGGTTGACGATCTCGTTGTTGAAGCCCACCACCGTCTGCACGCCCGGCACGCGCTGCAGCGCCTCGGCCACGGTGTTGTCGGGGAACTTGCCGATGTCGTCGGCGACGATGGACTCGACGACCTGGTCGGCCTCGCGCTTGGACTGCACGGCCGCGTTGCGGCTGGCACGCTGGCCGATGATGACGACCTGCTCCAGCTTGTTGGCTTCGGCGGCCTTGGCGGCCTCCTGCGCAACAGCCTGCTGCTGGCTGACGAACGCGAGCGTCAGCAGCGCGGCTGCCTGGATGGGCGAGAGGGTGAATCGCTTCATTTGTTGTCTCCTGGGGCCTGCGGCGACGCTGCGTGTGGCGCCGCTCTTGGCCGGTTTTTGAACGAAATCATGGCGCCGGTTGGCGCGGGTCCCTGGGTCACCACCGCCGCGATGGCTGTCGCGGCAGTCGTGACGATCAGTCATTACAAACAACTTTTCTTGCAACATTAGGGACAACAACGCGCCTGGAAAGCGCTTGGTGCCACCTCAGCCCCGAGGTCGGACCTCGACGGGCAGTTCCTTCAGAACCTGTTCAGCCAGCGGCTCGCCGAGCCACCGCCTGGACGGACCGCCCGGCATGCGCCGACGGTCTATTTCGATCAATGCATTGATTATTCACCAATTTACTTGTTATAAAACTAGCGCAAACCATGAGTGGTGCTCGCACGTCAGCGCGCGAGGAAGCGCGATTCGCGCTCCAGCAGGCGATTGATGCGCTGCTGGCCCTTGGCGAGCGTGGCCTCCAGCGGTTCACCGGACACGACGATGGCCGACACGGTTTCGCCCAGCAGGCCCATCACGCGCGACTGCCGCGCGACGGTGGTCGGCAGCCCCGTGCCGACCTGGGCCACGGGGCCCAGCGACGCCCGCATGGGCAGCGCCTTGAAGGCCGCGCTGTCGACGGCGGACTGCCGCGCCGGCAGCTGGCCGGTGCGGGCCCAGGCCAGGCTCTCGTCGTTGAGGAAGCGCAGGAAGGCGTGCGCCGCGGCGCGCTCGGCCGGTGTCTGCCGGGCGTTGCGCAGCATCACCCACACATGGCTGTCGGCCCAGGTGGCCGGCCTGGCGTACAGCGTCGGCTCGGGCACGGCCTCGTAGGTGTGGCTCAGCGGGTTGCCGGGCTGCGCCGCGCGGTCGTTGAGTTGGCCCAGCAGCCAGGTGCCGTTGGGCATCACGCCACCGGCACCAGCCATGAAGGCCTGCAGCGCGGCGGAGTAGTCCATGTTCCGCGTCGACAGGCCCTCGGCGTAGACGGTGCGCATGAAGGCCACCGCCGCCTTCACCGCGGGCGTGTCCAGCGCGATGGCCTGGTCGGTCTTCGGGAACAGGCTGGCGTTCTGCTGGTTCACCAGGCCCAGCACGCTGCGCGCGAAGAAGCTGGGGTCGTTCAGCGTCAGCCACACGAAATAGGGCTTGCCGGTGGCGCGCTTGAACGCGCGGGCCTGGGCCAGCAGCTCGTCGGGCGAAGTGGGCAGCTTCGCGTGGCCTTGTGCGTCGACGAGGCCGGCCTGCTTCATCAGCCCGAGGTTGATGTGCCACAGCATCGCGTGGCTGTCGTAGGGCAGCGCCAGCACATGGCCGCCCAGCGTGACGCCGTGGCGCGCATGGGGCGTGAAGTCGGCCGCATCCAGCGCGCCGTCCAGCGGCTGCAGCAGGTCGCGCTTGGCGAAGTCGCCGAGCACCGAGCTGTGCATGATGGCGATGGTCGGCAGGTCGCCGCCGACGATACGGGCGCCCAGCTGCGGGTAGTAGGCCGAGTGCTCGACGACCTGCGTGTTGACGCGGATGCGGCCGGCGTTCTGCGCGTTGAACTTGTTCGTCAGCACGGTGACGATGCCGCACTCGCTCGTGACCTGGCTGGCGTCGGTGACGTGGCCGTACTCGGCGTCGCAGCTGCCGAAAAAGCGGGCCAGCGTGATCTCGACGGGCGCAGCCGTGGCCACACCTGTCAGCAGCGCCGTGGCGAAGGCGATGAGGCTGCGCTTCATGCCTTGCCTCCCGCCACGGCCGCCACGATGTGCCGCTGGAAGAACGCGTACAGCACCAGCACCGGCAGCGCGGCGAACACGGCCTGGGCCATCAGGAAGCCCAGCCCCTCGGACTGCGCGAAGTTGGTCTGCGTGGACGCGAGGCCCAGGGTCAGCGTGTACATCTCGGGGCGGGTCGCGGAGATCAGCGGCCACAGGTAGTCGTTCCATGCGGCCAGGAAGCTGAAGATGCCAAGCGTCGCCTGCGCCGGCAGCGTCTGCGGCAGGATGACGCGCCAGAACGTCGTCCAGCGCGACGCGTTGTCCATCAGCGCCGCCTCCTCCAGCTCGCGCGGGATGGCCTTGAAGAACTGCGTCATCAGGAACACGCCGAACGGCGCGGCCAGCCGCGGCAGGATGAGCCCGGCGTAGCTGTTGTGCAGGCCCAGCTCGGCGAAGAAGCGGTGCAGCGGGATGACGACGGCCGGCTCGGGCACGGCCAGCCCGGCCAGCACCAGCGCGAACACGAGGTTCTTGCCGGGAAAGGCGCAGCGCGCGAAGCCGTAGCCGGCCAGCGACGACAGCAACAGCACCAGCAGCGTCTGCACGCCGGCAACGACGCAGCTGTTCAGCACCCAGCGGAACACGGCCGGGTTGGCGAAGATGTCGGCGTAGTTGCGCAGCGTGAACGGCGTCGACAGCAGCGCGTCGGTGCGCTCCATCAGCACCGCGTTGGACTTCAGCGACAGCGCGAACACCCACGCCAGCGGCAGCATCCACAGGACGGCCAGCCCGACGGCCGCGGCCAGCAGCACGCGGTCGAAGAGAGACGTTCTCATTGCCCGTCCTCCTTCTTCTCGGCCCAGCGCTGCACGGACACCCCCAGCACCAGCAGCACGAACAGCAGCTGCGCGGCGGCGGCGGAGTAGCCCAGCGCCCATTGGTCGAACAGCGCCTCGTAGATGAACATCACCATCGTCCGCGTGCTGTTGTTGGGGCCGCCGTTGGTCAGCAGCTGCGCCTGGCCGAACACCTGCAGCTGGCCCAGCAGCTGCACGATGGCGACGAGGATCAGCGTGCGGCGCAGCGCCGGCAGCGTGATGAAGCGAAAGCAACGCCAGCGGCTCGCGTTGTCCAGCGCGGCGGCTTCGTAGAGGTCGCGCGGCACCTGCTGCAGGGCCGCGAGGATCAGCGTCATCGGCAGGCCGATGCCCCACCAGATCGTGACAAGCGCGATGAACGGCAGCGCGAGGTGCTCGTCGGACAGCGGCGCGAGGTCGGGCAGCCCCAGCGACTGCAGGCCCTGGCTCAGCAGCCCGCGGTCCGGCAGCAGCACCAGGCGCCAGATCAGCGTGACCACCGTCACCGACAGCACGTTGGACGCGAAGAAGGTGCCGCGCAGCCACGCGCCCAGCTTGCCGGGGCGGTTCAGCACCAGCGCCAGCGCCAGGCCCAGGCCGACGAAGGCCGGTGTGCAGATCAGCGCGAACAGCACCGTGTTGGCGGCGCTGCGCAGGAAGATCTCGTCCCGCACCAGGTCGATGAAGTTGGCGAGGCCCACGAACTGGCCGCGGCCGGTCAGCAGGTCCACCGCATGGAAGGACAGCCAGAAGCCCTCCAGCACCGGCGCCGCCAGCAGCCCCAGGTAGCACAGCAGGAAGGGCGCGACGAAGGCCCAGCCCACCCAGGCGGGGCCGGCCATCGCCGAGCGGTTGTCGGCAGCTGCGCTCATGCCGCGGCCACCTCGGCATGGTGGGCCAGGCCGTCTGCGCCGAAGACGTGCAGCTGGTCCAGGTCCGGCTGCAGCTGCACGACGTCGCCCAGCGCCAGCGGCCGCTGCACCGGCACCTCGGCGACGACGACGGCGCCGTTGCCGAGACCGACGTGCGCGAGGCTGCGCTCGCCCAGCCGCTCGATCAGCTCCACGCTGCCCGACAGCACGCCGGCATCGGCCAGCTTCAGGCCCTCGGGCCGCACGCCGATGCACAGCGCGCCGCCCAGCGCGGCCGACGTGCGGACCTGCGTGCGCAGCAGCTCGCCGCCGAACAGCCGCACGACCACGCGGCCGGCGTCGTCGGGCACGCGCTCCACGGGCAGGAAGTTCATCGCCGGGCTGCCGACGAAGCCGGCGACGAACTTCGTGCGCGGACGCTGGTAAATCTCCATCGGCTCGCCGAGCTGCTCGATGCGCCCGCCATTCATGACGACGATGCGGTCGGCCAGCGTCATCGCCTCGACCTGGTCGTGCGTGACGAACACCATCGTCGAGCCCAGCCGCTTGTGCAGCCGCGCAATCTCGATGCGGGTGCGGTTGCGCAGCTTGGCGTCGAGGTTGGACAGCGGCTCGTCGAACAGGAAGGCCTTGGGCTCCTTGACGACGGCGCGGCCGATGGCCACGCGCTGGCGCTGGCCGCCGGACAGCTGACCCGGCTTGCGGTCCAGCAGCGCGTCCAGCTCCAGCATCTGCGCGGCGTTGTTGACGCGCTTGCTGACCTCGCCCTCGGCGAGGCCGATGTTGCGCAGGCCGAAGGCCATGTTGTCGAACACGCTCATGTGCGGGTACAGCGCGTACTGCTGGAACACCATCGCCAGGCCACGCTGGCCGGGCGGCAGCGCCGTCACGTCGTTGCCGCCCAGCACGATGCGCCCGCCCGACACGCTCTCCAGCCCGGCGAGCATGCGCAGCAGCGTGGACTTGCCGCAGCCCGACGGGCCCAGCAGCACGATGAACTCGCCGGCGGCGATGTTCAATGAGAAGTCGGGAATGACTTCGACGGGGCCGTAGCGCTTGGCGACGGCGGCGAATTCGATGCTTGCGGTCAAGTAGGTGTCTCCGAACGGGCGCCGTTCATAGCGGCGCCTCTGGTCATCTCAGATGAGGGTCAACGTGGGCGCTTGCCATACTGCCGCAAGAGTTCCGCCTCGCGCACGCGGTACGGCCGGCCATCCGTGTGCAGCACGTCGTGGAACCACACCAGCGGCGGGTCGATGGTGTACGGGCGCTTCCACGAGTCCCACGGCATCTTGGTCTGGCTCTTGCCGTCGACGAAGCCCCAATTGATCATGCCGACGTCCTCGCGCACCGCGATGGGCAGCGCGATGTCGAACGTGGAGCCCAGGCTGCGCGCCATGTACTCGGTGCAGATCAGCGGCCGGCCGTACTGCTGCAGCTGGTTGATGCGGGCCTCGAACTTCTCGGGCCAGTTGTAGTCATGGAAGCTGACGACGTCGGACTGCGCCAGTTGCGCCTTCTGCACCGCGTTCAGCTCGGGCGAATCGGGCGCCCAGTTGTCGCCCAGCCACAGGCCGCTGGTCAGCGGCTGGATGGGCTGTTGCGCACGCGCCCAGTCGAAGGCCTGCGGGATCAGCTCGGCCACCAGTGCGATCTTGTCCTTGGCTTCGCGCGGCAGGTAGTAGCCCATGCCGCCGCCCTGGTTGTCGGGCTCGTTCCAGATGTCCCAGTAGGTGACGCGCTTGTCCTGGCCGAAGGTCTTGACGATGTCCTCGACGTAGGCGCGCAGCTGCGGCCAGGTCGAGCGGTCGGCCAGCTGCGCGGCCGACGGGCTCTGCACCCAGCCGGAGTTGTGCACGCCGGGGATGGGCTCGCGCTGCGGGCCCAGCTTGGGCTCGGGGTCCCAGCAGGAGTCGAACAGCACGAACATCGTGAAGATGCCGTGGCGCTCGGCGATGTCCAGGTACCGGTGGATGCGCTGCTTGAAGCCGGCGGCGTCCTGCGCCCACAGCAGGTCGTGCAGGAACACGCGCATCGTGTTCATGCCCAGCCCCTTGGCCCAGCCGAGTTCGAGGTCGATGCGCTCGGCGTCGAACGTGTCGGCCTGCCACATGGCGAGCTGGTTGATGGCGGACGCGGGCAGGAAGTTGGCGCCCAGGGCCCAGGGCTGGGCCTTGAACCAGGCATGGGCCTGCTCGGGCGTCCAGCGGGCGGGAGTGGTGGTGTGGTGGCTCATGTCAGGTCGGGAGGAAGCGGTAGGTGATCTGGTGGCGGTAGGTCTGGCCGGGGCGCAGTACGGCGTCGCGCTGAGGCCATTCGGGGTGGTGGAGGCTGTCGGGCAGGGCCTGCGGCTCCAGCGCCAGGCCGGCATGGGCGGCGTGGGGCCGACCCTGGCGGTCGGGCGTGCGGGGCAGGAACTCGCCGGCATAGAACTGCAGGCCGGGCTGGTTGCTGCGCAGGTCCAGCGTCAGCCGGCCGTCGCCCGACTGCAGCGTCGCGTTGCCGGCCAGCCAGCAGTGGTCGTGGCAGGCCGGCGCGGCGCCGGTCTCGGCCAGGGCGGCCAGTGCATCGCCGATGCGGCGCGGCGTGCGGAAGTCGAACGGCGTGCCGGCGACGTCGGCCTGCTCGCCCGTCGGGATCAGGTCGGCGCGCACGGGCAGGTAGCGGTCGGCCTCAATCTGCAGCCGGTGGCCGCGGATGTCGGCCGCATCGCCGTCGAGGTTGAAGTAGGCGTGGCTGCTGAGGTTGCACAGCGTGGGCGCCGTCGTCGTGGCCTCCAGCGTCACGGTGACGGTCAGCGGCGGCTGCACGCGGTAGGTCGCCCGCACGCTCAGCTCGCCCGGGAAGCCCTGGTCGCCGTCGGGCGACACGAGCGCGAGTTCCAGCCTGTCCCCGGTGTGCGAGGCCACCGTCCACAGCTTGCGATGGAATCCGCCCGCGCCGCCATGCAGCTGATGTTCGCCTTCGTTGGCCTGCAATGCAAAGCGCTGGCCGTCCAGCTCGAACGCCGCGCCGGCGATGCGGTTGGCGTGGCGGCCGACGATGGCGCCGAGGTAGCCCGGCTGCATCAGGTAGTCCGCGGGCGTCTGGTAGCCCAGCAGCACCTCACGCGACGCGCCGTTGACGGGCACGCGGCACGACGTCCACGCGGCACCGGCGTTGGTGACGGCGATGCGCAGGCCGTCGGCAGACTGCAGCGTGAACACGTCCAGCGCCGTCATGCCAGCACCCCGGCACCGCCCGACGCGGCGCAGACATGCACCTCGGCCTCGCGGCCGTCGGGCGAGCGGTAGTCCGCCGCCACGGCGGCGCGGATGTCGTCCACCAGGCCGGCCGGCGCCAGCGCGATGACGCAGCCGCCGAAGCCACCGCCGGTCATGCGTGCGCCGCCGGCGTCGCCGATGACGTCCTGCACCCGCGCGGCCAGCGCGTCGATGGCGGGCACGGTGATCTCGAAGTCGTCGCGCATGGACCAGTGCGACTCGCGCATCAGCCGGCCCATCTCGCGCAGGTCGCCGTGCTGCATGGCCGCGGCCATGAGCTCGCAGCGTTGGCTGTCGCTGATGATGTGCCGTGCGCGGCGGCGCACCACCCCGTCCAGCGAGCCGCCGCGGCGCGACCACAGCGAGTCGTTCACGTCGCGCAGCGCCTTCACGCCCAGGCCCACCGCCGCGGCTTCGCACTGCTGACGGCGCAGGTTGTATTCACTGTCCACCAGGCCACGCTGGATCTTGGAGTCGATGACCAGCACGGCCGTGCCGGCGGGCAGCGGGATGGGCCGCACGTCCAGGCTGCGGCAGTCCAGCAGCAGCGCATGGCCTTCGGCGCCCAGCGCCGACGACATCTGGTCCAGCACGCCACACTGGCAGCCGGCGTAGACGTTCTCGGCCTGCTGGCCGGCCAGCGCCATCGCCTTCGGACCGAGCTGCCAGCCGTTCAGCGCGGCCAGCGCCTGGCCCACGGCCAGCTCCAGCGATGCCGACGAGCTGAGCCCCGCGCCCTGCGGCACGTTGCCGGCAATGGCCAGCTGCGCGCCGCCGACGGCCAGGCCCTGGGCCTTCAGCACGGCCACCATGCCCTGCACGTAGCGCAGCCACTGCGGGCTGTTGCTCACGTCGGCCGCGTCGCCGACGCGGAAGCGCCCCAGCGCCTCGCCGAGGTCGCAGGCCAGCA
The DNA here is from genome assembly GCF_058794515.1 of Roseateles sp. GW823-FHT07B05. Taxonomy (NCBI): domain Bacteria; kingdom Pseudomonadati; phylum Pseudomonadota; class Betaproteobacteria; order Burkholderiales; family Sphaerotilaceae; genus Roseateles; species Roseateles sp. GW823-FHT07B05. Next base: position 66,837 of record NZ_JBXAGX010000008.1, read on the forward strand.
CCTCGATGACGTCGTCGTCGCGCGGCGCGGCGGCCACGACGGTGTCGCGGTCGATGGCGCAGGGCATCGCGAAGCCCTCGTTGTAGTCGGTGTGCTCGCCGATGAGGTTGACCCGCGCCGGCGCCCGCGCGACGCGCTGCGCCCCGGTGCCGAAGGCGCGCAGGAACCCCTGCGCCGCACGCTCCCGCGGCGTTGTCTCGCGTGCCGTGGTCATGCCGCCCTCGCCCGGTAGTGCGTCGTGTCGCTGGCGTCGCGCAGGCGCTGCGCGGCGGCCTCGGGCGTCAGGTCGCGCTGGGCCTCACCCAGCATCTCGAAGCCCACCATGAACTTGCGCACGGTGGCCGAGCGCAGCAGCGGCGGGTAGAAGTGCGCGTGCAGCTGCCAGTGGCGCAGCGCGGCGTCGTCGGCGCGGCCGGCCTCGTGCGGCGCGCCGTGCCAGCCCATGGAATACGGGAACGAACAGCGGAACAGGTTGTCGTAGCGCGTCGTCAGCCGGCGCACGGCGACGGCGAGGTCGTCGGCCTGCACGCCGGTCAGCGCATCCAGCCGCAGCGTGTGGGTCTTGGGCAGCAGCAGCGTCTCGAACGGCCACGCGGCCCAGTAGGGCACGACAGCCAGCCAGTGCGCGGTCTCGACGACGACGCGCTCGCGCGCGGCCAGTTCGGCACGCGCGTACTGCACCAGCAGCGGCTCGCCCGTTGCGGCCAGGTGCTCGCGCTGGTGAAGGTCTTCCAGCGCGGCTTCGTCGGGCCACTGGTCCAGGCCCCAGACCTGGCCATGCGGGTGCGGGTTGGAGCAGCCCATGGCCGCGCCCTTGTTCTCGAACACCTGCACCCAGCGGTGGCGCCGGCCCATGTCAGCGCTCTGCTCCATCCAGGCCTGCACGACGCCGCGCAGTGCGGCCGGGTCCAGCTCAGGCAGCGTCTTGCCGTGGTCGGGCGAGAAGCACACGACGCGGCATTCGCCGGCGACGGGCTGGGCCTGCAGCAGCGGGTCGGTGGTGGCCGGCACGTCACCCGACGCGGGTTGCAGGGCCGCGAAATCGTTCGCGAAGACGAAGCTGCCGCGGTAGTCGGGGTTGCGCTGGCCATTGGCGCGGGCGTTGCCGGCGCACAGGTAGCAGCCGGCGTCGTGCGCGGGCAGCGGGGCGGTGTCGACCGCCTCCTGCGCGCCCTGCCAGGGGCGCTGCGTGCGGTGCGGCGACACGAGCACATGCCGACCCGTCAGGGGGTTGCGGCGGCGGTGCACGGTCGCGCTGGGATCTGGGGAACTCATGCATCGCATTGTCGCCAGTTTATTTGTTAATAACGATCAGTCTTTACCCTAATCACCGCGCCGCTTCCCAGGGAAAGCGCCGCTGCGCCAGGGCAAATGCGCCGAATAAACTTGCGACTTCTTCGGGTTCAAAGTGCGAGAGGGCAAAACATGGAGGTCGCAGGCAGCCGCATCCTGATGGTCGAGGGCGACGCCGCGCTGGCCGTGGCCAAGGCGCTGGCGTCGGACACCCGCCAGGCCATGCTGGGCACGCTGACGAACCAGGTGCTGAACGTGTCGGAGCTGGCCACGGCAATGGGCCTGCCGCACTCCACCGTCAGCTTCAACATCAACCAGCTGCAGGCCGTGGGCCTGGTGTCGGTGGAGGTGGAGCCCGGCACGCGCGGCCAGCAGAAGCTGTGCTCCAAGCGCTACGACGAGGTGCGGCTGCGCCTGCCCGGTGCGGCCGTCGAGAGCAAGCCCAACGTCATCTCCGTCAGCATGCCGGTGGGCAGCTACCGCCATGTGGAGGCCCGCCCCAGCTGCGGCCTGGTCAGCGAGACCAAGATCATCGGCATGCTGGACGACCCGCGCTCGTTCTTCGAGCCCGAGCACGTCTACGCCCAGCTGCTGTGGTTCGGCGGCGATGGCTATGTGGACTACGCCTTCCCCAACAACCTGCCGCACGGCGCGGTGCCGTCGCACCTGGAGCTGTCGATGGAGATCTGCTCCGAGGCACCGCAGTTCAACGAGGACTGGCCGTCGGACATCACGCTGTGGATCAACGACATCGAGATCGGCACCTGGACCAGCCCCGGCGACTACGGCGGCAAGGCCTCGCTGCTGATGCCGTCTTGGTGGCAGACCGACCGCACGACGCACGGGCTGCTGAAGCAGTGGAGCGTCGGCGCCAAGGGCTCGATGATCGACGGCGTGGAGCTGAGCAGCGTGGGCATCGACCAGCTGACACTGCCGCAGACCAACCACATCAAGGTGCGCCTGGGCATCAAGCCCGACGCGCGCAACCGCGGCGGCATGAATTTGTTCGGCCGCAAGTTCGGCAACTACCCGCAGGACATCGTCATGCGCGTGGCGTTCGACTTCCCGCGAGGATCCGGCCCTGACGTAGCGTGATGGCTTGCGGGCCGAGCGCCGGGCCGCTCCCAAGCCGGCCCGCCTTGGGCGATGTGCTTGCCGGTCAATCCGGCAAGCATCGCCGTCCCCTCGGGGGCTTCGGCCGGACACATTGAGCCCACTGGGCTCGATGTGCCTGCCGAAGCGCAGCGGCCGCTGGCCGCTGCGCGGTCCCGACTGGGCTTGCCTGCATCCAGCAAGGCAAGACCGGGCGAGGGGCCTCAATTCAATAGCCTTTCGGGTTCTGCGACTGCCAGCGCCACGAGTCGGCACACATCTGTTCCAGGCTCAACTCGGCGCGCCAGCCCAGCACCGATCCAGCTCGCGCCGGGTCGGCCCAGCTCTGCGCCACGTCGCCACCGCGCCGCGGCACGAACTCGTGGGCGAGCGGCTTGCCGCAGGCCGCTTCGTAGGCGCGCAGCACCTCCAGCACCGAGTGGCCGCGGCCCGTGCCGAGATTGAAGACCTGCCACCCCGGCCGGCCATGCACATGGCCCAACGCCGCGAGGTGGCCGGCGGCGAGGTCGAGCACGTGGATGTAGTCGCGCATGCCGGTGCCGTCGGGCGTGGGGTAGTCGCTGCCGAAGATCTGCAGCGCCGCGCGCCGGCCCACCGCCACCTGGGCGATGAAAGGCATCAGGTTGTTGGGAATGCCCTGCGGGTCCTCGCCCAGCCGACCGCTGGGGTGGGCGCCCACCGGGTTGAAGTAGCGCAGCGCGCACAGCGACCAGCTCGCATCCGCCACGGCCAGGTCCTGCAGCATCTGCTCCACCATCAGCTTGCTGCGGCCGTAGGGGCTGGTCGTGCCGGTCGGCGCGTCCTCGCGCAGCGGCATCGTCTCGGCCAGGCCGTAGACGGTGGCCGATGAGCTGAACACCAGCGTGCGCACGCCCGTGTCGCGCATCGCCGCCAGCAGGCTCAAGCTGCCCTGCACGTTGTTGTCGAAGTACTCGAGCGGCTTGTGGACCGACTCGCCCACCGCCTTCAGCCCAGCAAAGTGCATGACGGCCTCGATGCCATGCTCGGCCAGCAGCCGGCGCAGCAGCGCGCCGTCACGCACATCGCCCTCGCAGAACGCCGGCGCCCGCCCCGCCAGTTGCTCGATGCGCGCCAGCACCGCCGGCTTGGCGTTGCTGAGGTTGTCCAGCACCAGCACGTCGTGCCCCGCCTGCAGCAGTTGCAGCGTCGTGATGCTGCCGATGTAGCCGGCCCCGCCGGTCACGAGCACTCGCATGTCGTCTCCCACTCCGTGTTTGCCCCATTATTAACCAATTAACTTGTTATAAACAAGAAAGCCGAATAGCATCGCTCCGCCTGGCGGGCAGACCTGCCCGCGGGCGAGGAGACAACACCGATGAACAACGACGACACGCCCGACCTGGCGCTGCGCCGCCGGGGCCTGCTGGGCCTGGCCGCCGCCGCCGGCCTGGGCCTGCCAGGAGCCGCGATGACCGCGCCGCAAACGCAAGACACCTTCACCAACCCCGTGCTGCCCGGCGTCGAGGCCGGCGACCCCTGGGTCGTCTGGCACGCCGGGCGCTACTACCTGACCGCCACCTTCGACCCCGAAGGCAGCCTGTGGGTCTACAGCTCCGACCGCTTGAGCGACTGGCGCCACGCCGAGCGCCGCAAAGTCTGGACGCCCGAACCCGGCGGCCCGCGCAGCAAGATGATCTGGGCGCCCGAGCTTCATCAGCTCAACGGCCGCTGGTACCTGTACTTCACCGCCGCCGACGGCATCGACGCCAACCATCGCCACTACGTGCTGGAGGCCGAACACCCGATGGGCCCGTTCGTCGACCGCGGCCGCGTGCACCAGGAACACGAGCGCTACTCGATTGACGGCTCGGTGCTGCGCCTGAAGGACGGCCGGCTGTACTGGATGTACGCCGACGACGGCCTGTGGATCGCGCCCATGAGCAGCCCCACACGCGCCAGCGGCCCCGGCGTGCGCATCGTGCGCGGCGAGCACGACTGGGAACGCGGCTGGCACAAGGTGGACGGCCGCTGGCAGAAGCAGACCAACGCGTTCTGGATCGAGGCCCCGCAGGCCCTGCAACAGTACGACCGCAGCAAGGGCCGCGACTTCGTCATCTACTCGGCCGGCCACACCGCCGCCGTTTACTACCTGGGCCTGCTGGAGCTGACCGGCAAGGACCCGCTGGACCCGAAGAGCTGGGCCAAGCACCCGACGCCGGTGTTCGGCCCGACCGACAAGGTCTTCGCGCCCGGCCACAACAGCTTCACGCGCTCGCCGGACGGCAAGGAAGACTGGCTGGTCTACCACGCCAAGGACCAGGATGCCGGCGACGCCAGCGGCCGCACGATGCGCGTGCAGCGCTTCGAGTGGTCCGCCGACGGCCGGCCCGTGTTCGGCCCGGCAATCGCCAGCGGCGTGCCGCAGCGCAAGCCGTCCGGCGAAGCCTGACCGCCTAGCCCCTCCCCTCCCTTTCCACACGCCCGCCGCAGCGCCCGCTGCGATGCGGTGGGGCGGACTCATCCCCACGTTTTCTGGAGCGCAACAATGTCCCTCCTCATGAGACTCTGGCAAAAACTCGTCGCCACCGCCGTGCTGCTGCCGGCCCTGCTGCTCGTCGGCGCCTGCGCCAGCTGCGGCGGTGGTGGCGGCGGTGGCGGCGGCTCGCCGGCCACGCCCGACCCCGTGCCGCCGACGCCCGTGCCCACCCGCACCGGCACGCTGCTCAACGGCGAGGCCGAGGCCTTCTACCCGCGCGTCATCCGCCTGGCCCACCAGGCCGACGCGTCGCTGAACGGCGCCGTCATCGCCAGCGCCATCGCCTTCCCCGGCGGCACCGGCCAGGGCCGCATCTTCATCAGCCGTGACGACGGCGCGAGCTTCGCCGTGCAGGGCGCCGTGACCGACGCCGCCTGGCCCAAGGGCCTGTGCTGCGGCTCCGTCTACGAGCTGCCGTCCAGCGTCGGCGTGCTGCCCGCCGGCACGCTGCTGTGGTCGGCGTCCATCGGCCAGGACACGCCCGGCACGCCGATGAAGCACCCCATCTACCGCAGCAACGACGCCGGCAAGACCTGGGCCTCGCTGAACGCCAACTGCGGCGTCGGCCGCAAGCCGCGTGGCGGCGACGGCACCGGCATCTGGGAGCCCGAGTTCCTCGTCACCAAGGACGGCCAGCTCGCCTGCATGTACTCCGACGAGACCGACGACGGCGCCTCGCAGGTGCTGAAGATCATGAGCACCGCCGACGGCGTCACGTGGACCGCGCCGCGCCTGCTGGTCGCCGCCGTCAAGGCCACCGACCGCCCCGGCATGGCCGTCACCAGCCGCCTGGGCGACGGCAGCTACCTGCTGAGCTACGAGTTCTGCAGCACGGCCGGGCTGGACTGCCGCGTCTACCTGAAGCGCTCGGCCGACGGGCTGGACTGGGGCTCGCCGGCCGACAAGGGGCAAGAGCCCAAGACGGCCGACGGCGGCTGGTTCCGCCACGCGCCCACGCATGTGTGGCTGCCCGCGCAGAAGCGCATCGCGCTGGTCGGGCAGATCCTGAACACCGGCGCCGGTGCGGTCGACACGGCCGGCAACGGCGGCACCATCTTCATCAGCAGCACCGCCGACGGCAGCGGCGCGTGGACGACGATGGCCGCACCGATCAAGGTGCTGAACGCGCCGAACGGCACCAACTGGTGCCAGAACTACTCGTCGCCGCTGCTGCCCACGGCCGACGGCAAGCAGCTGCTGATGCTGGCCAGCGACTTCGAGACGGTGAACGGCGTGCAGCAATGCCGCACGCGCTTCGCGCGCGGCAACCTGCCGTCCTGACCCCGCGGGCTGAGGGCGCGCCTCAGCCGCACTGTCCCACGTAGCCACAGGCGGTGCAGAAGTCGCAACCGTCCTTGTGGATCATCGTGGCGTTGCCGCACTCCGGGCAGGGCTTGCCGGCCTGCACCTGCAGCGTGCCGGCCGCCGCCGCGAGCTTGGGCGCCGGGGCCTGCAGCAGGCCCATGTCGGCCAGCGGCTGGCCCGTCTCGTCCAGGATGCCCAGCATCGCGTAGCGGTGGATGACCAGCCGCGCCACGTAGGCCACCGTGGACGGCCACACCTGCTGGCGCCGCTCGCCGCTCAGCGACGGCACCGGCGCCATGAAGTGGCCCAGCGGCTCGCCGACGTTGAGCAGCTTGCGCAGCTTCATCGCGATCCAGCCCGGGTCCATGACGCGCATGTCCAGGCTCAGCAGCCGCGCCAGGCCGTCCAGCGCCTTGGGGTAGTTGCCCGAGAAACCCATCGCGCAGGGCCGCATGACGCTACCGCCGTCCGGCGTGGGCAGCACCACTTCCTTCAGCGTCAGCGTGAACTGCTCGTTGGTGGCCGGGTTGTCCACGTCCACCGCCCAGGCCAGCGTGCCGGACGTGCCGGTGCGCGGCTCGTTGCGGCTGAACATCGCGTCCACGACGGGCGTGGGGCCGCCCTCCGCCAGCGCGCCCAACTGCTCGCAGCGCCAGCGGATGACGGCCGCCGTCGCGGCGACGACGCCGGGGAACAGCCGCTTCTCGCCGCTGGGCGGCATGGGCATCTCGAAGGCGCGCTCCTCGGCCACGGTGGCCAGCGCGTCGAGCTTGAGGCGCAGCCACGCGGCGTCGTTGGTGCGCAGGTCGGTGGACAGCGTCTTGGCCAGCGCCGCCAGGCCCCGCGGCTGCTCGGCGCCGTTGACCCAGACCTCGAACGGCAGGTTGCGGCCGAACAGACCGCCGTCGGGGCCGTCCAGCGGCAGCTCGCCGATGAACAGCGCGAAGTCGCCGTGCGGATGCTGGATCAGATAGCTCCAGGCCGGGTTGCCGCCGGGCATGTCGGGCCGGCTGGGCCAGCGCAGCGACGCGACGACGGCCTGCGGCAGGCGATCCACCTTCAGGCGCTGGTTGGCGCCCTCCACGTCGGCGCGCAGCGGCTCCGGCTGCTTGACCTCCGGTGTCACGCTGAGCACCGAGCCCAGCACGCTGTTGGGCCGGTAGGTCGCCAGGCCCTTGAGCTTGGACTGCCAGGCCTGCACGTACAGGTCCTGGAAGTCCTCGTAGGGGTAGTCCGCCGGCACGTTGACCGTCTTGCTGATGGACGTGTCGATGTACGGCGCCACGGCCGCGACCATCGCGGCGTGGTCGGCCGCGCTCAGTTCCAGCGCGGTGACGAAGGCGTCGGACAGCGGCGCATCGGCGCCGAACAGGTGGCGGTACAGGCGCCAGGCGTGGTCTTCGACCTGGTACTCCTTGAAGCCGCCGCCCTCGGCCTGCGACAGGCGCTTCTTGCGCGTGTAGGCCCACGAGAACGCCGGCTCGATGCCGTTGCTCGCGTTGTCGGCAAAGGCAAGGCTGATGGTGCCGGTGGGCGCGATGGACAGCAGGTGCGAGTTGCGCAGGCCCTGGGCGCGGATCTTGTCCTTCAGGCCCTGCGGCAGCCGCGACGCGAAGCTGCCGCCGGACAGGTACAGGTCGGCATTGAACAGCGGGAAGCTGCCGCGCTCGGCGGCCAGGTCACTGCTGGCGGCATAGGCCGCGTCACGCATGATTTCGCTGATGCGGCTGGCCATGTCGCGCGCGGCAGGCGTGTCGTAGCGCAGGTTCAGCATGACGAGCGCATCGCCCAGCCCGGTGAAGCCCAGCCCCACGCGGCGCTTGTTGGCGGCCTCCTGCGCCTGCGCGGGCAGCGGCCAGGGCGTCACGTCCAGCACGTTGTCCAGCATGCGCGTGGCGACGGCCACGACCTCGGCGAAACCAGCCTCGTCGAACACCGGCTTCGCGCTGAACGGGTCGCGCACGAAGCGCGTCAGGTCGATGGAGCCGAGGCAGCAGCAGCCATAGGGCGGCAGCGGCTGCTCGGCGCACGGGTTGGTCGCCGCGATGGTCTCGCAGTAGTGCAGGTTGTTGTCGGCGTTGATGCGGTCCAGGAACAGCACGCCCGGCTCGGCGTGGTCATAGGTGGAGCGCATGACCTGGTCCCACAGCTCGCGGGCGCGCACCTTGCGGTAGACCCACTGGCCGTCGCCGCGCTGGTAGGCGCCGGCCTCGATCTGCTCGGCGCTGGGCTGGGCCTTGTGCGCCAGCTCCACCAGGCCGTCGGCCTGCACGGCCTGCATGAAGGCGTCGGTCACGCCGATGGAGATATTGAAGTTGCGCAGGTCGCCCTGGTCCTTGGCGTGGATGAAGGCTTCGATGTCCGGGTGGTCGCAGCGCAGCACGCCCATCTGCGCGCCGCGGCGGCTGCCGGCGCTTTCCACCGTCTCGCAGCTGCGGTCGAACACGCGCATGTAGCTGATGGGGCCGGACGCGTGGCTGCGCGTGGAGCCCACCCAGGCCCCCGCCGGGCGGATGCGGCTGAAGTCGTAGCCCACGCCGCCGCCGCGGCGCATGGTCTCGGCGGCTTCGGTCAGCGCGGTGTAGATGCCCGGCACGCCGTCCTCGGCGGTCGCGATTGAGTCGCCCACCGGCTGCACGAAGCAGTTGATCAGCGTGGCCGACAGCTCGGTGCCGGCGGCGGACATGATGCGGCCGGCCGGCACGAAGCCACGCTGCTGCGCCTCCAGGAACGCCGCCGCCCAGCGGGCGCGGTCGGCCGGCTTCTCGGCCGCGGCCAGCGCACGGGCCACGCGCTCACGCAGCTCGTCGGGCGTCTGCTCGCCGCCCTTGGCGTACTTCTCGATGAGGACTTCGCTGGAGATGTCCTGCACGGGCAGGTCGGTGGTGCTGCTGCTCACGGTGGGCCTCGAATACTGGATGAATTTACAGTCTACGCCGCGATGCCGGCCCTGCACGGCCGACCTTGTTGCGGGAGGGGGCGAGATTGACAGCCCGCCCGGCGCCGCGCCTTGACCGGACGCAGAACCCGGCGTGTTCGCACCGTCAGAACGGGTTGATGCTCTTCTCGCGCCGGTAGTGGATGTAGCCCACGCTGGCGCCGGCGCGCAACCCCACGCCCAGCCGGATGGGTGCCAGCGTGATGCCCTTGAGCCGCTGGTAGTTGATGCCCGCGCCGCCGATGTAGTAGAGGCTGCCGTCCACGCCGGGGAAGCGCTGGTAGATGTCGGCGGCCTTGGGCAGGTGGTAGGCCAGCGTGAACACCTTGGACGCGTTGGCGCCCAGGTCGAAGCCGATGGACGGGCCGGCCCAGAACACCTTGCCGCCGCCACCGCCCTTCATCAGCAGCTCGCCCTCGCCGTAACGCAGGCCCACGGTGATGGCCGCGCCGGCTTCCTGGCCCTTGATGTAGGCGTTGGGGCGGCCTTGCTCCTTGAAGGCCTTCTCGATGACCTTGGCCAGCCCCTCGGTGGTCTGGCCGAAGAAATCGGTGGCGGCCTTGACGATGGAGTCCTCGTCGTAGGTGCTGTCCTTGTCGTCGGCAGCCCCGGCGGGCAGCGCCATCGCGGCGGCCATGGCGGCCAGGTGTTGCAGGTGCAGGCGGCGGTCCATCGTGGGTCTCCTCAGAACAATCCCGAAGCGGCCCAGCATAAACAAGCCCACGTGAAGTTTGGCCGCTCGTTGCGGCTTGACACGACCTAGACTCCCCGACCATGTCGTCCAACCCCGACCTGCAGCGGCTGTCGGCCGCCCTCGAATACGTGGACTTGGCGGCCGGGCTGTACCTGGCCGGCGGCGCCGACCAGGCTGCGCGGCTGCTGGCCGCCGCGGCCGAGCAGCAGCTGGGCGACCTCGTGCGCCTCATCGATGCCCCCAGTGCCAGCGTGGACACCCGCGAGCTGCTCGCCCGCATCGCGCTCGCGCACCGGCCGGCCGTCGTCGCACCGCGCCAGGCGCCGGCCCGCGGCTGGGACGAGGAGCCCACGCAGACCGACGCCACCCGCGAAGAGATCGTGGCCTATCTGCGCGCCGCCTGGTTCATGCTGGAGGCCATGGGGCTGGCGTCGCTCGCCCCGGAGCGCCTGCAGCAGGCCGTGGAGCACAGCACCGTGTTCGGCGGGGCTGGCGCCCTGGAGCCGTTCGTCTAGCATCGGCCCGCCTGCGCCGCCACCGGGAGACCATCATCAGCACCGAACGCCGCCAATTCGCCCGCGTCGCCTTTGCCGCCGGCGCCGAGCTGATCACCACGCAGGCGCTGCTGCGCTGCCAGGTCATCGACATCTCGCTCAAGGGCGTGCTGCTGCAGCTGCCCGACGGGCCGCCGCCGCAGGCCGGCATGCCCTGCCTCGTCAAGCTGCCGCTGGGGGACGAGAGCACCGAGATCCACATCGCCATGGCCGGCGAGCTGGCGCATGTGGAGGCCGGCCATGCCGGCGTGCTGTGCCGCAGCATCGACCTGGAGTCCATCACCCACCTGCGCCGCCTCATCGAGGTGAACCTGGGCGACCCCGCCGCGTCGGAGCGCGAACTCAAGGCGCTGATTGCCGCGGCCAGCACGGCCTGACCCGGTTCCGTCGCATCGCGCCCCGCCCGCTGGCGGGCACCGCAGAATGGGCGCCATGGAGGACCTGAGCCCGCTGCAAGCGTTTCGCCGCATCTGCAACCTGCGCATGCTGGCGGCCGTCTATTACTTCTGCCTGCTGTACGCCTTCTCGCGCTCGCTGAGCTGGTTCGGCGAGGAAGGCGGCGCCTCGCTGGGCGACGCGCTGTTCGAGCTGGTGCGCTTCAGCCGCCAATGCCTGCTGACCGGGCTGTCGCTGCTGCTGGCCGTGGGGCTGGCCGAGGCGCTGCTGGCGCGCCGGCGCTGGCCGCTGCCGGCCCAGCTGGCGGTGCAGGCACTGGCCGTGGGCGGCGGCGCCGCGGTGGGCACCTGGCTGCGCTACGCGGTGGCGGCGCTGGACAAGCCCATGCCGTTCAAGCTCGGCTGGGCGCTGTCGACGATGGCCGTCTGGGTGCTGCTGGGCGGCCTGGCCTACGCGCTGCTGCGCATCAGCCGCCAGCAGCGCGAGGGCCGCGACCGGCTGGCCCGGCTGTTCCGCGAGCGCGAGGCGCTGAAGACGCAGCAGACCGAGGCGCAGCTGTCGGCGCTGAATGCGCAGATCGAGCCGCACTTCCTGTTCAACACGCTGGCCAACGTCAAGCGGCTGTACGAGACCCAGCCCGAGCGCGGCCGCAACATGCTGGTGGCGCTGATCGCCTACCTGCGCGCCGCGCTGCCGGGCATGCGCCGGCACGAGTCCACGCTGGCCGACGAGCTGGAGCTGGTGCGCCACTACCTGGCCATCCTGCAGATGCGCATGGGCGAGCGGCTGTCGTTCGACATCGCCGCGCCGCCGGAGCTGCTGTCGGCGCACCTGCCCACGCTGGTGCTGCCCACGCTGGTGGAGAACGCGATCAAGCATGGCCTGTCGCCGCTGCCCGAGGGCGGGCGCATCGAGATCCGCGCGCACCACGCCGGCAACGGCGGCGTGAGCATCGAGGTACAGGACAACGGCCAGGGCTTCGGCGCGGCCAGCGGCGGCGCGGGCGTGGGCCTGGCCAACACGCGGGCGCGGCTGGCGGCCCGCTTCGGCGATGCGGCGTCGCTGGAGCTGGAGGCGGCGCAGCCGCGCGGCGTCGTGGCGCGCGTGCGGCTGCCCGCGGAGGCGCTCGCGTGATCGGCCATGTGCTGCGGTCCTGGCGCTCCGTGCGCCGCAGCGAGGTGCTGGTGTTCGTCGCCGCCGCGCTGCTGTTTGGCGCGCTGGACCTGACGTCGCTGGTGGAGGTCGACGTCGGCGACCACCTGATGCCGGTGCTCGTGCGCCACCTCAGCCTGCCGCTGGTGAGCTGCGCCGTGCTGCTGCTGTGCTGGCTGCCGGCCGCGCGCAGCAGCCCCATCCACCCGGCGCGCCGCGCCCGCCTCGTGGCCGCCACGCTGCTGGGCTCGGCGCTCATCATCGGCGTCGTCTACCCGCTGGCCGAGCTGGTGCCGGGCACGTCCATCTGCCAGCTCTACGCCGCCAAGCACGGCAAGCCCGACTGCAACGCCTTCCGCATCACGGCGCTCATCGGCGACACGCTGTGGGTCTCCATGCCGGCGCTGATGCTGGTGGGCATGCTGGAGTTCCGCGCGCTGCGCCGCCGGCAGGACCAGGCCGCGCAGGACCTGCTGCGCGAGCACAGCCAGCTGCGCCGCCACGCGCTGGGCGCGCGGCTGGCCGCGCTGCAGGCGCAGGTGGACCCGGCGCTGCTGTTCGACGCGCTGGTGTCCGTGGAGCGCGCCTACGACCGCCACGACCCGACGGCCAGCGCGCGGCTGGAGCGGCTCATCCGCCACCTGCGCGTGGCGCTGCCGCGGCTGCGCGAGGCTGGTGCCACGCTGGGCGGCGAGGCCGAACTGATCGCCAGCTACCTGGACCTGCTGCGCGACCTGGGCGGCCAGCCGCCCGCGTTCGAGGCCGAGCTGGGCTCGCGCGGCGCCACGTCGCTGCCGCCCATGCTGCTGCTGCCGCTGGTGCAGCGCGCGATCCGGCTGGGCGCCGCCGGGCGCTGCTGGCTGGCCGCCGACGGCACCCGCATCACGCTGGGCTTCGACGAGGAAGGCCTGTGCCGCGAGGATGAAGACCTCGCCTCGCTGCGCGAGCGCCTGGCCGTGCTGGATGCGCGGCTGACCTGCACCAGCGGCGCCGGCCGCACCGAATTCGAACTGCAACCATGAACCTGACCGCCCCCACCGCCGTCGTGGCCGAGGACGAGGCCGCGCTGCGCGGCGAACTGGTCGAGCAGCTGGAGCGGCTGTGGCCGGAGCTGAGCATCGTCGGCGAGGCGGCCGACGGCCTGGAGGCGCTGCGGCTGCTGGACCAGCACCGCCCCGACATCCTGTTCCTGGACATCGAGATGCCCGGCGCCACCGGGCTGGACGTGGCCCGCCAGGTCAGCGGCCGCAGCCATGTGGTGTTCGTGACCGCCTACGACCAGTACGCCGTTGCCGCGTTCGACCAGGGCGCCGTGGACTACCTGCTCAAGCCGCTGGCCGCCGCGCGGCTGTTCACGGCCATCTCACGGCTGAAGGTCCGGCTGGGCCAGGGCCAGCCGCCGGCACCGCTGGGCGGCGTGCTGGAGCAGCTCAGCGCGCGCCCCGTGCCGTCGGCGGCGCGCGCGCCGCTGCGCTGGATCAACGCGTCGGTGGGCCAGACGCTGCGCCTCATCACGGTGGACGAGGTGATGTTCTTCCAGAGCGACAACAAGTACACGCGGCTGGCGCTGAAGGACGGCGAGGCGCTGATCCGCAAGCCGCTGAAGGAGCTGATCGACGAGCTGGACCCGCAGCAGTTCTGGCAGATCCACCGGTCGACACTGGTGAACGTGAACGCGGTGGCGAGCGTGAGCCGCGACTTCCGCGGGCGCATGCAGATCAAGCTGAAGCACGGCAGCGAGATGCTGCTGGTGGCGGAGAGTTGTGCGCATCTGTTTCGGCAGATGTGAGGGCTTCAGGGTTTGTGGGTTTCTGGGTTTGGGTTGGTTGCTGGAAGCGGGCTGCTCACCGCTGCATTGCCGGGAGTTCCGCCCGGCGGCGGGGTAACTTTCTTCTGCGGGGCCAGAAGAAAGTCACCAAAGAAGAGGCCCTGAACCGCACTCGACCGCGGCGCCGCCATGAGCGGCGCGCGAAAACGCCCATCGGCATTTCGGGACGAAGCGAGCCGCTGCGCTCTCGCACCTGACTTGTCAAAAGCAGCGCTCATCGCCCCACCTGCCCGTCCGACGCGCGGCTGCACGCCGTGCTCACCAAAACAGCCCCATGCAGCGCCGCTCGGGCGGCGCGGCCGAGCACCACAGCACGTGCCGTCGCCCCAGCGACGCGGCTGTTCCTGGTAAGCCCGGCGTGCAGCCGGCGTTAAGCGGCGTGAAGGTTCGATGGATGGCGCTCGTCACAGGGACAGCAGCGAGAGCGAAGCGGGTCGCGTCTGCCCGGAATCACCGTGTGCGTTTTCGCGCGCCGCTCATGGCGGCGTGTTGCTCGTGTGCGGTTCAGCGCCTCTTCTTTGGTGACTTTCTTCTGGCGCCGCAGAAGAAAGTTACCCGCCCGCCGGGGCGGACTCCCGGCAATGCAGCGGTGAGCAGCTCGCTCCAAAAAAGCGATCAACAACAGCGCATCATCGCCACCCATGAGCAAAGCCCACCCCCTCCTCGGCGCCAGCCGCCTGGCCATCGATGCCGTCACCGGCGTCACCGACCTCGTCGAGGCCATGCATGCCGAGATCTCGCGGCTGCCGCTGACGGCGTCGCGTGAGCGCACCACCGGCATCACCGGCCTGGTCTACCGCAGCGTGCGCGGCGTGACGCGCCTGGTGGGTGGCGGGCTGGACCTGGCGCTCCATGCACTGACACCGCTGCTCGACCAGGCAGACACACAACACGCCAGCGCCGCGCAAGCAGCCCTGAACGGCGTGCTGGGCGACTACCTCGAAGCCACCGCCAACCCGCTCGCCACGCCCATGACGCTGCACCCGCTCGTCGACGGCGCGAGCGGCCCGGCGCTGGTGTTCCTGCACGGCCTGGGCATGAACGAGGCGCAGTGGCGGCGCGACGGCGCCGACTTCCCCGCCGCCCTCGCCGCGCTGGGCTACCGGCCGCTGGGCCTGCGCTACAACACCGGCCGCAACATCTGGCGCAACGGCGCCGAACTCGCGAAGCTGCTGGACACCGTGCCTGGCCCCGTCACGCTGCTGGGCCACAGCATGGGCGGCCTGGTCGCCCGCAGCGCCATCGCGCAGGCCCGCGGCCGCCGCTGGCCCGGGCGCCTGCAGGCGCTCGTCACGCTGGGCACGCCGCACCTGGGCGCGCCGCTGGAACGCGGCGGGCAGCAGGTGCAGCGGCTGCTGGCCGTCAGCGCCTACTCGCGCCCGCTCGCCGCGCTGGCGGCGCGCCGCAGCGCCGGCATCCGCGACCTGCGCCACGCCAGCCTGCTCGAAGCCGATGCCGACGCCGGCAAGGCCAGCCGCCTGCCGCTGCCCTCTGGCGTGCACTGCTACGCCATCGCGGCCACCACGGCGAAGCAACCCACCGGCGCGCCCGCGCGCTGGCTGGGTGACGGCCTGGTGCCCGTGGCCAGCGCGCTGGGCCAGCACCGCGAGGCCGCGCGCCGGCTGGCGTTCACCGACACCGCCGTCTTCACCGGCCTGGGCCACCTGGCGCTGCAGACCGACGCGGCCGTGCTGCAGCAACTGAGGGACTGGCTGAAGCCGGCTTGAGCTTCATGCCCATGTCGCGCACTGCGGCTAACGTCCGCACCATGCCGCTCGCCCCGCTGAAGCCCCCGCCCCGCCCGCGCCCCGCCGCACTGCTGGACCTGCCGCCCGACTGGCTGGGCTGGGTGGCCGACAACCGGCTGTGGAACTGCTCGCCCGCCTCCATGCTCGACACGATGACGGCCTCCGGGCTGGATCCGTCCACCTGCATGGCCGCCATCGAGCAGATCGAGCAGGACCCGGTGTTCCAGGCTGCCCGCCGCCACCAGCAGCTGCTGCGCAAGCTGGAGTCCGTCGCCGGCAACCTGCAGCAGCTGTGGCAGGGCGACCCGGGCTATGGCGTCATCGAGAAGCGCCGCGGCGTTTCCCGCGACGAGTTCATCGCCCGCTACGTACGCGGCTGCCGCCCGGTCGTGCTGACGGACATCGCCGAGGACTGGCCCGCCATGGGCCGCTGGTCGCCGGCGGACCTGCGCGAGCGCTTCGGCCACCTGGACGTGGACGTGCAGGTGGGCCGCAACACCGACACGCTGTTCGAGCAGAACAAGGAGAAGCTGCGCCAGCGCATGAAGGTGGCCGAGTTCGTGGACCTCGTCGTCAGCGGCGGCGCCACCAACGACCACTACCTGACGGCCAACGACGAGATGATGCGCCGCCCCGAGTTCCTGCCGCTGCTGCAGGACATCGGCCGCATGCCGCCCCTCTGCGACCCGGCGCTGCTGCACACGGCGGCGTCGTTCTGGTTCGGCCCGGCCGGCACACGCACGCCGCTGCACCACGACACGCTGATGCTGTTCCACACCCAGGTCGTCGGTCGCAAGCGCTGGCGCTTCGTATCGCCGCTGCAGACGCCGCTGCTCTACAACCGCATGGGCGTCTACAGCCCCATCGACCTGGACGCGCCAGACCTGCAGCGCTACCCGCTGCTGCGTGACGCACAGGTGCTGGAGGTGGTGCTGGAGCCGGGCGACACGCTGTTCCTGCCGCTGGGCTGGTGGCACCAGGTCAGCTCGCTGGAACTGAGCATGTCGTTCTCGTACACCAACTTCGCGGCCGACGTGCCCAACCAGTTCAGCTACGTGAACCCCAGCATCGGCAACTGGTAGCGGGCCACGCGCCGCCTTGACGGACGTCAAGGCGGCGCGATGCGGCCGGCGGCACGATGGCGGCGCTCAAGGAGGATTCCATGCCCCGCCGCATCGTGCTGATCCAGGCCCACCCGGACGCCGATGGCGGCCACCTCTGCCACGCGCTGGCGCAGGCCTATGCCGACGGCGCGCGCGAAGCCGGCCACGAGGTGCGCGTCATCGACGTGGGCCGGCTCGACTTCCCGCTGCTGCGCTCGCAGAAGGACTGGCTGGAGGGCGAGGTGCCCGCGTCGCTCAGGCCGGCGCAGGACGACATCCGCTGGGCCCAGCACCTGGTGTTCTTCTTCCCACTGTGGCTGGGGGATATGCCGGCGCTGCTGAAGGGCTTCCTGGAACAGATCGCGCGCCGCGGCTTCGCGTTCGAGCCCGTGCCGGGCAACCCGCTGGGCCGCAAGCTGCTGACCGGCCGCTCGGCCCGCGTCATCGTGACGATGGGCATGCCGTCGCTGGTCTACCGCTGGATCTTCCGCGCGCATTCGCTGCGCTCGCTGGAACGCAACATCCTCGGCTTCGTCGGCATCGGTCCCATCCAGGAGACGCTGGTGGGCGGCGTGGACGGCCTGGGCCGGGAAGGCGCGGGCCGCTGGCTGGACGAGATGGCCGAGCTGGGCCTGCGCGGCGACTAGCCGTCGCCTGCGCGACGGGCGCGGGGCGGGCGCCACGGCTAAGCTGGCCGGTTCGAAAAGAACCGCGCCAGGAGACCCGCCATGCCCGACAGCCACTACCGCATCTGCCCCTTGTGCGAGGCCTGCTGCGGGCTGGAAGTGAAGACCGACGGCGCCAAGGTCATCGCCATCCGCGGCGCCGAGAAGGATGTGTTCAGCCACGGCTACCTGTGCCCCAAGGGCGTCAGCCTGAAGGACCTGCACGAGGACCCCGACCGGCTGCGCACGCCGCTGATCAAGCGCGACGGTGTCTTCGTCGAGGCGACGTGGGACGAGGCCTTTGCCGAGATCGAGCGCCGGCTGCTGCCGCTGCGCGAGCGGCACGGCGCCGACGCGGTGGCGCTGACCATCGGCAACCCGGCCGCGCACAAGGTCAGCCTGCTGGCCTACACGCCGCGGCTCGTGAAGTCGCTGGCCACGCGCAACGTGATGAGCGCCTCCACGCTGGACCAGATGCCCAAGCAGCTCAGCAGCGCGCTGATGTTCGGCCACTGGCTGTCCATCCCGCTGCCGGACATCGAGCGCTGCGACTATCTGCTCATCCTGGGCGGCAACCCCATGGTCAGCAACGGCAGCCTGTGGACCGTGCCCGACTACCGCGGCAAGGCCAAGGCGATGCGCGCGCGCGGCGGGCGCATCGTCGTCGTCGACCCGCGCCGCAGCGAGACGGCCGCGGCCGCCGACGAGCACCTGCCCATCCGCCCCGGCGCCGACGCGCTGCTGCTGGCCGGCATCGCCTACACGCTGTTCGACGAAGGGCTGGTGAACCTGGGCCGGCTGGCCGAGCACGTCAACGGGCTGGACGACGCGTGCGCCGCCGTGCAGACCTTCGCCCCGGAGGTGACGGCCGCCGGCTGTGGCATCCCGGCCGAGACGCAGCGCCGCCTCGCCCGCGAGCTGGCCGCCGCGCCACGCGCCGCCGTCTATGGCCGCATCGGCACCTGCACGACGCGCTTCGGCACGGTGAACTCGTGGCTGGTGGACCTCCTCAACGTGCTGACCGGCCACCTCGACCGCGAGGGCGGCGCGATGTTCGCGAAGGCCGCCGCGTTCGCGCCCAACACGCAGGGTCAGCCCGGCCGCGGCAAGGGCGTGACGACGGGCCGGCGCAGCAGCCGCGTGTCTGGCGCGCCGGAAATCTACGGCGAGCTGCCCATCACGGTGCTCGCGGAAGAGATCGAGACCCCTGGCGACGGGCAGGTCAAGGCGCTCATCACCATCGCCAGCAACCCGGTGCTGTCGGCCCCCGGCGGCCCGCGCCTGGCGAAGGCGCTGGAAGGGCTGGACTTCATGCTGAGCCTGGACATCTACGTCAACGAGACGACGCGCCATGCCGACGTGATCCTGCCGGGCCTGTCGCCGCTGGAAGACCTGCACTTCGACGTCGCCTTCCCGCAGCTCAGCCACCGCAACCACGCGCGCTTCAGCGGCCCGGTGTTCGACGCCGCGCCCGGCACGCCGCAGGAGTGGCAGACCCTCCTGCGCCTGTGCGCGCTGCTGGAAGGCCGCGGCCTGAGCGTGGACGTGGCGCAGCTGGACGACGAGGCCATCGCGTCCGACGTGCGCCGCTTTGCCGGCGACCAGACGCCCGCCATCCTGGCCGCGCTGGACCCGTGGCGCGGCCCCGAGCGCCTCATCGACCTGCAGCTGCGCGTGGGCCCCTACGGCGACCAGTTCGGCCGCCAGCCCGGCGGCCTGACCCTGAAGAAGGTGAAGGCCGCCAGCACGGTGGACGGCGGCGGTGTGGACCTGGGCGCGCTGGTGCCCCGCATTCCGGAAGTGCTGCGCACGCCCAGCGGCAAGATCGAACTGGCGCCGCCCAGCATCCTGGCCGACCTGGCTCAAGTCAAAGCCGAACCCGCGCCCGAGTTCAGCCTCATCGGCCGCCGCGACACGCGCTCGGGCAACAGCTGGATGCACAACCTGCCCATCCTGGCCAAGGGCCCGGAGCGCTGCACGCTGCTCGTGAACCCCGGCGACGCCGACCGGCTGGGCCTGGCCGAGTTCGCGCGAGTGAAGAGTTCTGTGGGCGAGCTGATTGCCCGCGTGGAGCGCAGCGCCGACATGAGCCCCGGCGTGGTGAGCCTGCCGCACGGCTGGGGGCACGACCTGGCCGGCGTGCAGCTGGGCGTGGCCCGCGAGCGGCCGGGCGTGAACATGAACGCGCTGCTGGACGACGCCGCGCGCGACCCGCTCAGCGGCAACGCCGTGCTGAGCGGCGTTGCCGTGGAGATCACTGCCCCTTGAACAGGCCCTGGAAGGGGCGCGACACGGTCAGCACATCGGCCGAGCCGCGCAGCCGCAGCACCATGCCGCCGTCGTCGTCGCGCACCGCGCTGGCGATCTGCGCGCCGGCCACGACGACCGAGCGGTGCACCTGCTGGAATCGGGCCGGGTCCAGCTGCGCGATGAGGTCCTTCAGTGGCGTGCGCAGCAGCGCGTCGCGCTGCTGGCCGGCCTCCAGGTAGACGACGCGGGTGTAGCGCGCGTCCGACTCGAAGTAGACGACGTCGTCGATGCGGATCAGCCGCACCTCCTTGCCCACGCCGGCCTGCAGCGTGTCGGGCCAGGCCGGCCGGCGCTGCTGCGCGGCCAACTGCTCCAGCAGCTGCTGCAGCGCACCGGCCGCCGGCGGCGGGCGCTGCAGGCGCTCGCGCAGCCGCGCGACCGCCTGCGCCAGCCGCGCCGGCTCCAGCGGCTTGACGAGGTAGTCCACCGCGCCCGCGTCGAAGGCCTGCAGCGCATGGTCGCCGTAGGCCGTGACGAACACCACCGCGCTGCGGCCCGCAATGCGCCGCGCCACGTCGATGCCCGACAGCCCCGGCATGCGGATGTCCAGGAAGCACACGTCGGGCTCGTGGGCCAGCCACTGGTCCCACGCGTCGGCGCCGTGTGCGGCCTGGGCCACGATCTGCGCGTCGGGCCAGGCCTGGGCCAGCGCGTCGGCCAGCTGTTCGCGGGGCGCGGGTTCGTCGTCGGCGATCAGCAGCCGGGTCATGGCGACACCTCGATCTCGGCGCGCGTGCCGCCCTCGGCGCGGCGCTGCAGCGTGAAGCGGGCACGGTCGCCGAAATGGTGCTTCAGCCGCTGGCGCAGGTTGGCCAGGCCCACGTCGTCGGCGGCATCGTCGGCCAAGCCCAGGCCATCGTCATCGACACGCAGCCACCAGCGGCCGCCGGGGTCACCGCCGGCCGCCACCTGCAGCCGGCCGTCGCCGATCTTGGGTTCCAGCCCATGCTCCACGGCGTTCTCCACCAGCGTCAGCAGCAGGCCCGGCGGCAGCGGCTCGGCGGCCAGCTCCGGCGCGATGAGCACCTCGCCCTGCACGCGGCCGTCCAGCCGCGCGGCCAGGATGGCGAGGTAGTGGCGCACCGCCTGCGCCTCGTCGGCCAGCGTCACCGTGGCGCGGCCCAGCAGCTCGGTGCTGCGGCGCAGGAAGCCGGTCAGCTCGCGCAGCAGCGGGCCGGCGCGGTCGTCGCGGCGGTCCACCCAGTGCTGCAGCGTGGCCAGCGTGTTGAAGACGAAGTGCGGGTGGATCTGCGCCTGCAGCAGCCGCAGGTCGGCCTCGGCGGCGGTGCGCGCGGCAGCGTCGCGCTCGGCCAGCAGCTGCAGCCGCGACAACTGCCGCTCCCGCGCGCTGCGGCCGGCGCGCGCCACGCCGGTCAGCAGCAGCGCGAAGCTCAGGCCCAGCGGCACCACGGTGAGCGCCGAAGCCTGCAGCGACGCCAGCGCCTGGCCCAGGTCGAAGCTGCGACCGGCGAGCCCGCGGCCGACGCTCAGGCCTGCCAGCATCGCCGCGATGCCCAGCACCATGCCGCCCATGAAGCCGCCCACCACGCGCCCGGGCCGCTGCTGCGGCCGCAGCCACACGCCCAGCAGCGCGACGCTCAGCCCCACCATGACCAGAGCGGCCACGCCCAGCGACGGCCCCCAGCCCATGCCGCGCCCATGCAGCCAGGACGCGCCGCCCAGCAGGCACAGCAGCCAGCCGGCCCAGGCCGTCAGGCCCTGGCGCGAGTAGAGGTAGATGTCGATGAGCTCGACGCGCTCGCGCAGCATCGGGTCCTGCCGGCCGAAGCGCTCGTAGTAAGGCAGCGCCCAGCGGTAGTAGGCGCGCTGGAAGCGGTTGCCGGTGGCGAGGGGGTTGGGTGTGTCCATGGCCGGCACTCTAGGGGCGGTGGCGACGTGGCCGCGAGGCGGGTGGGCGAAACGCGGCGGGGCCTGCACGAAGCGCGTCGCAGCCTGCACGAGACGCGTCAGATGTCACGGCCGCGCGCGGCCGCGGTGTGCACGGCGGCCGCGCGCCGCCCTAGACTCCAATCGTTTTCAACCCTGAGGGCAAACCCGTCGAAAGGCGGGGACGCAAAGCTTCCGGCCTACCGCGCGCTGCATCCGCAGCCGCCATGGCAGCGGGGCCGCCAAGACCGCCGGGTCTTGTCGGGCGTGGCCCTCGCCTGCACGAGATTCCGGCCATGCGCAGTTCCCCCGTCTCCTGGACCCTCAGCCTGCTGGCCTGTGCCGCCCTGACCGCCTGCGGCGGCGGTGCCGGCACCGACGCGCCCACCACCCAGACGCTGGCGGCGGACGCGCCGGCAGCCTTCACGCTCAACGTGGCGCTGGACGAGGCGCTGCCCGCCAGCGACATCGAAGCGCTGCCCCAGTTCCACACCGCCGCCGTGCAGCTGGACGAGCCGGTGGACGGCGCCGAGCCGCACCGCGCGCAGGCGGCAGCCGGCGTGGGCACGCGCGGCCTGACGCTGGCCGGGCTGGACGACGCGCTGCGCCCGCGCGCGATGGCCGCCGGCACCGGCGAAGCCGCGCCGATGGCCACGACGACGACGGTCACCACCTACACGCCCACGCAGATCCGCGCCGCCTACGGGCTGCCGGCGCTGGCCGGCGCCACGCCCGCGCAGCTGGGCGCCGGCCAGACGATCTACATCGTCAACGCCAAGCACGACCCCAACATCGCCGCCGAGCTGGCCGCGTTCAACACCAAGTTCGGCCTGCCCGGCTGCACCACGCGCACGCTGGCCGCGAACGCCGCGCTGCCGCTGGCGGCCGCGCCCGCAACAAGCTGCGAGCTGGTCGTCGCCTACAGCGCCGGTGCCAACCTGACGGCCACCGCGCCGGCCTACGACAGCGGCTGGGCCACCGAGATCGCGCTGGACGTGCAGTGGGCCCATGCCACCGCGCCGCTGGCCCGCCTGGTGCTCATCGAGGCGCCGGACGCCGGCGTCGCCAGCCTCTCCAACGCCGTCGCGCTGGCCAACAAGATGGGGCCCGGCGTCGTCTCCATGAGCTTCGGCGCCGCCGAGGGCAGCTGGATGACCGGCTACGACGGCGTCTTCAACACCGCCGGCATGAGCTACCTGGCCGCCACCGGCGACAACGGCGCCGCGGTGTCGTGGCCGTCGGCGTCCAGCCGCGTGCTGGCCGTGGGCGGCACCACGCTGACGTACAGCGGCAGCGGCGCGCGCAGCGAAACCACCTGGAGCGGCACCGGCGGCGGCACCAGCGCCTACGTGGCGCTGCCCACCTATCAAAGCGGCAGCATCGCCGGCTACGCACGCCGCGCGGTGGCCGACGTGGCATTCAACGCCAACCCCAACTCGGGCCAGTACGTGGCCGTCATCTCGCCGGGCACGACCGCGGTGCGCTGGGTCAGCGCCGGCGGCACCAGCCTGTCCACGCCGCAATGGGCCGGCCTGCTGGCCGTGGCCAACGCACAGCGCGCCGCATCGGGCAAGGCGGCGCTGGGCCAGCCGCACGCAGCGCTGTACCAGCAGGTGGGCGCCGTGCCCACGGCCTACGCCGCCGCGTTCAAGGACGTGTCCACCGGCACCAACGGCAGCTGCACCACCTGCACGGCCAAGGCCGGCTACGACACGCCCACCGGCTGGGGCACGCCCAATGCCACGGCGCTGTGGACCAGCCTGGGCAGCGCCGCTGCCGGCACGACCGGCACCACCGGCAGCACGCCTGTCGCCAGCACGGCGCCCAAGCTCACCACCACCAGCCTCACCGGCGTGGCCGGCAAGGCGCTGAACGCCAGCATCGGCTACAGCGCGCCGGGCGCCACCTCGCTGTCCATCACCATCAGCGGCGCGGCCAGCGGCATGAGCTTCTCGGCCAGCAGCAGCGGCATCGCCGTCAGCTGGCCCAAGCCGGTGACGGGCACCGTCAACCTGGCCATCACGCTGAAGGACAACCTGGGCCAGACCAGCACCGGCACCGTGGCCGTGAAGATCAGCGCCAGCTGACGCGCGCCACCAGCCCGCCGCCGTCGCGCGGCAGCAGCTGCAGCTCGGCCCCCTCGGCGCGCGCGATGCGCTCGACGATGGCCAGCCCCAGGCCCGAGCCCGGCACGCCGCCCCGCGCGGCGTCGCCGCGCTGGAACGGCCGCTTGAGCGCCTCCACACGCGCCGGCGCGATGCCGGGGCCACGGTCGCGCACCTCGATCCACGCACGACCCGCCGTCTCGCCGCAGGCCAGCTCGAGGGGCGGCGCGCCATGCGTCTGCGCGTTGACGACGAGGTTGAGCACCAGCCGCCGCAGCGCCTGCGGGCGCGCCTGGCGGTGCACGGCCTGGCCGGGCGCCAGCGTGGGCTGCGGCAGACCCGGGGCCAGCGCCAGCGTCTCGGCCAGGAAGGCGCGCAGCTCGATGTCCACAGCCGGCAGGTCCTGCTCGGCCGGGTGCGACGCGCGCGCGTAGTCCAGGAACTGCGTCAGCATGCCGTCCAGCCCGTGCAGGCTGCGGTCCAGCGTGTCCAGCAGCTCGCGGTCGGCCTGGCCGGCCGGCATCGAATCGCGCAGCAGCTCGCTGGCCAGCCGGATCTTGGCCAGCGGCGTGCGCAGGTCGTGCGACAGGCCGGCCAGCATCAGCAGGCGCTCCTCCTCGTCGCGAGCCAGCGCGGCGGCCATGTCGTTGAAGCCGCGCGCCAGCGCCGCCGTCTCGGCCGGGCCGTCGGTGGGCAACGCGAGCCGGCGCTGGCCTTCGCCCACGGCCTTGGTCGCCGCCACCAGCCGCGCCAGCGGCCGGTTGATGCGGCGCTGGATCAGCCACGCGCCCAGCAGCGCCAGCGCGCCGCTGACGGCGCTGGCGATGATCCAGGTGCGCGCGAAGCGATGCGCCGGCTGCACGGACGGCACCACCAGCCAGAACGGCACGTCGGGCAGCTTCACGGCCAGCAGCCCGCTGGGCTCGCGGCGCCAGGCCAGCTCCGACGCCTGCAACCCCAGCTGCGCCGCCAGCTCGGCCAGGAAGCCGCGCTCAAGCAGCGTCGGCCGCTCGCGGCGCTTCTCGTCCGGCCCCACCGCGGCGCGCGCGTTGAAGCGGGCGACGAAGCCGGCCCGCTGCTCCTGCGGCAACAGGATCAGGCCCTCGGCCACCGCCTGCAGGCCGCGCGCCGTGGCCTCCGCCGACTGCTTGAGCCGCGGCCGCGCGATGAACTGCCCGTAGGCCAGCGCATTGACGACCTGGCCCAGCACGATCAGCGCCACGATGAGCCACAGGTTGCGGCCGAACAGGGTGGACAGGCCCCAGGTCATCGCGCGTCGGGCTCGGGGATGAAGACATAGCCGAGGCCCCACACCGTCTGGATGTGGCGCGGCATGCCGGGGTCGGCCTCGACGAGGCGGCGCAGCCGCATGATCTGCACGTCCAGGCTGCGGTCGCTGACGCCATGGTCATCGCCGTGCGCGAGCGTCAGCAGCTTCTCGCGGCCCAGCGGCCGGTTGGGCTGGCTGGCCAGCGCGCGCAGCAGCTGGAACTCGACGGTGCTGATCTCGACCTCGACGCCGTCGCGCTCCAGCCGGCGCTGGCTGGGGTAGAGCGTGAAAGGCCCGAAGTTCACCGCGGCCTCGCCGGCTGGGCCCAGGTGGGCGCCCAGCTGCTGCTGGCGGCGCACCATGGCCTGGAGGCGGGCCAGCAGCTCGCGCGGCGCGAAGGGCTTGGTGAGGTAGTCGTCGGCGCCCATCTCCAGGCCCAGCACGCGGTCCACGAGGTCGCCGCGCGCGGTCAGCATCAGGATGGGAATGGTCTCGCCCTGCGCGCGCAGGCGCCGGCACAGCGACAGGCCGTCCTCGCCCGGCATCATCAGGTCCAGCACCAGCACGTCGAAGCGCTCGCGCGCCAGCAGCTGCGCGGCCGCACCGGCATCGGGCACGGCGCGCACGCTGAGGCCCTGCTCGGTCAGGTAGCGCTGCAGCAGGCCGCGCAGTTCGGCTTCGTCGTCGGCGATGAGGATGCGGGTCATACAGCGATGTTAGGGACGCCACGCCGGGCCGCCGCCACGGAAATGGATGACAAACCGTTGCACCGCGGCGCCGGTGTCAGCGGCTGCAAGCAGTGCAACAACGCTTGCAACCTGCGCGCCGGCGCCGGCGGGCAGCATGGCGCCATGCCCTCCACCGCACACACCCTCCTCCTCCTGCTCGCCGGCGCGCCGCTGTGGGTGCAGGCCGCCCCCACGCCGGCGCAGCGGGCCGACGCGGCACGGCTGACGGCCGAGGCGTCCGCCGCCTGCGTGGCCGCCCAGCCCTTCTACTGGGAGCTGGGCGACGCGACACAGCCGCTGGCCAGCGGCCGGGCGGGCGACGGCGCGCCGGAGCGCGACACGCGGATGGCCATCGCGTCGGCGTCGAAGTGGCTGTACGGCGCCTTCGTCGCCGAGCGCCGCCAGGGGCAGTTGACGGCCGAGGACGTGAAGTTCCTGCACTTCCAGTCCGGCTACACGAACTACCGTGTGTGCCGGCGCGACCAGACCATCGCCGCCTGCCTGGACAGCCCGCTCAACGGCCGCGGCCGCCCGGACCCGGCCACCGAGAACCGCTTCGCCTACAACGGCGGCCACCTGCAGAAGCACGCGGTGCTGATGGGGCTGGGCGCTCAGGGCCCCGACGGGCTGGCCCAGGCGGTGCAGCAGGCGCTCGCGCCTGCGCTGGGCGCCGACTGGCGCCTGAGCTACAGCCAGGCCATGCCGGCCGGCGGCGGCGTGACGAGCGCGGCCGACTACGCCAGCTTCCTGCGCGCGCTGCTGGATGGCCGGCTGCAGCTGGGCGCGCTGCTGGGCACGCAGGCCGTGTGCACCCAGCCGCAGGCCTGCCCGCGCGACGCGGTGAAGACGCCCATCCCGAGCGCCGAGCGCTGGCACTACAGCCTGGCCCACTGGGTGGAGGACGACCCGCAGGTGGGCGACGGCGCGTTCAGCAGCCCTGGCGCGTTCGGCTTCTACCCGTGGATCAGCGCGGACAAGCGCTTCTACGGCCTGGTGGCCCGCGAGCAGCGCCACGGCGTGCTGAGCATGGACGCCGGCGAAAAGCCCGCGGTGGCGTCGGTGGGCTGCGGCCGGCAGATCCGCGCGGCGTGGCTGGACGGCCAGCCGCGCCGCTGAATCTTCATCAACGAGGACGCGCTATGCACTTCCGATCCCTGTCCGCACTGGCGCTGGCCGCCACGCTGGCCGCCTGCGGTGGCGGCGGCGACAACCCCGCCCCCACGCCGCCGCCAACGGCGACCGACCAGCTCGTGGCCACCACCGTGGCGGGCTTCCCGCATGCGGTCAACGTCTATCGCATGGCCGGCGCCACGCGCGCCATCGTGCTGCTGCACGGCGGCGCCGGTGACCTGAACGCGGTGGCCTACCAGGTGGGGCTGAACGGCAGCGCCACCACGACGACGGCGGCGTCCATCAACTGGGCCTGGCTGCACGCCCACCAGGTGACGCTCGTCGTCCCGCAGGGCCAGCACATCGCCAGCAACCCGGGTGCGGCGACGTGGAGCAACCACGCGATGACGTCGGGCCAGGACGACAAGGCCTTCCTGCAGGCGCTGGCGGCCAAGGTGCGCAGCGAATACGGCCTCGCCGACATCACGCTGATGGGCCACTCGATGGGCGGCGTGATGACCAACCGGATGTGGTGCGAATCCGCCACCACGTTCAACCGTTATGTGTCGCTGGCGGGGCCGGCGTCGTCCGCGTTCGGCCAGCCCGCCACGCCGTGCGCGCCGGGCAGCGCCGCGCCGCCCTACCTGGGCATCATCGGCGACAGCGACAGCGTCATGCAGACCACCGGCGCCTGGGACGCCGCCACGTGGACGGTGAACCCGGCCGTCGTGGCGTCATCGCGCGAGGCGTGGGTGAATGCCGTCGTGCTCGGCGAGTTCCGCCAGCAGCAGGCACGCACGGCGCTGGCCTGCGGCGGCACGCTGGATGCCGGCGCCTTTACGAGCGCCGGCAACGTCGACACCTGGCAGAGCTGCGCCGGCCGGCTGGTGCTCCAGCGCGTGCGCGGCGCCGACCACGGTGTGGCCTCGCTGGATGCCCGGATGGGGACGACGTCCACCACGGATGTGATGGACGCCGTCATGGCGTTTGTGGCGGCGCACTGACTCGACCCAGCGCGCCCCCGGCGTCATCGCGCCTTCAAACGCCGTTCCCAACCGGTACGGTGTCAGCGGACGATGCGGTCGGTTTCCAGCGCGACGCGGTCGACGCTGCCGTCGCCGTTGCGGAACATGCGCACGCGGCGCATGCCGTCGGGGCTGACGAGCAGCTCGTTGCTCTGGGCGGTCCAGGCTTCGAGCGGGCTCTCGTCGAGGCCGACACCCACGCGACGCGCGCCGACGTGGACCTTGAGCGTGCGGCCGTCGTCCAGCAGGTACTCGCCCTGGGCCAGGCGCAGCATGGAGCGGGCGGCTTCCGCCGGGACGGTGGGTTCCTGGGCGCTCGCAGGCGCGGTCAGCGAGAGGGTGGCGAGCAGGGCGGCCGACAGCGTGAGCGGGCGCAGGTTCCAGGTCTTCATGGTGGGGTACTCCTTGGGTTTCCCGAGGCCAGTCGCCTCGGCACAAACCCTAGTGCAAAGCCCGTGCCAGCTTTAAAACCCGGATTTACCCGCCCCTATCCTCAATTTGTGCCCCAGCAGGGAGCCGGGCTGCGCCGTCTCAGGGCCTGGCGCCTCGCGATGGCGCCCGGCGGCGCCACCAGGCGACCCCGGCGCCCAGCAGCGCGACGACGGCCAGCCCGGTCGATTCGGGCTCGGGCACGGTGTTGACGACGACGACGTTGTCCAGCGAGATGTAGCCGGAACCCCGGCCGCCGCTGATGCTGGCGCCCAGCACGTCCTGGCCGATGACCAGCGTGCTGTAGCTGCGGTCCAGCACGGCGCTAACGCTGCCGGTGCCGCCGCCCACCAGCTGGTAGGTGACGGTGATGGTGCTGCCCACGTCGATGTCGGGCACGTACCAGGACAGCCCCAGGTCCAGCCGGTCCAGGAAGAACGCGGTGCCGTCGACAGCGGCGATGGACAGCGGGTCGCTGCCGTACAGCAGCGTGGCCGTGCCGTTGTAGGCGCCGGACAGCGGGTTGCCGTTCAGGTCGGCGGGCGGGCGGTCTTCGACGCCCACGCATTCCAGGCAAGCCACCGAAAACAGGAAGCCGTCGGTCTCGATGCTGCCCGCGTAGGCATAGCGCGGCGCGTAGCTGTCGAAGGTGACGACGGCAGCCGACGCCGGGCCGAGGGCCGCGGCCAGCAGCAGCGAGGCGAGGATGCGCATGGATGTCTCCGGCGGTCTTGTTCTGGAAGGCCCGCCCATGCTGCCAGCACCATCGAGCGGCAAATGGCGCGTACCCCGCGTTCGCGGGGCTGCGATTCGTGGGGGGGAGAGCCCCTCCCTAGAGCCCGGCGATCAGCGTCGCCACCTCGGCCGCCGAACGCACGCCCAGCTTGGCGAACACGCGGGCGCGGTGCACTTCCACGGTGCGGATGGACACGTGCAGCTCGTCGGCAATGATCTTGTTGAGCTTGCCGGCGGCCACGCGGGTCATGACCTCGCGTTCGCGCTCGGTCAGGCTGGCCAGCCGCGCGGACCGCTCGGCGGCCTGCGCGCCCTCGGCCTGCATCGCGGCGTCCACCGCCAGCGCCTGCTCGATGCGGTCGGCCAGCGCGTTGTCGCTGTAGGGCTTCTCCAGGAAGTCGAACGCGCCCTTCTTCAGCGCCTCCACCACCATCGGGATGTCGCCATGCCCGGTCAGGAACAGCACCGGGTTCTTCAGCCGGCGCGCCAGCAGCTCGTCGTGCAGCCGCGTGCCGCTCATGGGCTCCATGCGCACGTCCAGCAGGAAGATGCCGCGCGGCGGCGCGCGCTCCACGTCCAGCGCGTCCAGCAGCGCGGGGCCGCTGGCGAAGGTGCGCACGTCCAGCCCGCGCGAGCGCATCAGGAAGGCGAGCGCGTCGCGCACGCCGGGGTCGTCATCGACGAGATGGATGGTGCCCATCCGCGGTTCAGGCATGGACGGTCTCCTGGCTCAACGGAAGGCTGAATGAGAACAGCGCGCCGCCGCCCACGGCCTCCTCGGCATCGAGCACGCCCTGGTGGGCCTCGACGATGGAGCGGCAGATGGCCAGGCCCATGCCCATGCCGTCGGCCTTGGTGGAATAGAACGGCGCGCACAGCTGCTCGATGCGCCGGCCGGCCAGGCCGGGGCCGTTGTCGCGCACGTCGATGCGCACGAACTCGCCGGCCACGTGGCTGCTGACGGCGATGCGCCGGCCGGTCTCCCGCGCCTGCAGCGCATCGGCCGCGTTGCGCACCAGGTTGATGACGACCTGCTCGATGAGCACGGCGTCGGCCAGCACCGCCGGCACGCTGGCGGCGAGGTGCTGCTCCAGCGCGACGCCACGGCGCTGCAGGTCGCGCCGCAGCAGCTCCAGCGCGGCGCTGATGACGTCGTTGACGTCGCAGGGCTCGTGGCGGGGCTCGCGCCGCGTCAGGAACTCGCGGATGCGCGCGACGATGCGGCCGGCGTGCTCGGCCTGCTGGCCCAGCCGCTGCAGCGCGCCGAGCACCAGCTCGTCCTGCACACCCAGCTTGGCCAGCGAGTTGCTGATGCCGGCGTTGTAGCTGGCGATGGCCGTCAGCGGCTGGTTCAGCTCGTGCGCCAGCGTGGAGGCCACCTCGCCCAGCATCGTCAGCCGCGCGTTGTGGGCCAGCGTCTCGACCTCGCGGCGCTCGCGCTCCTCCAGCCGCTTGGCGTTGGTGATGTCCAGGATGGAGCCCATCCAGCCGATCTGCCGGCCTGTGGCGTCCACCAGCGGCGACTCGAACACCATCACGTCCACCAGGCGGCCGGAGCTGTGCTGCCAGCGCGCCTCGAAGCCCTCGCGCGGCGCGCCGCCGGCGAGATTGCGGCGGTTGCGCTCGGTCAGCTCTTCGAGCGAGTCCGGCGGCCAGTAGGGCATGGGCGGCAGCTGGCCCAGCATCTGCTCGGCCGGCACGCCCACCATCTCGCAGAAGGTGCGGTTCACGTACAGCAGCCGGCCGTCGAAGTCGCGGGCGCGCAGCGCGACCAGCGCCGAGTCCTCCATCGCGCGGCGCCACGCGGCCTCGGTGCGCCAGGCGCCTTCGGCGCGCTGCACGTGGCGCATCTGGCGGCGCAGCAGCCAGCTGGCCACGGCGATGGCCGGCAGGAAGCCGGCCACCAGCACCCAGGCCAGCGGCCGCATGCCGTCGGGCACGGGCTCGCGCAGCGTCAGCTCCAGCGCGGCGTCGGTCAGCGTGGCGTCGGTCAGCGGGCTGGCACGCAGCGGGCCCGTCAGCGCCACGCGGTAGCTGGGCCGTGGCCCCTGGGCGGCGCGCAGCGGCGACTCGGTGCTGGACGCAATCACCTGGTCGGCGCTGTCCACCAGCTGCAGGTCGTACTTGCGCGCCAGCCACCACGGCACGCCGCGCTTGAGCAGCAGCGCCGGCGCGTAGCGCACCACCAGCACGCCGTCCGGCGCCACCGGCGCGGTCATGTGCAGCGACAGGCCGTCTTCGTAGCGGTTGGCGCCGGGTTCGGCCGGCACCTCGGCCAGCACGCGGTTGCGACCGTCCAGCCAGGTGACGGACAGCCACAGCCGCCGCAGCCCGGCGTTGACCTCCGGGTGCGCCGCCAGCGCCGCCTCGCTGGGCGCCACGCCGGCCAGTGCGTCGGCGAGGTGGCGCAGGTGGGCCTGCTCCTCGTCGATGCGGGCGCGCAGCTGCACCTCGGTGCTGAGCGCGTCGGAGATCAGCGTCTGCCGCTGCACCTCCTGCTCCTCGACGCTGTTGGCGCGCACCCACGCCAGCACGCCGCCCACGAAAATGAGCGACAGCAGCAGCGGCGCCAGCCACAGGCCGCGGATCAGGAACCTTCGCACCGTCATGACGCGCAGTCTAAGAACCCCCGGGCCCGCCGGGCATGTGGAACTCCACAGCCCGGCCCCGCCAACCGCCCCGCAGAATCGCGCCCACAAGAATCAGGAGACCGCCATGCCCCTGCGCCGCCTCGTGCTTGCCGCCGCGCTGGCCCTGCCCGTGGCCGGCCAGGCCCAGAGCCAGGGCCCCATCGTCATCAAGTTCAGCCACGTCGTCGCGCCGGAGACGCCCAAGGGCAAGGCGGCGCAGCGCTTCAAGGAACTGGCGGAGGCGCGCACCGGCGGGCGCGTGCGCGTGGAGGTCTACCCGAACAGCCAGCTCTACAAGGACAAGGAAGAGATGGAGGCGCTGCAGCTGGGCAGCGTGCAGATGCTGGCGCCGTCGCTGGCCAAATTCGGGCCGCTGGGCGTGAAGGAGTTCGAGGTCTTCGACCTGCCCTACCTGTTCAAGGACACGGCCGCCTTCCACGCCGTCACCGAGGGGCCGCTGGGCGCCGAGCTGTTCCGCAAGCTGGAGCCCAAGGGCATCCGCGGGCTGGCCTACTGGGACAACGGCTTCCAGATCATGAGCGCCAACCGGCCGCTGCGCCAGGTCGGCGACTTCAAGGGGCTGAAGATGCGCATCCAGGCCAGCAAGGTGCTGGACGCGCAGATGCGCGCTTTGGGCGCCGTGCCGCAGGTGATGGCCTTCAGCGAGCTGTACCAGGCGCTGCAGACCGGCCTCGTCGACGGCACCGAGGGCGTGCCGAGCAACTTCTACACGCAGAAGATCTACGAGGTGCAGAAGCACATGACGCTGTCCAACCACGGCCACCTGGCCTACGCGGTCATCGTCAACAAGAAGTTCTGGGACGGCCTGCCCGCCGACGTGCGCACGTCGCTGGAGGCGGCCGTGCGGGAGACGGCCGTCTACGCCAACGCGATCGCCAGCAAGGAGAACGCCGCCGCGCTGCAGGCCATCCAGGCCAGCGGTCGCACGCAGCTCTACACGCCCACGCCGGCCGAGGCCAACGCGTGGAAGAAGGCGCTGATGCCGGTGCACCGCGAGATGGCAGCGCGCGTGGGCCCGCCCACCATCGCGGCGGCCTACCGGGCGGCCGGCTTCGTCGCACCTGACTAGGGCCTGTTCGCGCCACGGCACGCAACTTGCACTGCAGCGGGGCATGGACACGCCCCCCTTCCCCTTGCCGGGCCTGCGCGTGCTGCTGGCCGACGCCGGCCAGCGCCGCAGTCCCGTCATCCGTTTCGAACTGATCCGGCTGCGCTGCCAGCTCGTCGACGTGCTGGACCTCGTGGCCGAGCCCGAGGCGCTGGCCCGATCGCTGCAGCGCCCGACGCCCGAGCTGCTGCTGATCGACTGCGAGCAGCCCTCGGCGGCGCTGCTGACCCAGCTGGCCCAGCTGCAGGCCCAGCGGCCGCGAGCCGTGCTGCTGGTGGCAGAGCAGATGACGCCCGAGCAGATGCGCGCCGCCCTGAAGGCGGGCGTCAGCGCCCTGCAACTGGCCGGCCTGCCGCCGCAGCGGCTGGGCGCGCTGCTGCAGCTGGCGCTGGCCCGCTTTGAGCACGACCAGGCGCTGCTGACCGAGCTGCGCCAGACGCAGACGCAGCTGGCCGAGCGCAAGCTCGTCGAGCGCGCACGCGGCATCCTGATGCGCGAGCAGGGGCTGGACGAGGAGAGCGCCTTCCAGCGACTGCGCCAGCTCGCCATGACGGGTGGCCAGACGCTGGCCAGCGTCGCCTCCCGCCTCATCGACGCCGACCAGCTGCTGCGCCCGCGCCAATAGCCGGCCCTCGCCGCGCACCGCGATCGAGCCCCGTCTCCGGCTTGGGGCGCGGCGCACCAACAAGCACTCACCTTCCACGCACCGGCGCCGCGCAAACCGCACGCCGGTGCCGCCGCATTGCGCCAAGCCCGTGCGCCGACGCGCCCGAAGCGGCCCGCGCAAGCTGGCACGCAATCTGCTGAACGGGGTGTGAGGCCTGCAATGGCGCAGGCCTCTCGGGCCGGCCGGCTGTGAGACGGCCGGCACTTCGGGACAACGGCGTCCGACCTCCCCCATTGCGTCTTCGCTGCACGGCAGCGCGGGCGGAGCGTGGCCGCGACGGCGTTGAGCCCAGCATGACTCAGGAGCCCGTGATGACCGCCTTCGATAACTCGACGACCACGCCCAACCCGCAGCGCCGCCAACTGCTCGCCGCTGCCGCCGCCCTGCCCTTCGCCGGGCTCGCCGGTGGCGCCTGGGCCCAAGGCTCGGACAAGCCCGAGAAGGAAGAAGTCCGCATCGGCTTCATCCCGCTGACCGACTGCGCCTCCGTCGTCATGGCGTCGGTGCTGGGCTTCGACAAGAAGTACGGCATCAAGATCATCCCCACCAAGGAAGCCTCCTGGGCCGGCGTGCGCGACAAGCTCGTCAACGGCGAGCTGGACATGTCGCACGTGCTGTATGGCCTGATCTACGGCGTGCACCTGGGGCTGGGCGGCCCCAAGAAGGACATGGCCGTGCTCATGTCCCTGAACAACAACGGCCAGGCCATCACGCTGTCCAAGGCGCTGGCCGACAAGGGCGCGGTGGACGGCCCGAGCCTGGCCAAGGTGATGGCCGCCAACCCGCGCGAGTACACCTTCGCCGGCACCTTCCCGACCGGCACGCACGCGATGTGGATGCACTACTGGCTGGCCGCCGCGGGCATCAACCCGCTGTCGGGCGCCAAGCTCATAACCGTGCCGCCGCCGCAGATGGTGGCCAACATGCGCGTGGGCAACATGGACGGCTTCTGCGTCGGCGAGCCCTGGAACCACCGCGCCATCATGGATGGCATCGGCATCACCGCCAACACGACGCAGGACGTCTGGAAGGACCACCCCGAGAAGGTGCTGGGTACCACCGCCGAGTTCGCGCAGAAGTATCCCAACACCTGCCGCGCCGTGCTGATGGCCGTGCTGGAGGCCAGCCGCTGGATCGACGCCAGCCTGTCCAACAAGCTCAAGATGGCCGAGACCGTGGCGCAGAAGAGCTACATCAACACCGGTGTGGACGCGATCAACCAGCGCATCCTGGGCCGCTACCAGAACGGCCTGGGCAAGACCTGGGACGACCCCAACCACATGAAGTTCTTCAACGACGGCGCGGTGAATTACCCCTACCTGTCGGACGGCATGTGGTTCCTGACCCAGCACAAGCGCTGGGGCCTGCTGAAGAGCCACCCCGACTACCTGGCCGTGGCCAAACAGATCAACCAGACGGCGCTCTACAAGCAGGCCGCCGGCGCGCTGGGCATCAGCGTGCCCAAGAGCGACTTCCGCACCGCCAAGCTGATGGACGGCGTGGTGTGGGACGGCAAGGACCCGGCGAAGTACGCCGACAGCTTCAAGATCAAGGCGTAAATCATGGTCTCCGCAGTCTTCCATTCCCCTGGCGACAACGTCGCCCCCGCCACCGCCACCACCACCCCGGCGGTCCCGCCCACCGGGGCCACCCGCGCCGCCACGGCCGCCAACGACACCACACCGCCGAAGGCCGCGGCACCGCGCAAAGCCATCGACTGGCGCGGCATCGCGCTGAAGGTGCTGCCGCCCGTGATCAGCATCGCGCTGCTCATCGGCCTGTGGGCCATCGCCACGATGAAGGGCGGCGCCTTCCCGACGCCGGCCGCCACCTTCGACGCCGCGATGCAGCTGTTCGCCGACCCTTTCTACCGCAACGGCCCCAACGACCAGGGCATCGGCTGGAACATCCTGAACTCGCTGGGCCGCGTGGGCATGGGCTTCGGCCTGGCCGCGCTGGTGGGCATCCCGCTGGGCTTCGTCATCGGCCGCTTCGAGTTCGCCAACCGCATGGTGTCGCCGCTGATCGCGCTGCTCAAGCCCGTGTCGCCGCTGGCCTGGCTGCCCATCGGCCTGCTGGCGTTCAAGAGCGCCAACCCGGCTGCGATCTGGACCATCTTCATCTGCTCGATCTGGCCGATGGTCGTGAACACCGCGGTGGGCGTGCAGCGCGTGCCGCAGGACTACCTGAACGTCGCCCGCGTGCTCAAGCTCAGCGAGTGGAAGGTCATCACGCGCATCCTGCTGCCGGCGGTGCTGCCGTACGTGCTGACCGGCGTTCGCCTGTCCGTGGGCACGGCCTGGCTGGTCATCGTCGCGGCCGAGATGCTGACTGGCGGCGTGGGCATCGGCTTCTGGGTCTGGGACGAATGGAACAACCTCAACGTCGCCCACATCCTCATCGCGATTTTCGTCATCGGCACCGTCGGGCTGTTGCTTGAATGGGCGCTGATCTCCCTCGCCAAGCACTTCACCTTTGAAGAGGATTGATGCCATGAAGCCGTTCATTCAGGTTCAAGACGCCGAGATGGTGTTCACCACCCGCAAGGGTCGCTTCCACGCGCTGCAGAACGTCAACCTCGACGTGCAGCGCGGCGAGTTCA
The DNA here is from genome assembly GCF_058794515.1 of Roseateles sp. GW823-FHT07B05. Taxonomy (NCBI): domain Bacteria; kingdom Pseudomonadati; phylum Pseudomonadota; class Betaproteobacteria; order Burkholderiales; family Sphaerotilaceae; genus Roseateles; species Roseateles sp. GW823-FHT07B05. The sequence continues at coordinate 102,750 of NZ_JBXAGX010000008.1, forward strand.
TCACGCTGATCGGCCACTCCGGCTGCGGCAAGTCCACGCTGCTCAACCTCATCGCCGGCCTGCTGACGCCGACATCGGGCGTGCTGATCTGCGACGGCCGCGAGATCGCCGCGCCGGGGCCGGAGCGCTCGGTGGTGTTCCAGAACCACTCGCTGCTGCCGTGGCTCTCGTGCCTGGACAACGTGCTGCTGGCCGTGGAGTCGGTCTTCGGCGGCAAGGAAAGCCAGGCCCAGCTGAAGGTGCGCGCCCGCGCCGCGCTGGAGCTGGTGGGCATGAGCCACGCGCTGCACAAGCGCCCGCACGAGATCTCCGGCGGCATGAAGCAGCGCGTGGGCATCGCCCGCGCGCTGGCCATGGAGCCCAAGGTGCTGCTGATGGACGAGCCCTTCGGCGCGCTGGACGCGCTGACCCGCGCCAAGCTGCAGGACGAGCTGCTGAAGATCGTCGCGCGCACGCAGAGCACCGTCATCATGGTCACGCACGATGTCGACGAGGCCGTGCTGCTGAGCGACCGCATCGTCATGATGACCAACGGCCCGGCCGCGACCATCGGCGAGATCCTCAGCGTCGACATCCCGCGCCCGCGCGTGCGCGTCGAACTGGCCGAAGACCCGCGCTACATCGCGGCGCGCAAGGAGGTCATCGACTTCCTGTACACGCGGCATGCCCACGTCGAGCAGGCGGCTTGAACTGTTGACCCCTCGCCGGCCCTGCCGGCGTTGAGCCGCAAGCACATCGCCCGCGGGCCGGCTTGGGGCGGCCCGCCGTTAGAACACCACCTCGGCCCGCAGCCCGCCCTCGGGCCGGTTGCTGAGCACCAGCGCCGCGCCCTGGCGCCGCACCAGTTGCTGGGCGATGTACAGGCCCAGCCCGGTGCCACCGGTCTCGCGGTTGCGTGAGCCCTCTACGCGGCGGAACGGCTGGCGCACGCGGTCCAGCTCGGCCTCGGGGATGCCGGGGCCGTCGTCCTCCACCACCAGCCGCGTCACGCCACCGCCCAGCTCGACGCTGACGCGCGCGTTGCCGGCATAGCGCAGCGCATTGCCGACGAGGTTGTCGACGACGCGGCGCAGCGCCATCGGGTCGGCCGTGACGACGGCCGCCGGGCCGCCGAAGCTGACGGCCGCGCCGGTCTCGGCCAGGTCGTCCACGGCCGACTGCGCCAGCGCCGACAGGTCCACCCGCTGCGCCTGGGCCGTCTCCGCGGGGCGGAACACCTCGATGACGCTCTCGACGAGCTGGTTCATCTCGCGCAGGTCCTCGATGCAGCGCTCGCGCACCTTGGGCTCCACGTCGCCCGTCTCCAGCCGCAGTCGCATGCGCGTCAGCGGCGTGCGCAGGTCGTGCGAGATGGCCGCGATCATCAGGCCGCGCTCCTCGAACTGGCCGCTCAGCTCGGCCGCCATGCGGTTGAACACGACGGCCGCATCGCGCACCTCGCGGGTGCCCTCGTCCTCGGCCAGTGCGGGTGCCGCCCGGCCGCGGGCCAGCGCGGGCGTCAGCTGCTGGGCGGCGCTAACGAGCCGGCGCACCGGCCCGGCCAGCCAGCGCGAGCCCCACCAGGCCGCCAGCGCGATGACCAGCAGCCGCACGCCGTAGTCGATGAGGCTGGTGTGCCACGGCAGCGACGGCGGCAGCGACGGGAAGGTGGGCACGTGGGAAGGTCGCGCGAAGCCGGGGTCTCCGGGCGGGCGCCGCCCGGGCGGCGGGCCGGCATCGAAGTCGTCATGCGGCGGCGGGCCGCCAGGGCCGAAGCCGCGCTCGCCGTAGGCCTGGGACGGCGGCCGCGGCCGGTCCGCGCCATGGCCCTGCCAGCTCTGCAGGACGATGCTCCACGCGGCCAGGTGGCTCAGCGCCAGCGCCGCCCACATCAGCAGGAACAGGCGCAGCCCCAGGCTGTCCCAGGACTTCAGCTTGCTCAGCACGGGCTCACCTCGGCATCGAACAGGTAGCCCTCGCCACGCACGGTGCGGATCAGCGCGGGCTCGCGCGCCGTGTCGCCCAGCTTGGCGCGCAGGCGCGACACGGCCAGGTCGATGCTGCGGTCGTTGACCTCGACGCCGGTGGCGCGTGTCAGCTCGATGAGCTGGTCGCGGGTGAGCACGCGGCCCGGCCGCTGCACGAAGGCAGCCAGCAGCCGGAACTCGGCGCTGGACAGCGCGATGCCCACGTCGTCGGCGCTGATGAGCTGGCGCGTCATGCGGTCGAAGCGCCAGCGGCCGAAACGCAGCAGCCGGGTGTCGTCATCTACGGCCGTGGCCTGCCCCTTGTTCGCGCGCCGCACCAGCGCCTGCAGCCGCGCCACCAGCTCGCGCGGCTCGAAGGGCTTGGCCAGGTAGTCGTCGGCGCCCAGCTCCAGCCCGACGACACGGCTCATCGTGTCGCCGCGCGCCGTCAGCATCAGCACCGGCGGCGCGTCGGGCTGGGTGCCCAGCCAGCGCAGCAGCGTCAGGCCGTCCTCGCCGGGCAGCATCAGGTCCAGCACGATGACGTCGGGCCGGGCCTGCGCCAGCAGCTGGCGCATCGCCTGGCCGTCGGCCGCCGCGCCGACCCGCCAGCCGAAACCCTGCAGATAGGTCGTCAGGCTGGTGCGGATCTCGGCGTCGTCGTCGACAACCAGGCAATGTCCATTCATACCGAAATGCCCACTTTCAATCGGGCCACGTAGCCGGCGCTGACGGAGCCGGTAACGGTGGCGAGCTGTGTCGAATAACCATCGCTGAAGATGCCGTCGCTGCTCAGCGAGATGGCATTGTTGTTGGCGGCGCTCTGCCCGTAGCCGCTGGTGGCGTAGACGGCGGTGTTGGCATCCGACGGGAAGCACAGCTGCGAGGTGCGCAGCTTGTTGTTCCAGTTGGTGGCCGTCGTCGTGCTGCGGTAGACCTCGAAGTGGATGTGCGGCACGCGGCCGGCGTAGCAGCCGGGGTAGATGGTCTGGAACACCGCGGTGCCGTCGCTGCCGGTGGCCTGCACGCCGCGCAGGTAGTTCTCGCCGGTCACGCCGCTGGAGTACATGGAGTAGCGGCCCAGCGCATCGCAATGCCACAGGTAGATGGCGTAGCCGGCCAGGTCGGCGCAGGAGGCGTTGGTGTTCACAAGCTCGATGATGACCTGAAGCGGCACGCCCGCGGCGGTGCCGCTGGCGCTGCCGATGCTGGTGCGGATGTCGCTGCGCACGACGCCCGACAGCGCCAGCACGTTGGCGACGCTGCCGTTGGCGGTGTTGGAGCCGTCGCCCGGGTAGGGGCCTTCGGTCTCGGCCGGGATGACGGAGCAGCCGGTCGTCGTGGTCGTGGTGCCGCCCGACGAGCTGCTGCCGGAGGATGAGCTGGACGAGCCGGACGAGGAGGTCGTCGTGCCGGCATCGCCGCCGCCACCGCCGCAGCCGACCAGCGACAGCGCGCCGGCGCCCATCAGCCAGCGCAGCGCGGCGCGGCGCTCGAAGGCCTGCTGGTGCAGGCGGCTCAGGTCATGGGCCAGGCCCTGGTCGTGGTCGTCGTCGTGGTGGTGGTCGTGGTGCATTGCGTCTCCTTCGAAGGGTCGGATGACAGGCATTGCACCGCCGGGATGTATCGGCGGGATCGGCAGATTGTGTCGGGGTCGAAACACGGCGGGCGGCTCGCCAGCTCCCGCCCATGCGGCTCACCACGGCCCGCCCGGGCCGGTCACCGCTGCGTCAGGCCCAGCCGGCCAGCCGGTCGAAGCCGCCACCGTGCGGCCACACCGCCGCCAACGTCGCCGCATCCGCGCCGAACCATGTCGCCAGTTCCGTGCCGAGCTGGTCGGTCGCCGTCGTCGGCAGCCACACGCCCTGCCCCACGTCGTCGGGCCCGTTGAGCGTCAGGTCCGGCATGCGGCCGAGCAGCCTGCCGCCGCGGGCACCACGCGCCGCGCCGCCGACGACGACGTGGTGGCTGCCCCAGCCATGGTCGGTGCCGGCACCGTTGCTGGTCAGGTTGCGACCGAAGTCGCTGGCGCTGAACAGCGTCACGCTGTCGGCCAGGCCCATCGCCACCATCGCCGCGTTGAAGGCGGTGACGGCGCCGTCGATCTCGGCGAACAGCTCGGCCTGGCGCTGCAGCTGGTCGTCGCCATGGGTGTCGAAGCCGCCGAGGGACGTGAAGAAGCACTGGCGCGACAGCCCCAGCGCGCCGCGCGTGGCGATCAGCCTGGCGGCCATGCCCAGCTGCCGGCCCAGGCCCGTGTCGGGGAACACGGTGCTGACGCTGCTGCTGGCGAGCGCGCCGGCCAGCACGCGCTGCACCTCGATGCTGCGGCCCATCATGTTCAGCCAGGTCTGCTCGAACGGGTGGCTGCGCGTCTCGGCCAGCGTGGCGGCGACGGCGGCGGACAGCGGGTCCGCGCCGTTGGGGTTGTAGAAGTCGAAGCCGAAGCGGCCCGACGCGGACACGCGGTAGGGCGTGAGGCTCCGGTCGCCCGCCTCCCAGAGGTTGCCGCCGGACAGGCTGATGGCGGCATAGCCGCGGTTGGCCTGGCCCTCGGCGACGGCACGCTCCAGCAGCCGGCCACCCCAGCCGTTGCGCGGCGGCGCCTCGACGACGCCGCTCTGCCAGGCGCCCTGCTGGTCGCTGTGCGAGAACAGGTTGTAGGGCAGCGGCACGCTGCGCGCGTCGTACTGCGCCTTCGTGGTGGGCTGCAGCAGCGGGCCGATGTTGGCGATGACGCTGCCCTGGCCGCTGTTGACCAGCCCCTGCAGGCCCGTGAACGCCGGGTGCAGCGCCAGGCCGGTCGCGTTGGACAGCGTCAGCGGCAGCAGCGTGTTGGCGGCCAGCGCCAGGTTGGGCCGAGCGCGCTGGTAGGCGGCGTAGCGCGCGTCGGTGGGCACCAGCAGGTTGTTGCCGTCGTTGCCGCCGAACATGAACACGCAGACCAGCGCGCGGTAGTCGCCCGCGGCAGGCGCGCTCTGCGCGAGTGCGCGCATCTGGGCCCAGGGGTTGAGCGCCGCGGCGGTACCCAGTTGGAGCAGGTGGCGGCGTTTCATCGCTGGATGACGTGGTCGGGGCTGAGGGCGGTGACGATCAACGCGGCCTTGACCTTGTCGGTCTTGCCCTTGACGGCGCCGATGAGCGTCGTGAGGCGCTCGCGGGTCGAGGCACTCATGCCGAGGTTGAAGAACAGCAGGTCCAGGCGGTCGACGAGCGCGGTCGCGTCGAGGGCTGCGAGGCTGGCGAGATCGAGCTTCAGCCGGTGCTGCTCCGGCCAGCCATAGCCGCCGCCGTTGACCAGCTCGGCGAAGAAGTTCAGCGAGCCGGCCACGGCCGTTTCGCCGCTGATCTGGAACTCGGGCGCCACCCAGCCCTGCGCCGCGATGGGGCCCGCGGGCCGGTAGCCGGGTGCGTAGAAGTTGAAGACCGACGGCGCCAGCAGCGGGCTCTGGCCCAGCGCGTCGTCGCTGCTGTCCAGGTACTGGATGCGGTTCAGGCCGCTGGCGCTCTTGGCCCCCAGGCCGCGCAGGAAGTTGGCGAAGCGGATGACCGGCTCGCGCTGCTTGGCGACGTTCGCGGCCGGGTTGTCGCCGCGCGCCTCGGCGTCCATCAGCACGGCGCGCACGACGGCCTTCAGGTTGCCGCGCACGCCGGCGCCGTCGTTGACGAACACGGCCGCCACGCGGGCGACAAACGCCGGGCTGGGGTTGCTCGTCACCAGCCGCTGGATGAGCTGCTTCGCGAAGAACGGCGGCACGTTGGGGTGCTGGAAGATGGCGTCCAGCGCGTCGGCCATGTCCTTCTCGGGTGTCTGGCCGGCCACGAGGCTCTTGCCGTCCACCAGCAGCTTGTCGCCGGGGGAGTGGTAGCCGGCCCAGGCCTTCATCGGCACCACCCACAGCGACTCGTCGTTCTCGTCGTGGTTGTGGAACTGGGCGGCCTTGGTGTTGTCCAGCGCGCCGTAGCTCCAGCCGCTGAAGGCCTTGGCAAAGCCCTTCACGACGGCCTCGTCGTAGGTGGGCTGCGTCTTGCCGGCGGCATCGAGCTTCGGCGTGCCGTCGGCATTGAGCTGGATGAGGCCGATGGAGAACAGCTGCAGCACCTCGCGCGCAAAGTTCTCGTTGGGGTGCGTGCCTTTGCTGGCGTTCTCCTTCTCGCTCTCCAGCATGTTCAGGTAGTAGCCCATCGCGGGGTGCAGCGCCACGTCCTGCAGCAGCGTGCGCCAGTTGCCGAAGGCGTTGCGGTTGAGCATGTCCAGGTAGCTGCTCATGGCCACCGGGCGGATGTCGGGCGCGATGTTGCTGATGACGAAGATCTGCAGCAGCGCCCAGCTGACGCGGGCGCGCAGCTGGTCCTCGCCGGTCAGCCACTGCTGCCACATCGCCTCGTAGCTGGTCTCTTCGGCCAGGTAGGGCTTCTCGCCGGCCTTCTGGTCACGGCCGCGCTGGCTGTTCAGGTAGTCCAGGTGCAGCGCGGCCGGGCGGGCGAACTGCGTGGTCAGCCAGCCGTCGAAGCCCTGTGCCACGAGGGCATCGACCTGGGCCGGGCCGGTGGCGCCAAAGGTTGCCTGCGACAGGAAGCGGGCCGCGTCGCGGCGCGTGGGCGGCGGCGCGGCGGGCGTGCCCGGCGTGGTGTCGGCGCCGGCCGGCGTGGCCGTGCCGCCCGTGTCGGCACTGCCGCCACCACCGCCGCAGGCCGCCAGCAGCGCTGCAGCGGCCAGCGCGGCGGCGGCGGTTGACGCGCTCAGGGCTGGTGGCTCGGCCGGCTCCCGCGCCAGCGTGTCGGTGTCGTCGTCCATGGCGCCTCCCGCGTCGCGGCGCGACTGTAGGCAGGCACGCCGCCGGTCGACGTGAGCAATGGTGACGAATGTTGCCGCGCCAGGCGGCGGCTGCGGCTCAGGCGGCGGCGGTCAGGCGCTGGTACTTCTGCAGCAGCGTCTCGCGGCTCTCCACATGCGCCGGGTTGACGGGAATGCAGGCCACGGGGCACAGCATCACGCACTGCGGCTCGTCGAAGTGGCCCACGCATTCGGTGCACTTGCTGGGCTCGATCTTGTAGAACTCCTCGCCCATCGAGATCGCGTTGTTCGGGCAGGCGGGTTCGCAGACGTCGCAGTTGATGCACTCATCAGTAATCATCAGCGCCATCGTCAGTCCCCCTTGAACTTGTCGTTCAAGCGCGCCAGCACGCCGGGCGACACGAACTCGGCCACCTCGCCGCCCAGCGTCGCAATCTCGCGCACGAAGGTGCTGGACGTGTACTGGTGGCGCTCGCCGGGGGTCAGGAAGATGGTCTCGACCTCGGGCATCAGCTTGCGGTTCATGCCGGCCATCTGGAACTCGTACTCGAAGTCGCCGCCCGTGCGCAGCCCGCGCACGACGACGCGGCCCGCATGCGCCCGCACGAAGTCGCGCAGCAGGCCGTCGAAGGCGATGACCTCGACGTTGCCTTGCGGACAGCACTCCGCCGCCACCTCCTGCGCCATGGCGAGCCGCTCCTCGAGCGTGAACATGGTCTTCTTGTGGTGGCCCACGGCCACCGCCAGCACCAGCCGCTCGAACATGCCGGCGGCACGGCGCATCAGGTCCTCGTGGCCCAGCGTGATGGGGTCGAAGGTGCCGGGGTAGACGGCGGTGATCGTCGTGCGGGTGGTCATGGAGTGGGATTGTCCTCGCGCCGCAGCAACCGGTAGTGCACGGCGCCGGCACGCCCTTCGCGCCAGATGGCGAATCCGGCCGGCGCGGCGATCGGGTGCGGCGACTCGACGTAGATCAGCCCGCCCTCGGCCAGCAGCGGTGTGGCAGCCGCCAGCGCGGCGTCGAACAGGTCGGCGGCGAACGGCGGGTCGAGCAGGATCAGGTCGAACGTGCCGCGCGGCGCGGCGCGCATCCACGCCAGCGCATCGGCCGTGTGGACGGTCATCGTCGTCGCCTTCAGCCGCTGCACGCTGGCGCGCAGGCCGGCGGCCAGCTTGGCATCACGCTCGACGAGCACGACCTCGGCTGCCTCCCGCGACGCCGCCTCGAAGCCCAAAGCGCCACTGCCGGCGAAGGCATCCAGCACGCGCCAACCGGTCAGCGTCTGGCCCAGCCAGTTGAACAGCGTCTCGCGGATGCGGTCCGACGTGGGCCGCAGGCCCGGTGCGTCGGGCACGGGCAGCTTGGAGCGCTTCCACTGCCCGCCAATGATTCGGATCTCACCCATGGCCGCATTGTCTGCGGCGGCCGCCGTTCACTGGCGGACCGGGATGCCGCGCGCGGCCATCAGCGCCTTGGCCTCACCCACCGTGTGCTGGCCGAAGTGGAAGATGCTGGCGGCCAGCACGGCGTCGGCGCCGCCCTTCGTGATGCCGTCGGCCAGGTCGTCCAGCCCGCCGACGCCGCCGGACGCGATGACGGGCACGGGCACGGCATCGCTCACGGCACGGGTCAGTTCGAGGTCGAAGCCGCTCTTGGTGCCGTCGCGGTCCATGCTGGTCAGCAGGATCTCGCCGGCGCCGTACTCGGCCATCTGCTTCGCCCACGCCACGGCGTCCAGGCCCACGTTCTTGCGGCCGCCGTGGGTGTAGACGTCCCAACCGCTGCCGTCCGCCCGGCGCTTGGCGTCGATGGCGACGACGATGCATTGCGCGCCGTACTTGTCGCTGGCGGCGCGGATCAGCTCGGGGTCGGCCACCGCAGCCGAGTTGAACGACACCTTGTCGGCGCCCGCGTTCAGCAGCCGGCGCACGTCGGCCACGGCGCGCACGCCGCCGCCCACCGTCAGCGGGATGAAGACCTTGGAGGCCACGTCCTCGATGATGTGCAGGATGAGGTCGCGGCCATCGCTCGTGGCGGTGATGTCGAGGAAGGTGAGTTCGTCGGCGCCCTGCTCGTTGTAGCGGGCGGCGATGTCCACCGGGTCGCCCGCGTCACGCAGGCCGACGAAGTTGACGCCCTTGACGACGCGACCGGCGGTCACGTCCAGGCAGGGAATGATGCGTTTGGCGAGCATGTCAGCGGCGCATGGCCGTCCAGAGCCGCTGACGCGCCCCCTCGGGGGGCAGCGAGCGAAGTGAGCGTGGGGGCAGCATGTCAGCCCAGCGCGGCCATCAGTTCATCTGCCCGCGCCTGGCCGGCCGCGAAGTCGAGGTCGCCGGTGTAGATGGAGCGGCCGCAGATGACACCTTCCACGCCGTCGCCGAACACCGCGCACAGGCGCTCGATGTCGGTGATGTTGGACAGGCCGCCCGATGCGATGACGGGGATGGTCAGCGCCTGGGCCAGCTTGACGGTGGCTTCGATGTTGATGCCGGTCAGCATGCCGTCGCGGCCGATGTCGGTGTAGATGACGCCCTCGACACCGTAGTCCTCGAACTTCTTCGCGAGGTCGACGACCTCGTGGCCGGTGAGCTTGCTCCAGCCGTCGGTGGCGACCTTGCCGTCCTTGGCGTCCAGGCCCACGATGATGTGGCCACCGAAGGCGCTGCAGGCGTCCTTCAGGAAGCCGGGGTTCTTCACCGCAGCCGTGCCGATGATGACGTAGCTCAGGCCGTCGTCGAGGTAGCGCTCGATGGTGTCGAGGTCGCGGATGCCGCCGCCAAGCTGGATGGGGATCTCGTCGCCCACCTCCTTGATGATGGCCTTGATGGCCGCCTCGTTGACCGGCTTGCCCGCGAAGGCGCCGTTCAGGTCCACCAGGTGCAGGCGCCGCGCTCCGGCATCCACCCAGCGGCGGGCCATTGCGGCGGGGTCTTCGCCGAAGGTGGTGGAGTCGTTCATGTCGCCTTGCTTGAGGCGGACGCAGCGACCGTCTTTCAGGTCGATGGCAGGGATCAGCAGCATGGCCGGTGGCGGTGGGGCTGGAGGGGAAGGAAGGGGGGCGAGAAGGTGCAGATCGGTGAGAGCCGATCAGGGCTTCCAGTGCAGGAAGTTGCGATACAGGGCAAGGCCCAGCGCGGCACTTTTCTCGGGGTGGAATTGGGTCGCAAAAATATTATCCCGGGCCACTGCACAGGTAAAGCGCAGGCCGTAGTCGGTCTCGCCGGCGCTGTGTTCGGGCAACGCCGTCGTCGCGTAGAAGCTGTGCACGAAGTAGAACCAGCTGTCGTCAGGAATGCCATCCCACACCGGATGCGCACGCGGCTGGTGCACGCGGTTCCAGCCCATCTGCGGCACCTTGAAGCGGCTGCCGTCTTCCTGCAGCCGGCCTTCGAGGCGGAAGCGCTGCACGCGGCCCGGGATCAGCCCCAGGCCCGGCGTGTCCTGCTCCTCGCTGTGGTCCAGCAGCATCTGCATGCCCACGCACACGCCCAGCAGCGGCTTGGTGGCGGCGGCTTCGAGCACGGCTTCCTTGGCGCCGGAGGCGGCCAGTTCGGCCATGCAGTCGCGCATGGCGCCCTGCCCCGGCAGCACGACGCGCTCGGCAGCGCGGATCACTTCCGGGTCGCAGGTGATGGCGACGTTGAAACCCTGCCCCTCGGCCGCATGGATGACGGCCTGCGACACGGAGCGCAGGTTGCCCATGCCGTAGTCGACGACGGCGACGGTGCGGGTCACAGCGAGCCCTCCCCGCGCGACAGATCCACGAGTGCATCGGCCAGCGCGCGCACCGCGTCGTCGGACACCGCCAGGTCCTTCACGGGGAAGGTGGCCCGCAGCTTCCAGATCGCGCCGCCGCCGCTCCACAGCTGCGCATGGGTGCGCAAGGCCTCGCGCCCGGTCATCTCCAGGAAGGCGGAGCCCACCATGACCTCGACGCCGCGACTGCCGCGCTTCTCGTAATGCGCCTGCAGGTCCCGGACGCTGCCGCCCGGCTGCTGCTTCCATTTCTGATCCACGGCATTCATCGTGCCCTGGAACTGCTCCATCAGCCGGGGGTCGCGCTCGATGTCGTCGATGACGCCCAGGCCGGCGCTGTAGATGTAGACATCGGCCCACATGCCGCTGGGGTGCTCGTAGCGCACGCTGCAGCCGTAGCCCGGCGCCTGGGCTTCGAACCCGTGAGTACGCCCGCGCGTGAAGGCCGGCCCGAGGATCTGCGGCAGCGCCTGCTGGGTCTTGGGATGCAGGCAGGGCAGGCCTTCCTGGGCCTGCACGGTGACCGGCGCCAGCCAGGCCGCCAACGCCAGGGCGGCCGCGCCCCAGACGCGGCTCACAGCGAGCCCTTCGTCGACGGGATGACGCCGGCCGAGCGCGCATCGGCCGTGGTGGCCATGCGCAGCGCGCGGCCGAAGGCCTTGAACATCGTCTCGGCCTGGTGGTGGGCGTTGTGGCCCTTCAGGTTGTCGACGTGCACGGTGGCCAGCGCGGCGTTGGCGAAGCCCTGGAAGAACTCGAACGTCAGCTGCGTGTCGAAGGCGCCGATGCTGCCGGCCGTGAACTTGACGTCCATGTGCAGGCCGGGGCGGCCGGACAGGTCGATGACGACGCGCGACAGCGCCTCGTCCAGCGGCACGTAGCTGTGGCCGTAGCGGGTCAGGCCGGCCTTGTCGCCCACGGCCTTGGCGATGGCCAGGCCCAGCGTGATGCCGACGTCTTCCACCGTGTGGTGGCCGTCGATGTGCAGGTCGCCTTCGCAGTGGATGTCCAGGTCGATGAGGCCGTGGCGGGCGATCTGGTCCAGCATGTGGTCGAAGAAGCCGATGCCGGTCTGCAGCTTGGACTGGCCGGTGCCGTCGAGGTTGATGCGCACCGTGATGCGCGTCTCGCGGGTGTTGCGTGTGACTTCGGCGATTCGTGCAGTGACAGGTGGGGTGCTCATGACAGACACGCTTGGAGTTCGGCGAGAAGGCGGGTGTTTTCGTCGGGCGTCCCGACCGTGAAGCGCAGGCAGTTCGCGAGCAGCGGGTGCATCGCCGAGACGTTCTTGATCAGCACGCCGCGCGCCTTCAGCGCCGCGAAGGTGGCGGCCGCGTCCTGCACCCTGGCCAGAATCATATTGCCCTCACTGGGCCAGGGGCTGACGCCGGGCAGGGCCTGCAAGGCCGCGAACAGACGCTCGCGCTGCTGGCGCAGCTCGGCGGCCTGGGCGGCGTAGACGTCGGCATGCTCCAGCGCGAACAGCGCGGCCTCGGCGTTCAGCACGCTGATGTTGTACGGCGGGCGCAGCTTCTCGATCTGGTCGACCAGCTCGGCCGCGCCCAGCAGGTAGCCGATGCGCACGCCGGCCAGGCCGAACTTGCTCATCGTCCGCATGACCAGCACGTTCTTCTGGCGGGCCATCAGCGCGAGGCTGTCCTGGCTGGCGAAGGGCTGGTAGGCCTCGTCCATGACGACCAGTCCCGGCGCGGCCTGGGCGATGCGCTCGATGACGGCCGCGTCCCACAGCGTGGCGGTGGGGTTGTTGGGGTAGGCCAGGTAGATCAGCGCCGGCTGGTGCTTGTCGATGGCGGCCAGCATCGCGGCCTCGTCGAGCTGGAAGTCGTCGGCGCGCAGCGGCACGCCGATGAAGTCCAGCCGCTGCTGCTTCGCGAAGGCCTCGTACATGACGAAGCCGGGCACCGGCGCCAGCACCGAGGCGCCGGGCCTGGCGACGGCGATGCTGAGCAGGCCGATCAGTTCGTCCGAGCCGTTGCCCAGCGTGACGCCCACGTCGTCACCCACGCCGGCATGGCGGGCCAGCGCCCGGGCCAGCTCGGCGGTGCGCTCGGCCGGGTAGCGGTTCAGCGCGACGGCGCCCAGCCGCTCGCCCAGCGCCTGCTGCAGCGCGGGCGGCAGGCGGTAGGGGTTCTCCATCGCATCCATCTTCAGCACGCCGTGGCTCGGCTGCACGACGTAGGCATGCGCCGCTCGCACGTCGGGGCGGATGTGGCTGATCGCTTGGTCGAGTGCTGAGGTCATGGTGCGGTGATGGCAGGAACGACGAGGGGGTTGAGCACTTGCACGCTGTCGTACTGGGCGTCGTGCGGCAGCGCCAGGCTGAGCAGTCGCGTGCAGCCCTGCGCCTTGGCGCTGGCGACGACCAGCGCATCGGCAAACGGCAGGCCGAAGCGGCTCTCCAGCGACCAGGCGGACTCCACCGTGGCCTGGTCCGCTTGCCACGGGCGCCAGTGCTGGTAGCGGCGCACCTCGGCGCGCACGTCGCCCTGCGGCATGGGCGGCTTCACGCGCTGCGTGGCCAGCAGGTAGAAGTCGTTCAGCACCTGCACCGACACGCGGCCGCTGCGCGTGGACCACAGCACGCGCAGCCAGGCCAGCACCTGCTCGCGCTCGGCCGGGCGGGCGCCGTCCTCGCTGAACAGCAGCACGGAGGTGTCGACAAACACGGGGGCGGTGAAATTCATGTCAATGCATTCACGGGTCGAGCGCCGGGCCGCTCCCAAGCCGGCCCGTCATGGCGATGTGCATGCGGCTCAACGCCGCATGCATCGCCGTCCCCTCGGGGGACCGGCCAACGTACCCGTTGGACGAGGGGCTTCATGTTCTGCCGGGGTAGGGCTGACCGTCGGACGACCACGAGCGCTCGCGATGCAGCCAGTCCTGCAGCGCACGCTCGTAGGCGTCGTCATGCTGCATCTTCTCGGCCAGCAGCTCGCCCAGCAGCCGCGAGACGCTGGTGTTGCACCGCGCCGCCTCCAGCCGGGCCCATTCGGCCACGGCGTCGTCCATCGAGACGGTGACGTTCTTCATGGGCCGGAGAGTACACGAAGTTCGTGTTGCACGAACTTCGTGTCACGTTAACCCTGAGGCTTGTGCCAGAACTCGGCCCTGTCCAGCGGCGTCTGCGGCGGCAGCAGCGGGTTGCGCAGCTCGATGACCTTGCGCGCGCCGAACTGGGCACGGGCGACGTCCTCGCCATGGTGCCGCTCGAACAGACGCTCCCAGGCACCGTTGGCACGCAGCCGCAGCAGGCCGGTCTCGATGGCCTGGGCCAGCTGGGGCTCGTCCCGGGCGACGAAGTAGTAAACGGCGGCCGGGTAGTGCAGGCACAGGTTGGGCACCACCGTGAGGCCATGGCCGTAGCGCTCCAGCTCCCACCAGATCTCTTCCACCGAACGCGGGAAGGCATCGGCGCGCCCCAGGCGCAGCTGCTTGAACATCGCGTCGTAGCTGGGCGAAACGACCACGTTGAGGCCGTTGGACTGCAGGATGCCGGTGTCAGGCCACTCGTGACCGGACACCATGGAGAACTGGCGCAGGTCCGCCAGCGTCTGCACGGCCGACATGCGCACGGCCACCTCGGGCGTGGCCAGCAGCAGCCGCCAGCCGAACAGGCCGCGGAAGATGGGCACGCGCACCGGCAGCGCCTGCTGCTCGCGCTCGACCGAGGTCATGGTCCACACCACGTCTAGCCGCCGGCGGGTGCCCAGCTCCTGCAGCGCGCGGTTCTGCGGGATCAGCTCCGCGGTGGGCGCCAGCGTGACCGGCATGCCAGCCGCCGCCAGCGCCTGGTCCAGCAACACGGCGGGGTAACTGCGCTCCACATCGGCCTTGGCCGACACATGCGGGATGCGCAGCAGGCGCGGCTGCGCGTGGGCCGCCAGAGGGGTGGCAGCCGATGACAGGAGGAGCTCGCGTCGGCGCAGGTGCATCGCAAAAGCGTAGCCGAATCGGGCGGCGCACTCCCTTGGGTTAGCCTGTGTCCCCCCACACTTCATGCGCCGCCGATGCCGCTGTCGCCCCTCGCCAAGAAGCCCCTGCTCGCCACCGTGGCCAAGCTCAAGCGCACCGGTCGGGCGCTGGGCCGGCTCAAGCCCCAGCCGGTCAACCCGGTGCAGGCGCTGCAGGACATCAAGGCCAGGCGCGTCGCGCGGCGCACCGCGTCGGGGCTGCAGTTGGTGCTGGCGGACCGCATCGACTTCGTCAACCCGGCGCACTGGGACGCGCTGGCCGCGCAGACCGTCTTCCTGTCGCGCGACTACCTGCGCGTGCTGGAGGCGCACGCGCCCGACAACCTGGAGCCGCGCTACGCGATGGCCTACGCGGACGGCGAGCCGGTGGCGGCGCTGCTGCTGCAGCGTGTCAGCGTGGGCGGCGCGCAGTTGCGCAAGCCGGGCGGCAAGAAGCTCGTCGACCCGGTGGCTGGCCTGCGCGAGCACCTGCTGGTGTGCGGCAACCTGCTCGTCTGGGGGGCCCGCGCGATGGCGCTGGCGCCGCATGCCGACGAGGGCCAGCTGTGGCATGCCGTCTGCGAAGCCATCTACCGCGTGCGCCGGGCCGACAAGCTCAGCGGCCAGTCCGACCTCGCCCTCATCAAGGACCTCGGCATGGCCGGTGAACAGGTGCCGCCGGCACTGCGCCTGCTGGGCTACCGCAGCGTGGAGACCGAGCCCGACATGGTGCTGACGCTTCGCCCCGAATGGCGCAGCTGGGACGACTACCTCGCCAGCATGACCTCGGGCTACCGCAGCGCGGCCAAGAAGCTGCTGAAGGACTGCGCCGCCGCCGGCCTGACGCTGCGCGACGCGAGCGCCGCCGAGATGGCCGCACGGGCGGACGAGCTGCATGCGCTGTATGGCCAGGTGCATCAGGCGCAAGGGCTGCGGCTGGCGACGCTGACGCCGGGCTACCTGCCCGCCATGGCGGCCGCGTTGGGCGAGCGCTTCCGCTGTCGCGTGGCCGAACACGCCGACGGCCGCTGGCTGGGCTTTGTCACCAGCGTGCACGACGGCGACACGACGCTGGGCTACTACATCGGCTATGACCGTGCGGCCAATGCCGACGCACCCATCTACCTGACGCTGCTGCAGTCCACCGTGCAGGACGCGATCGCCTTCGGCTCCACGCGGCTGAGCCTGGGCCGCACGGCGCTGGAGCCCAAGGCCAAGATGGGCGCCAAGCCCGAGCCGCTGAGCTGCGCGGTGCGGCACCGCGTGTCGGCGCTGAACTGGATCACGACGGCGCTGACCCGCACCGCCGAGCACGACGAGCCGCCGGAGCGCAGCCCGTTCAAGGCCGTGGCCTGAGAGCCCCTCGCCCAGTGCACCACGCTGAACGCGGGCGCCCTGGTCGGTCTTGCAGACCGCGCTACGGCTTGGGCCGCAGCTCTTCGGCAGGCACGTCACGCCCACCGGGCGTAACGTGTCCGGCCTCAGCCCCCGAGGGGTCGACGATGCTTGCCGGATCGACCGGCAAGCACATCGTCAGAGCGGGCCGGCTAGGGGCGGCCCGTCGCTCGGCCCGCGTACAAGCGCGCGGACACTTGTGCGCCGCTCACTTCAAGCGCAGCTCGGCCGCACGCGCGTGGGCCTGCAGGCCCTCGCCGTGCGCGAGCACGGAAGCGATGCCGCCCAGCACCTGGGCGCCCGCTTCGCTGACCTCGATGAGGCTGCTGCGCTTCTGGAAGTCGTAGACCCCCAGCGGCGACGAGAAACGCGCCGTGCTGGCCGTGGGCAGCACGTGGTTGGGGCCGGCGCAGTAGTCGCCCAGGCTTTCGCTGGTGTACGCGCCCATGAAGATCGCGCCGGCATGGCGCAGCAGCGGCTCCCAGCGTGCCGGCTCGGCGGCGCTGATCTCCAGGTGCTCGGGCGCGATGCTGTTGCTGATCTCGCAGGCCTCTTCCATCGAGCGCGTGTGGATCAGTGCACCGCGGCCCTGCAGCGACGCGCGGATGACGGCCTCGCGCGGCAGCGTGGGCAGCAGCTTCTCCATGCTGGCCTGCACGGCGGCCAGGAAGGCGGCGTCCGGGCTCAGCAGGATGCTCTGCGCCAGCTCGTCGTGCTCTGCCTGGCTGAACAGGTCCATCGCCACCCAGTCCGGCGGCGTGGTGCCGTCGGCGATGACGAGGATCTCGCTGGGGCCGGCGATCATGTCGATGCCGACCTGGCCGAACACATGCTTCTTGGCCGAGGCCACGTAGGCGTTGCCCGGGCCGGTGATCTTGTCGACGCGCGGGATGGTCGCCGTGCCGTAGGCCAGCGCCGCCACAGCCTGCGCACCGCCGATGGTGAACACGCGGTGCACGCCGGCCACCGCCGCGGCCGCCAGCACCAGCGGATTGCGCACGCCGCCCGGCGTGGGCACCACCATGATGATGTCCTGCACGCCGGCCACGTGGGCGGGGATGGCGTTCATCAGCACGCTGCTCGGGTAGGCGGCCTTGCCGCCCGGCACGTAGATGCCCACGCGGTCCAGCGGCGTGACCTTCTGGCCCAGCAGGGTGCCGTCCTCGTCGCGGTAGCTCCAGCTGCGGCCCGAGGCCTCCAGCTGGCGCTCGTGGTAGGCCCGCACGCGCTTGGCGGCGGCCTGCAGCGCGTCGCGCTGCGCGGCAGGGATGGCGGCCAGCGCCGCCTGCAGCTCGGCCTGCGTGATCTCCAGCGCGGCCATGTCGGCGGCCTGCACACGGTCGAAGCGGGCGGTGTACTCCAGCACGGCGGCGTCGCCGCGCTGCTGCACATCGGCCAGGATCTCGGCGACGCGGCCCTCGATGGCCGCATCCGTTTCAGCCGACCAATGGCGCAGGCGCTCGAACTCGGTGGTGAAGTCGGCGGCGGCGGTCGAGAGCTGGCGGATGAGGGTCATGCGGAGATGGCGGAGGCGAAGGCGTCGATGAGGGGGCGCAGCGTGTCGCGCTTGAGCTTGAGCGCGGCCTGGTTGACGACGAGGCGGGACGAGATGTCCATGATCTGCTCCACCTCCACCAGCTTGTTCGCGCGCAGCGTGCCGCCGGTGGAGACGAGGTCGACGATGGCCTCGGCCAGGCCCGTGAGCGGCGCCAGCTCCATCGAGCCGTAGAGCTTGATGAGGTCGACGTGCACGCCCTTCTCGGCGAAGTGCTGGCGGGCGATCTCGGTGTACTTGGTGGCGACGCGGATGCGCGAGCCCTGCTTGACGGCGGCGGCGTAGTCGAAGTCGGCGCGCGTGGCCACGCTCATGCGGCAGCGGGCGATCTTCAGGTCCAGCGGCTGGTACAGGCCGTGCGAGCCGCCTTCGGCCAGCGCCTGCTCGTGCAGCACGTCGCGGCCGGCCACGCCGAGGTCGGCGCCGCCGTACTGCACATAGGTCGGCACGTCGCTGGCGCGGACCATGACGATCTGCACGCCCTCACGGTTGGTCGGCAGGATCAGCTTGCGCGAGGTCTCGGGGTCTTCCAGCACCTCGATGCCGGCGGCGCGCAGCAACGGCAGCGTCTCTTCGAAGATGCGCCCCTTGGAGAGCGCAAGGGTCAGGCCACTCATTGCGTCCACTCCTCGGGCGACAGCGTCTTCATCGACAGCGCATGGATCTGCTCCTTCATGCGCTCGCCGAGCGCCGCGTAGACACGCTGGTGACGCTTGATGCGCGTCAGGCCCGCGAACTCCGCCGACACGATGGTGGCGAAGAAATGGCGGCCGTCGCCCTCGACTTCCAGATGCGCACAGGGCAGGCCTGCGGCAATGAAATCGCGCACTTCTTGCGGGGTCGGGTCGGCCATCTCGGGTCCTCGGTGGAAACCCGGGATTTTAGGGAGGGTTCGCGAAGCGCCGCTTCGGGGCTGCGCAAACCACCCTTTTAAGACCTGATCTTGTAGCCGCGCTTGAGCAGCGACAGCGCCAGGCCGGCCGTCACCGCGAAGCTGATACCCACCACGCCCAGGCTCAGCCACGGCGACACGTCGCTGACGCCGAAGAAGCCGCGGCGGAAGCCGTCGATCATGTAGAAGAACGGGTTGAAGTGGCTGATGCCCTGCCAGAACCCGGGCAGCGAATGCACCGAGTAGAAGACGCCCGACAGGAACGTCATCGGCATGATGATGAAGTTCTGGAAGGCGGCGAGCTGGTCGAACTTCTCGGCCCACAGGCCCGCGATCAGACCCAGCGTGCCCATCAGGCCGGCGCCCAGCACGGTGAAGGTCAGCACCCACAAGAGGTTGTCCAGCCCCGGCGGCGCGAACCACGCGGTGACGAGCAGCACGCCCGTGCCCACTGCCAGCCCGCGCACGACGGCAGCGCCCACGTAGGCCACGAACCAGGCCGCCGGCGACAGCGGCGTCAGCAGTAGGAACACGAGGTTGCCGGTGATCTTGCTCTGGATGAGGCTGGACGAGCTGTTGGCGAACGCGTTCTGCAGCACGCTCATCATCACGAGGCCGGGGATCAGGAACTGCGTGTAGCCGACGGTCTCGTAGACCTTCACGTGGTCTTCCAGCGTGTGCCCGAACACGAGCAGGTACATGCAGGCGGTGAGCACCGGCGCGGCCACGGTCTGGAAGCTGACCTTCCAGAAGCGCAGCACTTCTTTCTTGAACAGAGTGGACGCGCCGTTCATGCGTGCTCCCCTTGCATGATGTTGAGGAACACGTCTTCGAGGTCGGCGCGGCCGATCTCCAGGTCTTCGACCGGCACGCCCGCGGCGCGCAGCGCGGCCAGCGTCGTCTCCACCTCGGCGGCGTCATGCGCCGTGACCTGCACGATGCGCCCGGTCACGCGGGCCCGCGCCGCCACCTCGGCCGGCAGCGCCACGTCGGTCTTGAAGCGCAGCATCGTGTGTGCCGTGCCGGCCAGCAGCTGCGAGGTGCGGTCCAGCGCCACCAGCCGCCCGCCCTTGAGCATGCCGATGCGCTGGCACAGCGCCTCGGCTTCTTCGAGGTAGTGCGTGGTCAGCAGCACCGTGTGGCCTTCCTTGTTGAGCCGCGCGATGAACTGCCACAGCGTCTGGCGCAGCTCCACGTCGACGCCGGCGGTCGGCTCGTCCAGCACGATGACCGGCGGCCGGTGCACCAGCGCCTGCGCCACCAGCACACGGCGCTTCATGCCGCCGGACAGCTGGCGCATGTTGGCGTTGGCCTTGTCCGTCAGGCCCAGGTTGTGCAGCAGTTCGTCGATCCAGTCGTCGTTGTTCTTGACGCCGAAGTAGCCGCTCTGGATGCGCAGCGACTCGCGCACGCTGAAGAACGGGTCGAACACCAGCTCCTGCGGCACCACGCCCAGCGCCTTGCGGGCGGCGGCGTAGTCGTCCACGACGTCGTGGCCCATGACGCGCACGCGGCCCTCGGAGGCCTTGGCCAGGCCGGCCAGCACGCTGATCAGCGTCGTCTTGCCCGCCCCGTTGGGCCCCAGCAGACCGAAGAACTCGCCGCAAGGGATGTCGAAGGACACGCCATCCAGCGCCCTGACCTGCCCTCCCCGGTATGTTTTCTTGACGTTCTCGAAAGAGATGGCGGGGGGCGATGAGGTCGGGCTCGGCATAAGCGCGCAATTCTAAAAGTCGCCCCTTTTCGCGCGCAGATCGCTGCCAGAATGACCCGATGACTTGTGCGCCCCCACGCTCCCTGCACTCGCTGCGCCCCGCCGGGGTGCGCCAGTCGCCCCGGGTGGCCGCGCGCTGCTGAGATGCCCACGCCCAAACGTCCCCGCCGCACCGCCGAGCGCATCCTGGAGGTCACGCTGGACCTCTTCAACCGCTTCGGCGAGCCGAATGTGTCGACGACGCTGATCTCGGCGGAGCTGAAGATCAGCCCGGGCAACCTGTACTACCACTACCCGGCCAAGGACGAGCTGGTCAACGCGCTGTTCGGCCGCTACGAGGCCGAGCTCAGCGAGCTGTTGGCCGCGGCCGACAACGTGCGCAACGTGGAAGACGCCTGGCTGTTCTTCCACATGCTGTTCGAGCTGATCTGGAAGCACCGCTTCCTGTACCGCGACCTGAACGACCTGCTGTTCAAGAACCGCAAGCTGGAGACGCACTTCCAGGCGCTGCTGGCCGCCAAGGAGCAGGCCATGCGCCACGTGCTGTCGGGCCTGCACCTGGGCGGCGCGCTGAAGATGGAGCTGCGCGACGCCGCGCCAACGGCCAACGCGATGGTCGTTGTCGTCAGCTACTGGCTCAGCTACGAATACGTGCGCGACCCGCGCCACGCGCTGGAGCCCGACCGTGCCGGCGCAGCGCTGCTGCGCGGCGCGTTTCATGCGCTGAGCCTGCTGCTGCCTTACCTGGAACCGACCTCCCGCGAGCACCTCTTCAAGCTCGCCGGCCAATACCAATCAAACCCCTGAAGGAGACAACGCGATGGCCAAGTGGACCGCCTTTCCGTATGACAACGCCGCCTTCGTCTACACGCCGGCGACGCTGAAGAAGCACTGGGCCCGGCTGCATGCCGGCGACGCCGAGCCCTTCCCCAAGGACGCCGACGTCGTGCAGGCCTGGATCCACTTCCACGCCGGTGAGTTCCAGGCGGCCTACGACGCCGGCCTCGCCGCCGGCGGTGCCGGCCTGACGGTGGCCAACAAGGCCCAGGGCATCTACGCCAACTACCTCGAGAAGAAGGAGAAGGTGAAGCTGGAGATGTTCCTGGAGATCGCCGAGCGCGCCGAGGCGCAGCAGGGCGACGAGCCCAAGAACGCCAACGCGTACTACTGGCAGGCCTACGCGCTGGGCCGCTACGGCCAGGGCATCAGCGTCGCCAAGGCGCTGGCGCAGGGCCTGGGCACCAAGGTCAAGGGCGCGCTGGAGACAACCATCAGCCTCGCCCCCAAGCACGCCGATGCGCACATCGCGCTGGGCGCCTTCCACGCCGAGGTCATCGACAAGGTCGGCAAGCTGCTGGGCAAGACGCAGGGCGCCGACACGGCCACCGGGCTCAAGATGTTCGAGCAGGCGTTGAAGCTCAACCCCACCAGCGCCATCGCGATGATCGAGCGTGCCAACGGCCTGGTCATGCTGGAGGGCGACAAGCGCATGAAGGAGGCTGAACAGCTCTACGCCGACGCCGCCGCCTGCGAGGCGATGGACGCGATGGAGCTGCTGGACATCGAGCTGGCCAAGGAAGAGCTGGAAGACTAAGGGCCAACCCTGATCCGATGTGCGGCGCCTGCGCGCAAACCGGTCGTATTTCACGACCCCGCAAGCCAGTCGTGACGCAGTTCACGGGTGGCACACCCGTGGTTCCGGGGATGCGCCTGCAGGCACCGGCACGTAAGCTTCCGTCCATACCCAACCCCTCACCCGAGACAAGCGCCATGAAGTTCCTGATCCCCGCCCTCGCCGCCGTTGCCGCCTTCTCCGCCCAAGCCGCCGACAAGCAGACGCCCGAGCAGGCCGAGCTGCGCGCCGAGTGCGCCAACAGCTACAGCGAGACCAGCAGCATCTCGACGCCCGTCGCGGCCAACGAATACCAGTTCGTCTACGCCAACGGCAAGTACAAGGGTGAGGCCAAGCCCGGCAAGCTGCTGCCCTGCACGTCGCAGCAATACGCCGCCTACCTGGACAACAAGGCTGACCCGGCCAAGGTGATGAACGCCTACCCGACTGCCGCCGGCCGCCCCACCGCCAAGAAGAAGGCCGAGCCCTTCCGCCTCTGATCGGCGGCTCTCCTTCAAACTACGCAAGGCGCTCCTCGGAGCGCCTTTGTTTTTCCGGCATGGCCTCCTAATCTCCAGAGTCACCGCACTCATGAAGGAGACCCGGCATGCGCCCATTCCTTGTTGCGACGCTCGCGCTGGCCTGCACCGGCGCACTCGCGGCCGACGACGCCGACATCGGCAAGGCCCGCAGCGAATTGAGAGCCGGCTGCGCGCAGAGCTACGCCAGCTTCCTCGCCAACCACCCCGCCGGCAACACGCCCGAGTTCCGCGGCGAGAAGTACCCCGGCGACAAGCAGCTCTACAGCGACGTGCAGCCCTGCACCGAGGAGCAACTGGCCGCCTACCTCGACAAGGCCGACCCGGCGCTCGTCATGCGCGCCTACCCCAGCGCCGCCGGGCGCCCCAAGGCCAAGAAGCCGGCCGCCAAGACAGCCAAGGCCTGAGGCCGGTGGTCGCGCAAGAAAAGGGTCGCTGCGGCGCCCTTCGCTTGTGCGCTGCGGCGTGAAATTCCGGCGCCGGCGGCGTAATCTAGTGAAGCCCCACGCAGTACGGAGGCCAGCCATGAGAACCCTCGCCGCTCCCCTCGCCGCCCTGGTGTTCGCCCTCCCCGCCGCTGCCGCCAACACGCCTGCCGACCACGCGCAGGCCACGTTGCGCGACGGTTGCGCGCAGAGCTACGCCAGCTACAGCGCGTTCTACCCACCCGGCAGCCCGGCGCCCGCCTTCAGCGGCGAGCGCAGCAAGGGCGACAACCGCTATTACAGCGACGCCAAGGCCTGCGACGACACGCAGTACTCGGCCTACCTCGCCAAGGCGGACCCGGCCATCGTCGCCATCGCCCACCCCAGCGCCGCGGGCAAGCCCAAGGACAACAAGGTCAAGAAGACCGGCAGCACGGCCGCCAAGCCCAAGTGAGCCCGCGCGGCGCGGCGCTCAGGCCGCGTCGGGGCCCCAGGGCATCATCAGCGCCAGCATCAGCAGCTTCTCGAACTCGGGCGCGAAGTTGGCGATGATGGCCTCGGGGTCGGGGCACAGGCCCGCGTCGGTGATAAGGCCGAACTGCACGCGGCCGGCATAGGTCAGGATGCTGACGCCCATGCCGATGTCGCCGGACTGCGGCACCCAGAACATCACCTTCTCCACCGTCGAGCCGCAGAACTTCAGCGCCTCGGCCGGGCCGGGCACGTTGGTCATCACGGCCGTTGCCTTCTTGGCGAACAGGTTCAGCATCGCGTGCTGCACCGGCTTGATGAGCAGGCCGGCGACCGACAGCAGCCCGAAGGCCATCACCGGCTGGAAGCTGCCCTTCAGCTCGCTCATGCGCGCGCGCACGGCGAACAGCCGCTCCACCGGGTTGGCAATGCCGATGGGCAGCACCAGCGGCACCAGCCCGAAGCGGTTGCCCAGCTGCCAGGCCTGCTCCAGCGGGCGCAGGTTGACGGGCACCATCGCGCGGATCTCCTTGCCCGCCGGGTCCTCGCCGCGGTCAGCCAGGTAGCGGCCGATGGCGCCGGCCGCGCAGGCCAGCAGCACGTCGTTGATGGAGGCGCCCAGCGCGCGGCCCACGGCCTTCACCTCGTCCAGCGCCAGGCCGTCGTCCCAGGCCACAGTCTTCCTCGCGCCGGGCTTGCCCTTGAGCCGCGTGTGCGAGTCGTCCGGCATCAGCGCGAAGGCCGCCACGTCCGACACCGCCTGGTAGCCCATGCGAGCCATCTCCAGCGACGAATCCATCGGCGTCACGCCGTGCATCGCCAGGTCCACCCCCTTGGCCACGCCCTTGCCGGTCAGGCCGATGGCCTTGACGGTCATGTTGGTCATGGGGCGCAGGAAGGCGTCGAGCAGCCAATCCGTCTCGTGATGCTCCTGTGGCTCGCGCGCCGGACGCTGCGGCGGCGCCTGGCCGCCATCGGTGATGGACAGCATCACCGCGATCAGCGCGATGCCGTCGGCGATGCAGTGGTGGATGCGGCAGATCAGCGCGCTGCTGCCGTCGCCCATGTCCTCGATGAGCTGCATCTGCCACAGCGGCCGGGCCGGGTCCAGCGGCTGGCTGCACAGCTCGGCCACGCGCTCGCGCAGCACCTCGTCGCGGCTCTGGCCGGGCAGCGGCAGCGGCACCTCGGCGATGACGTGGTGGGCGATGTCGAAGTCCTTGTCGGCCACCCACTGCGCGCCCATCAGCGCGTCCTCGACGACGCGCTGCCGGAAGCGCGGGTACTTCAGCAGCCGCTCGGCCACGCGCTCACGCAGCGCAGCCAGCGAGATGCCGGGGCGGATGGACCAGACCCCGACGATCATCATCAGGTTGGCCTCGGTGTCCATGCGCAGCCAGGCGGTATCCACCTTGGACATGCGTTCGCTGCTGGGGCCCATGCGTCTCCTCTGGATCGTTTTGAGCGGGCCTAAACTCGATGGCCCGTCGTTCGATTGTCACCAGATCGACGCCCCTGATTCAGCCTGGAGAACCCCGTGAGCCTGAAAGACCAGTTCGAAGCCGCTGTCGCCGATTCCAAGAACCTGCCCGAGCGTCCCGACAACATGACGCTGCTGAAGATCTACGCCCTCTACAAGCAGGGCAGTGCCGGCGACGTGCAGGACAAGCGCCCCGGCTTCACCGACATGGTGGGCCGCGCGAAGTGGGATGCGTGGAACGAGCTGAAGGGCACGTCGGCCGACGATGCAATGCAGCAGTACGTCGACCTCATCGAATCCCTGAAGTAAAGCGCCTGCGGCGCGCCAACCGAACCGGCCCTCAGGCCGGTTTTTTCTTGCCCGGCGCCTTCTTCTTGCTGCCGGCCAGCAGCGTGTCCAGCTCCTTCTGGATCTCGCCCTCGATGGTGGCCTTGAACGCGCCCAGCAGGAAGCCGAGCTGCGCGACCAGGTCGAAGCTGGTGGCCGTGACGGTCAGCTCGCCCTTCACGCCGGAGCGCGTGAAGGTCACGGTGTCCTCGTCGTCGCCCTCCATGACCGCGCATTCCATGTCGAACTTCTCCTCGACCTGCTCGGCCCATTGCCAGGCGATTTCCCTGGCCTTCTTCAGGCCCAGGTCATGGTCTCGGTGGATACGGATTTCGGCCACGGCGGCTCTCCTCGATGTCGTTCGCCGCACTCTAAGCGAGACACGCCTGGTTGCCGTCTCGTGACCCGCGCAGCGCGCCTGCCCGGATGTTTGCGCGGATACTGCCCCGCCGAAAAAACCGGGCAGCCAGCCCGCCAGTGCCGTCCAGGGAGGATTCATGCGCCTTGCCGACCCCGACCCGCCCACGCAAGACCCGCTTGCCGAGGGCCTGCTGCACCTGCACGCGCCCGAGCCCGATCACGAACAGGCGGTGTACTGGTTCCGCCTGGCTGCCGACGCGGGCGACGCCGAGGGCCTGGCGCTGCTGGGCTACTGCCAGCTCGAAGGCCTGGGCCTGCCGCGCGCGCCGCACGAGGCCCGGCAGCGCCTGGAACGCGCGTCGGCCAGCGGCAGCCTGACGGCCAAGTTCAACCTGGGTCGCATGCTCGTCGGCGGCTGGGGCGGCGCGGCCGACGCGGCCCGCGGCGTGGCCCTGTACACCGCCGCCGCCGCGCAAGGCCATGCCGACGCCACCTTCCATCTCGCCAGCTGCCTGGACGCCGGCTGGGGCTGCCAGCCCGACCGGCTCGCCGCCAAAGCCTTGTTCATGCGTGCCCGCGCGCTGGGCAGCCCGCTGCGGGCACCGGGACTGCTGATCCGCCAACGCGAGCTGGACGGCGTGCGCGACCTTGCGCGCCGCTTCGAGCGCGGCGACGAACTGGCCCGCGCCATCGAGGAGCGCCAGCACGAGATCGCGCTGGTGCAGGACCTCGTGCGCCGCCAGCGCCACAAGCCACGCCTGAGCAGCGGCCAGCGCCGCCAGTTGCTGCGGCTGGCCCGCCTGGGCGCAGCGCTCGCCGGCGTGGCCGCCGCGCTGGCGGGCCTGCTGGGCTGGCGTACCCCCCGCTCGCTGGCGCATGATGCCGGCCCCACCTCCATCCGATAGCCATGTTCCCGCTGCCCCTGCACACCCATCTCCGCGACGTCGGTCCGCTCGTCTACGGCTGCATGGCCCTGGGCGGCGACTGGAACGGCGGCCCGCTGACCGAGGCCGACATCGCGCAGGCGCATGAAGCCGTCGAGGCCGCGCTGGCCATCGGCATCAAGCTGTTCGACCACGCCGACATCTACCGCCGCGGCAAGGCCGAGGCCGTGTTCGGCGAGTTGCTCAAGCGCGACGCGAGCCTGCGCGCCAAGGTGCGGCTGCAGAGCAAGTGCGGCATCCGGTTCGGCGACGACACCGCGCCGGGCCGCTTCGATTTCAGCGCCGAGTACATCGAGCGCAGCGTCGACGGCATCCTGCAGCGCCTGGGCGTGGAGCACATCGAGATCCTGCTGCTGCACCGCCCCGACCCGCTGATGCAGCCCGCCGAAGTGGCGCGCGCCTTCGGCCGCTTGAAGGCCGCCGGCAAGGTGGGGCACCTGGGCGTGTCCAACATGCACGCCGGGCAGATGCGCTGGCTGCAATCGGCACTTGCCGAACCGCTGGTGGCCAACCAGCTGGAGATGAGCCTGGCCAAGCTGGACTTCATCGACGCCGGCACCACCTTCAACGACCCGCAGGCCGCCGCCCGCCCCGGCGCGATGGCCTGGGCCGGCACGCTGGAGTACGCGCAGCAGCACGGCGTGCAGCTGCAGGCCTGGGGATCGCTGGCGCAGGGGCGGTTCAACGATCCGGCGGCATCGGCCGCGGCCAAGGTTGTGCACGAGATTGCCGAGACCCACGCGACGACGGCCGGTGCCGTGCTGCTGGCCTGGCTGCTGCGCCACCCGGCGGGCATCCAGCCGGTCATCGGCAGCGGGAATGCGGAGCGCATCCGGGCGTGCGGCGACGCCGTGAAGATTCAGCTGAGCCGAGAGGAGTGGTACCGGCTGTATGTGGCGGCGCGAGGGCAGGCGTTGCCCTGACGTAGATGTTGCTGCTGAATAGCCTCGCTGCAATCACCGTGCTTGGCATTGGCCCGGCGCTCGCAACTGAAAACACCGTAGTCGGCGGGTCCCCCCAGCTCGAAGACCCTTGTGACCTCGCCGCGGACGATATCGTGTTGTTGTCCAGCGCAAGACAAGGCAAGCAGTTCCTAGGACTGTTCGAGCTTCGACTCAATACCTTTGCAGACAACGGCGACGCTTTCATTGTGTCCGGCACACGCGGCGAGAAGGGCTTTCACGTCGAAGTACCCGAGGCCACCTTTGAGTTCCGGGATCTCTCGTCGACATGGCGCGAACTGCTTTACATACCAGGGACCTATTCAGCGCCACCGGATCGAATCGAAGTTCGTCATGGCGGAGGCAAGGCCCGGATCTCCGTAACGTTGCCAAGCCCCTCATTCGCAGCCGAAGCCATGGAATGGCGCTTGATCCTGCGATCGGCGGACAACAAGCAATGCCTACGGTCGATCCCGTTTCAAGTCGTGCAGCACCGCGGGCCGGTCAAAGGCTTTCTAACCAAGCCTGTTCCCGAGCGTCTGAATCCGGATCGCAAGGTGAGCAAAGAAAGGGCGGTGTGCGGGCAGAGCATCACGCCTGACCACGCACCATCGGCTGCCTCGGATGCAGCCTCCCCATCATCAGCACGTCCTCATAGACCCCGTTGCGCAGCGCATCCGCCCTGAGCCGGCCTTCATGCTCGAAGCCGTTGCGCTCGTACAGCCGGATGGCGCGCGCGTTGTCGTGATAGACGGTGAGCTCGATGCGTAGGATCTGCGCCCAGTTGTCGGCGTAGTCCAGCAGTGCCGTCATCAGCGCCTGGCCCACGCCCTGCCCCTGCGCGGCCTTGGCGACGGTGATGCCCAGGCCCATCACGTGACGGCGGCGCACCGCCGGCCCCACCGGGTGCAGCCCGGCCAGGCCCACCGGCTTGTCGTCGAGGCAGGCCGTCAGCACGATCTCGTTGGAGCCCGGCGCCGGCGGGTTCATGCCGGCGATGCGCTGGGTCCACATCTCCTCGCTGGCGAAAGGCAGCTGCAGCGTGCCGCCGAAGACGTCCGGGTCGGCAAACTGTTCGGCGATGGCGGCGGCGTCAGCGGGTTTGACGCGTCGCAGGGTCAAGGTCATCGGAGCCTCCTTCTGGGCTCCGCAAGTTAGCACGGCGCTGCTCGCGCGGCAGGGCCGCCAGCCGCTCCACCGCGGCGTGGAACTTCACCCAGTCCCGCCCTTCGCGCTCGAACAGCCGCTCGAAGGCGGGCACCAGGTCGCTGTAGGCCGACAGGATGGCGAAGCTCGCGTTGTTGGCGCGCTGGAACCAGCCCTCGTACCCCGGCACCTCGCGCGGAGCGCGCTCGCGCAGCTCGGCCATGACGGCGGCCTTGGCTGCGGCGCGCGCGTCGGCGGGGCCGTCGTAGACGCGCTGCAGCCGCTCCCGCCCCTCGCGGGCAAGCGCCAGGAAGGCCGCGCGCCGCGCCCGGCCCGCCTCGAAGGCGGCCAGCGCGTCGGGCCTGGCCGCCAGCCACTGGCGCGCGCCGATCAGCTCGACGGCGCTGGCATAGGCCTCGTTGAAGGCGGTGTCGTCGCTGGCGTAGACGCGCTGGTGGGCCAGCTCGTGGAAGACCATCGCCGCCAGTTCGCCCTCGGGGTAGCGGATGAAGGTGTTCAGCAGCGGGTCGCCGCCCAGCAGCCGGCTCCAGCCCAGCGTGGAGTAGGCCGGGATCGCCTGCACCTGCACCTCCCAACCCTCGGCCTTCAGCGCGTCGGCGTGCGTCCTCGCCGCGTCGAGATCGAACCAGCCCTGGTAGCCGGCGCAGCCCATGATGGGATAGCACCAGGTCTTCAGCGTGAAGCCGAACTCGGGCGCGGCGATGACGTTCCACACCGCCGCGGCGCGGCCCAGGTCGGCGTAGCGGCGGTAGCTGTTGTTGTCGGGCAGGGCCAGCCGCGCGGTGGCGAAGTCGCGCATCTGCTGCGACAGCCGCAGCCGCTCGGCGAGGTCGGCCGGCGTCTTCGCATCGGCCAGCCACTCGTCCACCGGCCGCGCCGCGCGCGTGATGCCCAGATGCCCGCCGGCGGCCTGGCGCCAGTGGCCGACGGCGCTGCAGCCGGTCAGCGCCAGCAGCGTGGCCGACAGCAGCAGGCGGCGGATCAAGCCGCCTCGACTTGCACCAGGCAGTCGTAGAACGCCGGCGCCTCGCCCAGGTCGGTCAGGCGCTGGTGGGTGACCTCGTTGACGTTGGTGCCGTCCAGGCCCAGCTTGCGCCACCACACGCCCAGGCCGTTGACGACGCCGGGCCGCGCGCGCGGGCTGACCTTCAGCGTGGCGACGTAGCGGCCGCGGTCGTTGAAGGCCGCCACGCGGGCGCCGTCGGCCAGGCCACGCGCGGCGGCGTCGTCGGCGTGCATCTCGATCAGCGGCTCGCGCTCGATGTCGCGCAGGCTCTTCACGTTGACGAAGCTGCTGTTCAGGAAGTTTCGGGCCGGCGGCGAGATCATGGCCAGCGGGTAGCGCGCGGCCAGCTCGGGCGCGCTGGCGGCGCTCTCGTAGTTGGGCACGTAATCGGCGCCCACGGCGCTGGCGCGGCCGCTGGGGGTGCGGAACCCCCCGTTCGCGAACGGCGCTTCGGGGATGGGCAGCGGCTGCCAGCCCTGCGTGCGCAGCAGGTCCAGGTCGATGTCGGCCGTGAACGCCTGGGCGGCCAGTTGCTCGTCGGTGTCGGCAAAGCAGGGGTCCGTCAGGCCCATCGCGGCGGCCAGCTCGCGGAAGATCTGCGTGTTGGGCTTGGCCTCGCCCAGCGGGGCAATGGCGGGCTGGTTCATCAGCACGTCGGTGTGGCCGTAGCTGGTGTGCACGTCCAGGTGCTCCAGCTGCGTGGTGGCGGGCAGCACGTAGTCGGCCAGGTCGGCCGTGTCGGTCATGAAGTGCTCCAGCACCACCGTGAACAGGTCTTCGCGCTGGAAGCCGGCCACGACTTTGGGCGACTCGGGCGCCACGGCGACCGGGTTGCTGTTGTAGACGACGAGGGCCTCGATGGGCGGGTCGGCCTGCAGCAGCGCGTCGCCGATGGTGCTCATGTTGACCATGCGCGGCGTGCGCCCTGCCAGCAGGTCCGGCCGCTCCAGCGCCGGGTTCTTGTAGGGCGCGAACCAGCCCGAGGCCGACAGCAGCAGGCCGCCGCTCTCGTGCCGCCACGCACCGGTCAGGCAGGGCAGCATCGCCACCAGCCGCACCGCGTTGCCGCCACCGCGCACGCGCTGCATGCCGTAGTTCAGGCGGATGGCGGCGGGGGTGGTGATGCCGTAGTCGCGCGCCAGGCCCCGCACCTCATCGGCGCTGATGCCGCAGACGGCGGCGGTGCGCTCCGGCGGCCAGGCCAGCGCCTTCTCACGCAGCTCGTCCCAGCCGTCGACATGGGCGTCGATGTAGGCCTGGTCCAGCCAGCCGTGGGCGATCAGCTCGTGCATCACGCCCAGTGCCAGCGCGCCGTCGGTGCCGGGCAGCACGGCGATGTGCTGGTGGCATTTGTCGGCCGTCTCGGTCTTGCGCGGGTCGATGCAGATGAGCTTGGCGCCGTCGCGCTTGGCCTGGTTGGCGTAGGTCCAGAAATGCAGGTTGGACGCGATGGAGTTGCTGCCCCAGATGACGATCAGCTTGGCGCCGGCGAAGTGGCGCGTGTGCATGCCCAGCTTGTGGCCGTAGGTGGCCGCCAGGCCGGCGCCGCCGGCGGAGGCGCAGATCGTGCGGTCCAGCCGTGCGGCGCCCAGCGCGTTCCACAGGCGCCCGGCCATCGCTTCACCCTGCAGCAGGCCCATGGTGCCGGCGTAGCTGTAGGGCTGGATGCACTGCGGGTCCTTCACCGCCTTCAGACGGGCGGCGATGTCGGCCAGCGCCTCGGCCCACGTGACCTGCACGAAGGCCGGCGCCTCGGTCTTCTTGCTGACGCGCTTGAGCGGGTGCAGCACGCGCTCGGCGTGATACGTGCGCTCGGCATAGCGCGACACCTTGGTGCACAGCGCGCCGTGCGTGTTGGCGTGCTCGGCGCGGCCCTGCACCTTGATGACGCGTTCGTTCTCGACGGTGACCTGCAGCGCGCAGGTGTCGGGGCAGTCGTGGGGGCAGGCGCCGAAGACGGTACGGGTGGTCATGGCAATCGCGGTTCAGGCAGAACCGCGATTGTCTCAAGCTCAGAGTTGGCTCATGCCGCCGTCAACAATGACCTCCGTGCCGACGATGAAGGCCGACTCCGACGCGCTGAGGTGCAGCACGGTAGACGCCACCTCCTCCGGCGTGCCGAAACGGCCCAGCGGGATCTGGCTCTGGATTTGCGCCGCGACCTGCTTCAGCGTCTCGTCGTCGAAACCCAGCTTGCCGTACAGCGGCGTGCTGACCGGCCCCGGGCTGATGACGTTGACGCGCGCACCCTGCGGCAGCAGCTCGGCCGACAGCGTCTTGGCCAGCGAGATCAGCGCGGCCTTGCTGGCGGCGTAGATGGCCGAGTTGGGCATGCCGATGCGGGCGTTGATGGAGCCGTTCAGCACGATGGACGCGCCGCGCGCCAGCACCGGGCGCAGCGCCTGGATCAGGAAGAACGCGCCCTTGGCGTTGGTGTCGAAGGTGCGGTCCCACAGGTCTTCGCTGGCGTCGGCCAGCGACGCGAACTCGGCCATGCCGGCATTGACGAACACGGCGTCCAGCGTGCGGCCGGCGGCGGCGAGGTGAGCACCCAGCGCGCGGGCGCCGAGCACGTCGGCCGCGTCCAGCTGTACCAGCTCGAAGCCTTCGGCAATGTGGGCCTCATGCGCCTTGCCCGGGCGGGCGGTGACGATGACGTGGGCGCCCTCGGCCTTGAAGGCGCGGGCGGCGGCCAGGCCGATGCCGGAAGTGCCGCCGGTGACGAGGACGGTCTTTTGGGTGAAGCGGGTGGACATGATGGTTTCCTTTGAGTCGGAGGTTGAGCGGCTTGTTTGCCGTGGACTCGATACTCGACTTCGGCCCCTCTTTTGACGTCCGGCCGCGCTGGCCGACTCGTGCAAGGCTTTCGAACATGCTCAGTGACGACGAGATCCAGCTGATGGAGGCCATCCGCGAGAGCGGCAGCCTCACGCGCGCCGCGGCCAGCCTGGGCAAGGCGCCGTCCAGCGTGTCGTACACGCTGCGCCAGATCGAGGGCCGCTTCGACGCGCTGCTGTTCGACCGCCGCCGCTACCGGCTGCAGCTCACGCCCGCCGGCAGCCTGCTGGTGCGCGAGGCCATGCGGCTGCGCGACGACATGCAGCGCCTCACGCGCCGCGTCACGCAGGTGGCCAAGGGCTGGGAGGACAGGCTGTCCCTCGTCACCGACGAGGTCATCGAGTTCGACACGCTGCTGCCCATCATCCAGGACTTCGACGCGCTGGGCTCGGGCGTCGGGCTGCGCGTCACGCACGAGGTGCTGGGCGGCACCTGGGAGGCGCTGGCCGACGACCGGGCCGACCTCGTCATCGGCGCCACCAACGAGCCGCCCGCGGGCCTGGGTGTTCAGTGGCGCGAGCTGGGGCGCATGGACTGGGTCTACGCCGTGTCGCCGCGCCACCCGCTGGCCACGGCCAAGGGCGCGCTGACCGCCGAGCAGATGGGCGCCCACCGCGCCGTCGTCGTCGCGGACTCATCGCGCCGCGGCGACGGCCGCGCCTACGGCCACGGCGCCGGCCAGCCCACGCTGGCCGTGCCCAGCATGGCCGCCAAGATCGCCGCGCAGCGCGCCGGCCTGGGCGTGGGCTGGCTGCCGGCGGCCCGCGTGGCCTCGCTGCTGGCGCGCGGCGAACTGGTGGAGAAGGCCGTGGCCGTGCCGCGCGAGCCCAACACGCTGTACGTCGGCTGGCGGGCCGGTGACGGCCGCGCGCTGGCCTGGTGGCTGCAGGCGCTGGACGAGCCGCGGCTGCGCCAGCGGCTGGTCGACGGGTTCGACGGCTACGCCTGAATCGGCAGCGTCAGCCTCGCAATGCACCCTCGCGGCGCCGCCGGCAGCAGTTGCGCGCTGCCACCGTGGCGCTCGGCGATTTCGCGCACGATGGCCAGGCCCAGGCCGCAGCCCTCGCCGGTGGTCGCGCCGCGCACGAAGCGTTCGAACACGCGCTCGCGCAGGTCGGGTGAGAGGCCGGGGCCGTTGTCTTCGACGTCGATCCACACGTCTGCATCGGCGCGACGCAGGCGCACGGTGAGGATGGCGCCCGGCCCGGCGTAGCGGATGGCGTTGTCCACCAGATTGACGAGGGCTTCGCGCAACAGCAGCGCCACGCCCTGCACCTTCACGGGCTCGACCGGCAGGTCCACGCCCAGGTCGCTGCCGGCGGCCAGCGCGCGCGGCACCCACTCGGCCACCACCTCGCGGACGAGTTCGCCGCAGTCCACCGCGGCCCAGCCCTGCGCCGCCACGGCCTCGGGTTCGGCGCGCGCCAGCACCAGCAGCTGCGACACCAGCCGCGCGCCGCGCACGGCGCTCTCGTGCACGCGCTGCAAACGCTGGCGCAGCGCGGGGTCAGTCGTTGCGGCCAGCGCCAGCTCGGTCTGGCTCTTCAGGCCCGCCAGCGGCGTGCGCAGTTGGTGGGCCGCGTCGCTGATGAAGCGGCGCTGCGTGGCCAGGCTGTGCTGCACCTGGCCCAGCAGCTCGTTGACGGCGCCGGCCAGCGCGCCCACCTCGGGCGGCGCGGCCTGCAGCTCCACCGGGTCCAGCGCGTCGGCGCGGCGGCCTTCCATCTGCTGCTGCAGTTCGGCCAGCGGCTGCAGCCCGCGGCGGATGCCGGCCCACACGCCCATGCTCATCAGCGCGATCAGCAGCGACAGCGGCAGCGCGGTGTCCAGCAGCATGCGCCGCGCAAGCAGGTCGCGCGGCTTGCTGGAGCGGGCCAGCTGCACGCGCAGCGCCTGCTCGGGCGCGCCGGCGGCGCTCAGGCGCAGGTCCAGCGACACGACGCGCATGGGCTCGGGCACGGCGGTGTCGAAGAACACCGGCTCGCCCAGCGCCGGCGCGCCCGGCGGCGCCGGCATGCGCGCGTCGCCCAGCAGCAGCTGGCCCGGCGGCGAGCTGACCATGTACATCACGCGGTCCTCGGGGTCGGCGGCCAGGATGTCCTGCGCCGAGCGCGGCAGGTCCACGAACAGGCCGCTGGCCGTGGGGCGGATCTGCCGCGCCAGCGCGCGGGCGGCCTGCAGCAGGCTGGCGTCCACCAGCTCGTCGGCATGCCGGCTGGCCACGCGGTAGGCGCCGAAGGCCGCCACCAGCCACAGCACGATCTGCGGCAGCAGCAGCCACAGCAGCAGCTGCCGGTGCAGCGACCGGCCGGTGGACGCGCTCACGGGGGCGACGCCGTGGCTTCCAGCAGATAGCCCAGGCCGCGCACGGTGCGCACGGCGAGGCCCGAGCCTTCGAGCTTCTTGCGCAGGCGGTGGATGTAGACCTCGATGGAGCCACCTTCGTCGGCGCCCCAGGCGGCAACGATCTGCGCCTTGGTGACGACGCGGTCGCGCTCGGTGACGAGCAGGTCCAGCAGCGTCCACTCGCGCGGGCTCAGCTCCACGGCCTCGCCGGCGACGCTGGCGCGGCGCGCGGTGCGGTCCAGCGTCAGGCCGCGCAGCTGCTGGGCCGCACCGGCAGGCCGGCCGCGGCGCATCAGCGCGTGCAGGCGGGCCTCCAGCTCGGGGAAGTCGAAGGGCTTGGTCAGGTAGTCGTCGGCGCCGGCCTGCAGCCCGGCGACGCGGTGCTCCAGCGCGTCCAGCGCCGTCAGCACGAGGATGGGCAATGCGCGGCCCGCGTCGCGCACGCGCTTCAGCACGGTCAGGCCGTCCACCAGCGGCAGGCCCAGATCCAGCACGGCGACGTCGAAGTCCTGCTTCTTCAGCAGGTACTCCGCCACGGCGCCGTTCTCGGCCCACTCGACCTTGAAGCCGGCGTTCAGCAACTGCTGCTGCAGCGCATCGGCCAGCAGGGTGTCGTCTTCGGCGAGCAGCAGGTTCATGGGACGCAGACTTTAGCGTCGCCGGGCCTCATGGTTAATACGATATTAAGTTTCTTAATTAACGGTAATGATGACGGCATGCTCCGCACCTGCGCCCTGACACTGGCCTGGCTGCCCGTGGCCGCGCTGGCCGGGCCGCCCGCGGACGTCGTGCACTGGTGGACCTCGCCCGGCGAGACCGCCGCCATGCATGCGCTGGCCGACGCCTACCGTGCCGCCGGCGGCCAGTGGCGCGACCTGGCCGTCGTCGCGTCCGAGCAGGCGCGCGCCGTGGTGCTGGAGCGCATCCAGGCCGGCAACCCGCCGACGGCGGCGCAGTTCAACGCGTCGCAGACCTTCCGCCAGCTGGCCCGCCAGGGGCGGCTGACCCCGCTGGACGACCTGGCCCGCGAAGGCCGCTGGGCCGACACGCTGCCCGCGCTGCTGCTGGACGCCGTGCGCGTGGACGGCCACCTCTACGCGGTGCCGCTGAGCATCCACATGCCGGCCTGGCTGTGGAGTTCCAAGGCCGCGCTGGCCAAGGCCGGCGTGAAGCAGGAACCCCGCAGCATGGACGAGCTGTTCGCCGCGCTGGACCGGCTGCAGGCCGCCGGCCTGGTGCCGCTGGCGCACGGCGGCCAGCCCTGGCAGGACCTGAACCTGTTCACCGCCATCCTCGCCAACCAGGGCGGCCGCGAGCTGTACCTGGCCGTGCTGCGCGAGCGCGACCCCGCCGCGCTGCAGGGCGATGCGCTGCGCCAGGTGCTCGTCGCCTACAAGAAGCTGCGCCGCTACGTGGACGCCGGCTCGCCGGGCCGCAGCTGGAACGACACCACGGCGCTGCTGACCAGCGGCCGCGCCGGCTTCGGCTTCATGGGCGACTGGGCCAAGGGCGAGTTCACCGCCGCCGGCCAGCAGCCCGGCCGCGACTACGGCTGCACGCCTGGCCTGAGCGCCAGGGCGCCCTACATCGTCGACGGCGACGTGCTGGTGTTCCCGAAGGACCGGGACGGCGCCGCGCTGCCCGCGCAGCGCCTGCTGGCCCGCGTGGCCACCGCGGCGGCCACGCAGCTGGCCTTCAGCGCCCGCAAGGGATCGGTGCCGGTGCGCACCGACCTCGACACCCGCACGCTCGACGCCTGCGCCCAGCTCGGTGCGGCCGCGCTGCGCGACGCTGGCCGGCTGGTGGGCAACACCGAGATGCTGCTGGCGCCCGAGCAGCTGACGGCGCTCGAACGTGCCGTCAGCGACTACTGGAACCGCGACATTGCCGCCCCGGCCGCACAACAGACGATCACCAAGATCTTGCAGAACAGGAGACCCCCTTGACCCGCGTTCACATCCAGGACCTCAGCATCCGCTTCGGCAACCACGAGGTCATCAAAGGCCTCGACCTCGACGTCCACAGCGGCGAGTTCCTCGTGCTGCTGGGCCCGTCGGGCTGCGGCAAGAGCACGCTGCTGCACACCATCGCGGGCCTGAACCCGGTCAGCGGCGGCAGCATCCACATCGGCGAGCAGGACGCCACGCATGCCGAGCCCAGCCAGCGCGGTGTGGGCATGGTGTTCCAGAGCTACGCGCTGTACCCGACGATGACGGTGAAGGAGAACCTCGCCTTCCCGCTGAAGATGGCCAAGACGCCCAAGGCCGAGCTGGAGAAGCGCGTGGCCGCCGCGGCCGACATGCTGCAGCTGGGCCCCTTGCTGGAGCGCCGGCCGGGCCAGCTGTCTGGCGGCCAGCGCCAGCGCGTGGCCATCGGCCGGGCCGTCGTGCGCGAGGCCAAGGTGCTGCTGCTGGACGAGCCGCTGTCCAACCTCGACGCCAAGCTGCGCACCGACCTGCGCCGCGAGCTGAAGACGCTGCACCAGCGCCTGGGCAACACGATGATCTACGTGACGCACGACCAGGTGGAGGCGATGACGCTGGCCACGCGCATCGTCGTCATGCACCAGGGCGTCATCCAGCAGGTGGGCACGCCGGCCGAGGTCTACGACCGGCCGAAGAACCTGCGCGTGGCCGGCTTCGTCGGCTCGCCGTCCATCAACCGCCTCGACGGCCAGGTGGGCGAAGGCGGGCTGTTCGTGTCGCCCGCACTCACCGTGCCGCTGCCGGCGGCGCTGGCCTCGCGCCCGCAGGGCGAGGCGCTGACGCTGGCCGTGCGGCCCGAGAACGTGAAGCTGGGCGCCGACCAGCCCTTCGCCGCGCAGATCCAGCTCGTCGAGCCGCTGGGCAACCAGCACGTCGTCTGGATGGCCAGCGCCGGGGTCACCGTGTCGGCCGTGCTGCCGGGCCAGCCCGAGGTGGCCGACGGCGCCAGCGTGCGCTTCGGCTTCGACGCGGCCAAGGCGCTGTGGTTCGATGCGGCGGGCGATCGTATCGAGACGTGACAGCGCGGGCGGCCGTCACGGACATCTGGTGGAATGGCTCTTGCATACCCTGCTGACCCCGTTCCCGCCGCCTCGTTCATGCCCCTGTCCGCCCGACTGTCCCGTTTGCTGACCGCCCTGAGCCTGACCCTGCCGCTGCTGAGCGCCGCCCAGACGCCGCCCCTCACCGACGCCGAGCGGGCCCGCCGCGACGCCGAGAAGGTGCTCAGCTTCATCAAGTTCCAGACGGTGAAGGCCAAGCCGGCCGACGCGGCCGACAAGCCGCGCAAGCCTGCCCCACCCGCGGCCGCCGCCGCGCCTGTGCCGCACGCCGCACCGCGGCCGGTGGCCACGGCGCGGGCCGACACCCCCGGCGGCACCGCACCGGCGGCGCCGGCCGCGGCGCTGGTGGCGGCCCCCGAGCCCGCCGCCACGCCGCAGCCCGAGCCCGCCGCCGCGCCGTTCGCCGCCCCGGCCAGCAGCGCCCCCATGCCCACGCCGCCGGCGGCCGAGCCGGAAGCCGAGGCCGACGATGCCGACGAGGTGCCGCTGCAGCTGCAGCGCTACGTGGCGCCGGTGCTGTCGACCACGGCCCAGTCGCTGCTGGTGACCGGCTCGCGCACGGTGACGGTGCGCTTCACGGTGGAAGCCAACGGCCACGTCAGCAAGGCCGACGTGCTGGCCGACGCGCCGCGCCGGCTGGCCAGCGCGGCCACCGGCGCCGTGCTGCAGTGGCAGTTCGCGCCGCTGCCGCAGCCGCGCACGGTGGACGTGGACATCGCCTTCCGGCGCGAGTGACGGCGCGGCCGCGCAAACGCTCAAGAAGTTGAGCGAAACCGGCGGCGCCGCCGGGTGACACGGCACCGTCACCCGCACTTCGAAGAATCCCGGGCTTTTTGCAGTCCCCCGGATCTCTTCCATGCGCCCCCTGCCCCTGTCCCGTCTCCATGCCATCAGCCTTGCCGTCGCGGCCACGCTGGCCCTCGCGGCCTGCGGCAGCGGCGATGACGCCGAACCCGTCGTCGCCGCCGCGGCCGAACCTACCGGCCTCGGCAGCACCGACAGCGCGCCGCTGCCGGCCACGGTGGCCTACGTCGACACCGGCGTCAGCAACCAGCGCAACAACCCCTGCCAGGTGACGCTGGAGACCAACGCCGGCGTGCGCGTGCTGCAGGGCTTCCTGGACGTGTGGACGCCGTCCTCCGCGAAGGTGGACGCCGGCGTCACGCTGGCCGCGGCCAACGGCTGTGCGGCGGTCACGCCGTCGCCGTGGAGCGGCGTGCCGGGCGACGCGACCGACGGCCTCGTCAAGAGCGCGGCCGTGCACACGGCCAACATCGGTTACGTGAAGACGGCCACGCAGGCGCGCACCGCCGCACAGGCGCTGGCCGCCTACCTGGACGACCGCCGCGGCAAGGGCTACAGCGTGACCGACGGCCTGGGTCCGCTGACCAGCTTCTGGCGCACCGGCGCGCAGCAGACCTCCACCATCGCCGCGCTGGACGCCAACCAGCCGCTGGCCGCGGCCGTCAACGACGGCGGCAACAACCTCGGCGTGGGCGGCACGGCCAACGCCAACCTGGGCCTGGCGGTGGATTTCATCGGCAACATCGCCGACGGCTCCACCGAGCCGGCCAAGCGCTTCTACAAGTACGCGCGCCCGTGGCGCTGGAGCACCGACGTGAAGGTGGTGCCGGCGCTGGAATCGGCCAAGAGCGGCACGCCCACCACCGACGGCGGCTTCCCCAGCGGCCACACGGCCGAGGCCTGGCGCAACACGCTGGCGATGGCGT
This sequence comes from Roseateles sp. GW823-FHT07B05, assembly GCF_058794515.1. NCBI lineage: Bacteria > Pseudomonadati > Pseudomonadota > Betaproteobacteria > Burkholderiales > Sphaerotilaceae > Roseateles > Roseateles sp. GW823-FHT07B05. Next base: position 142,013 of record NZ_JBXAGX010000008.1, read on the forward strand.
ACCTGGTGCCGCAGCGCTACCAGGAGCTGGTCACGCGGGCGATGGAGATGGGCGAGAACCGCATCCTGGCCGGCATGCACTCGCCGCTGGACGTGATGGGCGGCCGCGTGCACGCCACCGCCGTCGTCGCCTACAGCCTGAACAGCGCCGCCTACTACACGCCCGCCGTGAAGACCGCGGCCTACCAGCAGGCCCAGGCCTACCTGACGAAGCAGGCCGGCGCGAGCGACTTCAACACGCTGAACACCTACGCCCACACGGTCAAGACGACCGACACCGCCAACCCCGACCACGACCGCTTCGCCGACCGCGCCGCCAACAGGACGGCCTACCTGCAGCGCCTGAGCTACGGCCTGCCGCGCGTGAGCGCCACCGGCGTGGCGCCCAGCGTACCCAAGGGCGCCGAGGTGCTGCTGGAGACGCGCCTGCCCTACCTCAGCGCCGAGCAGCGCCGCGTGGTGCTGAAGACCACCGCGCTGGACTCCGGCGACGCGCTGGGCGGCGACGCCGAGGGCTGGGGCCGGCTGAACCTGTTCGCCGCGGCCGATGGCTACGGCGCCTTCAACGGCGACGTGGCCGTGACGATGGACGCGACCCAGGGCGGCTTCTCGGCGCGCGACAGCTGGCGCAACGACATCGCCGGCAAGGGCCGGCTCAGCAAGCTGGGCAGCGGCACGCTGCGGCTGGCCGGCGCCAACACCTACAGCGGCGGCACGGTCGTGGCGGCCGGCACGCTGGCGGCCGACTCGGCCACCGCCTTCGGCAGCGGCGACGTCTACGTGAAGGGCGGCACGCTGGAGATCGCCGCGCCGGGCGTGGTGCAGATCGCCGGCGCGTTCACGCAGGCCAGCGGCACGCTGCAACTGCTGATGGGCAGCGCCACCAGCGGCGGCCTGAAGGTGGGCGGCAACGCGGTCATCGTCGACGGCTCGCTGAGCATCGCGTTCGCACCGGGCTACAAGCCCGCCGTGGGCGACACGCTGACCGTGCTGAGCACCGGTGCGCGCCGCGGCGGCCGCTTCGCACAGGTCAGCGTCAGCGGCTTCAGCAAGGTCACCACCACCTACACGGCCGACGGCGTGCAGGTGCGGCTGGACGGCGTCTGAGCGGCAGCACCGTCCGCGCCGCGGCTCACTGCGGCGCGGAGGCGGCGCCGTCCGCCGCCGGCAGCGCCCAGGCGAAGCCCTCGATGCCCTTGGCGAACTGGTCCGCCAGCTCCTTGTAGGGGCTGTTGGCCGGCCCCTTGAGCAGCACGACGAGGCGGTAGCCGCCCTTGTCGGCGGTGTAGCTGATGGCGCGCAGCCCGTTGGGCAGCGTGCCCTCGAAGCGCGCGCCGTCCACGCCGCCGACGACCTGCGGCTTCGCGGCGTCGCGCGTGAGCTTGCGGTCGAACGGGTTGCCCATGCGCACGGCGGCATCCTGCGCGTCGAAGGGCTTGGCAGCGTCGGGCTCGACGTAGCTGCAGACGACGATGAAGACGGCGCGCGGCAGGTCGTTGGCGCGCGAAAACACCACCATGCCCGACGGCTTGCCGGTCTTGGCATCGGGCTTGTCGTCGCGGTCCAGCACCTGCAGGCCGTCCGGCGCGATGAAGCTGCCGCACGGCGTCTTCACGCCCTCGGCGTGGGCGGGGAGCAGGCTGGTGCACAGGGCCAGGGTGGCAAGCAGGCGACGCATGAGGCAGGTCCGGAAGACGAAAGGGCGCGAGCATGCCCGCATGGCGCCGCCGCGGGGGCCCGGGCTATCCCTGGCCCGGCGCGTGCGACGTCAGGGCGCCGGCACCTGCCAGACGAAGCCTTCGACGCTGCGGGCGAACCGGTCCGTGAGCTCCGTGTACGGGCTCTCCGCCGGGGCCTTCATCAGCACGACGAGGCGATGGCCTTCCTTGACGGCGACATAGCTGACGGCGCGCTGGCCGTTGGGCAGCAGGCCGTCGTAGCGGCCGCCGTCCACACCGCCCACCTGCACCGGCTTGGCGGCGTCGCGGGTCAGCGCCTTGTCGAAGGGGTTGCCGATCTTGACGGCGCCGTCCAGCGGGTCGTACGGCCGGGCCGGGTCGGGCTCGGCGTAGTTCCACACTAGGATGAACACGGCCTTGGGGTCCTTGGTGCGCGAGTAGATCGCCATGCCGGCCGGACGGCCGGCCTTGTCGGGCTTCTCCTCGCGGTTCACGGCGGTGACGCCGTCCGGCGCCGACAGCGTGCCGAAGGGCAGCTTCACGTCCTCGGCACGGGCCGTCGGGGCGCCGAGCAGGCCGGCGACGAGAGTCAGGGTCAGGAGCAGACGATGCATGGTGGGCAGCAAAGCGGGCGCCGGAATGCCGGCACGCCGGTGCCCGCGGTGGCCCGGCGCGCGGCGGCCCCGGGGCTCAGTCCTCTTTGTAGATGCGTACCCAGTCGACCAGCATGCGCGACGCGGCCGGCGTCGTGGCGTCGGGCGCGCCGGGCCAGTCGCCGCCGATGGCGAGGTTGAGGATGACGAAGAAGGGCTTCTCGAACACCCAGCTGCCGCCGGCCGGCAGCTTGTCGGGCGAGAGGCGGTGGAACTCCTTGCCGTCGACGTACCAGACGATCTCGTTGGGCCGCTTGATGATGGTGTAGGTGTGGAAGTCGTCGACCACCGGCGCGCCGAGGTCCAACGGCTTGCCGATGCCCTGCGCGCCCGAGTAGCCGGGGCCGTGCAGCGTGCCGTAGACCGAGCTGGGCGTCTGCGGCACGAACTCCATGATGTCGATCTCGCCCGACTTGGGCCACGGGTTGGTGGCGATGTCGGCGCCCAGCGCCCAGAACGCCGGCCAGACGCCCTTGCCGGTGGGCAGCTTCATGCGCGCCTCGACCTTGCCGTAGGTGAAGCCGACCTTGCCGCTGGTGTGGATGCGGGCCGACGTGTAGTCGCAGGGCTTGCCGTGCCAGCAGGGGCCGGGGTTGGTGGCCTTCTCGGCGGTGATGACCAGCATGCCGCTGCCGTCGGTCTGCGCGTTGCGCGCGTTCGACGTGTAGTACTGGTGCTCGTGGTTGCCCCAGCCGCTGTTCTCGGCGTTGCCGAGGTCGTAGTTCCAGGTCTTGGCGTCCGGCACGGTGCCCGCCGCGCCGTTGAACTCGTCGCTCCACACCAGCGTCCAGCGGTTGGACGGCGCGGGCGTGGCAGCTGCCGGCGTGGCCGGTGTCGCGGCGGTGGCCGAGCCGCCACCGCCGCCGCAGGCGGTCAGTGCAAAGGCGACGGCAGGCAGGAAGCGGCGCCAGGCGCGCGGCGACGGGGTCATGGGGGTCATCGGGTTGTCTCCAGGTGTTGTCGTTGTGCCGTCAGCCCTTGCAGGCGCGCAGGAAGTCGCGGTACCAGTCGGCGCTGGCCTTGGGCGTGCGGACCTGCGTGCCGTAGTCGACATGCACGATGCCGAAGCGCTTCAGGTAGCCGCTGGCCCACTCGAAGTTGTCCATCAGGCTCCAGACCATGTAGCCGGCCATGGGCACGCCCTGCTGCAGCGCGCTGGCGACGGCGGCGATGTGGGTCTGCAGGTAGGCCACGCGGTCATCGTCCTGCACGCGGCCCAGCACGACAGCGTCGTCCTTGAAGGCGCCACCGTTCTCGGTGATGTAGACGGGCGGCAGATTGGCGTAGTCGTTCTTCAGCAGCACCAGCAGGTCGGTCAGGCCATCGGGGTAGATCTCCCAGTCCATGTCCGACACCGGCAGGCCACGGCCCTTGGCGTTCCATTCCTCGCCGCTGGCGGCGATGACGGAGCGGGTGTAGTAGTTGACGCCCAGGTAGTCCATGGGCTGCTGGATGGCCGCCATGTCGCCGGCCTGCACGACCGGCGCGTCGGCGCCCAGGTCGGCCAGCGCGTCCTCGGGGTAGGCGCCCTTGAACAGCGGGTCGGCATACCAGCGGCGACTGTGCGAATCGGCCAGCTTCGCGGCGGCCACGTCGGCCGGCATGGCCGTGGCCGGCACGGTGGACGACAGGTTCAGCACGATGCCCAGCTTGGCGCTCGCGCCATCGGCCCGCAACGCCTGCAGCGCCAGGCCGTGGCTGAGCAGCAGGTGGTGCGACACCTGCGCGGCGATCTTGCGGCTCTTGAGGCCGGGCGCAAAGATGCCCTTGTCGTTGCCCAGCGTGGCGACGACCCAGGGCTCGTTGTGCGTGGTGAGGCCGTCGAGGCGGTCGCCCAGGCGGGCCTGCACGTGGCGGGCGTAGTCGACGAAGCGGTGCACCGTGTCGCGGTCGTTCCAGCCGCCGCGGTCCTGCAGGCCTTGCGGCAGGTCCCAGTGGTTCAGCGTGGCCCAGGCCTGGATGCCGCGCTGCTTCAGGCCGTCGACGAGGCGCTCGTAGAAGTCCAGGCCCTTGGGGTTGAACTCGCCGTGGCCCAGCGCCTGCACGCGCGGCCAGGCGATGGAGAAGCGGTAGGCGTTGACGCCCAGCGACGCGATGAGGTCGAGGTCTTCTTCGAGGCGGTGGAAGTGGTCGCAGGCGACCTCGCCGTTGCTGGCGTCGGCGATGGCGCCGGGCTGCTGGCAGAAGCGGTCCCAGATGGATTCGCCCTTGCCGTCTTCATGGGCCGCGCCCTCGATCTGGAAGCTGCTGGTGGCGACGCCCCAGACGAAATCGGGCGGGAACTGGCGGTGCAGGAGGGCTTGGGACATGAGCAGGGTTCTTCTTGCTTTACTTACTTGACGGCGCCGGCGGTGAGGCCCGCGATCAGTTGCCGCGACGAGATGACGAACAGCACGATGAGCGGCAGCGTGGCAATGGCGGAGCCCGCCATCAGCGCGCCCCATTCGGTGCTGGTGGTGCTGAACAGGCTGCGCAGCGCCAGCGGCAGCGTGTAGTTCTCGGCGCTGCGCATGACGATGAGCGGGTTCATGAAGTTGTTCCATGAACTGATGAACGTGATGAGGCCCAGCGTGCCCAGTGCGGGCTTCATCAGCGGCAGCGCGATGCGCCAGTAGATGCCCAGCTCGCTGGCGCCGTCGATGCGGGCGGCGCTGAGCAACTCCTTGGGCACGGTGCTGGCCGCGAACTGGCGCATCAGGAAGATGCCGAACGCGCTGGCCGCACCGGGCAGGTACAGCGCGCGGTGGGTGTCGATCCAGCCCAGCGCATCCATGACCATGAAGCTGGGGATCATGTTCATGAACGACGGCACCATCAACGTCGCCATGACGAGCGCGAACAGCGCCTTCTTGAAGCGGAACTCCAGCAGCGCGAACGCGTAGCCGGCCATGGAGCAGAACAGCAGCGTCAGGCCCGTGGACATCAGGCCCACGTACAGGCTCCAGCCGACGTTCTTCCAGAACGGCAGCCGCGTGGTGAGCACCTGGAGGTTGTTCATCAGCTCACCGCTGAAGAACAGCGGCGGCGGCACGTTGAAGATGTCGGTGCGCGACTGCGTGGCGAACACGAACATGAAATAGAACGGCGCCAGCATGAACAGCGCGCCGATGCCGACGATGGCGTAGGCCAGCAGCTTGGGTGTGCGGTTCATGCGGCCACCTGCCGATCCGCGAACGCCTTGTTCGTCAGCCAGGTCAGCAGCGCGATGAGGCCGAACATCAGCCAGGCCAGCGCGCTGGCGCCGCCGAAGTCGCTGAAGTCGAACGCCAGGCGGTACAGGTACATGGCCACCGTCATCGCGGACTGGTCGGCGCCGCCCTTGCCGTTGGTCAGGATGAAGGGCTCCTCGAACAGCTGCAGCCCGCCGATGATGGACAGCGTGACGCCGAACAGGATCATGGGCTTGAGGCCCGGCAGCGTGATGCGCAGGAACTGCTGCCACGGGCCGGCACCGTCGAGCTTGGCGGCCTGGTAGAGGTCGTGCGGGATGGTCTGCAGCGCGGCCAGGTACAGCACGAGGTTGAAGCCGACGTAGCGCCAGAACACCACCATCGCGACGGCCGGCTTGATGGCGTCGGGCGAGCGCATCCAGTTGATGTTGTCGGTGCCGAACAGCGCATGCAGCGCCTGGTTGATGAGGCCGTAGTCGGTGGAGAACAGCGAGCCGGCCAGCATCGCGATGGCGACGGTGGACGTGATGTAGGGCAGGAAGTAGGCGCCCGAGAACAGCCCGCGCCAGCGGCCGAAGGCCTGGTGCAGGAACACGGCCAGCGGCAGCGCGACGAGGTGCTGAGGCAGGCCGGACGCGACGGCCAGCCACAGCGTGTTTTTCAGCGACTTCCAGAACCAGCCGTCGGTCAGCGCGAAGACGAAGTTGTCGAAGCCGACGAACTTCATGGCCTCGATGCCGCTGGTGGGCTCCCAGGACTGGAACGCCAGCCACGCGGAGAACAGCAGCGGGAACAGGCCGAAGACGGCGAACAGGATCAGGAAGGGGCTGACCAGCAGGTACGGCGCCCAGCGGGAAGGAATGCGCAAGCTCATGGTCAGCGGTTCGCTCGGTGGACGAGAAGCGCCTGGGCGTCTTCCAGCGCCTGGGCAATGGGCTTGCCGTACTCGAGCACGTTGTCGAGCTCGGCGTCGACGACCTCGTCGGCGAACTTGTGCTGCTTGTGCATCTTGACGACGGGGATGCGCCGGGCGGCGTCGCGCCACAGCACACGGGCGTGCTGGCCGCCGAGGAAGGGCACGGGCTGGTCGAAGAAGGCATCGTCCTGCGCGGCGAGCAGCGCGGGGAAGGCGTCCTGCGAGCGGAAGGCGTCGAGCTGGCGCTGGCGGTCCATCGTCAGCTCCTGCACCAGCTGCCAGGCAAGCTGCTTCTTCTCGGGCGCCGAGCGGCGCGGGATGGCGTAGTAGGTGCCGCCGTAGGAGCAGAAGGTGTTCTCGGGCAGCTGCGCCACGCGCCATTTGCCGGCGGTGCCGGGCGCCACCCAGTTGGCCATCTGGCCGGCCATCCAGCCGCCGGACATCTCGGTGGCCAGGCGGCCGCGCTTGAGCATCTCGGCCCAGTCGTTCTGCCAGACCTCCACGCGCGCATCCAGCCCCTGCTGGCGCACCTTGCGGGCCAGCTCGAACGCGCGCACGAAGCGCGGCGACGTGACCTGGGCGCGGCCCTGGTTGTCGAAGAACTGCCCCTCGCCCGCCGGCGTGCCGCCGCGCACGACCATGTTCTTCAGCAGCCGCACGTCGCCGATCAGGTAGGCGCCGGTCCTGGCCTTCAGCTGCGCGCCGGCCTCGACGTAGCTCTCCCACGAGCGCGTCAGGTCGTCTTCCTTCAGGCCGGCCTGGGCCAGCAGGTCCACGCGGTAGAACAGCGAGCCGGGACCGATGTCGCTGGGCATCGCGACGATGCGGCCGTCGCGGTTGCGCGCGGTGTCGATGGCGAAGCTGACGAAGCGGTCGCGGAAGCGCTCGGCGCCGAAGGCCGGCGCGGAGAGGTCCTCCAGCCCGGTGCCCAGCGAGAAGCGGCCCAGGTAGCTGGTCTCCAGCGCGATGACGTCCGGCAGGTGGCCGGACGTGGACAGCGCCGTCGTCATGGCGGTGTGGTGGTCGTCGTACTGGCGGCTGATGACCTGGGTGCGCACCTCGGGGTGGCGCTGGGCCCAGCCCTTCAGCAAGTCCTTGGCGATGACGTCCACCAGCGGGAAGGCGGCCACCGTCAGCGGCGCGACCTGGGCCGCACGCGCCGGGCTGGCAGCCACCCCCAACGCGCCGCCGAAAGCGGCGGCGAGCAGGTGGCGGCGGGGAATGGATTCGTTTGCAGACATGGTTTGAAAGCGCTTTCAAGATTGTGCACGCAGCCGCCAGACGCCTCAGCAGGACAAACCCTGGGACAACTTGCGACGAAGGCTGGCGGCCCGTGCAACCCCCTAACCCCGCCAGGCTGGCAACGTTTTGTCACCCGATCCCGGGTTTCCACCGGTGACGTCGGCGGCGCTGGTTTGCAAAGTGGTATTCAAGAGGTGGCAGATGTCGAAAACTGGATACATACCAGTTGAAGCCAGCTCGCAGAGCCTGCACGGAGCGGCAGGCCACACGCCCGGTGGGCGCCCCGACGGCGCCCGCGTTTCAACGAGCCACTCGAGGACGTCTTTCATGAAGCCATCTCCCTTCGGCATCCCGGTGCAGCAGCTGCGCCGCCTTGCCGCCATCTCCGCCGCTGCGTTCGCGCTGAGCGCCGGCGCCCAGACCTACCCGGCCTGGGGCCCCGACATCTACTACACGGCCGGCACGGTCGTGACCTACCAGGGCCGGCTGTACCGCGCCACGGTCAACCAGACCGACTACGCCTCAACCGGCTGGAACCCCACCAACGCGTCGCTGTGGACGGACATCGGCGCCGCCAGCGGCCCCGCACCGTCGCCGTCACCGTCGCCGGCGCCCACGCCCGCACCGACGCCTGCGCCCACCCCGGCCCCCTCGCCCGCGCCGACGCCGGCGCCCGCACCCAGCGGCAGCTGTGCGCCCGTGTGGGTGGCCGCCACGGCCTACAGCGGCGGCGCCATCGCCAGCAAGGGCTCGACGAACTACAAGGCCAACTGGTGGACGCAGGGCAACGACCCCGCCACCAGCAGCGGCCCCACCGGCAGCGGCCAGCCGTGGACGTCGCAGGGCGCCTGCACGACGTCGCCTTCACCGAGCCCCAGTCCGTCGCCAAGCCCGTCGCCGTCCCCCAGCCCCTCCCCGGCCCCGGCGCCCGGCCTCAGCGACCCCGCCGCCAAGTCGGCCACGCAGAACGGCCGCGCCTACACGGTCTACTACCCGAGCTGGAGCGACAACTGGTTCGATGCCACCGGCAAGACCCTGAACCAGGTCTTCCAGGCCAGCAACCTCGCGCGCATCCCGGCCAACTACACGCACGTCGTCGCCGCGTTCGCGCAGCCCAACTTCACGTGGGGCGGCATGGCGGCCAACAACTGGTCGGGCACCGGCATCAACTTCAACGGCCGGCCGTCGGACATCAAGGCCGCCATCGACGTGCTGCACGCCCGCAACATCAAGGTCATCCTGGCCGTGGGCGGCGCCACCTACAACAGCTGGAGCACGCTGTCCGCCGAAGGCCACGCCGGCAGCGGGCCGACGATCACGGCGCTCGCCAACGTCATGAAGGACGTCGGCTTCGACGGGCTGGACGTGGACTTCGAGATCGAAGGCCTGGACGCCTACGCCGGCGCCGTGAAGGCGATGCGCAAGGCCGTCGACCTGGCCGGCGGCGGTCGCATCCTGTCGGTGGCCGCCTGGTCCACCGGTGCGGACTGCACCGGCGCGACGCAGAACGACTCGCAGTGCGCGGGCGTGGGTGTCAGCTACTGGGGCGGCAAGGCCGGGCTGGAGCGCCAGCTCGTCAACAGCTACCCGGCGCTGAAGACCGCGTTCAACCTCGTGAACATCATGAGCTACGACGCGCGCTTCGAGCACTACGACGGCGTGACGGCCTGGAAGCAGTACCGCCAGCTGTTCCCCAGCAGCACCATCGTGTCCATCGGCTTCGAGACGGCGCCCGAGGGCTGGGCCGGCGGGCAACTGGTCGTGAACAACGCCGACGCGCAATGCACCGGCTCGGTCATCCTGCAGAACAGCTACGGCGCCACCATCAACCAGCCCTACTCGGTGGAGCGCTACCTCAACGCGGTGACCACCAGCACGCTGGCCAACAGGAACCCGCGCGACGGCGCCATGCTGTGGCAGGCGCTGAAGACGGCCACCGGCAGCTGCGGCAGCGCGCCGCTGGCGTCGCCGGGAGCCATCGGCAAGAAGGCCGCGGGTGCGCTCGGCCTGGTGGACGACCCGGCGCTGCAGAACGCGCCGTGGAAGTGATCCCGCCGCTCGACTGAGCCCCGACCGCCCCGGCCCTGCGCCGGGGCGCTTCCGTTCATCCCTCGCCTGGAGATCCACCAGATGATTTCGCGCCCTCCCCTGCCGCGTGCGGCCAGCCCCTGGCTCGCCTCTCTACTGAGCGCCGGTTCGCTGCTGCTGGCCACGCCCGCGTTCGGCCAGACCTACCCCGCATGGCAAGCCGACACCTACTACACGGCCGGCACCGTCGTCACCTACAACGGCCGCATCTACCGCGCCACGGTCAACCAGACCGACTATGCGTCGACGGGCTGGAACCCGACCAACGCGTCGCTGTGGACCGACATCGGCGCCACGTCCGGCCCGGCGCCCTCGCCGGCCCCGACACCTGCGCCCACGCCCGAGCCCACCCCGGCGCCTTCGCCAGCACCGACGCCCGCGCCCGCCCCCAGCGGCAGCTGTGCGCCCGTGTGGGTCAGCAGCAAGGCCTACAACGGCGGCGAGACCGCCAGCAAGGGCAACACCAACTACCGGGCCAACTGGTGGACGCAGGGCAACGACCCCGCCACCAGCAGCGGCCCCGGCGGCAGCGGCCAGCCGTGGACGACACAGGGCAGCTGCGCGGGTGCGCCCTCACCGGGCCCCTCACCCAGCCCCGGCCCGGCACCGAGTCCATCTCCGAGCCCATCCCCCAGCCCTTCACCGTCCCCGTCGCCCTCGCCCAGCCCGTCGCCTTCGCCGGCCCCCGGCAAGCACCAGCTCATCGGCTACTGGCACAACTTCACCAACCCATCCGGGCCCACGTTCCCGATCAGCGAGGTGCCGGCGGCCTATGACGTCATCGTCGTCGCGTTCGCCGACGACGGCGGCAACGGCAACATCACGTTCAACCTCGACGGCGGCTCGGGCGGCGAGGCGCGCTTCATCGCCGACGTCGCCGCGGCGCGCGCCAAGGGGAAGAAGGTGGTGCTGTCCTTCGGCGGCCAGAACGGCACGGTGACGCTGAACAACGCGACGCACGTGACCAACTTCGTCAACAGCGTCGAGGCCATCCTGCGCAAGTACGGCTTCGACGGCATCGACATCGACCTGGAGAGTGGTGCGGGCGTGCAGTCCGGCGCGCCGGTCATCACCAACCTCGTGACGGCCGTGAAGCAGCTGAAGGCCCGCATCGGCAGCGGCTTCTACCTGTCGATGGCGCCCGAGCATCCGTACGTGCAGGGCGGCTACGTCGCCTACAGCGGCATCTGGGGCGCCTACCTGCCCATCATCGACGGCCTGCGCGACGAGCTGAACGTGCTGCACGTGCAGTACTACAACAACGGCGCCGTCTACACGCCGTACGCGACGCAGGGGCTGGCCGAGGGCAGCGCCGACATGCTGGTGGCCACCAGCCGCATGCTCATCGAGGGCTTCACGACCAACAACGGCACCGGGCCCTACGCCTTCCGCGGGCTGCGGCCCGACCAGGTCGCCTTCGGGTTGCCGTCGGGCCCATCGTCCGCCAACAGCGGGCAGGCCAGCGTCGCCACCATCACCGCGGCGCTGAACTGCCTGACCAAGCTGACGCAATGCGGCGCGATCAAGCCACCGGTCGCCTACCCGACGCTGCGCGGCGTGATGACCTGGTCCATCAACTGGGACAAGAAAGACGGCCTGGCCTTCTCCAACGGCGTGCGCAACGCGCTGAACGCACTGCCTTGACCCCTCGCCCGGACTGGCCGTGCTGAACGCCGGCCAGTCCAGTCGGTCCCCCGAGGGGACGGCGATGCTCGCGGCGTTGAGCCGCGAGCACATCGCCCTTGCGGGCCGGCTTGGGGCGGCCCGGCGCTCGGCCCGAAAGCCGTCACGCCTCGCCCGTCCCCCTAGCTCCAACACTCTCAGGGTGTTGCCTAGGTTGCGCGGCCCCGCTTTTCGCCATCATGTGAAAGCGCTTTCAGCGCTCGTGACGACAACATCCACAGGAGACACCCATGAGATTTCTGCGTTCCCTGATCCGCCCCGGCCTGGCCGGGCTGCTGCTGGCTGCCACGCAGCTCGCGCATGCGCAGTGGCAGCTTGTCTGGAGCGACGAGTTCAACGGCAGCATCGGCCCGAGCTGGGTGTTCGAGACCGGCGCCGGCGGCTGGGGCAACAACGAGCTGCAGTACTACCGGCGCGAGAACGCGACGATCGAGAACAACGCGCTGGTCATCACCGCCAAGCGGGAGAACTTCGGCGGCATGGCCTACACGTCGGCGCGCATGAAGACGCAGGGCCTCAAGACCTTCAAGTACGGCCGCATCGAGGCGCGCATGAAGCTGCCGAGCTTCCTCGGCGCCTGGCCGGCGTTCTGGATGCTGGGCGCCAACCTGCCGCAGGTGGGCTGGCCCGCGTCGGGCGAGATCGACATCATGGAGAAGATCAACGACGAACAGAAGGTCTACGGCACCATCCACTGGCAGGATCACAACAACCAGTACGCGCAGTACAGCGGCAACCTCGCCACCAGCGTGACCGACTGGCATGTCTACGCCGTCGAGTGGGACGCCAACGCCATCCGCTGGTACGTGGACGGCACCAAGTACCACGAGGCCAGCATCGCCAATGGCGTCAACGGCACCAGCGAGTTCCAGAACGACTTCTTCCTGCTGCTGAACTTCGCCATCGGCGGCAACTGGCCCGGCTTCAACGTCAACACCGCGGCGCTGCCGGCCAAGATGTATGTGGACTATGTGCGCGTGTATGCGCCGGCGTCCGGTGGCGTTGCGACCGTCTACCAGGACTGCAACTACGCCGGCTACGCGGCCGCGCTGCCCGAAGGCAGCTACACGCTGGCGCAGCTGCAGGCGCGCGGCATCCGCGACAACGACCTGTCGTCGCTGCGCGTGAACGCGGGCTACCAGGTGCAGCTGTTCGACGGCGACAACTTCACCGGCGCCAGCGTCACGCGCACGGCCGACACCGGCTGCCTGGTGGACCAGGCGTTCAACGACCGCGCCACGTCCGTCATCGTGTCCAAGGCCGCGCCGGCGTGGTCGCGCCAGATCGAGGCCGAGGCCTTCAACGCGCAGGCCGGCGTGCAGCTGGAGGCCTGCGCCGAGGGCGGGCAGAACGTCGGCTGGATCGATACCGGCGACTGGATGGCCTACAACAGCGTAACCTTCCCCACCAGTGGCAGCTACCGCGTCGAGTACCGCGTGGCCAGCACCGGCGGCGGCACGCTGTCGCTGGACCTGAACGCCGGCAGCGTCGCGCTGGGCCAGGTGGGCGTGCCCAACACCGGCGGCTGGCAGAACTGGCAGACCGTGTCGCACACGGTGAACATCAATGCCGGCACCTACAACGTCGGCGTGTTCGCGGCGCAGGGGGGGTGGAATCTGAACTGGATCAAGTTCACGAAACTTTGAGCCCCTCGCCTGGTCTTGCGGGGCGGAACGCCCGCAAGACCAGTCGGTCCCCCGAGGGGACGGCGATGCTCGCGGGGGTTGCCCCGCTCGCACATCGCCCGAGCGGGCCGGCTTGGGGCGGCCCGGCGCTCGGCCCGCGGTGAAGGCACGACGGCCGCAGCGAGCGGACCTAGCCCAGATCGCGTGCTGGACGCGGCGATGGGGCGTTCACGGCGCGCGGCGCTGACGCCCGATGAACGCCGCTGAAGCCCCGCCTACACTCGGTCACCTCTTTGCACCGCCGATGAACGCCAAGCAGCCCCCCGCCAAGAAAGCGCCTTCAAGCCGCCCGGCCGGTGTCGTCACGCTGGAACAGGTGGCCGAAGCGGCCGGTGTGTCGCCCAGCACGGTGTCGCGCATCCTCAATGGCACGGCCGCCGTCAGCCAGGCCAAGAAGGACGCCGTGCAGGCCGCCATCCAGGAGCTGGGCTTCCAGCCCAACCCGGTGGCGCGCGGCCTGGCCGGCGGGCGCACGCTGTCCATCGGCGTCGTCACGCAGATCATCTCCAGCCCGTTCTACGGCGAAGCGTTGCTGGGCATCGAGCGCGAGCTCGAACGTGCCGGCTACGTGCCGCTGTTCGTGTCCGGCAACTGGCACGAGGACGACGAGCGCAAGGCCATCGAGGCGCTGCTGTCGCGCCGCGTGGACGGCATCATCGTGCTGGCCGGCCGGCTCTCCAACGAGAAGCTGGTGCAGCTCACCACCGGCCTGCCCACCGTCGTCGTGGGCCGGCAGCTGGCGGGCCCCAAGCTCTACAGCTTCGGCTTCGACAACCGGCTGGGCGCTCGCCTGGCCACGCAGCACCTCATCGAGCAGGGGCACCGCCGCATCGCCTTCATCGCCGGCGACCTGCTGCACGACGACGCCGTCGAGCGCCAGGACGGCTACCTCGACGCCATGGCCGCCGCCGGCCTGCCAGTGGACCCGGACCTGATGGTGCAGAGCGACTTCACGGCCGCCGGCGGCATGCTGGCCGTCAGCCGTCTGCTGGAGCGCACCGTGTCGTTCACCGCGATGTTCGTCTCCAACGACGAGATGGCCATGGGCGCCTGCCTGGGCCTGCACCGGCGCAACCTGCGCGTGCCGGACGACGTCTCCCTGGTGGGCTTCGACGACGTCGTCATGGCCCGCTACACGATGCCGCCGCTGACCACCGTGCGCCAGTCGGTCTACGAGATCGGCAGCGAGGCCGCCACGGCCATGCTGGCCATGCTGAACGGCGGCACGCCCAAGGCGCAGCTGCAGACGCCCGAGCTGGTCGTGCGCGAGAGCACGCGCCGCCTGCTGCGCTGAGCCTTCCGCGCTGAACACCCGCCGACTGTTGTTCGGCTGGGGAAAACCATGTGGCTGATCCGACGGGACTGCCGCATGATTATTTGAAAGCGCTTTCATAGACGTTTCAAGAAGCCGCTTTTCAACCCGGAACGACCCTGACCCGCCACGCGGCGACCGGCCCATCTGCCGATGGGATCGGCCCTCGCAGGCCGCCAGGGCGTCAAAACAACTCCCTTGGTCCCGCTGGGCGCGCTGTTGCCGCCACGCCGCAGACCAAGGGTGTTGCCTAGGTTGAAAGCGCTTCCAATCCCGTATTCTTGAAAGCGCTTTCAGTCTTTCACATCAAAAGATCCACCTGGAGACAACTGAATGAGAACACCCCGCCCAGCCCTCCGCCTCACCAGCCTGGCTGCTGCCAGCGGCCTGCTGTTTGCCGGCGCCGCCGCGATGGCGCAAGGCGGCAACCCCAACGCCGGCCCGACGCCCACGACGTCAGTGCCGCAGGCGCTGGCCAGCACGACGCAGCTGGAGACGGTCGTCGTGACCGGCATCCGCCGCGCGCTGGAGACCTCGGTCAACCTGAAGCGTTCGTCGTCCGGCCTGGTGGACGGCATCGTGGCCGAGGACATCGGCAAGTTCCCCGACACCAACCTCGCTGAATCGCTGAGCCGCATCTCCGGCGTGTCCATCGACCGTGCCAACGGCGAAGGCACCCGCATTACCGTGCGCGGCATGGGCCCCGACTTCAACCTGGTGCTGCTCAACGGCCGCCAGATGCCCGGCTCCAGCGTGGACGGCGGTGCGCCGGCCTCGCGCTCGTTCGACTTCTCCAACCTCGCCGCCGACGGCGTCGCCGCGCTGGAGGTCTACAAGACCAGCCGCGCCAGCAGCCCCACGGGCGGCATGGGCGCCACCATCAACGTGCGCACGCCGCGCCCGCTGGACACGCGCGACACCATCGCCCAGGTGGGCGTGAAGCTGGTCAACGACGACTCCGCGCGCCGCCTGCCCGGTGAAGAACAGGGCAAGAAGCTGACGCCCGAAGTCAGCGGCATCTACAGCACGCAGACCAACGACGGCACCTTCGGCATCGCGCTGATGGGCACCTACCAGGTGCGCGATTCCGGCTACTCGCAGGCCAACGTCACCAGCGGCTGGAAGACCTTCGACGGCATCAAGGACAACAACTGGGACGGTGCCAACGCCATCTGGGGCGGCCTGCCGCCGGCACCGAACGCCGACATCAAGAACCGCCCGGTCGCGAACTCCGTCTACAGCGTGCCGCAGAACCTGAACTATTCGTTCACCGGCGTGCACCGCGAGCGCCTGAACGGCCAGCTCGTCATGCAGTACAAGCCGACGAAGGACCTGCTCGCCACGCTGGACTTCGTCATGTCGGAGCAGAAGTTCCGCCAGCGTCGCAACGACATCTCCGCCTGGTTCAACTACGGCGGCCAGTTCGGCGAATACCAGACTGGCACACCCTCCTCGCCCATCATCTACGGCGAGAAGATCCCCGCCGGCAACGCCGACCTGGCCATGGGCGCCTCGCGCATCCAGACCAAGAACAAGAACCAGCAGATCGGCCTGAACCTGAAGTGGAAGGCCAACGACGCGCTGAACTTCGAGCTCGACGCCCACCACTCCACCGCCACTTCCGGCGCCAACGACCCGCTGGGCACCTCCGTCACGCTGGGCACCGCGTCCATGAACCGCGGCGACACCTTCGTCGACTTCAGCAACAAGTTCCCGGTGCTGGGCATCAAGGGCACGGTGCTGGACCCGACCAAGCAGGAGCTGCAGGGCTCCGTGTTCGGCAACAGCTACCAGAAGAACCGCATCAACCAGATCCAGACCAAGGGCAACTGGAAGATCGACGCCGACAGCAGCCTGGACTTCGGCCTGACGCTGACGGACGTGAGCAACCGCTCGGCCTTCGCCAACGTGCAGCGCGACACCTGGGGCGCCAACGCCGCCGGCGGCCCCGCCGCCATGCCGGACAACATCTGGAAGGCCGACTCGATCAGCAACTACTTCCAGAACATCCCCGGCGCCGGCGACCCGCGCCTGTTCAACCAGTTCTTCTATTTCAACTTCGAGGACCTGCGCGCCGCGGCCATCAAGACGCTGGGCTCGGACACGCTGCTGAAGGCCTCGTTCGACTGGCAGGACGACTTCCGCACGACGGAAAAGTCGCAGGCCGTGTTCGGCCAGTACAACCTCGGCTGGGAGATGGGCGTGCCGATGGAGGTCGCCATCGGCGCCCGCTACGAGCGCACCAAGGTGAGCTCGCCGTCGCTCGAGAAGATTCCCGTGTCGGTGGCCTGGGTTGCCAACAACGAGGTGCCGATCACCTTCAACGGCTCGCGCTCCTCGGGCCGTGACGGCAAGTACGGCTACTTCCTGCCCTCCATCGACTTCAGCGCCGACGTCACCAACGACACCAAGCTGCGCGCCAGCTACGGCCAGACCATCGGCCGCCCCGGCTGGAACGCCATCCAGGGCGGTCTGAAGCTGGACCCGCTGGCCCGCGTGGACGGCGGCTCCGGCTCGGTGGGCAACCCCAACCTGAAGCCGCTGAAGTCCAGCAACCTCGACTTCTCGGCCGAGCACTACTACGCCAAGAGCAGCTACGTCGCGGCCAGCTACTTCCGCAAGTCGCTGAAGGACTACAACGAAGCCGTCATCAACAGCACCAGCCTGTTCGACCTGCACACCCCGATCGGCAGCGCGATGTACAAGCAGGCGCAGACGACCGGTGGCTGCGGCGCCGACTCCGATTGCATCCGCAAGTACATCTTCACGAACTTCCCGAATGCGCCGGGCGTCAACGGCACGACGGGCACCTCGCTGGGCACCATCACCGCCCAGCCGGGTGACCCGCTGCTGATGTTCAAGATCGGCAGCTACATCAACAACCAGCGCACCAGCAAGCTCAGCGGCATCGAGCTGAACGCGCAGCACATCTTCGGCAACACCGGCTTCGGCGTCTCGGCCAACTACACGAAGGTCAAGTCCAACCTGAACTACAACAACGCCAAGGCGGGCGCACAGACCGACGTGCTGGTGGGTCTGGGCAACTCCGGCAACCTGGTGGGCTTCTTCGAGAACGAGACCTTCACGACGCGACTCGCCTACAACTGGCGTGGCAAGTTCCTGGCCGCCAACTACGGCGGTGCGGAAGGCGCACAGCCGCTGTACGTCGAGCCCTTCGGCCAGTTCGACCTGAGCGTGGGCTACAACTACACGAAGAACCTGCGGCTGCAACTCGAGATGATCAACTTCACCGACGAGTACACCCGCACGCACCTGCGCAACGAGAACCAGATCGGTGCCGTCACGCAGCTGGGCCGTCGCATCATGCTCGGCGCGCGCTACAAGTTCTGACGCCGAACGCCTCCGGGCCGGCTCCGGCCGGCCCTGCAGGAAAACCGGGTGCCTGCCCGGTTCCTTCTGAGGCAAAGTCTGGTTCGGCGGTGCTCATGCTCTGGGTGCCGCCCTTGTTCGCCGTTTGGCGAGGCCGCGCGAGCGGCTTTTTTTGTTGGCCCCTCGCCCGGCGCGCCCCGCTGGACGCGGGCGCTCAGGTCGGTCCCCGCCGATGGACACAGACTGGCAGTTGACATGAGTGATCGAGTTCGGGAAGTGGTGGTACTGGGCGGTGGCTCGGCGGGCTGGCTGGTGGCCGGCCTGCTGGCCGCCGAGCATGCCGACCTGCGCATCACGCTGATCGAGTCCACCGACATACCGACCATCGGCGTCGGCGAGGGCACCTGGCCGTCGATGCGCGACACGCTGCGCCGCATCGGCCTGTCCGAGGCCGACTTCATCCGCCGCTGCCAGGTGTCGTTCAAGCAGGGCTCACGCTTCGACGGCTGGGCCCGCGGCGCCGCGGGCGACGCCGGCGACCGCTACTACCACCCCTTCATGCTGCCGGTGGGCCATGGCGATGCCGACCTCGTGCAGGCCTGGCTGGCCACCCAGCCCGGCCGGCCGTTCGCCGACGTCACCAGCCCATCCGTGCAGGTCTGCGAGGCCGGCCGCGCGCCCAAGCAGGTACAGACGCCCGAGTTCGCCGCCGTCGCCAACTACGCCTACCACTTCGACGCCGGCCTGTTCGGCCAGATGCTGCGCGAGCACGCCATCCAGAAGCTGGGCGTCCGCCACGTCATCGACCATGTCGACGCCGTCACCAGCCATGAAAACGGCGACATCGCCGCGCTGCAGACCCGCGAGCACGGCCCGCTGGCGGCCGACCTCTTCATCGACTGCTCCGGCCTGACGTCGCGGCTCATCGGACAGCATTTCGGCGTGCCGCTGAAGAGCGAGCGCGACGTGCTGTTCAACGACGCCGCGCTGCCCGTGCAGGTGCCCTACGCCGCGCCCGACGCGCCGCTGGCCCCGGTCACCGTCGCCACCGCCTGGGCCAAGGGCTGGATCTGGGACATCGGCCTGCCGACGCGGCGCGGCGTCGGCTGCGTCTACTCGCGCGCCCATGCCAGCGACGACGAGGCCCACGCCGCGCTGCAGGCCTACCTGGACGCCACCGGCGCCCCCGCCGACCGGCCCACGCCGCGCTCGCTGCGCTTCGACCCCGGCTACCGCGAGCAGTTCTGGGTGCGCAACTGCGTCGCCATCGGCCTGTCCAGCGGCTTCATCGAACCGCTCGAAGCCTCGGCGCTGGCGCTGGTGGAGCTGTCGGCCCAGCGCCTGTGCGACGAGCTGCCGATGACGCGCGCTGCCATGCCCGCCGTCGCGCGCCGCTTCAACGACGACTTCCGCTACCGCTGGGCCCGCGTCATCGACTTCCTGAAGCTGCACTATGCGCTCAGCCAGCGCGACGACAGCCCTTACTGGCGCGCCCACCGCGACCCGGCCACCTGGCCCGAGCGCCTGCGCGAGCTGCTGCCGCAATGGCAGCTACGCGCGCCGGCGCGGCACGACTTCGGCCGCATCGACGAGGTCTTCCCGTCGGCGAGCTACCAGTACGTGCTGTACGGCATGGGTTTCCGCCCTGACACGCAGCCCCTGTCGCCCGCCAAACTGCAGGCAGCCCAGGTCTGCTTCGACGAGGCCGCCCGCCAGGCGCGCCGCTTCGTGCCCGCGCTGCCAGGCCATCGCAGCCTGATCGATCACATCAAGAAAACCGAGACATGAAACCCGCCCTGCTCGACAACGTCACCCACCGCCACCTGCGC
The DNA here is from genome assembly GCF_058794515.1 of Roseateles sp. GW823-FHT07B05. Lineage (NCBI taxonomy): Bacteria > Pseudomonadati > Pseudomonadota > Betaproteobacteria > Burkholderiales > Sphaerotilaceae > Roseateles > Roseateles sp. GW823-FHT07B05. The sequence continues at coordinate 161,599 of NZ_JBXAGX010000008.1, forward strand.
GTGCACACCGAGCGCTCGGCCGCGCGCGGCGACGCCCGCCAGTCGGCCCTCGCGCTGCCGGCCGAGTTCCGCCAGCTGCAGGCGCATTTCCCCATCGTCTTCCAGCTTGTCGAGGGCGACGCCGGCTTCCAGCCCGTCGCGCTGTTCGGGCTGGGGGAAGGCCAGAACCTGTTCCTGACCGACACGGGCTGGGACGCCCCCGTCATGCCGATGGCGATGCAGCGCGACCCCTTCCTGATCGGCCGCGCGCCCGACGACAGCCTGCAGCTGCACATCGACCTGGACAGCCCGCGCATCGTGCGGCCCGAGGAGGGCGAGGTCGGCACCGCGCTGTTCATGCCGCACGGCGGCTTCAGCGACCACCTCGACCATGTCGTGCGGCTGATGGAGCACCTGCACGCGCAGGCCCAGCACCTGCCCGTCTTCATCGAGGCGCTGACGCGTCACCAGCTGCTGGAGCCCTTCGTCATCGACATCGAGACGCCGGACGGCGAGCAGGGCCGGCTGTCGGGCCTGTTCACCATCCACGAGGAGCGCCTGGCCGCGCTGCCCGGCGCCGCGCTGGAGGCGCTGGCGCGCGAAGGCCACCTGCTGCCCATCTACATGCAGATCGCGTCGCTGGCGCAGCTACCGGTGCTGCTGGACCGAGCCACCAAACGCTGAATCTCCCCGCCATGCGAGCAGTACCCGCCTGGACCGGTCCCTTCGACGCGCAACAGATCCCCGCCGAGCTGCTGACCGCCGACCGCCCCTACGTCGTGCGTGGCGGCTTCGCGCACTGGCCCGTCGTGCAGGCGGCGCGCCAGTCCGACGAGGCGCTGGCCCGCTACCTGATGGGTCTGTACAACGGCGTGCGCGTCGGCCTCTTCCAGCTGGCCCCCGAGGCGCAGGGACGCGTCTTCTACGCCGACGACAAGCTCACCGATTTCAACTTCCAGCGCTTCAGCGCGACGCTGGACCAGGTGCTCAGCGGCCTGCTGGGCGTGGCGCACAACCCCGAGCCGCCGGCGCTGTACGTCGGCTCGACGACGGTGGACGCCGTGCTGCCCGGCTTCCTGGACGCCAACGTCATGGGCCTGGGCGCGCCGTTCGCCGACCAGGCGCTCGTCAGCCTGTGGCTGGGCAACCGCACCCGCATCGCCGCGCACTACGACCTGCCCGACAACCTCGCCGTCGTCGCCGCCGGCCGGCGCCGCTTCACGGTGTTCCCGCCCGAGCAACTGCACAACCTCTACATGGGCCCGCTGGACCCGACACCGGCCGGCCAGCCCGTCAGCCTGGTGGACTTCGCCCAGCCCGACCTCGACCGCTTCCCGCGCTTCGCGCAGGCGCTGGAGGCCGGCGAGACGGTGGAGCTGGAGCCCGGTGACGCGCTCTTCATCCCCAGCATGTGGTTCCACCACGTCGAAGGCCTGGCGCCGGTCAACCTGCTCATCAACGCCTGGTGGCGCCAGACGCCCGAGCACGTCGACTCGCCGCTGGCCACGCTGCGGCTGGCGCTGATGACACTGCGCGACCTGCCCGAGAAGGAAAAGCGGGTCTGGCAGCACCACTTCCAGCACTTCGTCTTCGGCGCCGACGCACACACCTGGGAGCACATCCCCGAGGCCGCCCGCGGCCTGCTGGGGCCCATCGACGAGCCGCTGTCCCGGCAGGCCCGCACCCAACTCCTCAATCAGTTGAAACGATGAACACCACCAAGCCTTTCAACCGCGTCGTCATCGCCGGCGGCGGCACCGCCGGCTGGATGATGGCCGCGCTGATGAGCAAGCTGCTCGGCAAGCAGATGGACATCAAGCTCGTCGAGTCCGAGGAGATCGGCACCGTCGGCGTCGGCGAGGCCACCATCCCGGCGCTGCACACCTTCCACAACCTGCTCGGCATCAACGAGGCCGAGTTCATGGCGGCCACCAACGCCACCTTCAAGCTGGGCATCAACTTCGAAGGCTGGAAGAACGTCGGCGAGAACTACTTCCACTCCTTCGGCGTCACCGGCAACGACCACTGGAGCGCCGGCTTCCAGCACTTCTGGCTGAAGGGCCGCCAGGAAGGTCTGTCGCGCAGCTACACCGACTACAACCTCGAGACGCTGGCCGCGTACAGCAACCGCTTCGCGCACCTGCCGCGCAACGGCATGAACTACGCGTACCACCTCGACGCGAGCCGCTACGCCAAGTACCTGCGCGCGATGAGCGAGGCCAACGGCGTGCAGCGCATCGAAGGCAAGATCGCGGCCGTGCTGATGGACGGCCCCCAGGGACGGGACGGCGACATCACCGCGCTGCAGATGCAGGACGGCTCGCGCATCGAAGGCGACCTGTTCATCGACTGCACCGGTTTTCGCTCGCTGCTGCTGGGCGAGGCGCTGGGCGTGGCCTACGAGGACTGGTCGTACTGGCTGCCCTGCGACCGCGCGGTCGCCGTGCAGACGGCCTCCGTGCGCGAGGCCTGGCCGTACACCCGCTCCATCGCCCACCCGTTCGGCTGGCAGTGGCGCATCCCGCTGCAGCACCGCGTCGGCAACGGGCTGGTCTACAGCAGCAAGGAACTCAGCGACGCCGATGCGCCCGAGGTGCTGAAGCAGAACGTCGAGGGCGAGCTGCTGACCCCGCCGCGCATCATCAAGTTCCTGCCGGGCCAGCGCGAGAAGGTCTGGCACCGCAACTGCGTCGCCGTGGGCCTGGCCAGCGGCTTCGTCGAGCCGCTGGAGTCCACCAGCATCCACCTCATCCAGCGCTCGGCCATCCGGCTCATGCAGATGTTCCCGGCCGGCGGCATCAGCCAGGCCGACGTGGACGAGTTCAACCTGCAGAGCAAGCGCGAGCTGGAACACATCCGCGACTTCATCGTGCTGCACTACCACGTCAACGAGCGCACCGACTCCGCGCTGTGGAAGCACGTGCGCGAGATGGACATCCTGCCGTCGCTGCGCCACCGCATCGACCTGTTCCGCGAGACGGCGCGCGTGTTCCGCCCCAGCGACGAGCTGTTCGCCGAGATCTCCTGGGTGCAGGTCATGATGGGCCAGGGCATCACGCCCGAGCGCTACCACCCCGTGGCCGACCAGATGGGCCGCCAGGAACTGGGCGACTTCCTCGGCGACATCCACACCCGCATCACGCGCACGCTCAGCGCACTGCCGCAGCACCAGGCCTATGTGGAGCAGCTGTGCGCGCCCTACCGCGGCGCAACGCTGGACCAGCTGGCCGCGGTGCCGGCGCAGCACTGAACGCCGCCGGCTGACGAGCCGGCCGTGCGGCCGGCGTTCAGCCGCCGCTGGCGGACAAGGCAAGCTCCCGCTTCAGCAACGTGCGGTCAATGACCTGGCGCAGCAGCGCCGGGCTCACCGGCTTGTGCAGCAGCGGCATGCCGCTGGCCGTCGCCTCCTGCAGCCGGGCGGGCGCCGTGTCACCCGTGATGAGCACCGCGGCCAGGTCGTCGTTGAACGCGTCGCGCAGCTGCGAGATGGCTTCCAGCCCGTCGGTGCCGCCCTGCAGCTGGTGGTCGCACAGCAACAACCGGGGCGCCACGCGCAGCGGCATCAGCTGCAGCAGCAAGGTCTTGACGTCGGCCGCGGCGAAGACCTTGCAGCCCCAGCTGGCCAGCAGCGCCTGCATCGCCAGGCGCACGCCATCGCTGTCGTCGACGACCAGCACCACGTCGCCGGGCTGCAGGCCGGGCAGCGCAACATCCGCTACGGCCGCGGGAGCAGGCTCGGCCGGCGCCGGCAACAGCGGCAGCAGCAGCCCCACCACGGTGCCGCCCCCGGCGCGGGAGCGCAGGCGCAGCTGCAGGGCCAGCAGGCTCACCAGCCTGGCCACGATGGCCAGCCCCAGCCCCATGCCCTGCTCGCGCCCGCCGTGGAGGCCGTTGAGCTGCACGAACTCCTGGAAGACCTCGCGCCGCCGCGCACGGGGAATGCCGCAACCGGTGTCGGCGACCTGGATCTCGGCCCGCCCGCCGCGCACGCGCAGCTGCAGCCGCACACGGCCCCGGTCGGTGTAGCGCAGCGCATTCGCCAGCAGGTTGCGCAGCACCCGCTCCAGCAACACCGGGTCGCTGCGCACCCAGGGGTCGACGTCGGAGCCGGCCTGGCACTCGAAGTGAAGGCCTTTCGCGCCGGCCAGCACGGCCTGGTCCCGGGCCAGCCGCTGCAGCAGCGGCCGCAGCGGCACGGCTTGCCAGTCGGGCTGCACCAGGCCGGCGTCGAGCCGGGAGATGTCGAGCAGCGCATCGAAGAGCGTGCCCAGCGCCGTCAGCGCGCCATCGGCATGGCCCAGGATGGTGCCCGCCTTGTCGCTGCAGGGCTCCAGCCGCAGGGCGCCGATGAAGAGCGACAGCGCGTGGACCGGCTGGCGCAGGTCGTGGCTGGCGGCGGCCAGGAAGCGGCTGCGGGCCAGGCCCAGTTCGACGGCCCGGTCGCGCTGCACCTGCAGGTCCACCGCCAGCGCCTGCGCCCGGTGGTGGCTGGCCAGCGACTCACGCAGCGTGCGGTTCATGTGGCGCGCGAAGTTCAGGTTCACCGCCAGCCACACCAGCAGCAGCACGAAGGCCACCAGGAAGTACGCCCCCTGCGCGACGCAGCCCGCGACGAAGAACCCCAGCACGATGGGCAGCGAGAACGCATACAGCGCCGGCAGGTGCGCGCTGAGCGAGTGCATCACGCCGGCCCCCAGGCCGCTGAGCAGCACCATGGCCAGCCCGCGATGCACGTAGTCGCTGCCCGGCAGCCAGAGCAGCTCGGCGGCCATCCACAGCAGCCCGTTGACCGCCTCCATGCGCGTGACCACGCCGAGCCGCCGGGGCGCCGCCTCGACCCGCGTGGGGCGGTGCCACACGCGCCAGGCCGCCCAGGCGTTGAAGGCCGCGTGGCCCAGCAGCGCGGCCAGCCAGGCCAGCGTCAGGGCCAGCGGCACCGCATCCTGCATCAGCAGCGCCACGGCGATGCCGACCAGGCTGTTGCCGAGGATGCGCAGCGGCTCGCCGCGTTTGAGATGCCGGGCCAGGTCGGCCCGCACGAGCGCCGTGCGCTGCGCGTCCTGGGCCTCCTGCGTCGCGGGCTCGGCGCCCTGCCCCGCCGTCACCGCCATCAGCGCGCCAGGAGCCGGCCGGCCCCTGGCGCAACATCGGTGGCGCCGGGCGCCACGCCAGGCCGGCAAATTTGAAGTCTGGGCAAGGCGGGCCTTCACCCCGTCGGGACGGGGCCTCGAAGAAGAGGGCCCCGGCCAACCAGCCTGCCGGGGACGACAGGCCGCATTGTGCGTTCCCACCCGCGCCCCGGACTGACGCCGCCCTTGCGCCGACGCGGCACCGACGTGACGGCCCGCGCCGCGCGGCCGCCTTCAGCCCTGCGACGCCCTCGCCTGGCGCCGCCTCAGCCACAGCACCAGGCCGCCCGCCGCGAACAGGGCCGGTGCCGCCGGCTCAGGGACCGCCGACGTGAAGTTCAGGTACAGCGACTGGCCCGACTCGCTCACATAGAAATGCCCGCCGGCCAGCGGGTTCAGGAACGCCGAGGAGTCGACGCTGAACTCGCCCGGCGCGAAGCCGGCGATGCCGCCGCTGGCCTGCGCGATCAGCCAGCGGTAGTTGCGCGCCGCGTTGAAGTCGCCCAGCACGATGGCCTGGTCGCTCTGGTCCAGGCTGGCCAGCTTGATGGTGAACTGCCCGGCGCCCGCCGTGATGTCCAGGCGGCCGTCGATGTCCCACAGGCCGCTGTTGACGCCGGCAACACCGGCGGCCTTGTCCATGGCCACCAGGAAGCTGCCGCCGGCGTCCCAGCGCACCGCGCCCGTGTGCACGGTGCCGGGGCTGTTGCCCGGCTCGAAGGTGCCGCCCTGCAGCACGTTGACCGCGCCGTACACGCCACTGCCCTTGGCCAGGCTGCCGTAGTTGACGTTGGTGGTGCCCTTGACCACGCCGTTGTTGACGAGCAGGGCGCCGTTGAGCTCGATGCTGGCGCCATCGTCGACGGCGATCACGCCGCCCGGCGCGGCCTTGCTGCCCACGTAGGTGCGGCTGCCGCCCAGCAGCGTCAGGTTGCTGCCGGCGCTGTTGTGCAGTGTGCCGCCGCTGCCGACCTGAACGACGCCGGACGAGATCCAGCCGCTCACGTTGGCGGTGCCGTCCACGCTGAAGCGCCCGCCGTTGTTGCCGCCACCCGTCCAGTTGACGGTCCTGCCGGCAGCCACCGTCAGCGCGCCGGCACTGGTGACGGCGGCCAGGTTGGCGCCGTTGGCGAACGTCAGCGCCACGCCGTTGCTGATGGACGTGCCGTTGTAGCGCGTGACCTTGGCGACGTCGTGCGTGCCGCTGCCCAGCAGCAGGCCGCCATTCAGCGCCTTGGTGTCATAGACCACCGTGGCGCCGCCATCGGCCTGCACCGGTGCCGCGCCCAGGTTGCCGGCGCCCAGCTTGAGGCTGGCGCCCTTGGCCACCTGGTAGAAGTTGGCGGACGAGCTGGCCATCTCCAGCGCGCCCGCGCCCACGATGACGTTGCCCGTGAAAGTGTTGCTGCCCGCCAGCACCTGGCGAGATGTGCCGGTCTTGCTCAGGCCGCCCGTGCCGCCGATGTTGCCGGCGAAGCTGCTGTCGGTGTTGCCGGCGAGGGTCAGCGCGATGCCTTCGTCCGGGTCCAGCAGCGTGATGCCCTGGCCCTTGACCTGGCTCAGCGTGCCGCCACTGACGACACCCGACAGCGTGGCGCCGTTGGCCAGCGCCAGCGCAACCCCGGCGCCGGTGCGGGTGCCGTTCAGCAGCGTGACCCCGGACGTATCGTGCAGCCCGCTGCCGCTGAGCACGCCGCCGTTCAGCGTGTCCATCCTGTAGAGCAGGCTGCCGCCGGCTTCCGCCAGCAGCGTCGCATTGCCCAGGTCCGAGAAACTGAGCTGGATGACGGCCGTCGACCCTGTCGCGCGATAGGACGATGCAGCGCCGCTGCCCATCTCCAGCTTGCCCGCCGTGACCAGCACGCTGCCGGTGAAGGTGTTGGCGCCCCACAGGCTCTGGGTGTACGCGCCGGCCTTGATGAGGCTGCCTGTGCCGCTGATGCTGCCGGTGAAGCTGTTGTTGTTCCTGCTGGCGTTCAGATTGAGGGCGTAGCCGGAGGTGGGGTCGGTGAGTTCGATCCCGCCCGCGCCGCTGTTGCCACTGCTGACCGACTCGGTGAACAGCGCTCCCCCGTCAATCGTCAGCCTGCTGCTGGGCGTGAAGAACACCGTCTGCCCGGCATTGACGAGACCTTCGGCCTCGATCTTGAGGCTGCCATTGCCGCGGCCGTTCTTGTTCAATCCGCCCAGCGCGAGAGAGCCGATGACATCGATGACGCTGCCGCTGCCTTTGACCGTGGCAGTGCCCAATGACCCGCCGACGATCCCGATCACCAACTCGCGGGTCTTGATGCTGCCCTTGGAGTCCACCAGCACCGTGCCATCGCTGCCGCTGTTCACGCCGACGAGGAGCTGGCCGTCGCTGACCATGCTGGCGCCGTTGATGACTTCCAGCTTGCCGGACTGACTGTTGCCGACCGTGAAGTAGGCGCCCGTGAGCAGTTGGGAGTCGGTGCCACCGACCCGCAGTATGGCGTTGGTGGTGCCATCAACGTTGGCTGCGGCCCCCCCGACGTTGCCGGCGCGAGCATCCAGCGTGAATCCCTGATTCACCTTCAGCAGGCCATCGGAGACGAGTAAGGCGCCAGCCGTGCCGGCCAAGGTCATCGATCCCCTGCTGAGCGTCAGGTAGCCATTGGTGACCTGCAGCCCTTTCAGCGTGCTGCCGCCGCCGCTGAGCGTCTGCACTTTGGATGTGCTGCCGTTGTAGACCAGGCTCGTCTCGGCGCCGACGAACATGCCGCCGTAGTCACTCGTCACGCCGTTCAAGCCACCGATGACCAATGCGGCGTTCTTGAGCGTCAGCTTGCCCGAGCCGGTCAGCGAGGAGACGTTCAGTCCCTTCGACCCCGTGCTCCAGGTCTGATCGGTGTCCACCGACAAATGCATCTGCAGCTTTTGTTGCACGCTCGTGGCATTGGTGATGTCCCCGCGGCTGCTGATCAGCCCCGTGCCCGCCACGGCAAACGCCGTCGAACCGGAGCCGAAGTCGATACCTTGGAACGCCAGCCCGCCGGTGCCGCCCGTCCAGGCCTGGCTGCCGCCCACCGTCACCCCGGCCCTCAGCGTCTGCAGGCTGGTGCTGTTGTTGGTGATCGCGCCCGTGCTGATGAAGCGGTTCTGACCCAGGCTGTACGCGCCGGCACCTTCGGCAAAAGTCACCGAACTGAACGACGCACTGCCCAGGTTGTTGTTGTTGCCCAGCTGCCCCGCACCCGCCGCGAAGACCAGCGCGTCGCCGTTGACGGGCACGCCGCCGTTCCAGTTGCCGGAGAGACTCCAGTCGGAGCCGGTCTTGCTGGCACCTGTCCACGTCACGGTCTTGGCCTGTGCCGGCGTCAGCAGCAGGCCGGTGACCAGGGCCGCCGCCGCCAGCGCCACGCGGTGGGCCCTCGGGCGGCAATGCGCGGCTGCGGGGCGGCCCGCGCGACGGGGGGTGGGAGCGATTGAGGTTAGGGTGTGCATGGCGGCCTGGTGGAGAGTTGGAGGGGTGAACGCCCGGCGTCCGCGGCGATGCGGCGCAGTGTCAGGACGCCGGCCCCCCGGAACAATCCGACCTTGGTCCCGAGACCGGTCTCACGACCCCGATTCGTGCGGGGTTCTCACCCCCGTTGACGGACGCCGCCGCCCCGGTGACGCGGGGCCTGGCGACAGCCCTCCGGCCGATCAGCCGATCAAGCCCGCGCTGCGGGCGGCCTCGACCGCCTGCAGGCGGTGGACCACGCCCAGGCAGCGGAAGATGGCGGACACATGGCCCTTCACCGTCTTCTCCTGCATGCCCAGCGCGTGCGCAATCTCCTTGTTGGACTTGCCCCGGCCCAGTTCCTCCAGCACCTCGCGCTGGCGGGGCGTGAGGCCGCTCGCATCCACGGGTTCGGGGCTGGGCGCCTCGTCGGCCAGCGCCATGAAAGGCGGCACGTAGATCTCGCCGGCCATCACCAGGCGCAACGCAGCCAGCAGGGCCGCGGGCCGCGCCGACTTGGGGCAGTAGCCCCGCGCGCCGGCGCGCAAGGCGCGGCGAACGTCCTCGGGGTCCTCCGACGAGGACAGCACCAGGCTGGGCAGCGCGGGGTGGTGCCGCTGAAGTTGCGCCAGCGTGGCCATGCCGGCCATGCCCTCCATGCGCAGGTCCAGCAGCACGGCGTCCACGTCCGCGTGCTCGTCGAGCAGCCGCAGCGCGTCCTGCCCGTCAGCGGCCTGCAGCACCTGCGGCGCCTCGCCGCCGCTGCGCAGCACGCTCGCGACGCCTTCACGGAACATCGGGTGATCGTCGACGAGCAGGATCTTCATGCGGGGCAATGTAGCCGCCGGCCGTAACGCGACCCACGGGGGCATTGAAACCCGCCGGCCCGCCACCAGATCTCCCCACAAGCCCCAGGCCTGTTCGCCACGGGGCACAATCGCACCCATCATGAAGATCAACCACACGACCCAAGCCCGCCTCAACACCTGAGCGCCCTTCGACCGTGTTCGGAAGGCGCCACGCCTTCCGGTTCAAACCCAACCCCGGCAGGCACGTCCCTCCCGGGGTTTTGTTTTTCCAGAGTCCACACCATGCGCACACGCACCTTCGACAAGCTGATCGCGACGATTCCCGAGCGCCGGAGCGCGGCTTCGCTGCGTCTGCGCTTCGGCGTCCTGCCTTCGCGCTAGCCCCGTGGTTCCTCCACCGGGCTGGCAAACCAACCCGAATCAGGAACCACCATGAACTCGAACACCTTCCGCAACCTGCGCAACATCGGCGTCATCGCGCACGTCGACGCGGGCAAGACCACGACCACCGAACGCATCCTGTTCTACACGGGCGAGAACCACCGCATCGGCGAAGTCCACGACGGCGCCACGACGATGGACTTCGACCCGCAGGAACGCGCGCGCGGCATCACCATCCACAGCGCGGCGACCACCGTGCACTGGCACGGCACGCAGATCAACCTAATCGACACGCCCGGACACATCGACTTCAACCTCGAGGTGCGCCGCTCGCTGCGCGTGCTGGACGGCGCCGTCGTCGTGTTCGACGGCGTGGCCGGCGTGGAGCCGCAGACCGAGACCAACTGGCGCCTCGCGGACGAGTACCGCGTGCCGCGCCTGGCCTTCGTCAACAAGCTGGACCGCACGGGTGCGGACTTCCAGCGCGTCGTCGCGTCCCTGCGCGAACGTCTGGGCGTGCGCGCGCTGCCGCTGCAGCTGCCCATCGGCGCGGAAGCCGAGTTCCGCGGCGTGGTGGACCTGCTGACGATGCAGGCCCTCGTCTGGGACCGAGACGACGCGAAGGCGCCGCCGCGTGTGGATGCCGTCCCGCCCGAACTGCAGGCTGCCGCCGAGGCCGCCCGCGCGCTGCTGCTGGAAGCAGCCGCGGAACAGGACGACGCGCTGCTGGACGCCTGGCTGCGCGGCGACGAGCCGCCGCTGGACGACGTGCGTGCGGCACTGCGCCGCGGCACGCTGGCGGGCGCCTTCGTGCCCGTGCTGGCCGGCTCGGCTTTCCGCAACCGCGGCGTGGAGCCGCTGCTGGACGCCGTCGTGTCGTACCTGCCCGCCCCCGGCGAAGCGCCCGGCGCGATGGATACGCGCGGCCCGCTGTCTGCCCTCGCGTTCAAGCTGACCGCCGACGACCACGGCGCGATGGTGTTCGTGCGCGTCTACAGCGGCCGGCTCAAGCGCGGCGACACGGTCTGGAATGCCAGCACCGGCAAGGCCGAGCGCGTCTCTCGTCTGTACGAGATCCACGCCGACCGCCGCGTCGAACGCGATGAACTCGTTGCGGGCGACATCGCGGGCGTCATCGGGCTCAAGGACGTGCTGACCGGGCACACGCTGGCGGACCGGAAGGACGCTGCCGTGCTGGAAAGCATCGTCGTGCCCGAAGCCGTCATCGACGTCGCCATCGAGCCGCGCGCGCAGGCCGATGCCGCGGCCCTCGCGAAGGGCCTGGGCGTCCTCGTCCGCGAGGACCCGTCGCTGCGCTTGAGGCAGGATGCCGACTCGGGCCAGACGCTGCTGTCCGGCATGGGCGAGCTGCAGTTGGAAGTGGCCGTGGAGAAGCTGCGTTCCCGCTTCGGCGTGGACGTGGCGGTGGGCCGCCCGCAGGTGGCCTACCGCGAGACGATCACGGCCGCGGCCGAGGTGCGCCATGTGCACAAGAAGCAGAGCGGCGGCCCCGGCCAGTTCGCCGAGCTGACGCTGCGCGTGGCGCCGCTGCCGCGCGGTGAGGGGTTCCGCTTCGAGAGCACGGTGGTGGGCGGAGCCATCCCGCGCGAGTTCATTCCGGCGGTGGAGGCAGGCATCCGCAAGGCGGCGCAGGCCGGCCCGTTCGCGGGCCATCCGCTGGTGGACTTCGAGGCCACGCTGGTGGACGGCAGCGCCCACGTGCGCGACTCGTCGGCGCTGGCCTTCGAGCTGGCGGCGGCGCATGCGTTGCGCGAGGCGGTGCTGAAGGCGGCGCCGGTGGTGCTGGAGCCGCTGATGGCCGTCGAGGTCATCACGCCCCAGGACTATCTGGGCGACGTCATCGGCGACCTGCTGCGCCGCCGCGGCCACGTGCAAGGCCAGGACGCCCGCGGCAACGCGATCGTCGTGACGGCGCACGTGCCGCTGGCGCAGATGTTCGGCTACATCGGCCAGCTGCGCGCGCTCAGCTCGGGACGCGCGCAGTTCACGATGCAGCTGAGCCACTACGCGCCAGCGCCGGCACGCGCTGCACTGGCGGCGTGATGGAGGGCGAAAGGCCGAAGGGCCTTTCGCCCTTTTCGCGTGGCGGCACCAAGCAAAGCCAAGCCCGCAAACCCGCTGGCACCGGCTGTTCTTCACTCCCCCTTTGAGCCCGCCGAGGAGCGCAGGCCCTTGAGGCCGCGAGCGCAGCGAGCCTCAAGAACTGACTCCGCGCAACTGTTTGACCGGAGCGTAGCGGAGGGAGTTTTGCGCGGGGCCTCAAGGGCCGAGCACCGCAGGGGAGCCCGCTGCGAAGCAAAGGGCCGGGCGGATCGGGGGCGACTTTTTGCCTACTTTTTGGTCGCTCAAAAAGTAGGTCGCCCGCCGGGGCGATTTCCCGGCATGGGCCTCGCGCGGCAACCCGCCGTTGCCAAAGCGTCCGCCGAACTGAGCAAGCCCCTCGCCCCTGCACCTTTCTGGCCGCTGTGGTGCGGGGATTTCGCCCCCGCGGGCGACCTACTTTCTGGACCGCCAGAAAGTAGGCAAAGAGCTCCCCCCGACCGCACCGCCCTCCGCTTCGCTGCGGGTTCCCTGCGCTTCTCAGGCCTTGAGGGCCCGCGCAAAACTCGCGCCGCTACGCTCTGCTCAAACAGTTGCGCGGAGTCAGTGGTCGAAGCGCGCTCCGCGCGCGCCCTCAAGCCCTTGCGCTGCTCGGCGGTGCTGAAGGGGGCATACCGAACAGCCGCGCCAGACGGCTTCCGGGCTTGGCGGTGGGCTGTGCCGTCACTCCCAGCGCAGGTGCACCACCTTGAAGCCCTTGGCCTTCAGCGTCTGCAGCAGGAACGGCAACGCCTTCGCCGTCTGGTCCTGCGCGTCATGCAGCAGCACGATGCCGCCGCCCGACTTGGCCAGTTGACCCAGCAGCTTGTCGGCCAGCATCTGCGGCGTCTGATCCGGCAGCCAGTCCTCGGCGCCCGCGTCCACGGACATCACCGTGATGCCCGACGCGGCCAGCGCCTTCATCAGCACCGGCGACTCGGCCAGGAAAGGGAAGCGATAGGCCGCTGGCTGCACGCCCAGCGCGTCCACATAGGCGGCGACCATGGCCTTGAGGTCGCGCGCCTGGTCCTCCGCCGGCAACTGCGGGAAGTTGTCATGCCGATAGCCATGCATGCCCACCGTGTGCCCGGCGTCGCGCACCTGCCGGGCCAGCGCGGGCTGGCGGCTCATCGGCTCGCCGTTCATGAAGAACGTGGCCTTCACGCACTGGTCCGCCAGCGCCTTCAACACCAACGGCGTGGACTCCGGCCGCGGGCCGTCGTCGAAGGTCAGCACCACCTCGCCAGGCGCCAGGCCCGGCAGCGCGGCGTGCTGCGCGGTGCCCCAAGCGCCCGCTTCACGCTTGAGCGTCAGCGTGCGCGACGTGCCCAGCGCGTCGGCGCTGCATCCGGGCCCGGCGGCAACGGCCGTCGTCGTGAAGGAGGCGGTCATCAGCAGCGTCAGCGGCAACAGCAGCGGCTTCATCGTCAGTGCCCTCCCGCCGGCGCGGCCTGGCCGTCGAGCGCGACGGCCTCCTCGTGGTCGTGCGGGAACGGCGCCAGCCAGGCCAGGATGACCGGCGGAATCGAGAAGATCAGCACCCAGCCGAAGAAGCTCAAATAGTTGTGGCCGACGTGGTTCCACAGCAGGCCGCTGACGGTGCCCGTGCCCCACTTGGTGAGCGCCATGACGCCGGTGGCCATCGCGTAGTGGGCCATGCGGAACGGGCCCGGCGCGACCTGCTGCATCATGTAGAGCATGTGGCCCACCGAGCCCATGCCGAAGCCGAACTTCTCGATGGACACGATGACGGCCACGGTCAGCGCGTCGGTCGGCATCGTCTGCGCGAGGTAGTAGTAGGTCAGGTGCGGGATGTTGAGCACCAGGGCCAGGATGAAGAAGCTGTGCGGCAGCGTGCGCCGGGCGACGAGGAAGCCACCCAGGAAGGCGCCGGCGATGAAGGTCAGCGTGCCGACGGTGCCGTTGATGTGGCCGAGGGTCTCGTTGTCCAGCGCCAGGCCGCCAGCGGCGCGGGCGTCCAGCAGGAACAGCGGACCGAACTTCTCGATGAAGCCCTCGCCGAAGCGGTAGAAGAAGATGACGGCCAGCATCATCCAGATCTGCGGCTTCTGGAAGAAGCTGACCCAGATCGTCACATTGGCCTTGAGCCCCCCCGCGAAGCCTTCGCCATGACGCGTCGGCGGCGCGCCGGGCGGCAGCACGCGCACATGCCACAGGCCGAACGCGGCCATCGCCCCCGCGGCGAGCAGCACGACGACGGTCCAGCACTGCACCCAGGGCATGCTCATGTGGTTGTGCAGGTAGCCGGTGAGCGACACGAACAGGCCCGACGCGACGACCGCCCCCATGTTCCAGCACATGCCCTGCAGGCCGGCGTAGCGGGCCTGGTCGGTCTTGGACGCGGTGGTCATGAACACGCCGTCGGCGCAGGTGTCCTGCGTGGCGGACGCGAAGCCGACGATCCAGAAGAAGGCCAGCGACAGCTTGAAGAAGTCGGCCAGCGGCAGCACCAGCGCGATGAGGCCCAACGCGGCTGCCATCGTGAACTCCATGCTGATGACCCAGAAGCGCTTGCTGCGGTAGGCCTCCAGCAGCGGCGCCCACAGCGGCTTCAGCACCCAGGGCAGATAGAGCTGCGAGGTGTAGAGCGCGATGTCCTCATTGGGCACGCCGAGGTTCTTGTAGATGATGGCCGCGACGACGCCCACCATCACGTTGGGCAGGCCCATGGCCAGGTAGAGCGAGGGCACCCAGGTGAGCAGGTGGCGTTGGCGCGTGGTCATGTTTGTCTCCGTGTTCTTGTCGCCAACCCTCAGCGGGGCTTGGGCGTCAGGGCCTGGATCGCGGCCGATACATACACGAGCGGCGCGTTCCAGTTGATGGCCACCTCGTTGCTGGCGTAGCTGCAGTGGTGGTCCAGGTAGGACAGGGCCGGCAGCTTGGAGGCATAGGCTGGGCAGTTCTTCTGGTCCTGCTGGCCGGGGTTGGGGCCGCCGGCGAGGAAGCCGGGCACCGGCGCGTCGATGCCGTCGGCTTCGGACGGGCGGTGGTGCGGGTGCAGCGGCGGCTTGGCGCCGAAGCCGGTCACGTAGCTCTGGCCCAGCGGGTTGCGGCCCAGCACGTAGTCCAGCACGGACTGCGCGGCGTCGAGCTTGCGGCGGTCACCGTCCAGCCGGTAGGCCTGGATCAGCATCAGCGCCTGGTTCAGCGCGTGTGCGTTGCTGCCCCAGACGAAGTCGGCCGGGCCCTGCATCGTCAGCCGGTAGGCGGACGACTGCCAGGCCGTGGCGAGTTCGTCGCCGAGGCCGGTCACGCGCTTCGTGACGAGCTCGGCATCGGCGCGCGAGAGGCTCTGGCGGTGCTGGGCCAGGCTCATCCAGGCCAGCCCGACGACGTCGCCCCAGCTGGGCACGCGGATGGCTTGCCGCTCCAGCGCGAGCACGTCGCGGTAGTGGGCGTTGCCGGTCGTGATGTAGAGCTCGGCGGCGGCCCAGGCGAATTCGTCGTCGAGCTTGGCGTCACCGTACTCGCCGGTGCGCACGTCGGGCGGGTTCTTGAACGCGAGCTGCGGATTGGCGCGGGCCCATTTCCACGCGGCGATGGCCGCCTCGCGCATGCGCGCCGACAGCCCCGGCCGCTGCGCCTCGAAGGGCTTGAAGACGCGGCTGGCCTGGGCCATGACGGCGGCGAAGTCCAGCGCAGCAGCCGTGCTCTTGGCGACGACGTAGCGCGGCGCGCGGGCCTCGTGCGGCATCTGGCTGCCGTCGAAGCCCAGGTTGGTGAGCTTGTGATAGACGCCGCCATCGGCGGGGTCCTGCATCGTCAGCATCCAGTCGAGGTTCCACAGCACCTCGTCCAGCACGTCGGGCAGGTCGTTGCCGCTTTCGGGGATGTCGAGCTGCTGCGCCTTGAACAGCTCGGGGAACTGCTCCCACGCGGCCAGCAGCGTGTAGACGCTGATGCCGGAATTGACGATGTACTTGTTGTAGTCGCCCGCGTCGTACCAGCCCTTGGGCGACGACAGGCGCGTGCCCTCGGGGCGCTTGTCGCTGGCGGCGGAGGCGTGCACCAGCACGTCGGTGTCGGGGTGGCCGGCAGCGCGCGCCCAGCGGCCGGCGTGGCGCGGCTGCAGCGCGGTGCTGGCGCGGTTGAAGTAGAAGGCCTTCAGGCTGGCGGCGTTCAGCGCGGCGTAGGCATCGGGCGCGATGCGGATGCGCGGCGAGGCCGGCTGGCCGTCCACGCGCAGCTCGTAATCGCCCACGTCGGTCAGCGCGGAGAAGTCGGCCAGGCGCACGGCGGCGCCGGCCGGTGCCCAGGTCTGCGCGGGGCCCAGGCGGCCACGCAGCACGACGTCGCCACTGCCCACGCGCACGACGCGGAACTCGTCGGCCGCGTCGGCCGGCAGCGCGGCCCATTTGGCGGCGGCGGGCAGGTAGCCCACCTGGTTGACGGCAATGCCCTGGGCCTGAGCGCCGAACGCGCCGGCCGCGGCCAGCAGGCCGGCCGCAAGGCGCCGGAACAAGGAGGAAGCCGCGTGGCGCGGCAGACGGGTTGGCTTCATGGCAGCGGGATTCTGACAGCGCTATCCAGACCCCGGCGATCGGAGCCTGTGCCGGGGGCGGGCCGCCGCCGGCCCGGGGTGGGCGGCAGCGGCCGGGGCATCAGCCGCCCCAGCTCAGCGTGGCGCCTTCGGCCAGCACCGGGCTGCGCCGGCCGTCCACGTCCAGGCCCCAGTCGCGCAGCGCGCCGTCGGTGACCCGGGCCGTGTACTGGCTGCCGGCGCGGCTGACCGTGCCGCGCGCCGCGACGTGGCCGTCCAGGCCCACGACCGTGAAGGCCGCGCTGGCGCCATCCGCCAGCTCGAACACGCGCAGCACGGTGCCGCGGGCGTAGTCGTAGTCGGGCCTCTCGGTCTCGGCGCCCCACGGGATGACGCTGCCAGGCGCGGCATACAAGGGCATGCTCAGGAAGCTATGCGTCTCGCGATGCCAGCGGCCGCCAGGCTTCTTCTCGCCCGACAGCAGGTGCGTCCACGTGCCCTCGGGCAGGTACACCTCCACCTCGCCGCTCTCGGTGAACACGGGCGCGACGAGCAGGCTCTCGCCCAGCTGGTACTGCCGATCCAGCGTCGTGCAGGCCGGGTCCTGCGGATGCTCCAGCAGCATGGCGCGCATCAGCGGCACGCCCGTCTCGGTCGCCTCGTGCGCCTTGGCGTAGAGGTAGGGCATGAGCTGGTGCTTGAGCCGCGTGAAGACGCGCAGCACGTCGCAGCTTTCCTCGTCGACGAGCCATGGCACCCGGTAGCTGCTGCTGCCGTGCAGGCGGCTGTGCGAGGACATCAGGCCGAACTGGATCCAGCGCTTGTAGACGGCCGGCGGCGGCTTGCCCTCGAAGCCGCCGATGTCGTGGCTCCAGAACGCGAAGCCGCAACTCGTCAGCGACAGGCCGCCGCGCAGGCTCTCGGCCATGGACTCGAAGGTGCTCCAGCAGTCACCGCCCCAGTGCACCGGGAAGCGCTGGCCCGACGCGTAGGTGGAGCGGGCGAAGACGATGGCGTCGCGGCCCTGGCGCTCCTGCAGCAGCTCGAACACGGCCTCGTTGTATTGCAGCGCGTAGAGGTTGTGCATCTCGACGGGGTCTGAGCCGTCGAAGTACTGCACGCCCTCGCTCGGGATGCGCTCGCCGAAGTCGGTCTTGAAGCAGTCGGCGCCCTGGTCCAGCAGGCGGCGCAGGTGGCCCTGGTACCAGGCCTTGGCGGCGGGGTTCGTGAAGTCCACGATGGCCATGCCGGGCTGCCACAGGTCGGTCTGGAAGGTCAGGCCGTTCGTCCGCTTGATGAAGTAGCCCTCGCGCACCCCCTCGGCGAACAGCGGCGACTTCTGCGCCACGTAGGGGTTGATCCAGAGGCTGATCTTCAGGCCCTTGGCATGCAGGCGCGCCAGCATGGCCTCGGGCTCGGGGAAGCCGCGCGGGTCCCAGGCGAAGTCGCACCACTGGAACTCGCGCATCCAGAAGCAGTCGAAGTGGAAGACCGACAGCGGCAGCTCGCGGCGGGCCATCTCGTCGATGAAGTGCGTGGCCGTGGCCTCGTCGTACTTCGTCGTGAAGGACGTCGTCAGCCACAGGCCGAAGCTCCACGCCGGCGGCAGCGGCGCGCGACCTGTCAGCGCTGTCAACCGGGACACGACATCCTTGGGCGTGGGGCCGGCGATGACGCAGTAGTCCAGGCTCTCACCCTCGCGGCTGAACTGCACGCGGGCCACCTTCTCCGAGCCGACCTCGAAGGACACCGGCCCGGCCTCGTTGACGAGCACGCCGTAGCCGCGGTTGGTCAGGTAGAACGGCACGTTCTTGTAGGCCTGCTCGCAGGCGGTGCCGCCGTCCTTGTTGGTGTTCTCGACGACCTGGCCGTTCTTGACGAACGGCGTGAACCGCTCACCCAGGCCGTACACGTTCTCGCCGACGGCCAGCGTCAGCTGCTCGTGCACGTGGTTGCGCGTGATGCCGTCCTTGCCGGCCCACTGGATGTAGCCCAGGCCGCGCCAATCGCTCTTGGTGAGCACGCGCTCGCCTTCGCGGAACGTGAGGCCCCAGCCCTCGCCCTTCTTCACATCGACCGAGATCGCGCCCGAGGTCAGCGTAGCCTGCGTCTCGCCGTCGACGATCTGCACGGCGGGATGGCTGGCGCCCACCATGGGGATGTGCAGGCGCGGCGCACTCGACGCGGTGTAGTGCGCCACGCTGACGCGGATGACGCCGGGCAGCGGCGAGCTCAGCGTCACGGTGAGCGTGGGCCCCTGCAGCGTGTCGCCACGGTGCTTGATGGGGCGCGTCGTGGCAAGCACGACAAGGCGGTCTTCGTGGACGTCAACGGCGTAGGCCTCGGCCGCGTAGTGCGCGGCGACGCCCGGCTGAAGCATCCACTGTCCGTCAGTGAACTTCATGAGGGGTTCCTGGTTGTCTCCGATCGGCGGCGCGAGGCCTGCCTCTTCGCTTGGCCACCCTTGCGGGCGACGGCTGGCCCGACCGCCTCGGCGGCCTGGCGCGGCGCCATCTTCGGCGGAGTGTTGCGAAACACGCTAGGGGCTTTCACCCAATTTACTTCGTGCGACGGCCGAACTAATATGGCCAAAAACCTGGCATCCAGGTCACAACAAGGAGACAAGCTTTGCAGGCTGAAGCCGCCGGTAGTCAGCAGTTGCTGAAGGTCATCAACCGCATGGCGCTGGTGAGGCACCTCTGTGCCCACCCGGGCCTGTCGCGGGCCGACCTGGCCGGCGCCGTGGGCCTGACGAAATCCACCGTCAGCCTGCTGGTGCGCGAACTGGTGGCCGAGGGCTGGCTGGTGGAGAGCGAAGTCGTCGCCACCGGCGACCTGGGACGCCGCCCCACGCCGCTGTTCATCGACCCGGCCCGCCTGCTGCTGCTGGGCGCCGAGATGGGCATCGAGTCCGTGCGCGTCGTCGCCACGTCGCTGACCGGCGAGGTGCGCGCCTGCGCCGTCGCCAGCTACGGCGCCAGCCGCACGGCCAAGGCCTGCCTCGGCACGCTGGCCACGGCGCTGCTGAAGGTGCGCAAGCAACTGGGCGCCAGCCCGCAGATCCTGGGGCTGGGTGTGGGCCTGCCCGGCGGCGTCAACGAGGCGCGCGGGGTGCTGAACTTCGCACCCAACCTCGGCTGGCGAGACATCCCCGTCGGCGCGCTGCTGGCCGAGAAGCTGCAGGACACGCTGCTGGCCGGCGTGCCGCTGTTCCTGCAGAACGAGGCCGACGTCGCCGCGTTGGGCGAGCTGGAGTTCAACCCGTCGCCCTCGTCCGACCCGCTGCTGTACGTCTCCATCAACCAGGGCCTGGGCGCCGGCGTCATCGTCGGCGACCGGCTGCTGACCGGCAGCCGCGGCTTTGCCGGCGAGGTGGGCCACATGGTGCTGCAGCTGAACGGCCCGCGCTGCTCCTGCGGCCGCCGCGGCTGCGCCGAGGCGCTGATCGCCACGCGCGCCCTGCTGGGCGGCAGCCAGGACGGCACCGCGCTGCGCTCGCTGGCCGAGGTGCGCGCCCACCTGGTGGACGAAGACGCCGAGACGCTGAAGGCCGTCAACTCCGCTGGCCGCAAACTGGGCGTGCTGCTGCAGAACCTGGCCACCGCCTATGACCCCGGCAGCATCGTGCTAGGCGGCTCGGTGGTCGAGCTGGGCGAGCCCTTCCTGCAACCGGCGCTGGACACGCTGCTGGACTACGCCACCGCCGCCAACCTGCCGCCGCCCAGCGTGCGCATCTCGCGCTTCGGCGCCAACGCCGTCGCCGTGGGCGCCGCCGCGCTGGCGCGCTACCGGCTCACGCGCCCGGCGCTGCCGCTGGCCGACACCGGCGTGGCACTCACTCTCGAGGAAACCGCCTGATGTATCTGGGCATCGATCTCGGCACGTCCGAAGTCAAGCTGCTGCTGCTCGACGGCCGTGGCGCCATCGTCGGCACCGCGGGCAGCACGCTGACGCTGCAGAGCCCGCAGCCGCTGTGGTCCGAGCAGCACCCGGCCGACTGGTGGACGGCCACGCAGGCCGCCGTCGCCCAGTTGCGCAACGCCCACCCCGCCGAGTTCGCGCAGGTGCGCGGCATCGGCCTGTCGGGCCAGATGCACGGCGCCGTGCTGCTGGGGAGCGACGACACCGTGCTGCGCCCCGCCATCCTGTGGAACGACGGCCGCTGCCACGCCGAGTGCGCCGAGCTGGAAGCCGCCGCGCCGGCGCTGCACGACATCGCCGGCAACCTCGCGATGCCCGGCTTCACGGCGCCCAAGCTGCTGTGGGTCAGCAAGCACGAGCCCGACGTCTTCGCCCGCGTGGCCAGCGTGCTGCTGCCCAAGGACTGGCTGCGCCTGCAGCTGACGGGCGAGAAGGTCAGCGACCCATCCGACGCCGCCGGCACGCTGTGGCTGGACGTCGCGCGGCGCGACTGGTCCGACGAGCTGCTGGCCGCCACCGGCCTGACGCGCGCCCACATGCCGCGCCTCGTGGAAGCCAGCGAGCCCAGCGGCGTGCTGCGGCCCGAACTCGCCGCCGCCTGGGGCCTGGGCGCCGAAGTCATCGTGGCCGGCGGCGCGGGCGACAACGCCGCCAGCGCCATCGGCATCGGCGCCACGCAGCCCGGTGATGGCTTCATCTCGCTGGGCACGTCGGGCGTGCTGTTCGTCGTCAACGACCGCTACCGGCCCAACCCCGCGTCCGCGGTGCATGCGTTCTGCCACGCGCTGCCGGCGCGCTGGCACCAGATGAGCGTGATGCTGTCGGCCGCCAGCTGCCTGCGCTGGTTCTGCAACCTCGTCGGCCAGCATGAGAGCGCACTGCTGGCCGAGCTGGCGCGCGATGACAGCGCAGTCACCGACATGGCGCCGATCTTCCTGCCCTACCTGG
The DNA here is from genome assembly GCF_058794515.1 of Roseateles sp. GW823-FHT07B05. Lineage (NCBI taxonomy): Bacteria > Pseudomonadati > Pseudomonadota > Betaproteobacteria > Burkholderiales > Sphaerotilaceae > Roseateles > Roseateles sp. GW823-FHT07B05. Next base: position 182,830 of record NZ_JBXAGX010000008.1, read on the forward strand.
CCGGCGAGCGCACGCCGCACAACGACCCGTTCGCACCCGGCGTGTTCCACGGCCTGAAGAGCCGGACGACGCGCGCCGACTGCACCTACGCCGTGCTCGAAGGCGTGGCCTTCGGACTGGCCGACGGCCTGGCCGCGCTGCGTGCCGCCGGCACCGAGGTGCGCCAGCTGTCGCTGGTGGGCGGCGGTTCGCGCAGCGCCTACTGGGCGCAGCTGATCGCCGACGCGCTGGACGTGGAGATCGTCGTGCACGCAGGCAGCGAGGCCGGCGGCGCCCTGGGCGCGGCAAGGCTCGGCTGGCTCGCTGCGGGCGGCCAGGTCGCCGACGTCTGCACCCGCCCCGCCATCTCCGCGCGCTTCGCGCCGAGTTCCACACGCCACGCCCGCCTGGCCCCCCGCCTGGCGCGCTTCCGTGATCTGTACCAGCGCCTCAAAGGCGCATGACCTGCCCCCTGCCATGAGCTACTTCGAACACATCCAGCCCATCCGCTTTGAAGGTGCCGACAGCCAGAACGACCTGGCCTTCAAGCACTACGACAAGGACCGCCTCGTACTGGGCCAGCGCATGGAAGACCACCTGCGCTTCGCCGCCTGCTACTGGCACAACTTCGTGTGGACGGGCCTGGACCCGTTCGGCGGCGCCACCTTCGAGCGCCCCTGGTTCCAGGGCGGCTCGCCGATGGAACTGGCGCGCGCCAAGGCCGACGCGGCCTTCGAGTTCTTCGCCAAGCTGGGCGTGCCGTACTACTGCTTCCACGACCGCGACGTCGCCCCCGAGGGCGCCACGCCGCGCGAGAGCCAGGACAACTTCCGCCGCATCGTCGACCTGCTGGGCGAGAAGCAGCAGGCCACGGGCCTGAAGCTGCTGTGGGGCACGGCCAACCTGTTCAGCCACCGCCGCTTCATGTCGGGCGCGGCCAGCAACCCCGACCCCGAGATCTTCAAGATGGCCGCGCTGCAGGTGCGCGACGCGCTGGACGCCACGCTGAAGCTGGGCGGCGAGAACTACGTGCTGTGGGGCGGCCGCGAGGGCTACGAGACGCTGCTGAACACGCGCCTGGGCCAGGAGCTGGACCAACTGGGCCGCTTCCTGACCATGGTCGTCGAGCACAAGCACAAGATCGGCTTCAAGGGCGCCATCCTCATCGAGCCCAAGCCGCGCGAGCCGTCCAAGCACCAGTACGACTTCGACACCGCCACCGTCTACGGCTTCCTCGTGCGCTACGGCCTGGAGAAGGAAGTCAAGGTCAACATCGAGGCCAACCACGCCACGCTGTCGGGCCACAGCTTCGAGCACGAGATCGCCACCGCCGGCGCCCTGGGCATCCTCGGCAGCCTGGACATGAACCGCGGCGACCCGCAGCTGGGCTGGGACACCGACCAGTTCCCCAACAACGTCCCCGAGACGGCCATCGCGCTGTACCACGTGCTGAAGGCCGGCGGCCTCGGCAGCGGCGGCCTGAACTTCGACGCCAAGGTGCGCCGCCAGTCCATCGACGCAGCCGACCTGTTCCACGGCCACATCGGCGGCATGGACGTCTGCGCGCAGGCGCTGCTGGTGGCCGAAAAGATGATCAACGACGGCCGCCTGCAGGCCGCGCAGGACGCGCGCTATGCCGGCTGGGACACGCCGGCCGGCCAGGACATCCTGAACGGCAAGCGTTCGCTGGCCGACCTGGCCGACGACGTGCTCGCGAAGAACGCCGACGTCGCGCCCGTGTCGGGCCGCCAGGAAGTTCTGGAGAACCTCGTCAACCGCTTCTGCGGCTGATCGCCTCCGCCCCGACCACCAGCCCGCGCCCACCGACACCGCTGACATGACGACCACCCGAGCCGCAGCCAGCCCCCGTCGGCGGGCGCGATGTTGACGCCCCATCCAATCCCGCCGAACCAGCAGCAGTACCCGGCAACACCAGCCCCCCGTGCCAACGAGCACATCGAGAGGAGACAACTGTGAACAAGCCCCAGAGAACCCTGATTTCCCTCGCCGCCGCCCAGGCCGCGCTGCTCAGCAGCGGCCTGGCGATGGCGCAGACCGCGCCGGCACCGGCGCCCACCCAGAAGGTCGAGACCGTCGTCGTGTCGGGCAAGCGCGCCGCGCTGCAGTCCGCCCAGAAGATCAAGCAGGACTCCGACGAGATCGTCGACTCCATCGTCTCGGAAGACATGGGCGCCCTGCCCGACCGCTCCGTCACCGAGGTGCTGCAGCGCATCGTCGGCGTGACCATCGACCGCACCATGTCCAAGGGCGACCCCGAGCACTACTCGGTGGAAGGCTCCGGCGTCACCATCCGCGGCCTCACCTACGTGCGCTCCGAGCTGAACGGCCGTGACTCGTTCTCCGCCAACGGCGGCCGCGCGCTGAACTTCGAGGACGTGCCGCCCGAGCTGATGGCGGCCGTGGACGTCTACAAGAACCCGTCGGCCGAGCAGATCGAAGGCTCCATCGGCGGCCTGGTGAACCTGCGCACCGCGCTGCCGTTCGACTACCCCGGCTTCAAGGCCTCGCTGTCGGCGCAGACCACCTACTCCAAGCTCAAGGGCACACGCTCACCGTCGTTCTCGGGCCTGGTCTCCAACCGCTGGGACACGCCCATCGGCCGCATCGGCGCGCTGATCAGCCTGGCCTCGTCGGAGAGCGGCACCCGCACCGACGCCTTCCAGGTCGAGCCCTACTACCCGCGCACCGACGCCGTTGCCAACCAGGCCGCCGGCACGACGCTGTGGATCCCGAAGGGCGCGCAGTGGCGCACGCTGGAGTTCGACCGCAAGCGCAAGGGCACCTATGCCGCGCTGCAGTGGAAGAACGACACGCTGGAGTCCTCGCTGACCTACTTCAAGTCCAAGTACCGCATGGACTGGACCGAGAACGCGATCTTTGCGCAGTCGTCGCCGTACAAGATCAAGGTCGCCGATGGCCAGTTCGACAGCAGCGGCGCGATGGTCTACGGCACGCTGAGCAACAGCGACGGCTCGCCCATCGACTTCGGCGCCGACACCCGCATCGCCTTCCGCAACTCCACCACGCGCGACGTGGCCTGGAACCTGACCTGGAAGCCCAGCGAGCGCTGGACGCTGAAGTCCGACCTGCAGCACATCAAGGCCAAGACCGACAGCTTCGACTCCACCGTCGCCACCGGCGTGCAGATGCTCAAGGAGACGCTGGACCTGCGCGGCACCTACCCGACGCTGGTGTTCGACGACGCCTCGCGCGCCGCGCTGCTGGACCCGGCCAAGAACTACTGGGCCTTCACGATGGAGGACATGAGCAAGAGCACGGCCACCGAGACGGCCTGGAAGGGCGACGCGAAGTTCAACTTCGACCACGCCGTGCTGCAGGACCTGCGCTTCGGCCTGCGCATCGCCAAGCGCAACGCCGAGTCGGTCAACTCGCGCCCCGGCTACCACTGGGCGGCCATCACGCAGACCTGGCAGCAGGGCTGGGCCATCGACGACGTGGCGCGCCTGAGCAACCCCAAGTACGCCAGCGGCACGCACGTCTACAACTTCCCCAACTTCTTCAACGGCAAGGCCGCGGTGCCGGCGCTGATCTTCCCGGACCGCGCACTGGCCGCCAATTTCCCGCAGAGCTACCAACAGCTGCACGGCTACGGCCTGGAGCGCTGCGAGGCGCTGAACGGCCCGGGCGGCTTCACCTGCTCGCAGTCGTGGTCGTCCGTGCCGTGGAGCCCGGCGACGTTCGGCGTCGACCCGTCCGGCAACAACGACCAGGATGAGCGCACGCAGGCCGGCTACGCGCAGCTGCGCTTCGGCTTCGACGACCTGAAGTACCCCATCGACGGCAACGTGGGCGTGCGCGTCGTGCACACCAGCTCCACGGCCCACGGCTACACGGTCTTCAACGGCAAGCCGGCCCCGCAGGGCGCGCTGGGCGTGCCGGTGCCGCTGATGCCCAGCTACGAGGAAGCCCGCAGCTACGAGAACAGCTACACCAACGTGCTGCCGACGCTGAACCTGCGCATGAAGGCCGGCAGCGACCTGCAATACCGCTTTGCGCTCGGCAAGGGCATGACCCGCCCCGACTTCTCGCAGATGCAGGCCTACACCAAGCTCACGCAGGACTTCAAGTCGACGACCACCGGCACGGCCCCCAACACCGTGACCACGGTCGACAGCGTCAGCTTCACCGGCGAGGCCTCGGGCAACCCGATGCTCAAGCCCATCCGCTCCACGCAGGCGGACCTGACGGCCGAGTGGTACATCAACAAGTCCAGCTCGCTGACCGGCGCGGTGTTCTACAAGAAGCTCAGCGACGTCATCCTGAACCAGACGTCCATCCAGCAGCTGCCCGATGTCGCCGGCAAGCTGTACGACTTCACCGTCACCACGCCCATCAACGGCGCCGACGGCCATGCCAAGGGCATCGAGCTGGCCTACCAGACCTACTTCGACTTCCTGCCGGGCTGGCTGTCGGGCCTGGGCATGCAGGCCAACTACACCTACGTGGACAGCAGCACCAAGCTGAAGACGCCGGTGCAGCAGCTGTACTGCTCGGGCGGCAACGCCGCCGCCAACGTCAACCTGAACCTGAACGGCTGCGACGTGGATGGCCGCACCTTCGGCAGCCTGCCACTGCAGAACCTGTCGAAGAACGCGTTCAACCTGGCCTTCATGTTCGACCGCGGCCCGTTCTCGGCGCGCGTGGCGTACAGCTGGCGCTCCAAGTACCTGCAGAACGTCAACGTGAACGGCACGCAGGGCGGTGATGGCCTGGACACCAACCCCAACAGCCCCACCAAGGGCCAGACCAACGTCGCCTGGGGCCTGCCAACCTGGGCCGACGGTTTCGGCCAGGTGGACGCCAGCGTGTTCTACAAGATCACCGACCAGTTCACGGTGGGCCTGGAAGGCCAGAACCTGACCGACTCGACCTACAAGCAGCTCATGCAGCAGCACATCGGCATGAAGGGCCGCGCCTGGTTCGCCACCGGCCCGCGCTACACGGTGCAGATGCGCTACAGCTACTAAGCTCCGGGCCCAGCAAGCCTTGCCGGCGGCGGCCCACGCCGCCGCCGGCTATTTTTTTGCTCCTACCTCCCCCCATCGCCCCATGCGCAAGCTCCTCATCTCCCTGCTCGCGTGTGCCGCTTCGCTGGCCGCACAGCCCGCGTTGTCGGCCGAAGCGCCCCGCCTCGTCACCCAGAGCGGCCGCCACGCGCTGCTGGTCGACGGCAAACCCTTCCTCATCCTCGGCGCGCAGGCGCACAACTCCAGCAACTACCCCGGCGCGCTCCAGCCCGTCTGGGCGGCCGCCAACGACCTGAAGGCCAACACCGTGCTGATGCCGGTGGCGTGGGAGCAGGTCGAGCCCGTCGAGGGCCGGTTCGACTTCGGCTTCGTCGACACCCTCGTCAAGCAGGCCCGCGAGCAGAAGAAGCGGCTGGTGATCCTGTGGTTCGGCACCTGGAAGAACACCAGCGCGCAGTACACGCCCGAGTGGGTCAAGCTCGACCCCCGACGCTTCCCCTTCAACCGGGACCGCGACGGCAGCTCGAACTACAGCCTCAGCCCCTTCGGCGCCGAGACGCTGAAGGCCGACAAGCGCGCCTTTGTCGCGCTGATGGGCCACCTGAAGAAGATCGACTCGACCGAGCGCACCGTGCTGATGGTGCAGGTGGAGAACGAGGTGGGCACCTACGGCCTCGTGCGCGACTTCGGCAAGGACGCGCAGGCCGCGTTCGAGCAACCCGTGCCCGCCGCCGTGCTGGCGCGCCAGAAGCCCAAGGCTGCGGCCACGGGCACCTGGCGCGAGGTCTACGGCGACTACGCCGACGAGTACTTCCACGCCTGGGCCATCGCCCGCTACATCGGCGAGATCGCCGCGGCCGGCAAGGCCGTCTACGACCTGCCCATGTACGTGAACAACGCGCTGCGCAACCCGCTGGAGCAGCCGCCCAAGCCCTGGAACAAGGACTTCGCCAGCGGCGGCCCGACCTGGGACGTCATCGACATCTACAAGGCCGCCGCGCCCGCCGTCGACATCGTCGCGCCGGACATCTACAACCCCGAGTCCGCCCAGGTGAACGCCAACCTGCGCCTGTTCGGCCGCGCCGACAACGCGCTGTGGGTGCCCGAGATCGGCACCAAGACGGCCTATGGCCGCTTCCTGTACGCGATGCTGGGCCGCGGCGCCATCGGCGTGTCGCCGTTCGGCATCGACTACTTCAACTACAGCAACCACCCGCTGGGCGCGACGGCCACCGACAAGACGCTGGTGGATCCCTTCGAGCGCGTCTACCGCATGTTCGCGCCCATCCAGCGCCAATGGGCGCAGTGGGCGTTCGACGGCAAGACCCAGGGCATCGGCGAAGGCGACGACCGCAAGCCGCAGCAGCTGGACTTCCCCGGCTGGAGCGCCAAGCTGACCTACCGCCTGGGCCGTTTCGGCGAGGCCGCGTGGGGCGGCGAGTTCGCCAAGCCCGCGCCCGGCACCGAGGAGCCGGGCGGCGGTGCCGCCATTGCGCAGATCGCGCCCGACGAGTTCCTCGTCATCGGCCACCGCGTGCGCGTGCGCATGGAGCCGGCCGAAGGGACGAAGGGCATGCTGCTGCGCGCCGAGCAGGGCCGCTTCGACGCACAGGGCCGCTGGGTCATGGAGCGCGTGTGGAACGGCGACCAGGTCGACTACGGCCTGAACCTGCCCGCCGAGCCGATGATGCTCAAGGTCAAGATGGGGCGTCCGGCGCAGCCATGATGCAGCGCCGTCACCTGCTGCAGGCCGCAGGCCTGCTCGCGCTGCCCGCCTGGGCGGCCGACAACGCGCCGTCCTACGACTGGCGCAGCCTGACCTACGGCGCCGGCGGCTTCATCGACGGCTTCGTGTTCCACCCCGCCGAGCGCGGCCTGCTGTACGCGCGCACCGACATCGGCGGCGCCTACCGCTTCGACCCCGCGGCCAGGCGCTGGCTGCCGCTGCTGGACCACCTGCCCAAGGCCGACGCCGACCTGATGGGCGTGCTCAGCCTCGCGGTGGACCCGACCGACGCCAACCGCGTCTACGCCGCCTGCGGCCTCTACACCGGCGAGTGGGCGCGCAAGGCGGCGCTGCTGGCGTCCACCGACCGCGGCGCGACGTGGACCTTGCACGAGCTGGGCATCAGGCTCGCCGGCAACGGCCCCGGCCGCGGCAGCGGCGAGCGCCTGCAGGTGGACCCGCGCCGCCCCGAGCGCCTGCTGCTGGGCACCACGCAGGACGGCCTGCTGCAGAGCACCGACCGCGGCAAGAGCTTCAGCCGCGTCGGCGGCTTCCCGGCCCGGCATGTATCGCTGGTGTTGTTTGCCGGCTCGCGCACGGTCTACGCCGGCAGCCATGACCAGCCCGGCCTGTTCGTCTCCACCGACGACGGCGCCACGTTCACGCGCGTCGCCGAGCTGCCCGCACAGGCGCCGCAGCGCGCGGCGCTCGGGCCGGACGGCTCGCTCTACGTCAGCCTCGCCGCCGGCGACGCCGGCCAGGTCGTCAACCCCAGCTACGCCAAGACCGGCAGCGTCTGGCGCCGCGCGCCGGACGGCCGCTGGCGCGACATCACGCCGGTCAAGCCCGGCGGCGGCCAGACCTTCGGCTACTCAGGCCTGGATGTCGACGCGAAGCGCCCCGGCCGCGTGGTCGTCACCACCATCGAACGCTGGAGCCAGGGCGACGAGCTCTACGTCTCCGACGACTTCGGCGCCAGCTGGGCACCGCTGAGCCCGCGCTCCGCGTTCGACGCCAGCACCCACCCGTGGCTGCAGGCCTACCAGGCCAAGACGCACCACAAGCAGGGCCACTGGCTGGCCGACTTCAAGATCGACCCGCACGACGGCGACCGCGCCGTCTACGGCACCGGCTACGGCCTGTGGATGACCGGCAACCTCGGCGCGCCGAGAGTGAATTGGGCGTTCACCGTCGACAACCTCGAAGAGACCGCCGTGCTGGGGCTGGAAAGCCCGTACGGCGGCGCGTCGCTGCTGGCGGCCATGGGCGACGTGTCCGGCGCCGCGTGGGACGACCTCGCGCAAGGCCCGAAGACCGGCTTGTTCCTGCCGGCCGGCGAGACCTGCCGCTCGGTGGCCTATGCCGAGCTGAACCCGGGCATCGTCGCGCGCACGTCCGACGCGGCCGCCAACGGCGGCTACTGGTCGCCCGACGGCGGCGCCAGCTGGCGGCCCTTCGGCCCGTCCACGCGCAACACCAAGACACCCGAGGGCTGGACCGCGTCGAGCGGCCAGGTGGCCGTGTCGGCCAAGGGCGGCTTCTTCCTGTGGGCGCCGGACAAACAGCCGGCGCTGTGCTCGCGCGACCGCGGCAAGACCTGGACCGCTAGCCAGGGCTGGCCGGCCGAGCGCGACGTGACGCTGACGCCCGTGGCCGACCGCACCGTCGAAGGCGTGTTCCACGTGTTCGACCGTGCCAACGGACGCATCCTCACCAGCACCGACGGCGGCGCCAGCTTCCAGCCTGGCATCACCGGCCTGCCCAAGCTGCAGAACTGGCAGAGCGCACAACTCGTCTGCGCGCCGGGCCAACTGCGCGACCTCTGGCTGGCGCTGCCCGACGGCCTGCTGCACCTGCCCGGCGTGGACAGCAAGCCGCAGGGCGTGCGCGCCGTCGTCGAACCGTGGCGCGTGGCCGTCGGCAAGGCGGCACCCGGCGCGGCGTACCACGCGGTCTACGTGTGGGGCCGCGTGAAGGTCGACGGCCAGGACGTCGAAGGCCTGTTCCGCTCCGTCGACACCGGCGCCACGTGGCAGCGCATCAACGACGACGCCCACCGCTACGGCCGCCTCAACGCGCTGGCCGCGGACCCGCTGGAGTTCGGCGTCGTCTACCTCGCGCCCGAGGGTCGCGGCGTCGTCATCGGCAAACCCCGCACATGAGAGCCCCTCGCCCGGTCCTGCCCCGGCTGAACGCCGGCATGCCCAGTCGGTCCCCCGAGGGGACGGCGATGCTTGCGGCGTTGAGCCGCAAGCACATCGCCAGCGGGCCGGCTTGGGAGCGGCCCGGCGCTCGGCCCGCGGCAAAGTCACCGTGGCTGCATCGCGCGCTGGCGCTGCTGCTGATGGTCGCCACGCTGCCGCTGCAGGCTGCGGAGCTGGTGCTGCACTACGCCACGCCCGCGCCCGACACCCGCGATGGCTGGGAGCAGCAGGCACTGCCCATCGGCAACGGCCGGCTGGGCGCGATGCTGTTCGGCCAGGTCGCGCGCGACCGGCTGCAGTTCAACGACATCACGCTGTGGACCGGCGACGCCCAGACGATGGGCGCCTACCAGCCGTTCGGCGACGCGGTGCTGACGCTTGACGGCGCCGACGCCCCCGTGACCGGCTACCGCCGCGAGCTGGATATCGCCCGCGCGGTGAACCGCCTGCACTACACACAGGCCGGCACGCGCTTCACCCGCGAGGCCCTTGCCAGCCACCCGGCGCAGGTCATCGCGTGGCGGCTCACGGCCGACCGGCCCGGCCGCTACAACGGCCGCATCGCGCTGACCGACCGCCACGGCGCGGCACTCAGCGCCGCCGGCCAGACGCTGACGGCCACCGGCACGCTGCCCAACGGCCTGGCCTACGCCAGCCAGCTGCGCGTGCAGCACGACGGCGGCACGGTCGCCATCGATGGCAACACGCTGACCTTCCGCGGCGTCAACGCGCTGACGATCCTCCTCGGCGCCGGCACCAGCTTCACCGACAGCCAGCCGCCGCTGCCGCGCGTGCAGGCGCAGGTGGCCGCCGCCAAGCCCTGGCCGCAGCTGCGCGCCGACCACGAACGAGACGTGGCCTCGCTGCTGGGCCGCGTGCAGCTCAACCTCGGCGCCAGCCCCGCCGAGCGCCGTGCGCTGACCACCGACGCCCGCCTGGCCGCCTACACCCGCGACGGCGGCGACCCGGAACTGGAGGCGCTGCACTTCCACTACGGCCGCTACCTGCTCGCCAGCAGCTCGCGCGATGCCTTGCCGGCCAACCTGCAGGGCCTGTGGAACGACCACCTGCAGCCGCCGTGGAACAGCGACTACCACTCCAACATCAACCTGCAGATGAACTACTGGCCGGCCGAGGTGACCCACCTCGCCGAGGCCGCGCGGCCGCTGCACCGCTTCGTGCAGCGCCTCATCCCCGAATGGCGCCGCCCCGTGGCCGAGCGCGCGATGCAGGCGCTGAAAGACCCCGCCTCGCTGCCGCCCGAAACGCCGCCGTGGGACAACTCGGTGCAGCCGCCCGTCGAGACCTTCCTGAAGGACGGCCGCCCCGTGCGCGGCTGGACCGTGCGCACCGAGACCAACCCCTTCGGCGCACAGAGCTACCTGTGGAACATGACCGGCAACGCCTGGTACGCGCGGCACTTCTGGGAGCACTACGCGTTCACGCAGGACAAGGCCTTCCTGCGCGAGCAGGCCTGGCCGGTGCTGAAGGAAGTGGGCGAGTTCTGGGAAGACCGCCTGAAGGCCTTGCCCGATGGTCGCCTCGTCGCCCCCAACGGCTGGTCGCCCGAGCATGGCCCCATCCAGGACGGTGTGGCCTACGACCAGCAGATCCTGTGGGACCACTTCGACAACATGGCGCAGGCCGCGGCGGCGCTGGGCGAGCGGGCCGCGCAGACTCACGCCGAGTCCCTCCGCGACCGCCTCGCCGGCCCGCGCGTCGGCAGCTGGGGTCAGCTGCTGGAGTGGCTGGATGAGCTGACCGACCCCGTGCTGGACACGCCGCGCGACACGCACCGCCACGTGTCCCACCTGTTCGCGCTGTTCCCGGGCCGGCAGATCTCGCCGGCGCGCACGCCCGCGCTGGCTGCCGCCGCGCGCCGCACGCTGGAGGCGCGGGGCGACGTCAGCACCGGCTGGTCCATGGCCTGGAAGATGGCCTGGTGGGCGCGGCTGCGCGACGGCGATCGTGCCCACCGCCTGCTGCGCGGCCTGCTCGCCACGCCGGGCGCCGCGGCCGCGCGTCCGGGCGCCGAGGTGCACCAGGGCGGCACCTACCCCAACCTGTTCGACACGCACCCGCCGTTCCAGATCGACGGCAATTTCGGCGCCACGGCGGCCATCGCCGAGATGCTGGTGCAATCGCAGGACGGCGTCATCGACCTGCTGCCCGCGCTGCCTGCCGCGTGGCCCCAGGGCTCGGTCAAGGGGCTGTGCGCGCGCGGCGGCTTCGAGGTCGACATCGCCTGGGCGCGCGGCCGCGTGACCAGCGCCACCGTGCGGTCCATCGCCGGCGCCGGCGGCGGCCGTGTTCGCGTGGGCGACCGCGTCGTCGAGCTGAAGCTGCAGCCCGGCCAGTCGCGCACGCTGCGCGCCAAGGACCTCTTCTGACATGACCCGCTTCCTGCTCGCCCTCCTTGCGCTGCTGCCGCTGACAGCACAGTCACTGGACCTCGACACCGGCAAGCCCGCCAAGGGCTGGTCCATCGCCGTCACCGATTTCGAAGGCGACGCCCAGCTGACCGGCAGCCGCGTCACGGTCCCCAAGCCCGCCCACCCGCGCGTGTCGGGCAGCCACGTCGCGGCCCACCGCAGCGACGACGGCGCGGTGACGCTGCAGTTCACGAACACGTGGATCGCGCAGCTGCGCTGGCAAGGCGGCACGCCGCTGGACCTGAACCCCTACCTCACCGAAGGCACCGTCGAGTTCGATCTCAACGTCATCGACCTCGCGCGCGGCGGCATGAAGTTCAAGCTCGGCTGCGGCAAGGACTGCGAACGCAAGATCCCCTTCCTGTTCGCCGGCCGCGAGCTTGCCGGCAAGGGCCGGCAGCACCTGTCGTTCGCGCTGAAATGCTTCGCGCGCGACGGCGACGACTTCTCCGCCGTCAACGTGCCGTTCGCGCTGGAAGGCACGGGCAATGGCGAGGTCCGCATCGCCAACCTGCGCCTCAACAAGACCGGCAAGCCGACGACCGCCTGCCCGGACCACCGCACGCAGTCGGTCACGCCCGAGCGGCTGCAGGAGTCATGGGCCGTGGACTGGTGGCTGCCGCGCCACGAGCAGAAGCTCGCCGAGATCCGCGCCCACCGCGACGCCGGCCGGCGCGTGGACCTCGTGTTCCTCGGCGACTCCATCACGCAGGGCTGGGAGAACGAAGGCAAGGCCGCGTGGGCACAGCACTTCGCGAAGCACAACGCCGTGGCGCTGGGCTTTGGCGGCGACCGCACCGAGAACCTGCTGTGGCGGCTGCGGCACGGCGAGTTGGACGACATGGCCCCCAAGGCTGTCGTCATGATGATCGGCACCAACAACACCGGCGAGCGGCTGGAAGACCCTGCGCTGACCGTGGCCGGCATCCGCGCCAACCTCGACGAGATCCGCAAGCGCCAGCCGCAGGCGCGCGTGCTGCTGCTGGCGCTGTTCCCGCGCGGTGAGAAGCCCGACGACCTGACCCGCCGGCACAACGCGAAGATCAACGCGCTGCTGCCGGCGCTGGCCGACGGCAAGCGGGTCGTCTTCCTCGACATCGGCCGCGCGTTGATGAACCCCGACGGCACGCTGTCCAAGGACATCCTGCCCGACTTCCTGCACCTGAGCCCCCGGGGCTACGACATCTGGGCCCGCAGCCTGGAAGCGCCCCTGAATGACGCCCTGACGGCGGCTAACCCCTGACCCCATGACCGCACTGACCTACTCCAGCCCCTTCCCCGCCGACTTCGTGTTCGGCGTTGCCGCCGCCTCTGCCCAGATCGAGGGCGCCGCCTTCGAGGACGGCAAGGGCGAGTCCATCTGGGACCGCTTCGCCCGCCAGCCCGGCAAGGTGCACGACGGCGACACGCTGGACGTGGCCTGCGACCACTACCACCGCTTCGACGAAGACTTCGCGCTGATGGCGTCGCTGGGCTACAAGAACTACCGGCTCTCCATCAGCTGGCCGCGCATCTACCCGAACGGCGATGGCGAACTCAACCAAGCGGGGCTGGACTTCTATCACCGCCTGTTCGCGAGCATGAAGAAGCACGGCATCACGCCGTGGGTCACGATGTTCCACTGGGACCTGCCGCAGAGCCTGGAAGACCGCGGCGGCTGGACGTCGCGCGTCAGCGTGGACGCCTTCGCACGCTATGCCGACACCATCGTGCAGGCCTTCGCCGGCGAGGTGACGCACTGGATCACGATGAACGAGATCCGCTGCTTCACGCTGCTGGCCTACGGCTACGGCACCAAGGCGCCGGGCCGCAAGGAAAGCGCCCAGGTCGTCAACCAGACCTTCCACCACGCGCTGCTGTGCCACGGCCACGGCGTGCGCGCGGTGCGCGAGTTCGGCGGCGCGGGCGCAGTCGTCGGCCTGACGGACAACCTCGACGTCTGCATCCCCGTCACCGAGACGCCCGAGGACATCGCCGCCGCCAAGGCCTGGTTCCTGGAGAAGAACGCGCATGTGCTGGGCGCCATGCACGCCGGCCGTTACCCCGACGACTACCTGGCGCGCGTCGGCGCCGATGCGCCGACGGTGGAGCCCGGTGACTTCGACCTCATCAGCCTGCCCACCGACCACCTGGGCCTGAACATCTACACCGGCACCTATGTGCGCGCCGGCAAGGCAGGTGAGTGGGAGCCCGTGGCCCTGCCGGCCAACTACCCCAAGGCCGACAGCCCCTGGCTGCACATCGCGCCGCAGTGCATCTACTGGGCCACGCGGTTCGCGGCCGAGTGCTACGGCCACCAGGCGCTCTACATCACCGAGAACGGCTGCGGCTACAACGACGAGCCCGTGGTGAACGGCGAGGTGCTGGACCTGCACCGCCGCGACTTCCTGCGCAACCACCTGCGCGAGGCCCACCGCGCCATCAGCGACGGCGTGCCGCTGAAGGGCTACTTCCTGTGGAGCTTCATCGACAACTACGAGTGGGAAGACGGCTACCAGCGCCGCTTCGGCATCGTGCACTGCGACTACGCGACGCTGGCGCGCACGCCCAAGCTGTCCGCGCGCTACTACGCGCAGGTCATCGAGCATCGCCGCATCCTGTGATGCCCCTCGTCCAGTCTCGCCGCGCTGAACGCGGGCGCGCCCAGCCGGTCCCCCGAGGGGACGGCGATGCTTGCGGCATGGAGCCGCAAGCACATCGCCCAGCGCGGGCCGGCTTGGGAGCGGCCCGGCGCTCGGCCCGCACCCACTGAGAGACGGGACTGGATCGTGACGCCTATATTCCTCGCGCCGCTGTGGGCCTGTCGCTCGCGCGCGGTTCAACGAGGACTACCGAGATGACTCTGCCCCGCTCCCCGCGCCGCCGCCAACTGTTCGCCGCCGCCGCCCTGGCGCCCACCGCCGCGCTCGCCGCCACGCAGCAACGCTCCGCAGCTCCCGCGATGACAGCGCTGACTTCCGCCAGCGCCTTCCCCGCCGACTTCGTGTTCGGCGTGGCGGCGGCGTCCGCGCAGATCGAGGGCGCGGCGTTCGAGGACGGCAAGGGCGAGTCCGTCTGGGACCGCTTCGCGCGCCTTCCCGGCAAGGTCCACAACGGCGACACGCTGGACGTGGCCTGCGACCACTACCACCGCTTCGACGAGGACTTCGCGCTGATGGCCTCGCTGGGCATCAAGACCTACCGGCTGTCCATCGCCTGGCCGCGCATCTACCCCAACGGGGATGGCGAGGTGAACCCCAAGGGGCTGGACTTCTACCGCCGCGTCTTCGCGAGCATGAAGAAGCACGGCATCACGCCGTGGGTGACGCTGTTCCACTGGGACCTGCCACAGGCGCTGGAGGACCGCGGCGGCTGGACCTCGCGCGTCACGGTGGACGCCTTCGGCCGCTATGCCGACACCGTCGTCAAGGCCTTCGCCGGCGACGTGAAGCACTGGATCACGTTGAACGAGATCGTCTGCTTCACGCTGCTGGGCTACGGCACGGGCACCAAAGCGCCGGGCCGCAAGGAAACACCCAAGGTCGTCAACCAGACCTACCACCACGCGCTGCTGTGCCACGGCCACGGCGTGCGGGCCGTGCGCGCTTTTGGCGGCAAGGGCGCGCAGGTGGGGCTGACCGACAACTGCGGCGTCGCCGTGCCGGTGACCGAGAAGCCGGCGGACATCGCCGCCGCCAAGGCCTGGTTCATCGACCGCAATGCGCAGGTGCTGGGCGCCATCCACGCTGGCAGGTACACCGACAACTTCCTGAAGCGCGTCGGCGCCGACGCGCCCGACGTGAAGCCCGGCGACTTCGACCTCATCAGCCTGCCGACCGACTTCCTCGGCCTGAACATCTACAGCGGCACCTTCGTGCGCGCCGGCAAGAACGGCGCCGCCTACGAGGCCCTGCCCCACCCGGCGGCCTACCCGCGCGCCGACAGCCACTGGCTGCGCCTCGTGCCGCAATCGCTCTACTGGGGCCCGCGCTTCTGCCACGAGGTCTACGGCCACCCCGCCATCCACATCACCGAGAACGGCTGCGGCTACGACGACGAGCCGGTCGTGAACGGCGAGGTGCTGGACCTGCACCGCCGCGACTACGTGCGCAGCTACCTGCGCGAAGCCCACCGCGCCATCGCCGACGGCGTGCCGGTGAAGGGCTACTTCCTGTGGTCCTTCATCGACAACTACGAATGGGAAGACGGCTACCAGCGCCGCTTCGGCATCGTGCACTGCGACTTCAAGACGCAGGTGCGCACTCCCAAGCTGTCGGCGCGCTACTACGCCGACGTGATCAAAGAACGAAGAATCTTGTGAGCCCCTCGTCCAGTCCTGCCCCGCTGAACGCGGGCATGCCTAGCCGGTCCCCCGCGGGGACGGCGACGCACGCGGCATCGAGCCGCGCGTGTCGCCTAACGCGGGCCGGCTTGGGAGCGGCCCGGCGCTCGACCCGCAATTCCGGACACTGATATGAACACGCACACCCTGCCCTTGCATTCCGCCGCGCCGGCGGCCACCGACCGCCTGCCGCTGAAGCAGAAGATCGGCTTCGGCCTCGGCTCCATCCTCGACATGTGGGGGCACTGGCTCTACGCCTCGCTGGCCTTCCAGGTGTTCAACATCTTCCTGGGCGTGGCGCCCGGGCTGATCTCCACCGTGCAGGCCATCAAGATCGTCATCGATGCCGGCTCGGACGCGCTGTTCGGCTGGCTGTCCGACAACACCCGCACCAAGTACGGGCGGCGGCGCCCGTTCATCCTCGTCGGCGGCGTGCTGGCCGGCATCGGGCTGCCGCTGATGTTCGCCGTGGGCCGCGGCTGGACCGACATGCAGTACTTCACGTTCATGCTGATCAGCATGGTCATCTACGTGCCGGTGATGAGCTGCTTCAACATGCCGTGGGTCAGCCTGGGCGCGGAGATGACGCCCGACTACCACGAGCGCACCTCGGTGATGGCCGTGCGCAACGCCATCCAGAAGGCGCCCGAGCTGGCGATGTTCTTCGCCGCGCAGTTCACGACGCTGTCCTGGTTCCACGACGCCAACGGCAAGCCCGACATCCTGCGCGGCGCGCAGGTCTACACGGCCATCCTCGGCGCCATCATGGTGGCCGTCTCCATCGCCATCTTCCTGCTGACGCGCGAGCGCTATTACGAGAAGCTGGTGGCGCGCACGCAGACCCACATCCCGCTGGCCGACACGCTGTGGCGCACGCTGCGCTGCAAGCCCTTCCGCACCGTGCTGACGATGTCGCTGGCCTACAGCATCGGCACGGCCATGGTGGGCGCGCTGGGCTACTACGCCACCGTCTACTACGTCTGCAAGGGCGACGTCGTGCTGGCGACGAAATGGAACACCGCGATGGGCCTGGCCGGCATGGCCTTCGGCTTCGCGGGCATCCCGTTCTTCTCGTGGATCGCACGCCGCTGGGGCAAGCGCACGGGGCTGGCCTGCGTGCTGGTGCTGGCCATCGGCGCCTTCATCGGCGACTGGTGGCTGTACGACCCCGCGCGGCCTTACCTGCAGCTGTTCGCCTGCGGCTTCGTCGCCTTCACCGGCGCGGGCTTCTGGACGCTGTACGCCGCCACCATCGGCGACGTGGTCGACTACGACGAATCGCAGACCGGCCAGCGCCGCGAGGGCTCCTTCTCGGCCTGCCAGTCGTGGATCTCCAAGGTCGGCATCGCATTGGGCGTAGGCGCGTCGGGCTGGATCCTGCAGTTCACCGGCTTTGACGCCACCAAGGAAGGCGCGCAGGCGCCCGAGGCCATCTTCTGGATCCGCATCCTGCTGTCGGGCATCCCGGTCATCGGCCTGGTGCTGGCGCTGATCGCCATCCTGCGCTTCCCGCTGACGGAAGCCCGCATGCTGGAGATCCGCGGCAAGCTGGAAGCTACGCGAGGCAAGGTATGAACCTCTCACGCCGCCTGGCCGTGCAGGCCGCGCTCGCGGGCGCGGCCCTTCCCGCCATTGCCGCGCCACACTTCGGCGCCGGCGTCGAGGGCCAGCGCAAGGCGGACTTGGGCAACGGCACCTACCTGAACCCCATCGTGCCGGGCGACCATGCCGACCCCACCATCCTGAAGGACGGGGCCGACTACTACATGACGTTCTCGTCCTTCCAGTCCTGCCCGGGCGCCGTCATCTGGCACTCGCAGGACCTGGTGAACTGGACGCCCATCACCGCGGCGCTGACACAGCCCATCGGCACGGTCTGGGCGATGGACCTCATCAAGCACCAGGGCCGCTACTACCTCTACATCCCGGTGCTGCAGGATGCCGGCACAGGCATCTACGTCACGCACGCCGACGACATCCGCGGCCCGTGGAGCGCGCCCATCGACCTGAAGGTGCCAGGCTGCATCGACCCCGGCCACATCGTCGGCGAGGACGGCAAGCGCTACCTGTTCGTCAACGGCGGACGGCGCATCCGGCTCAAGGATGACGGCCTGTCCACCGACGGTGCGCTGGAGAACAACGCCTGGAAGCCCTGGCAATACCCCAAGGACTGGGTCGTCGAGATGTTCGCGCCCGAAGGCCCCAAGCTGTTCCGGCGCGGCGAGTGGTTCTACCTGATCAGCGCCGTCGGCGGCACCGCCGGCCCGCCCACCAGCCACATGGTCACCGTGGCCCGCAGCGCTTCAGTGCACGGCCCGTGGGAAGACGCGCCCAACAACCCCATCGTTCGCACGCAGAGCATCGACGAACCCTGGTGGTCGCGCGGCCATGCCAGCGTCGTCGAAGGCCCGGCGGGGGACTGGTGGATGGTCTATCACGGCTACGAGAACGGCATGCGCACGCTGGGCCGCCAGGCACTGCTGGATCCCGTGGAATGGACCCGGGACGGCTGGCTGCGCGCCAAGGGCGGCACGCTGGACAAGCCGCTGCCGAAACCCAAATTGAAGGGTCCAGGCGGCAAGCCCAGCAAGGCCGGCTTTGCGCTGTCCGACGACTTCTCCAGCGGCAAGCTCGGCCTGCAATGGGCCTTCCACGCGCCGGGCCCGGACGAAGCAAAGCGCCTGCGCTTCGAGAGCGGCGAAAACAGGGCACTGGTCATCCGCGGCAAGGGCAAGGCCCTGCCGGACTCGTCACCGCTGACCTGCGCGACCGGTGACCGCAGCTACGAGGTCACGGTCGACCTGGAGATCACCGGCGACGGCCACGGCGGCCTCGCGCTGTTCTACGAGGAGCGCGGCCACGTCGGCATCGGCTTCAGCACGACGCAGCTGCTGACCTACGGCTACGGCCAGGAGCACGCGTGGATGCGCCAGAACATCGCCACGCGCCGCGTGCTCATCCGCCTCGTCAACCGCGAGAACGTCGTCACCTGGCACTACAGCCACGACGGCGGCACCACCTGGACCCAGCATCCCTGGCAGATGGAGGTCTCCGGCCTGCATCACAACGTGTTCGGCGGCTTCGTCAGCCTGCGGCCTGCGCTGTTCAGCGCCGGGGCCGGCGAGGTACGCGCCCGCAACTTCACCTATCGAGGACTGTGAACGTGACTTCCCGCCGTCAACTGCTGGCCGCCGCGGCCGCCCTGCCCCTCGCTGCGCATGCCGCGCCCGCCCAACCCCGCCGCATCGTGCTGGACGCGGCCCTGGCCACGCAGCCGCTGGACCGCTTCTTCGACCACTGCGTCGGCGCCGACTACCCCGGCACCACCTACCGCCCCGACGCGCTCGCGCAGCTGAAGACGGCGGTGGACGAACTGGGCTTTCGCTACCTGCGCTTCCACGCCATCTTCCACGACGTCTTCAAGACGGTGACGCGCGACGCCAGCGGCAAGCTGGTGTTCGACTTCACCAACATCGACAAGCTCTACGACGCGATGCTGGCCCGCCGCATCAAGCCCTTCGTGGAGCTGGGCTTCACGCCGCTGGCGCTGAAGACCTCGGACAACAAGATCTTCTACTGGGAAGGCAACACCTCCCACCCGCAGCCTGAAGGCTGGGTGGCGCTCATCGACGCCTTCATCCGCCACCTGCTGGACCGCTACGGCGCGCCCGAGGTGCACGACTGGTACTTCGAGATCTGGAACGAGCCCAACCTCGACGGCTTCTGGGAGAAGGCGGACCAGAAGGCGTACTTCGACCTCTACACCCGCACCGCCAAGGCTATCAAGGCGGTCTCGCCGCTGCTGCGCGTGGGCGGCCCGTCGACGGCCGGCGCGGCCTGGGTGCCGGAGTTCCTGGCCCACGCCAAGGCGACGAATACACCGGTGGACTTCATCACGACGCACACCTACGGCGTCGACGAGGGCTTCCTCGACGAGTTCGGCAAGGAAGACCGCAAACTCTCCAAGTCACCGGACGCCATCGTGGGCGACGTGCGGCGCGTGCGCAAGGAGATCGAGGCGTCGCACCTGCCCGGCCTGCCGCTGTTCTTCACCGAGTGGAGCACCAGCTACAACCCGCGCGACCTCGTGCACGACAGCTACATGAGTGCGCCCTACGTGCTCACCAAGCTGAAGCAGACGCAAGGCCTGGCCCAGCACATGAGCTACTGGGTCTACAGCGACCTGTTCGAGGAGCCGGGCCCGCCGGACGCGCCCTTCCACGGCGGCTTCGGGCTGATGACGCGCGAGGGCATCCGCAAGCCGGTCTGGTTCGCCTACAAATACCTCGCGGCCCTGAAGGGCAAGGAAGTGCCCACGAGCGACACCGCCACGTGGGCGAGCGTCGACGGTGACCAGCTGCAGGCCCTCGTCTGGGACTGGCGCCAGCCCGACCAGACCGCCAGCAACCGCAGCTTCTTCGGCAAGCCGCAACCCGCCGCCGCCGCGGGCACGGTCACCGTCGAGCTGCGGCATCTGCCGCCCGGCCGCTACACGCTGACGCAGCGCCGCACCGGCTTCGAGGTCAACGACGCGCACACGGCCTACCTGAAGATGGGCTCGCCCAGGAACCTCGATGCGAAGCAGCTCGCGACGCTGCAGGGCCTGACGACCGACAAGCCCGAGGTGCGGCGCGAGATCGTCATCGGCACCAGCGGCTCGGCCATCGTGCCGCTGAAGCTGCGCAGCCACGACGTGGTGCTGCTGAGCCTGCAGAAGGTGGGGCCGTGAGGCGGCGCGACACGCTGCTCGCGCTGCTGCCGCTGGCGGGCTGCGGTGGTGGGGGCGCCACGGCGGCCACCACGCCGACGGTCGCCACGCCTGCCGCCCCCACCGCACCCACGCCGCCCGCCACCACCGGCATGCGCGACCTGACCAGCCTGCAGCTCAGCAAGCTCATGGGTGCCGGCTGGAACCTCGGCAACTCGCTGGAAGCCATCGGCGGCGAGACGGCCTGGGGCAACCCGGCGACGACGCAGACGCTGATGACCGCCGTGAAGGCCGCCGGCTTCAAGACCGTGCGCATCCCGGTGTCGTGGAAGCAGTACGCCGACGCCAGCGACAACATCAAGGCCAGCTGGCTGGCGCGCGTCGCCGAAGTCGTCGGCTTCGCACAGACGGCCGGCCTCGTCGCGATCATCAACGTGCACTGGGACGGCGGCTGGCTGCAGCCCACCTATGCCGCGCAGGCCGGGGCCAACGCGCGCCTGACGAAGTTCTGGACGCAGATCGCCAACCACTTCAAGGGCTACGACGACACGCTGCTGTTCGCCGGCACCAACGAGGTCATGGTGGAAGGCGACTACGGCACGCCCAAGGCCGAGTACGTCGCCGTGCAGAACGGCTTCAACCAGCAGTTCGTCAACGCCGTGCGCGCCACCGGCGGCAACAACGCGGTGCGCCACCTCGTCGTGCAGGGCTTCAACACCAACATCGACCACACGCTGGCTTTCGCCGTGCTGCCCGCCGACACGGCCAAGGACAGGCTGATGATGGAGGTGCATTACTACGACCCCTACAACTTCACGCTCAACGAGAAGTCGGCCATCTGGCAATGGGGTGCCGGCGCCACCGACGCCAAGGCCACCGAGACCTGGGCGAACGAGGCCTACGCGGATGCGCAGTTCCAGAAGATGAAGGCTGCCTATGTCGACAAGGGCATCCCGGTCATCCTCGGCGAGTTCGGCGCGATGCGCCGCACCGAGTACGCCGGCGCGGAAGCCTACCGGCTCGCCTGGGACAAATACATCGCCCGCGCCGCCTGGACGCGCGGCCTGGTGCCCGTCTACTGGGACGCTGGCGCCGCCACGGAGAACCACAGCAGCGGCCTGTTCAACCGCAGCACGGGCGAGCAGGTCTACCCCGCCATCGTCAAGGCGCTGGTCGACGCCACGAACTGAGGCAGCTCGTCAGGTCGCCGCGCCGGCCAGGCGCTCGAAGTCCATGACCCAGTTCGTCTCCCAGCTGACGCCGCCGTCGGCCGAGAACGCCTGCTGCCAGCGCGGGCGGCCCGTGCCGGTGTCGGTCCAGCGGTAGCGCACGCGGATGGGCTGGCCACGCAGCTCATCGTCGCACTGGAACTCGCCCACACCGTCGGCAAAGCCGCCGATGACGGGCGGGTCCAGCCGGTGCGGGTGGCGACCGTCCACCCACCAGATCGCCCACTGGCGCGTCTGCGGGTCGAACGTGCGCAGGGACAGCGCGCGGTAGGGGCCGCTGGGCAGCGCCAGCACGTTGTCATCGATGTTGCCCAGCCCGCCCAGCAGCGGCCGCAGGTGGCAACTGCCCTCGAAGGTCTCCCAGTCCTCGCAGCCGAGCAGGCGCTCCTTGAGGCGGCGATGGCTCACCCGCCAGTGGCCGATGAGGAAGTCGAAGTCTTGCGGCGTGGAGGTTGACTGGGGCGCGACGGTGGGCATGGGGCGGGGCTCACGGAGTTCAAGGTCCGTGCAGTCTGCGCCGCCATACCTGTCAACGCATGGCGTGTTTGGCGGCCAGCGCCCGTCGGGCACCCGGCCGCCGCCGCGTGGCCATCAGCGGGAGATCAGCAGGTCTTCGGCCTGCTTGCCGGCGGCAATGGCTTCCTTGAACCAGTTGGGGCGCTTGCCCACGCCGGACCAGGTGCGGCCGGCGCCATCGGTGTACTTGGCGGTGCCGCCCGCCTTCTTGGCTGCCGGCTTGCGGGCCTTGCCGTTCGCGGCTGCCGCACGCTTGCGGGCCGCCCGGGCCGGCGCCGTGCCGAACAACTCGTCGGCCGTGATGTCGTAATGGGCAATGGCCTCCTTGATCCGGTCGATCACGTCGGTCTTCTCACGCGAGCGCAATGCGTCCGCCTGTTTCTGCAATTGCGCAATCTGCTTCAGCAATGTCTGCAGGCTTTTAGCCATCGAGTCTCCAGCGACTTGTTGTTTGACTGCCGGATTCAATCACATCTGACTAGTGCGCGAATGAATGCGATGCAATGGCCGCGCATTCGTCAGCCGAATGACAGGCAATGCCGGCGAGTGTCGCCATTCGAATGGCCGGGACGGCACCGGCCTACACGCCGAGGGCGCGCGGCCCGACTCCGCACGCCCACCGCGCCGCGCACATTGGAGACCGGCGCACGCGCCACGACCGCCGCACTCCCCCCGCACACAAATCGCGCGGCGGCCGGCATGTCCCCACCCACAGGAGCACACCATGTCCTATCCCACCATCTCTTCTTCCAAGGTCGAAGGCACCAACGTCTACAACCTGCAGGGCGACAAGCTCGGCTCCATCGACGATCTCGTCATCGACAAGCGCAGCGGCCAGGTGCGCTATGCCGCGCTGGAGTTCGGCGGCTTCCTCGGCATCGGCACGGACCGCTACCCCCTGCCCTGGAACATGCTGAAGTACGACACCGCCAAGGACGGCTATGTCGTCAACCTCGACAAGGGCCAGCTCGAGGGCGCGCCGCGCTACACGGAAGACGAACTGCCGACCTATTCCGATGACTACGGCCGCAAGGTCTACGACCACTACGGCATGCCGTGGATCTGAGGACGATCCGCGCGACGTCGGACAACGGCAGGTGTTGTCCGACGCGGCGCACGCGGCGCCGCTGACAGGCCGCACGCCGCCATCTTTCTAAGCTGACTTCCGTGGCCCGAGGCCTGCCGGCCCCGCCCGCCCACCAACCCCAAGGAGAGACATCATGATGCGATCCCACGCCCCCCGCGCCCTGTTCGCCCTGCTGCTGGCCGGCCTCGCCGGCGCCGCGTCGGCCAACCTGACCAAGCCCGTCTACGACACCGCCAAGGACGAGGTCAAGGCGATGTTCAAGTCCGAACGCGACAGCTGCGACAAGCTGTCCGGCAACACGAAGGACGTCTGCATCGAGCGCGCCAAGGGCCAGGAGCAGGTGGCCCTGGCGCACCTGGAGTACCAGTACACCGGCAACGCCAAGGACCGCAACGACTACCTCGAAGCCCGCTACGAGGCCAAGTACAAGGTCGCCAAGGAGGCCTGCGACTCGCTGTCAGGCAATGCCAAGGACGTCTGCGTGGCCGACGCCAAGGCCGCGCACGACAAGGCCAAGGCCGACCTGAAGGCCAACAAGAAGATCGCCGAGGCGCAGAACGACCAGATGGAAGCCAAGCTCAAAGCCGACTACAAGGCCGCCAACGAGCGCTGCGACTCGCTGTCCGGCAATGCCAAGGACAGCTGCCATGCCAGCGCCAAGGCGCGCTACTTCCAGTAAGCGCGACGACCACGAAGCCAGGCGGGCCGGGAGGTACGCCTGGCTTTTTTGTAGCTGGCCGGCCAGGCATGGCGCGGCCGCGACCACGCGCGACGACGGCCAGACCGGCCGGACCAGCCTGAAGGCCGCCCTGTTGCCGGCAACCCGCAGGCGGTGCCCACGGGCGCGACGTCCGCCGGCCTTTTGCCGCACAAATCACGGCAGGCGCGGCCGCCAGCGCCGCCCAGAATGCATGGCGACGCCCATTTCTGATGAAATTTCATTCTGTTTCATCCGCCGCCGCTCGCAGATCGAGAACTCCAGTCCGAGCGGCTTCGTCGCACCTCTCTCCAAGGCTGCTCCCATGAACTTTTTGGCTAACCTGCGCATCGGCCAGCGCCTCGCGGCGGGCTTCACGGTCGTGACGCTGTGCCTGGTCGCGATCGCCGGGCTGGGCTATGTCGCCATCCAGTCGCTGAATGCCGAGATCAATCAGCTCATCGGCACCGACTACAAGGCCGTGGCGCTGGCCAACCGCGCCAAGGCCGAGGTGGGCGACGCGTCGCGCAGCCTGATGACGACGCTCATCATGACCGGCGAGGAGCAGATCAAGAAGGAGCTGGACAGCATCGCCTCGCTGATGGCCTCGCACGAGAAGACCATGGCCGAGCTCAAGCCGCTGCTGACCGACGAGGCCAGCCTGGAGCTGCTGAAGGCCGTAGACGACGCGCGCGCCAAGTTCATGCCGGCGCAGGCCGGCGTCGTGAAGATGGTGGCCGCCGGCGACGCCGAAGGCGCAACGCTGAAGTACCAGTTCGCCGTGCGTCCCGCGCAGGGCAAATACATGGCCGCGCTGAACAAGCTGGTGGACGCGCGCAACGTCGCGATGGACGAAGCCGGCCAGAAGTCCAACGGCGTGGCCGGCAAGACCAAGCTGCTGCTGGCCGCGCTGGCCGCCGCCGCCATTGCCGCCAGCGTGCTGACGGGCGTGCTCATCACCCGCGGCATCGTCAACCCGCTGCGCGGCGCGGTGAGCCTGGCGCGCAAGGTGGCCTCGGGCAACCTGACCAGCGAGATCGCGGTGCGCAGCCGCGACGAGACCGGCGAGCTGCTGCAGGCGCTGTCGGAGATGAACGAGAGCCTCAAGGGCATCGTCGGCCGCGTGCGCGAGGGCACGGAGTCCATCGCGTCGGCGTCCAGCGAGATCGCCAGCGGCAACCTGGACCTGTCGGTGCGCACCGAGGCCCAGGCGGCGTCGCTGGAGCAGACGTTGTCGGCCATGAAGACGCTGACCGACGCCGTGCAGCAGAACGCGCAGAACGCGCGGCAGGCCAACCAGCTCGCGCAGGCGGCGTCCACGGTGGCCGGCGAAGGCGGCGCGGTGGTGGCCCAGGTCGTCACGACGATGGGCAGCATCGACGCGTCGAGCAAGAAGATCGTCGACATCATCAGCGTCATCGACGGCATCGCCTTCCAGACCAACATCCTGGCGCTGAATGCCGCGGTGGAGGCGGCGCGCGCCGGCGAGCAGGGCCGCGGCTTCGCCGTCGTGGCCGGCGAGGTGCGCTCGCTGGCCGGGCGCAGCGCCGAAGCGGCCAAGGAGATCAAGCGCCTGATCGGCGACTCGGTCGAGAAGGTAGCCCAGGGCAGCGAGCTGGTGGCCAAGGCCGGCAGCACCATGCAGGGCGTGGTGGCGAGCGTGCAACGGATGACCGACATCATGGGCGAGATCACCCACGCCAGCACCGAACAGAGCGCCGGCATCGAGCGCGTCACGCATACCATCCACGACATGGACAAGAGCACGCAGCAGAACGCCGCGCTGGTGGAACAAGCCGCCGCCGCCGCCGACTCGCTGCGCACCCAGGCCCAAGGTCTCGAAGAAGTCGTCAGCCTCTTCAAGCTCGAAGCAGCGCGCTGACCCGCTGCACCACAAGATCAGGAGACTCCATGAAGACGAAAACCGTCATCCGCTGCATCTCTGCCCTGGGCCTGGCCCTCGGGCTCGCGGGCGCCGCGCAGGCCATCGAGGTCGGCGGCCTGAAGTTCGACGACACCGCCAAGGTCGCCGGCAAGGAGTTGAAGGTCAACGGCGCCGGCGTGCGCACGCGCGTCATCGTCAAGGTCTACGCGCTGGTGCTGTACCTGCCCGAGAAGAAGGACACCACCGCCGGCGTGCTCGAGAGCAGCGGCCCGCGCCGCTTCAGCCTGGGGCTGCTGCGCGAAGTGACCGGTGACGACCTGGGCCAGGCCTTCATGGCCGGCATCACTGCCAACACCGACAAGGCCGAGCGCTCCAAGTTCGTCAACCAGCTCGCGCAGTTCGGCGAGGCCTTCGTCAGCATCCCGCAGGGCAAGAAGGGCGACGTCATCACCGTCGACTGGGTGCCCGACACCGGCACGGTCATGTTCCTCAACGGCAAGCCCATCGGCGAGCCGATGAAGGACATCGCGTTCTACAACGCCGTGCTGAAGATCTGGCTGGGCGACAAGCCGGTCGATTCGTCGCTGAAGCCGCAGCTGCTGGGCAAGGGCTGACCCCACTTTGATCCGCGCGGGCCACTGCCCGGCCGCCTGACACACCTTGAGCCGTAAGCCCTCGTCCTCTCTGTTCGCTGCCCTGGCGCTGGGCGCCAGCGTCGGCCTGCTGCTGCCCGCCGTCATCGTGGGCGGCCTGTTCATCGGGCTGCGCGAGTCGCAGGTCACCGAGCAGGCGCTGCAACGCGACCTGGACGCCAAGCTGGACGTGCTGGCCAGCAGCCTGCCCGAGCTGCTGTGGAACCTGGACGCGGTCGCTGCGCGCGAGGTGGTCTCGGCGATCGTCAAGTCGCCCGAGGTCGTGCGCGTCAGCGTCAGCGACGCGTCTCAGGGCCTGCCCTTCATCGAGAACCACCTGCCCGAGCGGCGGCTGGGCAAGACACTGACCGGTGCGCGCGACATCATGCGCGGCGCCACGCGCATCGGCCACATCCAGATCGAGATCGACGACCACCTCAGCACCACCGCGCTGGCCCGCCAGCGCTGGCTGTACGGCGCCACCGTCGGCGGCCAGCTGCTGGTGTCGCTGGCGCTGGTGTTGTGGCTGCTCAATTCCCGGCTGTTCCGGCCGCTGCGCGAGCTGGGCGGTTTTGCGAACGACCTCGCCCAGGGCCGCTTCAGCGCCAAGCTGGAGCACAAGCGCGAGGACGAGATCGGCCTGCTGGGCGCCGACCTGGAACACATGCGCGACGCGCTGCAGCAGCAGTTCGACGCGCAGCGCGCCCTCATCGAGCGGCTGCGCGGCATGGCCGAGACGGTGCCCGGCGTCGTCTTCCAGCTGCGCCTGGCGGTGAATGGCGAGTTCAGCTTCGCCTACGTCAGCGAGGCGGTGCGCGAGTACTTCCCGCTGGGCGGCGCCGAGCTGAGCCGCAGCGCCGCGCCGTGGTTCGAGTGCATCCACGGCGACGACCGCGCCGCGGTGCGCGAGAGCCTGCTGGCCTCGGGCCGCTCGCTGAGCCCCTGGCAGCAGGAGTTCCGCACGCCGCAGCAGGACGGCGCCGAGCTCTGGATCTACGGCAACGCCATCCCGCAGCGCGAGGCCGACGGCGGCGTGCTGTGGCACGGCTTCCTGACCGACATCTCGCGCGAGCGCCGCGATGCGCTGGAGCTGGAGCGCTACCGCCATCATCTGGAGGAGCTCGTCGAGGCGCGCACCGCCGAGCTGGCCGAGGTGTCGCAGGCGGCGCAGGCGGCCAGCCTGGCCAAGAGCGCCTTCCTGGCCAACATGAGCCACGAGATCCGCACGCCGATGAACGCCATCATCGGCCTGACCTACCTGGCCCAGAGCGACGCCGTCGAGCCCGGCCAGCAGCAGCGCCTGCAGAAGGTGGCCAACGCGGCCGAGCACCTGCTCAGCGTCATCAACAACGTGCTGGACTTCTCCAAGATCGAGGCCGGCAAGGTGCAGCTGGAGCAGCGACCGTTCACCGTCGACGAGGTGCTGGACAACATCGCCAACATGACGACGCAGGCCGCCGCCGCCAAGCGGCTGCGTGTGGAGACCGACGTGGCGCCCGGGCTGTCGGGCCGCGTGCTGCTGGGCGATCCGCAGCGCATCGCCGAGGTGCTGCTCAATTTCGCCGGCAACGCCGTCAAGTTCACCGAGACGGGCTTTGTGCGGCTGGCCGCGCGCGTCGACGGTGCCCCCGATGGCGCGCGGCTGCCGCTGCGCTTCGAGGTGCAGGACAGCGGCATCGGCATCTCGGCCGAGGCGCAGACGCGGCTGTTCCGCGACTTCGAGCAGGCCGACAGCTCCACCACGCGCCGCTACGGCGGCACCGGTCTGGGTCTGGCCATCTGCCGGCGCCTGGCCGGGCTGATGGGCGGCCGCGTCGGCGTGGACAGCGAGCTGGGCCGCGGCAGCCGCTTCTGGTTCGTACTGGACGTCGAGGCCACGGCCGCGGCACAGGCCGCGCCGGCCGTCGCGCCGCGGCCGCATTCCGTGCGCGAACGCCTGGCCGAGCTCGCCCGCACCACGGCGCCGCGCCTCCTGCTGG
The DNA here is from genome assembly GCF_058794515.1 of Roseateles sp. GW823-FHT07B05. Taxonomy (NCBI): domain Bacteria; kingdom Pseudomonadati; phylum Pseudomonadota; class Betaproteobacteria; order Burkholderiales; family Sphaerotilaceae; genus Roseateles; species Roseateles sp. GW823-FHT07B05. The sequence continues at coordinate 211,234 of NZ_JBXAGX010000008.1, forward strand.
CCGAGGACAACGCGGTGAACCAGGAAGTGGCCGTCGCGCTGATCGGCAGCGCCGGGCTGACCGTGGACGTGGCCGCGGACGGCCAGCAGGCCATAGCCATGGTGAAGACCGGCGACTACGCGCTGGTGCTGATGGACGTGCAGATGCCCGTCATGGACGGCCTGGACGCGACCCGCGCCATCCGCCGCCTGCCGCAGGGCGCCACGCTGCCCATCCTCGCGATGACGGCCAATGCCTTCGACGAGGAGCGCCAGCGCTGCCTGGAGGCCGGCATGGACGACCACGTCGCCAAGCCGGTCGTCGCCGAGCAGCTGTTCGCGACGCTGTACGACTGGCTGTCCGGCCAGCGCCGCAACGGCCGCGCCTGACCGCCGGCGGCCGGCGCGCAGCTACTGCGATTCCTTGATGAGCCGCCCTGACCCCGCCTGCAGCGGCCGCGCGTTCATCGGGTAGAGCCGCGCGAACACGCTGATCTGCTGCGCCGTCACCGCCACCGGCTGGCGCATCACCATCCACAGCACGCCCTCGCTGCAGGGCGGCGTCGTCAGCGACCCCATGTAGGTGTAGTAGCCGCGGTTCTCGGGCAGCAGCTGGTTCAGGTCGATCTGCGCCTGCGCCGGCAGTGTCTCGCCCTTCTCCAGCGGCAGGTTGGCCCACACGGTCTGCAGCACGGGCTGCGGCGGGCTGTCGGGCCCGCGCTCCAGCAGCACGGCGACGACCGCCAGCTTGCCGGCCGCATCCCTGTGCACGAGGTGGGCCACCATGTCGAACTGCCGGCCGTTGACGCGCTCCTCGCCCGGCCGGTGGAAGTGGAACTGCACCAGCTCGTAGCGCCGGCCCATCACCGTCAGGCCATTGCCCGGCGCGACGTTGACCTGCACCGTGTGGCCGTTGTCCAGCACCGAGAAGCCGCTGGCGCGGTAGTCGAAGCTGATCTTCTCCAGGTCCACGGCGATGCCGTCACGGATGTCGATGGGGCTCTGCCGCGTGCCGACGGCACAGAGCTTGTTCTCGGGCGACAGCTCCGCCCAGCGGTCGGGGCCGATGTCGCCGGCATAGCCCCAGTGCGCCGGCTTGGGCGGCTCGGCCTTGGCCGGCCGGGCCGCGGCGCGGGGGGCGGTCTTCGCCGTGGCCGTGCCTTCGGGCTTGGTTGCCAGGCGCTCAGCCAGGCGCTGGCGCAGCGTTTCGACCGGCTCGCCCGCCTCCTGCGCCGGCGCCGGCGCGGCCAGCACCAGCAGGCAGGCAGCCACGGCCAGGGGTGTGTTCATCCTCATCCCCACCATTTCGGCCGCCGCGGCGCCGGCTTGAGGCCCCAGCCCGCCTCAGCTGACGATGGAGCGCCGCACCCCGTACCAGGCCACCAGGCCGACGCCCATCAGCGCGGCCGAGGCCAGCGCCAGCGCGACGGTGGAATGCATCACCAGCGGCACCAGCAGGCCGGCCACCAGCCCGTTGGCCGCCGAGCCGATGCTGGCCTGCAGCGACGAGGCCATACCGCGGCGCTCGGGCACCTGGTCCAGCACCAGCAGCGTGACGACCGGCACCATCATGGCCCAGCCGAACGAGAACAGCCCGATCAGCGGCAGCGCCCAGAACGCGCTCAGCGGCGCGAACAGGTTCAGCGTGACGTTGACCACCGACACCGCCACCATGATGCGGAAGCCCCGCATGATCTGGCGCTGCGGGCTCATCTTGCCGGCCAGCCGGCCGCTGACCGCCGCACCGGCCATGATGCCGCCGATGGTGCACAGGAAGAACCAGAAGAACTGCGTCGCACTGAAGTGCAGGTGCTCGCCGAGGAACACCGGCGTGGCCAGCACGTACAGGAACATTCCGTTGAACGGAATGCCGCTGGCCAGCACCAGCATCATGAACTTGGGGCTGGTGCACAGCCGCCAGTAGTCGCGCATCAGCGCGCCCACCTGGAAGGGCTGACGCATGTTGGCGTGCAGCGTCTCGGGCAGCAGCCGCCAGTTGGCGACGAACAGCGCCGCGCCGACCGCCGTCAGGAACCAGAAGATGGAATGCCAGTCGGCGTGCACGAACAGGAAACCGCCCACCATCGGGGCGATGGCCGGCGCCACGCCGAAGAACAGCGTCACCTGCGACATCACGCGCTGCGCGTCCGCCGGCGGGAACATGTCGCGGATGATGGCCCGCGACACGACGATGCCGGCACCGGCCGACATGCCCTGCACCGTGCGCCAGAACACCAGCTGGCCGATGCTGCCGGCCACCGCGCAGCCCACGCTGGCGCCGGTGAACACGGCCAGGCCGATCAGCACCACGGGCCGGCGGCCGAAGCAGTCCGACAGCGCGCCGTGGAACAGGTTCATCAGCGCGAAGCCGAACAGGTAGGCCGACAGCGTCTGCTGCATCTGCACCGGCGTCGCGTCCAGCGCCTGCGCGATGCCGGAGAAGGCCGGCAGGTAGGTGTCGATGGAGAACGGCCCCACCATGGCCAGGCCGGCCAGCAGCACGGACAGGGCCCAGCGGGGCGCGCGCCACAGGCGGCTGGCGTCAGGATTCATCGGGGGGAGCGGTCGGTAGACGGGCGGGGCGGCCGCGGGTTGCGGCCGTGCGCCAGTGTATCGACCGAGTCCTGTTCGCGCCCGGTCAGGCCGACAAAGGCCCGTGCGCGCCGGTGCGGAACTGGGAGATCACCCGCAGCAGGCCCGAGGCCTGCTGCTGCAGGCTCTCGGCCGCCGCGGCGCTCTGCTCCACCAGCGCGGCGTTCTGCTGCGTGCCTTGGTCGATGGAGGCCACCGCCTGGTTCACCTGGCCGATGCCGCCACTCTGCTCGGTGGCGGCTGCGTTGATCTCGGCCATCAGGTCTGTCATGCGGGTCACCTGACCCACGAGGTCGCCCATCGTCGTACCCGCTTCGCCGACCAGGCGGCTGCCGGTGTCCACCTTCTCCACGCTCGCGTGGATCAGGCGCTTGATCTCGCGCGCGGCCTCGGCGCTGCGGCCGGCCAGCGCCCGCACTTCGCTGGCCACGACGGCAAAGCCACGGCCTTGCTCGCCCGCCCGCGCCGCCTCGACAGCCGCATTCAGCGCCAGGATGTTGGTCTGGAAGGCGATGCCGTCGATGACACCGATGATGTCGGCGATCTTGTGGCTGGCCTGGCTGATCTCGCCCATGGTCGTGACCACGCGCTGCACAACGTCGCCGCCGCGGCCCGCCACATCGGTGGCGGCACTCGCCAGCTGGCTGGCCTGTCGGGAGCTTTCGGCGGTCTGTTGCACGGTGGACGTCATCTGCTGCATGGACGCCGCGGTCTGCTGCAGAGCACTGGCCTGCTGCTCGGTGCGGCTGGACAGGTCCTGGTTGCCGGAGGCAATCTCCTGCGACGCGGTGGAAATGCTGTCTGCCGACTGGCGGATCTGCGCCACCAGCTGCAGCAGGCCGCCGTTCATCTGCTTGAGCGCGGCCATCAGCTGGCCCGTCTCGTCGCGGCTGTCCACGCGGATGTCGGCGCTGAGGTCACCGGCCGCCACGGCCTCGGCCACTGCGATGGCCCGACGCAGCGGCCGCACGATGGCGCGGCTGAGCAGACTGCCCAGCACCAGCGCCAGCGCGAAGGCGGCCACCGCGCCGCCCATCAGCAGCCAGCGGTCGCGCACGAAACTGGCGTTGGACGCCACGGTGCGCTTCTCCGTCGTCTGCTTCTCCAGCGCCAGGAAGTCGTCCAGCGCCTTCACGAGCGCCTCCAGCAGCGGCTGGCACTCGATGATGATGCGGCGCATCGCCACCTCGCGCTCACCCTCGCCGGCCTGCTTCACGATGGACACCGCGACCGCACCGTACTGCGCCTCGATGCGCGCGATCTCCGCCACCATCTGGTCGTCGCGCGCCTCTTCGTCTCGCGTCTGGCCCACCAGGCGCTTGAGCTCGGCCAGCGCCTTGCCGACGGCCACGTGCTCGGCGACGGCCCGGTCGCCGAACGCGCGCGCCTGTGCGGCGTCGGTCACCAGCAGCATGTCGCGCACCGCGATGGCCCGGCGGGCGGCGGCGCCCTGCAGCTCGGAGGCGATCGCCTCCTTCTGTCCGACGCCGGTCGTGTAGGACACGAAGCGGTCATTGGACTGGGACAGTGAGGTCATGGCCAGCGCGCTGACCAGCAGCACGACGACGGCAAGCACCAGGAAGCCCGTCATTAGCTTGGCGCGCAGGGTCAGGTTGTTCAGGATCATCACAGCTCCACAATGGGAGCGCTGCCACCATGACCACGGTGGCCGCCCCGCAAAAGACAAGGTGCTGCCACTGTCACGCTTTGCGGCCCGCCGCGAAAGTGCCCGCCACGGGCACGCTGTGACATCCGCCTCAAAACAGCAAATTTGATATTTTTGAAAGAAGTGAAGCAAGCCGATAGGCCGGATTCTGTGCACCGGGGTTGCCCCCGGCGTGACCGCCATTCCTCTGGGCCGGACATCGCTGCCCGGCTCGGTGCCACCTACCCGCCAGCTCTGCGAGCCGCATCAACGCTGGCCTACTTGGTGTTGCTGCGCGTAGAGATTGCCCGTTTCACCCGGACTTAACCGGCTCGTCTCTGTTGCTCTGATCCTCGGCTTTCGCCGGGCAGCCGTTAGCTGCTACGCCGCTCTATGCAGTCCGGACCTTCCTCCAGGGCCTCGTTTCCGAGATTGCCCCAGCGGCGGTCTGGCTTGCTTCACACTCGCGATTATCCCCGCACAACCGACAGGAGACCCGCATGAAGGCCCACAGCGTCCTCGACACCATCGGCAACACGCCCCATATCCGCCTGCAGCGCCTGTTCGGCGCCACCGAGGTGTGGGTGAAGTCCGAGCGCAGCAACCCGGGCGGCTCGATCAAGGACCGCATCGCGCTGGCCATGGTGGAAGACGCCGAGGCGCAGGGCCTGCTCAAGCCGGGCGGCACCATCATCGAGCCCACCTCGGGCAACACCGGCGTGGGCCTGGCCATGGTGGCGGCCGTCAAGGGCTACAAGCTCATCCTCGTCATGCCCGACAGCATGAGCATCGAGCGCCGCCGGCTGATGCTGGCCTACGGCGCCAGCTTCGACCTGACGCCGCGCGAGAAAGGCATGAAGGGCGCCATCGCGCGCGCCAAGGAGTTGCTGGAACAGCACCCCGGTTCGTGGATGCCGCAGCAGTTCGAGAACGGCGCCAACCCGGCGGTGCACGTGAAGACGACGGCGCAGGAGATCCTGCGCGACTTCCCCGACGGCCTGGACGCCCTCATCACCGGCGTGGGCACCGGCGGCCACATCACCGGCTGCGCGCAGGTGCTGAAGGCCGCCTGGCCGCAGCTCAAGGTCTACGCGGTGGAGCCCACCGCGTCGCCCGTCATCAGCGGCGGCCAGCCCAGCCCGCACCCCATCCAGGGCATCGGCGCGGGCTTCATCCCGGCCGTGCTGGACACGGCGTTGCTGGACGGCGTCATCCAGGTCGAGGCCGAGGCCGCGCGCGAATACGCCCGCCGCTGCGCCCGCGAGGAAGGCCTGCTGGTGGGCATCTCCAGCGGCGCCACGCTGGCCGCCATCGCGCAGAAGCTGCCCGAGCTGCCCGCGAACGCACGCGTGCTGGGCTTCAACTACGACACCGGCGAGCGCTACCTGTCGGTCGACGGCTTCCTGCCGCAGAGCTGAACATCCGGTCGCCGCGCATCCGCCCGCGGGCCAAGCGCCGGGCCGCCCCAAGCCGGCCCGCCTAGGGCGATGTGCTTGCAGCTCAATGCTGCAAGCATCGCCGTCCCCTCGGGGGCTGAGGCGAGACACATTGCGCCCAGTGGGCGCGATGTGACTGCCGAAGGGCCGCGGCACTGCCGCGGCGCGGTCTGCAAGACCGACCAGCCTTGCCCGCGTTCAGCGCGGCAAGGCTGGGCGAGGGGCCTCACTCGCCGCCGAGGTCCTCGGCGTCGAAGCCCTCGTTGTCCTTGCGGGCCTGGCGCTGCAGCTCGGCCTTCAGGGGCTTGAGCGACTCGATCAGGTCTTCCGGCGGCCGCGGCTTGGCGATGCGCAGCGCCGGCGGCGGCAGGCTGGCCAGGTAGGGCGGGCCGAAGAAGTACTGGTTCTCCATGCGCCCGGCCGCCTGCAGGCCCAGGCCCAGCACCAGCAGCGCGGCGATGCCGCCGTTCAGGATGCGCCGCGCACCCGGCCACACCAGCCGCGCATGCCAGGCCACCAGCGCCGCACCCAGCACCGGCAGCACCACGGCATCCAGCGCCATCAGGCGCGGCAGCGAAAAGGCATAGGCCACCGCTGGCAGCAGCCACTCCAGCGCCTGCAGCGCGACGATGACCAGCAGCGCGCGGCGCAGGTGGGTCGTGAACGGGAAGCGGTGCTGGAAGATCTGGCTGGCCAGCGACCACAGCCCCGCCCAGGCCAGCACGACGGCCAGCGGCCACAGCAGCGGCGTGGCGTACTGGATCCAGCGCGAGTCGGAGTCCAGTTCGCTCCAGCGCTCGGCCCACTGGAAGCACAGCATCGCCAGCAGCAGCGGCAGCAGCGCCCAGTGGCGCACGGGCTGCACGATGAGCAGCTGTTCGGGCGCCAGCGCGTCGGCGCTGGTGCGCAGCCGCAGCGAGCAGCCGGCCAGCTGGAAGGCGCCGCCCGTGGGCAGCGCGGCCTCGTCGCCGGCGACCAGGCGGCGGCCGGCGACCGAGCCGCCGTTGCGCGTCTCCAGCAGCTTGAGCTGCACGCGGCCATCGGCATCCAGCCGCAGCTCGGCATGCTCGGCGGCGACATGCGCGTCGTCCACGACCACGTCGCAGGCCGGCGAGCGGCCGATGCGCACCGGCCACTGCGTCACGCGCTGCACCAGCGCCACGCGGCCATCCCGGCCCAGCACCTCGACAACGGCAGCGGCCGGCGCGGCGGGCATCACTTGGCCTTGCTGTTCGTCCACGCGAAGCCCTCCAGGTAATGCGCCGCGAGCTTGAGCGCGTTGTCGAAGCTGACGCCACGGGCGTCAAAGCGGCCCAGGGCGCCCTGCTCGGCGGCATCCACCGTCGTCACGAGGATGCTGAGGTCATGCAGCCCCTCCAGCTTGCGGTAGGCCCGCAGGCAGACGACGGCGCGCAGCGGCAGCCCGTCACGGTCGACGAACTGCTCTCGGCAGAAGGGCGCGGTACGCGACTTGTCGGGGCCGCCCAGGCGCTCGTTGCGGAAGCTGCTGGAGTACTGCCGCGCAAAGCGCAGCGCACCCAGCTTGCTGCCGTCGTAGGCCTCGTGGGACATGTCCAGCCAGCCGGTCTGCAGGTTGCCGCCGACGAAGAGGGCATGGTCCATGCGGCACTGCGAGCGCTCGAAGTCCAGGCCCTTGGTGTCGGCCGGCGTGCCGCGGCCCCAGCAGCGCATGAAGTCCTGCCGGGGCACCGGCAGGCGGTAGCGGTCGTGGTTGGCGCTCTCCCACGGCAGCGCCAGGAAGCGGGTCACCAGCTCGTCCTGGTACTTGGTGAGCTGCTCACGCAGCCGGCCCCAGGCCGCGGTGCGGATGGGCTTGGCGTCCAGGCTGCGCTTGACGAGCGCGGCCGCGAACTCGCCCGGCACCAGGAAGCTGACCTGCTGCGCGAACAGCATCGTCGACACGTTGACGCCGACGACCAGGCCGTCCTCGTCCAGCACCGGCCCGCCGCTCATGCCGGGGTTGATGCCGCCGGCGTAGTAGATCAGCGGGTCGAAGCTGCGCTCGACCAGCCCGTTGTAGTTGCCCTCGACGACGGCGAAGGCGACGTCGTGCGGGTTGCCCATCGAGTAGATGCGCTCGCCCTTGGCCAGCGGTTGGCTCTGCGGCCGGAAGCCCAGTGCCCCGCGGCCCTTGAGGCCGTTGTTGCCCTTGTCGTCGCTGACGGCGCGCAGCAGCGCGAGGTCGCGGCGGGCGTCGAAGTCCAGCAGCTCCAGCGCGCCACTCTGGCCGTCGGTGGTCGCGTAGCGCAGCCGGTAGCTGTCGGGCTCCAGCGCGAACTGGCTGATGACGTGGTAGTTGGTGAGGACATGGCCGTCGTCGCTGACGAGGAAGCCCGAGCCCACGGAGTTCTGGCTGTCCTGCGTCTTCAGCAGCGTGCGGATCTGCAGCAGCTGGCCCTTGCTGCGCTCGTACAGGCGGCGCGCACTGGCGGACACGACCGGCGGCGTCGCGGGCCGGGCCTCGCGCTGCCCCTCGGGCGCCGACGCGGCGGGTAGCGGCTGCGCGGCAGCCACGCCAGCCAGGGCGGCCAGCGCCAACCCCAGCAACGGCTTCAAACAGGACTTCATCAGCAAGCAACACCTCCCGGGTGGGCGCCGATGCTAGCCTGGGTTTGCACAAGCCCCGGCCGGCAGACGCTGGACCGGCGTGATGCAGTGGGCACCCGCCGGCAACTGGCCGCCTCGATCATCAGGTGGCGAAGCGGACCTGGTTCGGCTGCTTCTCGGGCTGCAGCTGGAAGGCGTGGGGGTGCTTGCGGAACAGCTTGGTCGCCGGCGCGGACTTCGGCAACAGGCCGGCGTCCTTCAGCACCTTGGCCGCGGCGCCCAGGTCATGCCACTGGCCGTCGATGAGCTTGGGCAGCAGCGCCAGCACGGCGTTGATCTCCTTGGCGGCAGCAACCTGCGGGTCGTCTGCGGCGGCAACGGCCGCTGCCTTGGCCGGCTTGGGGGCCGCCACGGGCTTGGCTGGCTCGGCGGGGGCCTTGGCCGCAGGCGTGGGCTTGGCCTCGGCCTTGGCGCGCGGCTTGCGCGCCGCCTTGGCCGCCGGCTTGGGCGCGGTGGCCGCCTCGGGCGCCTGCGCCACGGCGGCAGGCGCCTCGATCGACACCGGCACGTCGGCCACGACAGGCTCCAGCACCTCGGCCACGGCCGGCGCCGGCAGCGGCGCCACCACGTCGGCACGCGGCGGGCGCGGCGCCGGGCTGGCGCGCGGTGCCTCGGGCTGCGGGCGGCCGTTGCCGCCGGCCGCACGGCCACCGCGGCGGCCGCCCCGGCCGCCCGCTGCTGCCTTGGCCGGTGCGGCCTCGCGCGCGCTGCGGCCCGGGCCGTGGGCCAGCTCGTTGAACTGGTCGTAGATCTGGATGACGCCGTCACCCGTCTTGCCGTACTGGCCGAAGCCGCGCAGCCAGGCGCCCTTCTCGCGCAGGCGCAGCACCAGCGGCGCGAAATCGCTGTCCGACGACACCAGCACGATGACGTCGGGCTTCTCGCTGATGGCCAGCTCCATCGCATCCACGGCCAGCGCGATGTCCGTCGAGTTCTTGCCGATGGCGAGGTTGACGATGGCGCGCAGCCCCAGCCGCTTCAGGAACGACTGCTCACGCAGCGCCTGCTCGGCGTTGCAGTAGGCGCGGCGGATGTGGGCGGCGCCGTAGTCCTTGAACACCATGTTCAGCGCCTGCTCGATGACGTCGGTGGCGACGTTGTCGAAGTCGACGAGGAAGGCGACTTTCTTGTCCTGCATGTTCATGCGATGAGTTTCCAGTTCAGCGTTTCGCCGCCACGCAGCGGCTTGAGCTGCGCCTCGCCGAAGGGCACGGCGCTGGGCAGCGTCCACGGCTCGCGCTTGAGCGTGACGGTGTCGGTGTTGCGCGGCAGGCCGTAGAAGTCGGGGCCGTGGTGGCCGGCGAAGGCATTCAGCTTGTCGAGCGCAGCTATGCCTTCGAAGGCTTCGGCGTACAGCTCCAGCGCCGACACGGCCGTGAAGCAGCCGGCGCCGCAGACCGAGTTCTCCTTCAACTGCGCGGCGTGCGGCGCGCTGTCGGTGCCGAGGAAGAACTTGGACGAGCCCGACGCCGCCGCCTTCAGCAGCGCCTGGCGGTGCTCCTCGCGCTTGAGCACGGGCAGGCAGTAGTAGTGCGGGCGCAGGCCGCCGGTGAAGAGGGCGTTGCGGTTGTAGAGCAGGTGCTGCGGCGTGATGGTGGCGGCCGTGAAGCGGTCGGCATCGGTCACGTACTGCGCGGCTTCCTTCGTCGTGATGTGCTCGAACACGACCTTCAGCTCGGGCATGGCCGCGCGCAGCGGCGTCATCACGCGGTCGACGAACACGGCCTCGCGGTCGAACACGTCGATGTCGGCGTCCGTCACCTCGCCGTGCACGAGGAACAGCAGGCCTTCGCGCTGCATGGCCTCCAGCGTCGCGTAGGTCTTGCGGATGTCGGTGACGCCGGCATCGCTGTTGGTCGTGGCGCCGGCCGGGTAGAGCTTCAGCGCGACGACGCCGGCGTCCTTGGCGCGCTTGATCTCGTCCGGCGGCGTGTTGTCCGTCAGGTACATCGTCATCAGCGGCTGGAAGTCGGAACCTTCCGGCAACGCCGCCAGGATGCGCTCGCGGTAGGCCACGGCCTGCGCGGCGGTGGTGACCGGTGGGCGCAGGTTGGGCATGACGATGGCGCGGGCGAACTGGCGCGCGGTGTAAGGCAGCACGCTGGCCAGCGCCGCCTCGTCGCGCAGGTGCAGATGCCAGTCGTCGGGGCGGGTGAGGAGGAGGGTGTCGGTCATGATGGGTCGGGATTGTCGTCGTCCAGGTAGCTCGCGAGCTGCGCGGCCAGCCAGTCCATGAACACGCGCACGCGCCGCGGCGTGTTGCGGCGCTGGCTCATGACGAGGTTGACGGGCATGGGCGCCGGCTCAAAGCCCGCCAGCACACGCACCAGCCGGCCCTCGGCCACCGCCGCGCGCAGGCCCACGCGCGGCCCCTGGATGATGCCCATGCCCGCGAGCGCCGCACCTTCGTAGGCGTCGGTGTGGTTGACGCTGACGCGCGCCGGCACGGCCAGGCTGTGCTCGCGGCCGTCGGCGTCCACCCACTCGAAGCGCGAGCGGCGGTCCGCCAGCGCCTGGCTGTAGTGCACCAGCTCGTGCCCCTGCGCGAGCAGGTCCTGCGGCACCAGCGGCGTGCCGCGCGCAGCGAGGTAGGCCGGGCTCGCCACGTTGATGAGGCTGACCTGGCCCAGCGGCCGCGCCACCAGCATGGGGTCGTGCACGGCGCCCACGCGCAGCACGCAGTCGAAGCCCTCCTCCACCAGGTCCACGCGCCGGTCGGTGCAGCTCACCTCCACCTGCAGGCCCGGGTGCTCGGCCAGGAAGCCCGGCAGCGCCGGCACGACGCGGCCCATGGCCAGCCGCACCGGCATGTCCACGCGCAGCCGGCCGGTGAGCTGGCGGTCCTGCTGGAACAGCGCCTCGATCTCGGTGGCATCCGCCAGCAGGCCGCGGGCGCGCTCGGCCAGCAGCTCGCCGTCGGACGTCAGGCTGACGCGCCGCGTGGTGCGCTGAAACAGCCGCGTGCCCAGCTGCGCCTCCAGATCGCGCACGACCTGGCTGACGCGGCCCTTGGGCAGCCCCAGCTCGTCGGCCGCGCGGCTGAAGTGCGCCAGCTCGGCCACCTGCAGGAAGACGCGCAGCGCGGCCAGATCCAGATTGGATTCCATTCAGAGCACAGTCAATTCAATTGCGATGACTTTATCCACTTTCACCAAAACAATAAATTTCATGCCGTCCCATCCCTCACGGAGAACCTCATGACCACCACCACCCCCATCACCCTCATCACCGGCGGCAGCCGCGGCCTGGGCGCCAGCATGGCGCTGGCGCTGGCCCGCGACGGCCACGACGTCGTGCTGACCTACCGCGACGCCCGCGCGGCCGCCGACGCCGTCGTCGCGCAGATCCAGGCTCTGGGCCGGCGCGCGTTGGCGCTGCCGCTGGACGTGGCCGACACGGCGAGCTTCGCGGCCTTCGCCACGCAGCTGCGCGACGGCCTCGCCGGCTGGGGCGCCCGCCAGCTCGACGGCCTCATCAACAACGCCGGCGCCGGTGCCCACGCCAGCTTTGCCGAGACGACGCCGGCGCAGTTCGACGCGATGCTGGCCATCCATCTGAAGGGCCCGTTCTTCCTGACCCAGGCGCTGCTGCCGCTGCTGGCCGACGGCGCCCGCGTGCTCAACATCTCCAGCGGTCTGGCGCGCTTCACCATCCCCGGCTACGCGGCCTACGCGGCGATGAAGGGCGCGGTGGAGGTGCTGAGCCGCTACCAGGCCCACGAGCTGGCCGCGCGCGGCATCCGCGTCAACACGCTGGCGCCCGGCGCCATCGCGACAGACTTCGGCGGCGGCGCGGTGCGCGACAACGCGGAGCTGAACCGCTTCGTCGCGTCCGTCACGGCGCTGGGCCGCGTCGGCGAGGCCGACGACATCGGCGGCGCTGCGGCGGCCCTGATGCGCCCGGGCGCCGGCTGGATCACCGGTCAACGCGTGGAAGCATCTGGCGGCATGTTCCTGTGACGGAGTGGCATCCGCGAAGCGAGGTGCCCGCGTATAAATCGGGCGCCTCATCTTCCGGAGAAGCCATGACACGTTCCGCCTTCGTGCTCGCCACCGCCGCCGCACTGCTGGCGGGCTGCGCCACGCCGCCCTCGGAGCCGCTGGGCCCGCCGGCCAAGGAAACCATCTACGCGGTGACCACGGGCAACCAGCTGGTGCAGTTCAACGCCGGGCAGCCGCAGAAGACGCTGTCGTCCCGGGCACTGACGGGGCTGGCCGCGGGCGACACGTTGCTGGGCATCGACTACCGCGTCGCCAAGGGCCAGCTGTTCGGCCTCGGCGCCAGCGGCCAGCTCTACCGCATCGACACCAGGACCGGCGCCGCCAGCGCCGTCGGTACACCCAGCGCGCTGCCCAAGGAAGGCGCCAGCGAGTGGGGCGTGGACTTCAACCCGACGGTGGACCGCATCCGCGTCGTCAACGACGCGGGCTTCAACCTGCGGCTGCACCCGGACACCGGCGCCATCGTGGACGGCGACCCCAACGCGCCAGGCGTGCAGTTCGACGGCCGGCTGGCCTACGACGCGACGGACGTGAACGCCGGCAAGACGCCGGCCATCGTGGCGGCCGGCTACACGTACAACAAGGACAACGACAAGATCACCACCAACTACGCGCTGGACGGCCGCCAGGGCGTGCTGGTGCACCAGGGCAGCAAGGAAGGCGTGCAGCCCGCGGTGTCGCCCAACACGGGGCGGCTGTGGACGGTGGGGTCACTGGGCATCGGCAGCTTCCAGCGCGCGACGCTGGACATCTCCGACCTGTCCAACGCCGCCTACGCGGCCATCACGACGGGCGGCAGCTCGGCCTGGTACCGCATCGACCTGGCCACCGGCAAGGCGACGCGCATCGGCACCATCGCGGCCGGCGCGGTCGTCGGCGCGGCCATCGAGCCCTGAATGAAACAGGCCCGCGGGAGCGGGCCTGTCGTCCTCGGAGGGCGCCGCGCGGCGCCCTTTTTCAATGCTGGAGGATCTTGGCCAGGAAGTCCTTGGCGCGCGGCGAGCGCTCCTCGGGCTTGCCAAAGAAGTCGGCGCTGCTGCAGTCCTCGATGATCTTGCCGGCGTCCATGAAGATGACGCGGTTGCTGACGCGCTTGGCAAAGCCCATCTCGTGCGTCACGCACATCATGGTCATGCCCTCGTGGGCCAGCTGCACCATCACGTCCAGCACCTCGCCCACCATCTCCGGGTCCAGCGCCGACGTCGGCTCGTCGAACAGCATGACGATGGGGTCCATGGACAGCGCGCGGGCAATCGCCACGCGCTGCTGCTGGCCGCCGGACAGCTGGCCGGGGAACTTGTCCTTGTGCGCCGACAGGCCCACGCGGTCCAGCATCTTCATGCCGCGCGTCTTGGCGTCGTCCAGCGAGCGGCCCAGCACCTTGACCTGCGCGATGGTCAGGTTCTCGGTCACCGACAGATGCGGGAACAGCTCGAAGTGCTGGAACACCATGCCCACGCGCGAACGCAGCTTGGGCAGGTTGGTCTTGGGGTCGGCGATGGAGACGCCGTCGACGACGATGTCGCCCTTCTGGAAAGGCTCCAGCGCGTTGACCGTCTTGATCAGCGTGGACTTGCCCGAGCCCGACGGCCCGCAGACGACGACGACCTCGCCCTTCTGGATGGACGTCGTGCAGTCGGTCAGCACCTGGAAGCTGCCGTACCACTTGGAAACGTTCTTGATGTCGATCATGGGGAGGCGCCGTTAACGAATGATCTGGATCTTGGCCTGCAGACGGCGCACCGTCATGGACAGGCCGAAGCAGATGACGAAGTAGATGACCGCGGCGACGAGGTAGGTCTCGACCGGACGGTTGAAGTTCTTGCCGGCCACCTCGAAGCCCTTGAGCAGGTCGTAAGCACCGATGGCGTAGACCAGCGAGGTGTCCTGGAACAGGATGATGGTCTGCGTCAGCAGCACCGGCAGCATGTTGCGGAAGGCCTGCGGCAGCACCACCAGCTGCATGGTCTGCCGGTAGCTCATGCCCACCGCGTAGCCGGCGTACACCTGGCCCTTGGGCACGCTCTGGATGCCGGCGCGCATGATCTCGGAGTAGTACGCCGCCTCGAACAGCGTGAACGTGACGATGGCCGACAGCTCCGCGCCCAGCGGCTTGCCCGTCAGCAGCGGGATGAGCAGGAAGAACCACAGGATCACCATCACCAGCGGGATGGAGCGCAGCGTGTTGACGTAGGCCGCTGCGGGCATCTCCAGCCACGGCTTGCCGGACAGGCGCATCAGCGCCAGCAGCGTGCCGAGCACGATGCCGCCGATCATCGCGATCAGCGTCAGCTGGATGGAGAAGAAGAAGCCCTTGGCGACAAAGCTGGAAACGACCTGCCAGCTGAGGAACGAGAAGTCGAGTTCCATCACTTGCCCCCCACCATGCCGGGCACGCGCACCCGGTTCTCGATGACGAGGGCCACGCGGTTGATCGCGAAGGCGGACACGAAGTAAAGCGCCGTCGCCGCGAGGTAGATCTCGATGCTGCGCGAGGTTTCCTCGCTGGCCTGGATGGAGAACATCGTCAGCTCGGCGATGCTGACCGCGAAGGCCACCGACGAGTTCTTGATGATGTTCATGCTCTCGCTGGTCAGCGGCGGGATGACGATGCGAAACGCCATCGGCAGCAGCACGTAGCGGTAGGTCTGCGGCAGCGTGAAGCCCATCGCCAGGCCTGCGTAGCGCTGGCCCTTGGGCAGGCTCTGAATGCCCGCCTTGACCTGCTCGGCGATGCGCGCCGATGTGAAGAAACCCAGCGCGAAGACGACCAGCACGAAGCTGGGAATGGCGCGCAGGCTCGTGAAGATCGACGGCAGCACGTGGTACCAGAGGAAGATCTGCACCAGCAGCGGGACGTTGCGGAACAGCTCCGTCCACGCATTGCCGAGGAACACCAGCCCGCGGTTGGGCACCGTGCGCAGCACGCCCATCAGCGACCCCACGCTCAAGGCCAGCACCAGCGCCAGCACGGCGACGCTCAACGTCCAGCCCCAGGCCGACGTCATCCATTGCAGATAGGTGATGTCACCGTTGCTGCCGAAGCAGCTGCCGATGACCTCCTGATCCAGCGTGTTCCTGCAGAACACCTGCCAGTCCCAACTCATCGTCTCTCCCAGAACGAAGCGGGTGCCTCGCACCCGCTTCGTGTTAGCTCAAACCGTGCCTGCGATCACTTCTTCGCGGCGTACTCTTCCATCGGCTTGTCGTTCGGGTTGGCCCAAGCGTCCTTGTTCGCCGCGGAGACCGGCAGGCCGATCTTGGCGTTGGTCGGCGGGATGGGCTGCATGAACCACTTGTCGTAGATCTTGGCCAGCTCGCCCGACTTCATCAGGCCCTTGATGCTGTCGTCCACGGCCTTCTTGAAGGCGGGGTCGTCCTTGCGCATCATGATCGCGATGGGCTCGACGTTCAGCACCTCGCCGACGATCTTGAACTCCGCCGGGTTCTTGGACGTGGCGATGTTCTTGGCCAGGATGGAGCCGTCCATGACGAACGCGTCCGCGCGGCCCGACTCCAGCAGCAGGAAGCTGTCGGCGTGGTCCTTGCCGAACACTTCCTTGAAGTCCACGCCCGTGGCGCGCTCGTGCTTGCGCAGCGTCTGCACCGACGTGGTGCCGGTGGTCGTCGCGACGGTCTTGCCGTTGAGCTGGTTGATGGACGTGATGCCCGAGTTCGCCTTCACGGCGATGCGCACTTCCTCGACATAGGTCGTCACGGCGAAGGCGACGTCCTTCTGGCGCTGCACGTTGTTGGTGGTGGAGCCGCACTCCAGGTCCACCGTGCCGTTGGTGACCAGCTGGATGCGATTAGCTGACGTGACGGGCTGGTGCTTGACCTCCAGCTTGCCGCCCAGCTGCTTGCGCAGATCGGCAACGACGCGGTCGCAGACATCGATGTGGTAGCCGACGTACTTGCCGTCGCCAATGGTGTAGGACAGGCCGGAGGACTCGCGCACGCCCATCGTGATGACGCCGCTGGTCTTCAGCTTCGTCAGCGTGTCTTGCGCATGCGCGGCCGAGACGCCGGCGAACAGGGCGGCGACGAGCAGAACTTTCTTCATGGGGACTCCAACAACAGGGAAAGGGTTTTCGATAGCAACTCGGGAGCAGACCACGGCCCGCGGCCCGCCCGAATACGGGTTTACACGATAAGCGCGATGTGGATTGCCCTTACTTGGCCCCATTGGCCGAAGCCAGGTAATCCCACAGCGCCTGCGCCGCCGGCTTGTGCCGGCGCGACAGCTCGGGCCGCTCGCGGTAGATGCGCAGTTCCATGCTGACGCTGAACGCGCCCGGCGCGGCCGGCGCGGCCGCCGGCACGAGCCGGCCGCCGGCCAGTTCCTTCTGCACCGAGCTCGCCGGCAGGAAGGCCAGGCCATGCCCCTCCAGCGCCATCGCCTTCAGGCCCTCGGCCATGTCGGTCTCGTAGATGGCGTCCAGGTTCAGCGCGCAGTCGGCCTGCTTGACGATGAGCTCCACGATGCGCCCCAGGTAGGCGCCGGCCGCGTAGCTCAGGAACGGGATCTTCTGGCCTGGCCGGCCCGGCAGCCGGAACAGCGGCTCGCCGTGGGCATCGACCTTGGCGTAGGGCGCCAGCGTCTCGTGGCCCAGCGACGCCGTCTGGTAACGCTCGGGGTCCAGCTGCAGCGGCTGGCTGGCATGGTGGTA
Organism: Roseateles sp. GW823-FHT07B05; assembly: GCF_058794515.1. NCBI lineage: Bacteria > Pseudomonadati > Pseudomonadota > Betaproteobacteria > Burkholderiales > Sphaerotilaceae > Roseateles > Roseateles sp. GW823-FHT07B05. The sequence continues at coordinate 228,184 of NZ_JBXAGX010000008.1, forward strand.
GACCAGCAGCAGGTCGCAGTTGCCTTCGCTGAGCTGCAGCATCGCGTCGTGCACGTTGGCCGCGTTGAGCCGGCACTTGATCGCGCCGAAGCCGCGCCGCAGCCCCATCAACCAGTGCGGGAAGAAGCTGAACGCCAGCGAGTGCGGCACGGCGAACTCGATCATGTCCTGGTCGGCCGCCTGGTGGCTGCGCAGCATGTTGCGCGTGGCCTGCAGGTTGCCCAGCAGGTCCACCGCCTGCGCCAGCAGCGTCGTGCCGGCGGCCGTCAGCCTTGTCGGGTACGACGAACGGTCCACCAGGTCGACGCCCGCCCAAGCCTCCAGCGCCTGGATGCGGCGCGAGAACGCCGGCTGCGTCACATGGCGCAACTGGGCCGAGCGGGAAAAGCTGCGCGTCTCGGCCAGGCTGACGAAGTCTTCAAGCCATTTGGTTTCCACCGCCGGCAGTGTAGCCAAGGCCCCGGACACCCCCTAAACCAGGTTGGCAACCGCACACGCCCCCTCAACTGAAGGGGCAACGCCGCCCCGTGAAATATGCCGCTTGTTTACAGTCCCACACACAAACCAACTCGAACACCCGGACGGAGAACCTGTCATGCGCGCAAAGAGCAAATTCCTGGCCCTGGCCCTGACTGCAGCCCTGCAACCGGCCTTCGCCGCACCTGCTCCGGCTGAGTTCACGTTCGAGGACCTCACGACCATCGTCGACGTGAACGGCATGGTCAATCTGGTGCAAACCAACTACGGTGCCAGCAGCGGCGTCCAGTTCACGGGCAGCGCCTGGGGCGTGCTGACCAGCAAGGACTGTGACGGGCTGGTCAAGTTCGTGCCGAACGCCAGCGGCTGCGGTGCCCTGATGCTGTCGGACAACCCGGGCAACGGCTCCACCAGCCCGCTGCGCCAGTCCCTGACGATGAACTTCGCCGAAGGCTTCATCTCGGGCTCGTCGCTGTACTACGCCACGCTGGCCGGCACCAACGCCACCATCACGCTGTACGAGAACATCGACCACAGCACCGGCCGGTCCTGGTCGCTGGGCGCGCTGGACAACACCGGCTGCGTCTCGGAACCCGGCGCCAGCTTCTGCGACTGGCACCGCATCGTGCTGGACCTCAAGGGTGGCGTCGCCCGCTCGCTGGTGGTGTCCGGCGCCGACGACTCGGTGGTCCTCGACGACTTCAGCCTGGTGCGCGCCACCGCCGTGCCGCCGACGGACCTGCCGGAACCGGCCGGCATCGCGCTGACGATGGGCGCGCTGGCTGCGCTGGGCTGGACACGCAAGCGCGCCGCCGCACGCTGATCGCTGCCGCTCCTGCAGAAAACGACCGCCACGGCGGTCGTTTTGCTTTTGCGGCGCGCTATTTCTTCTTCTGCGGATGAAGAGTCTCGCCGCGCGCCAGCATGTCGACGAACGCGGCGATCCTGCGCGCGCGGCCGGCGGGGGTCTTGAGGTTGTGCACGCGGAAGGCCAGCGCGAAGCGGTTCTGCGCGCTGAGGCCGGCCAGCATGCGCCGAGCCTCGGGCACGGCGTCGATGGCGGCCTGCAGGTCGGGGGGAATCGGCATGTCCTTGCCGCTGCCATAGGCGTCGGCCCAGCGGCCATCCGCCTTGGCAGCCTCGACCTCCCTAAGCCCGTGCGGCGTCATGCGCCCGGCCTGGGTCAGCCGCTCGACGTTGGCGATGTTGACCTTGCTCCAGATGCTGCGGGCGCGGCGCGGCGTGTAGCGCTGCAGGAAGCTCTGCTCGTCCAGGCCTTTGCGGATGCCGTCGATCCAGCCCCAGCACAGCACCACGTCGATGGCCTCCTTGGACGTGATGGACGCCAGGCCGGAGCCGACCTTGTGGATCTTGATCCACACCTCGTCCCGTTGGTCGTGGTGTGCGGCCAGCCAGTCGTGGAACCGCTGCGCGTCCACGAACTCGAACACGCTGCCGGGAAGGATGATCATCGCGGCCACAGGCGCCCTTTCAGTTGGGAAGCCCGCTTTCTACCCGGGGCGCAGCCCAGAAACGACAAAGCCCGCACGGGGCGGGCTTTGCTGAATCTTTTTCGGACTCTGTATTTCTTGGTTGCGGGGGCCGGATTTGAACCGACGACCTTTGGGTTATGAGCCCAACGAGCTACCAGACTGCTCCACCCCGCGACTGAAGCTAGCAGTATAGCGCAGTTTTCGGACTCTGGGCAAGAACTTTCAAAAACTTCGCTGAAGGGGCGCGGGCGCGCGATACCGGGCGGTACGCTGCGCCGCCCTCATCGCTGCCGCCACCCTCATGACGCTCTTTGCCATCGCCCTGCGCGGGCTGCTGACCTGCCTCGCCTTCGCCGCGATTCCGGCCGCTGCCGAGGCCGGCGAGCCGCTGCGTGTCGTGACGTTCAATCTGCGCCTGAACGTGGCCAGCGACGGCCCCGATGCCTGGCCGCATCGGCGCGCGCACGTGCTGGCCATGGCACGCCATCACGGCTGGGACATCATCGGCACGCAGGAGGCGCTGCCCGACCAGGTGGCCGACATGGCACAGCTCGCCGGCTTCACCCGCGTGGGCGTGGGCCGGGACGACGGCGCCGGCCAGGGCGAACACGCGGCCATCTTCGTGCGCCAGGCGCGCTTCGAGATCCTGCGCTCGGGCACGTTCTGGCTCAGCGAGACGCCGGAGCGGCCGTCCCGGGGCTGGGACGGCCGGTGCTGCAACCGCATCGCGACGTGGGTGGAGCTGCGCGATCGCCAGGATGCCAGCCGCTTCTTCGTGTTCAACACGCACTTCGACCACGAGGGTGTCGTCGCGCGGCGCGAGTCGGCGCGGCTGCTGCTGGCGCGCTGGAAGGCGCTGGCGGGCGACGCGCCGACGCTGGTCATCGGCGACTTCAACAGCAGCCCCGGCAGCGAGCCGCTTCAATTGCTGAGCGCCGATCTGCAGGACGCGCGCGCCAGCAGCCGCACGCCGCCCTACGGCCCGGCCGGCACGTTCCAGGGCTTTCGCATCGACGCGCCGCTGGCCGAACGGGACCGCATCGACCACGTCTTCCACACCCGCGGCATCGAGGTGCTGAGCTGGGCGGCGCTGACGGACTCGATGCACGGCCGCTTCCCGTCGGACCACCTGCCCGTGGAGGTGCGGGTGCGCCTGCCGGACATGCGGCCCTGACGGCGGCGCCCCGCGCGGCTGTGGCGCAGGCCGGCACCGCCCGCGGTCGTCGGCAACAACGCCGACGCAAGACCCGGCACCGCCACGGCGCCCGCGGCTTGGGCACACTGCACGCATGCCCGACCTGGTGACCCGCCGGCCGCAGGGGCTCTACTGCGAGCCCGGCGGCTTCTACATCGACCCCTGGCTGCCGGTGGACCGCGCCGTCATCACGCACGCGCATGCCGACCACTGCCGGCCCGGCCACGGCGCCTACCTCGCGCAGCGCGACGCGCTGGGCCTGATGCGCGCCCGGCTGGGCGACGACGCACCGCTGGAGGGGCTGGCCTACGGGGAGACACGCCGCATCGGCGACGTGGCGGTGAGCCTGCACCCGGCCGGCCACGTGCTCGGCTCGGCGCAGGTGCGCCTCGAGCACGGCGGCCAGGTGTGGGTGGTCGCCGGCGACTATTTCGTCAGCGGCGCGGGCGACTGCAACACGACCTGCGCGCCGTTCGAGCCGGTGTGCTGCGACGTGTTCGTCACCGAGAGCACCTTCGGGCTGCCGATCTACCGCTGGGCGCCGCAGACGGCGGTGCTGGCCGACATGCGCGACTGGTGGATGGACTGCGCCGCGCAGGGCCGGCACGCGCTGCTGATGGGCTACAGCCTGGGCAAGGCGCAGCGGCTGGTCGCCGGGCTCGCGACGGCCGACGCCCCCGGGCCGGTGCTGGTGCACGGCGCCGTGGCCCGGCTGAACGCGGCCTACCGCGAGGCGGGCATCGCACTGCCCGACGTCGAGACCGTCACGCCGGAGACGAACTTCAAGGCGCTGCGCGGCGCCCTCGTCATCGCGCCGCCGGCCATGCAGGGCAGCCGCTGGGCCAAGGCGCTGGGCCCGCATGGCGATGCCTTCGCCAGCGGCTGGATGCGGCTGCGCGGTGCGCGCCGGCGCCGTGGCGTGGACCGCGGCTTCGTGTTCAGCGACCACGCCGACTGGCCCGGGCTGCTGTCGGCCATCCGCGCCACCGGGGCGCAGCGCGTCATCGTCACGCATGGCGACGAGGGCACGCTGGTGCGCTACCTGACCGAACTGGGCCTGCAGGCCGAGGCCTTCGCCACCGAGTACGGCGACGATACGCCAGGCGCGGAGGCATCCGAATGAAGGATTTCGTCGCCCTCTACCTCGCGCTGGATGCCAGCACGTCCACGCTGGCCAAGGTGGCGGCGCTGAAGCGCTACCTGGCCGACGCTGCGCCGCGCGACGCGGCCTGGGCGGTCTACCTGCTGGCCGGCGGCACGCCGCGGCGCGCGGTACCCACGGGCGAGCTGCGCGCGCTGGCCTGCGAGGCGGCCGCGCTGCCGACCTGGCTGTTCGAGGCCGGCTACGCGGCCACCGGCGACCTGGCCGAAGCCATCGCCTACGTGCTGCCCGACCCGGAGGACCGCCTGGACGCATCGCTCGCGGACTGGATGACGCAGCGCATCCTGCCGCTGCGCCAGGCGGACGCCGCGGCGCGCCGCGAGGCCGTGCTGGCCGCGTGGCGCGGGCTGTCGGCGGACGAGCGCTTCATGTACGTGAAGCTGGTGGGCGGGGGCTTTCGCGTCGGCGTCAGCAAGCTGCTGGTGCAGCGGGCGCTGGCCGAGTGGTCGGGCGCCGACGCGGCCGGCATCGCGCAGCGCATGATGGGCTACACGCAGATCGACACGCCGCCGACGGCCGAGCGCTTCCAGGCGCTGCTGGCCGACGAGCCCGGCGGCGCGCGAGGCGGCCAGCCCTACCCGTTCTTCCTGGCGCACCCGCTCGTGGTCGAGCCCGCCACGCTGGGCGAGCGCGGCGACTGGCTCGCCGAGTGGAAGTACGACGGCATCCGCGCGCAGGTGGTGAAGCGCGACGGCCAGGTGTGGATCTGGTCGCGCGGCGAGGAGCTGGTGACGGAGCGCTTCCCCGAGGTGACGCTGGAGGCCAGCACCTGGCCCGACGGCATGGTCGTCGACGGCGAGCTGCTGGCCTGGCGCCATGGCGAGGCCGCGCCGGCGCCGTTCGCGCTGCTGCAAAAGCGCATCGGCCGCACCCGGCTGTCCAAGGCCATCCTCGCCGAAGCGCCCGTGCGGCTGCTGGCCTACGACCTGCTGGAGAGCGACGGCGTGGACCGCCGCGCCGAGCCGATGCACGCCCGGCGCGCGCGGCTGGAGCGCCTGGGCATCGCGGTGTCACCGCTGGTCGACGCCGCCGACTGGCCCGGCCTCGCCGCGGCCCGCGCAGGCTCGCGCGAACGCCGCGTCGAGGGCCTGATGCTGAAGCATCGCGAGTCCGCCTACGGCATCGGCCGCACGGTGGGGGCGTGGTGGAAATGGAAGGTCGCGCCGCTCAGCGTGGACGCCGTGCTGGTCTACGCGCAGGCCGGCCACGGCCGCCGCGCCAACCTCTACACCGACTACAGCTTCGCCGTGTGGAACCGGGCGCCGCGCGATGCCACGGAGGCCGAGGCCGCGCTGGACGCGCCGGGCGGCGAGCTGGTGCTGGTGCCGTTCGCCAAGGCCTACTCGGGCCTGACCGACGAGGAGATCAAGCGCGTGGACCGCGAGATCCGCCGCACGACGGTGGAGAAGTTCGGCCCGGTGCGGCGCGTGCGGCCCACACTGGTGTTCGAGCTGGGCTTCGAAGGGCTGCAGGCCAGCACGCGGCACAAGAGCGGCATCGCCGTGCGCTTCCCGCGCATGCTGCGCATCCGCGACGACAAGCCGCTGCACGAGGCCGACACGCTGGACACGCTGCGCGCGCTGATGGAGGTCGGGCCGCATGGCCAGCACATCGCCGACGACTGACTGGCTGGCCGCGCGCGGCTGGCAGGCCTTCCCGTTCCAGAAGAACGTCTGGAAGGCCATGCGCGCCGGCCACTCCGGCCTGCTGCATGCCACCACCGGCAGCGGCAAGACGCTGGCCGTGTGGCTGGGCGCGCTGCAGGCGCTGGCCGACGCCGAGGCGCCGCTGACGGTGCTGTGGATCACGCCGATGCGCGCGCTGAGCCAGGACACGCTGCTGGCGCTGCAGGACGCCGCGGCCACGCTGGCGCCGCACTGGACGCTGGCCGCCCGCACCGGCGACACCTCCAGCGGCGAGCGCGCGTCGCAGCAGCGCCGCTGGCCCACGGCGCTCGTCACCACGCCGGAGTCGCTGAGCCTGATGCTCGCCCGCGCCGACGCGCCGGAGGTGCTGAGACGCGTGCGGCTGGTCGTCGTCGACGAATGGCACGAGCTGCTGGGCAGCAAGCGCGGCGTGCAGCTGCAGCTGGCGCTGGCGCGGCTGCGGCGCTGGAACCCGGCGCTGATGACCTGGGGCCTGTCGGCCACGCTGGCCAACCTGGAGGAGGCCGCCGACACGCTGGCGCCCGGCGCGGTCATCGTGCGCGGGGCGCAGGACAAGAAGATCGTCATCGACACGCTGCTGCCGCCACGCATCGAGCGCTTCGCCTGGGGCGGGCACATGGGGCTGACGATGCTGCCGGCGGTCGTCGAACACATCGACGCTGCGGCCAGTACGCTGGTGTTCACGAACACGCGCTCGCAATGCGAGCGCTGGTTCCAGGCGCTGCTGGAAGCGCGGCCCGACTGGGCCGGCCTCGTCGCGCTGCACCACGGCTCGGTGGACGCCGAGGCGCGCCGCTGGGTGGAGGCGGCGATGAAGGCGGGTCAGCTCAAGTGCGTGGTTTGCACGGCGAGTCTGGATCTGGGCGTGGACTTCCTGCCGGTGGAGCAGGTGCTGCAGATCGGCTCGGCCAAGGGCGTGGCGCGGCTGCTGCAGCGCGCCGGCCGCAGCGGCCACGCGCCGGGCCGGCGCTCGCACGTGACGCTGGTGCCCACGCACAGCCTGGAGATCATCGAGGCCTCGGCGCTGCGCGCGGCCGTGCGGGCCGGCCGCATCGAGCCGCGCCGCCCGCCCGAAGCGCCGCTGGACGTGCTGGTGCAGCACCTCGTCACCATCGCGCTGGGCGGCGGCTTCCGGCCCGACGAGCTGCTGCCCGAGGTGCGCAGCGCACCGAACTACCGGCCACTGAGCGACGGCGCCTGGCAGTGGGCGCTGGACTTCGTGCGGCATGGCGGCGACTCGCTGCGCGCCTACCCGGACTTCCAGCGCGTGGTGCCCGACGACGCCGGCGTCTGGCGCGTGCCCGACGCGCGCCTGGCGCGGCGCCACCGCAGCAACATCGGCACCATCGTGTCGGACGCGGTCATGAGCGTGCAGTTCCTGACCGGCGGCCGCATCGCGACGGTGGAGGAGAGCTTCATCGCGCGGCTGCGGGCGGGCGACGTGTTCCTGCTGGGCGGCCGCTCGCTGGCGCTGGTGCGCGTGGAGGGGCTGACCGCCTACGTGCGCGCCGCTCCGCCGGGCAAGGCGCTGCTGCCGCGCTGGGACGGCGGCCAGTTCGCCATCTCCGACACGCTGGCCGAGGCGATGCGCGACCGCTTCGACGAGGCGCGCGACGGCCGCTTCACCGACCGCGAGATGCGCTTCGTCGCGCCGCTGCTGCGGCTGCAGGCCGACTGGTCGGCGCTGCCGGGGTCGCAGCAGTTGCTGGCCGAGTCGATGCGCTCGGCGGACGGGCACCACCTCTTCCTCTACCCCTTCGCTGGCCGCACCGTCCACCTGGGGCTGGCGGCGCTGCTGGCCTGGCGCGCCGGGCGCGACACGCCGGCCACGTTCACGATGGCCGTCAACGAGTACGGGCTGGAGCTGCTGAGCGCCACCGAGATCGACTGGGCCGCCCGGCTGCAGCCGCTGCTGGCGCCGGTGAGCCGCGAGACGCTGCGCGAGGAGGTGCTGGCCAGCCTGAACGCCAGCGAGCTGGCGCGGCGGCGCTTCCGCCAGATCGCCCGCATCGCCGGGCTGATCTTCCAGAGCCACCCGGGCGAGGCGCGCAGCCAGCGCCAGCTGCAGGCGTCGGCGTCGCTGTACTTCGACGTGTTCCGCCAGCACGACCCCGGCAACCGGCTGCTGCGCCAGGCCGAGGGCGAGCTGCTGTCGGCGGAGCTGGACGTCGACGCGCTGGACCGCTGCCTCACGCGCCTGGCGGGCCAGCAGCTGGACCTGCAGCAGCCGGCGCGCGCGACGCCGCTGGCCTTCCCGCTGATGGTGGAGCGGCTGCGCGAGCGGGCGTCCACGGAGTCGCTGGCGCAGCGGCTGTCGCGCATGCTGGCCGACCTGGAGGCCGCGGCGGGCGGCAAGCCGGCTGCGGCGGTGGATCTTGGCGCGCGGCTGGCGTTCGGCCAGGCGCCGGCCCCGCCGCGCGCGCCACGCGAACGCCGGAGGCGCCGGTGAGCCTGCCCCTCGACGTCGCGGGCGAGACGCTGTGGCTGCTGCCGGACGGCGCCGTCTGGTGGCCAGCCGCCCGCACGCTGTTCGCAGCCGACCTGCACCTCGGCAAGGGCGCGGCCTTCCGCGCACAAGGCCAGCCGGTGCCGGCCGGCAGCAGCGCGCGCACGCTGGCGCGGCTGGAAGGGCTGGTCACCCGCCACGGCGCCGAGCGGCTCATCGTGCTGGGCGATTTCTGGCACGGCGCCGACGGGCTGACGGCCGCGCTGCTGGACGACGTCGCCGCGTTCGCACGGCGCGTGGCCACCGTGCTGGTGCTGGGCAACCACGACCGGCGCATCCATCCGCCGGCACTGCCGCTGCAGACCGTCAACGGCGTCCTGCCGCTGGGCCCGCTGGCAGCGGCCCATGAGCCGCCGCCGCACGGCACGCCCGGCTTCACGCTGGCGGGGCACCTGCACCCAGCGGTCAGCCTGCGCGGCCGCGCGGGTGACCGGCTGCGGCGCCCGTGCTTCGTGCGCCACCCGCATGCGCTGGTGCTGCCCGCCTTCGGCGGCCTGACCGGCGCCTTCACGCTGCGCCCGCGCGATTTGCTGGGCGCCCACGTTGCGGTACTGGGGGACGACAGCGTGCACTGGCTGCCACGCTGAACAGCGGGCGCAAAAAAGCCCGCGCGAGGCGGGCTTGTCAGATCAGCGGACGCTGAGCTTATTCGGCGGCTTCGCCAGCGGTCTCGCCTTCGGCGCGATCCACCAGTTCAACGAAAGCCATGGGCGCGTTGTCGCCGACGCGGAAGCCCATCTTCAGGATGCGGGTGTAGCCGCCCGGACGAGCCGCGAAGCGCGGGCCCAGCACGTTGAACAGCTTGGTGACGATGTCACGGTCGCGCAGGCGGTCGAACGCCAGGCGGCGGTTGGCCAGCGTGGGTTCCTTGGCCAGCGTGATCAGCGGCTCGACGACGCGACGCAGTTCCTTGGCCTTGGGGACCGTGGTCTTGATCGCTTCGTGCTCGAGCAGAGACACGCACATGTTGCGCAGCATGGCAGCGCGGTGGGCGCTGGTGCGGTTGAGTTTGCGGAGGCCGTTACGGTGACGCATGGTGCTTTTCCTTTCACTTCATTAATGCCGCCAGCCGGATCAGGTACTGGCGGGTGCACCGGGTGGCGTTGGTCAGCGCGCCACCCTTCTAAAAATTAACGCTTGTCCAGACCTTGCGGCGGCCAGTTTTCCAGGCGGGCGCCCAGAGTCAGACCGCGCGAAGCCAGCACTTCCTTGATTTCGTTGAGCGACTTGCGACCCAGGTTCGGGGTCTTCAGCAGCTCGGTCTCGGTGCGCTGGATCAGGTCGCCGATGTAGTAGATGTTTTCGGCCTTCAGGCAGTTGGCCGAACGCACGGTCAGTTCGAGCTCGTCGACCGGGCGCAGCAGGATCGGATCGAAGCTGCTGGAGCGCTGGGCCGGCTGGTCGAAGGCGTCGACCAGGTCGGTGCCTTGCAGCTGGGCGAACACAGCCAGTTGCTCAACCAGGATCTTGGCCGAAGCACGGATCGCTTCCTCGGGCGAGATGGCGCCGTTGGTTTCGATTTCCATGACCAGCTTGTCCAGGTCGGTACGCTGCTCGACGCGGGCGTTCTCGACGGCGTAGCTGACGCGCTTGACCGGGCTGAACGAGGCGTCCAGCACGATGCGGCCGATGCTCTTGGTCGGCTCGTCGCCGAAGCGGCGCATCGTGCCCGGCACGTAGCCGCGGCCCTTCTCGACCTTGATCTGCATGTCCAGCTTGCCGCCTTGCGACAGGTGGGCAATGACGTGCTCGGGGTTGATGATCTCGACGTCGTGCGGGGTCTGGATGTCAGCCGCCGTGACGGGACCTTCACCTTCCTTGCGCAGGACCAGCGTGACTTCTTCGCGGTTGTGCAGGCGGAAGACGACGCCCTTGAGGTTCAGCATGATGTGAACCACGTCCTCTTGCACGCCGTCGATGGCCGAGTACTCGTGCAGCACGCCGGCGATCGTCACTTCCGTCGGCGCATAACCCACCATCGACGAGAGCAGCACACGGCGCAGGGCATTGCCCAGGGTGTGACCGTAGCCGCGTTCGAACGGCTCCAGCGTGACCTTGGCGCGATGACCGCCCAGGGGCTCCACGTTGATGGACTTGGGTTTGAGCAAGTTGGTTTGCATGAGGTCTTTCTTTCAATACCCTCGGTTCGTTACACCGATAAGGCTGAGGACCAGCCGGGCAGAGCCTTCGAAGGGCGGATAAGCCCGGACGAGGAAACGCCGACCGCGCCTTTGCAGGCGTGATCGGCGGGGGGAACGATTAACGCGAGTACAACTCGACGATCAGCGATTCGTTGATCTCGGCGCCGAACTCGTCGCGGTCAGGCGCCTTCTTGAACACGCCTTCCAGCTTGGTGCCGTCAACGGCCACCCAGGCCGGCAGACCGATGGAGTCGGCCAGCTTGAACGACTCGGTCACGCGCAGCTGCTTCTTGGCCTTTTCGCGCACGGCGACGGTGTCACCGGCCTTGACCAGGTAGGAAGCGATGTTGACGACCTCGCCATTCACCACGATGCCCTTGTGCGAAACCAGCTGACGGGCTTCTGCGCGGGTGGAGCCGAAGCCCATGCGGTAGACGACGTTGTCCAGGCGCGATTCCAGCAGTTGCAGCAGGTTCACGCCGGTCGAGCCCTTGCGGCGCTCGGCTTCGGCGAAGTAGCGGCGGAACTGGCGCTCCAGCACGCCGTACATGCGCTTGACCTTCTGCTTTTCGCGCAGCTGCAGGCCGAAGTCAGACGTACGCTGACCGGACGTGCGGCCATGCTGGCCGGGCTTGCTGTCGAACTTGGCCTTGTCGCTGATGGCGCGGCGGGCGCTCTTCAGGTAGAGGTCGGTGCCTTCGCGGCGGGAAAGTTTGGCCTTGGGGCCGAGGTAGCGTGCCACTTTGAGTGTCCTTGTTCAATCTGACGCCAGTTGCCTGACGCGAGTCCAGCCGGTGTTGTTGTGGGCTTGGACGGTGGGCTTACGAGCCGGTCCTTTCACGCACAGCGAAATGAGACCAACTCAAGACTGAAGCCGGCGCGGCACCTGAGTGCCCGCCGGCTTCGGGAAAACGCGCGATTATCGCACCGTCATCCGAATCTGCAAAATCCCTGTCACCTGGCGGTGATGGAGTTGCTTAGATGCGGCGACGCTTCTGCGGACGGCAGCCGTTGTGCGGCACCGGCGTCACGTCAGAGATCGAGTTGATGCGGATGCCGAGGGCGGCCAGAGCGCGCACCGACGATTCGCGACCCGGGCCCGGGCCCTTGATCTTGACGTCCAGGTTCTTGATGCCCTGCTCTTGAGCAGCGCGACCCGCCACTTCAGCCGCCACCTGGGCTGCGAAAGGCGTCGACTTGCGCGAACCCTTGAAGCCCTGGCCGCCCGACGAAGCCCACGACAGGGCGCCGCCTTGACGGTCGGTGATGGTGATGATGGTATTGTTGAACGACGCGTGGACGTGCGCAATGCCGTCAGCAACGTTCTTGCGAACCTTCTTGCGAACGCGCTGAGCCGCCGAATTGTTGGGAGCCTTTGCCATATTGACCTTCTTTCAGTTCGGGCAGCTTACTTCTTGCCGGTCGCAGCCGACTTGCGCGGACCCTTGCGGGTGCGGGCATTCGTGCGGGTGCGCTGGCCGCGCATCGGCAGGCCACGGCGGTGGCGGAAGCCACGGTAGCAGCCGAGGTCCATCAGACGCTTGATGTTGATGGACTGCTCACGGCGCAGATCGCCTTCGATGGTCAGCTTGTTGACTTCATCGCGGATCTTTTCGAGATCGCCGTCAGTCAGGTCCTTGACCTTCTTTTCGAACGGGATACCGCAAGTCGTGCAGATCTTCTGAGCGGTCGTACGGCCAATGCCGTAGATCGAAGTCAGGCCGATCTCAGTGTGCTTTTGCGGCGGAATGTTGATACCAGCAATACGTGCCATGGTGGTCCTCTAGTCCTGTCGTGCGGCCAATCAGCCCTGGCGCTGCTTGTGGCGCGGGTCGGTGCAGATCACGCGCACCACGCCCTTGCGGCGGATGATCTTGCAATTGCGGCACATCTGCTTCACGGATGCCGAAACTTTCATGGTCTGCTCCTTGGCCTAACTCTTTTTGCGCTCTTGGCGCGTCCGGGGGTTCAAACAGCTCACTTCGCCCGGAACACGATGCGAGCACGACTCAAATCGTAGGGTGTCAGCTCCACAGTCACTTTGTCGCCAGGCAGGATGCGGATGTAGTGCATCCGCATCTTGCCGGAGATGTGACCGAGAACGACATGCCCGTTCTCCAACTTCACACGAAACGTAGCGTTGGGGAGGTTCTCCAGAATCTCGCCCTGCATCTGAATGACGTCGTCTTTCGCCATGCCTACGCTTCGTGTGGGTTAGTTCAAATTTTTCCTAACAACAGCTCGCTACCCTCAGCTGGGCTTGAAGCTTGCCTTCTTCAGCAGTGATTCGTACTGCTGACTCATGATGTAGCTCTGCACCTGAGCCCAGAAGTCCATCGTCACGACGACGATGATCAACAGGGACGTGCCACCGAAATAGAACGGCACGTTGTACTTCAGCGTCAGGAACTCGGGCAACAGGCAGACCAGCGTGATGTAGATCGCACCAGCCAGCGTCAGTCGCGACAGGATCTTGTCGATGTGCTTCGCGGTCTGCTCACCCGGACGGATGCCCGGAATGAACGCGCCACTCTTCTTCAGGTTGTCAGCGGTCTCGCGGCTATTGAACACGAGCGCCGTGTAGAAGAAGCAGAAGAACACGATCGCGCCGGCATACAGCATCACGTAGATCGGCTGCCCCGGGCTGATCGCGCCAGCCAGGTCCTTCAACCAGCGCAGGCCTTCACTGTTCGCAAACCAGCTCACCACCGTGGTCGGCAGCAGGATGATCGACGACGCGAAGATCGGCGGGATCACGCCCGACATGTTCAGCTTCAAGGGCAGGTGCGACGACTGGCCGCCATAGACCTTGTTACCGACCTGGCGCTTGGCGTAGTTCACCAGGATCTTGCGCTGACCACGTTCGACGAACACCACAACGAAGGTCACCGCAACGATCAGCGCCACGATGAACAGCGCCGTGCCGTAACCCATCGCACCGGTGCGCACCAGCTCGAACAGACCACCGATCGCACTGGGCAGGCCCGCCGCGATACCGGCAAAGATCAGGATCGAGATGCCGTTGCCCAGACCACGCTCGGTGATCTGCTCACCCAGCCACATCAGGAACATCGTGCCGGCCACCAGGCTGGACACCGCCGTCAGACGGAAGCCAAAACCAGGGCTCAACACCAGACCTGCCGTGCCTTCCAGTGCCAGCGCGATGGACAGGCTCTGGAACAGAGCGAGACCTAGCGTGCCGTAACGGGTGTACTGCGTGATCTTGCGGCGGCCCGCCTCGCCTTCCTTCTTCAGCTGCTCCAGCGTCGGGACGACGTACGTCATCAGCTGGATGACGATGGAGGCCGAGATGTAGGGCGTGATGCCCAACGCGAACACGGTGAAGCGCGACAGCGCGCCGCCCGAGAACATGTTGAACAGGCTCAGGATGCCACCGGCCTGACCCTTGAAGAACTGCTGCAGCTGGACCGGGTCGATACCGGGCACGGGGATATGCGCCCCGATGCGGTAGACAACCAGGGCCAGCGCCAGGAACACAAGCCGGCGACGCAGGTCACCGAACTTGCCGCTCTTGGCCAGCTGATTCGCGTTGGTAGCCACGCTGGATCAGTTCCTGTGCTGGATTAGGCGACCGAGCCGCCCGCCGCCTCGATGGCCGCCTTGGCGCCCTTCGTGGCGTTCACGCCCTTCAGCGTGACCTTGCGCTCGATGGCGCCTGCCAGGATGACCTTGACCGACTTCGTCAGCTGCGGCACCAGGCCGACGGCCTTCAGCGTCGACACGTCGATCTCTTCACCGGCCAGACCTTGCAGGTCGGTCAGCGTGATCTCGGCGTTGTACTTCAGCGTCAGCGACTTGAAGCCACGCTTGGGCAGGCGACGCTGCAGCGGCATCTGGCCGCCTTCGAAGCCGACCTTGTGGTAGCCACCAGCGCGGGACTTCTGGCCCTTGTGGCCGCGACCTGCGGTCTTGCCCAGGCCGGAGCCGATGCCACGGCCGACACGGCGCTTGGCATGCTTGGCGCCCTCTGCGGGCTTGATCGTGTTGAGTTCCATCACAGCACCTGAACCAGGTAAGCGATCTTGTTGATCATGCCGCGCACGGCGGGCGTGTCTTCCAGCGTGCTCTGGCTGTTCAGCTTGCGCAGACCCAGGCCGACCACGGTGGCACGGTGCGAGGCGCGGCAGCCAATGGGGCTGCGCACCAACTTGACCGTCACGGTTTTCTTGTCAGACATCTTGTGCTCCGCTCTGGCGATCAGTTGAAGATCTCTTCAACCGTCTTGCCGCGCTTGGCAGCGACTTCCGACGCCGTGGTGGAACGCTTCAGAGCGTCCAACGTGGCGCGGACCATGTTGTAGGGGTTCGTCGAACCGTGGCTCTTGGACACGATGTCGGTGACACCCATCACTTCGAAGACAGCGCGCATCGGGCCGCCTGCGATGACGCCGGTACCGACGGGAGCCGGCGCCAGCATGACGCGCGACGCGCCGTGCTCGCCGAGCACGTTGTGGTGCACGGTGCCGTTCTTCAGCTGGACCTTGATCATGTTGCGGCGGGCCGATTCCATGGCCTTCTGCACCGCGACCGGCACTTCCTTGGCCTTGCCCTTGCCCATGCCGATGCGGCCATCGCCGTCGCCGACCACCGTCAGAGCGGCGAAGGACAGCGTGCGGCCACCCTTCACAACCTTGGTGACGCGGTTGACCGCGATCATCTTTTCCTTCAGGCCGTCGTCGTTGCCTTCAGCCTGAGCGCCGCGGGGTTGAAACTTTGCCATTTCGTATTCCTTGATGCGTCAGAACTGCAGACCGGCTTCGCGGGCTGCTTCGGCCAGCGCCTTGACGCGGCCGTGGTAGGCGAAGCCCGAGCGGTCGAAAGCGACCTTCTCGACGCCGGCAGCCTTGGCCTTCTCGGCGATCAGCTTGCCGACCAGCGTGGCAGCGGCGACGTTGCCGCCGTTGCTCAGCTGTTCGCGAACCGACTTCTCGGCGGTAGACGCAGCGGCCAGCACCTTGCCACCGTCTTCCGACAGGACCTGGGCGTAGATGTGCAGATTGGAGCGGAACACCGTCAGACGGGCCACGCGCTGCAGGGCGATGCGAGCACGGGTCTGGCGCGAACGACGCAGGCGTTGTTCTTTCTTGGTCATCATGGCGCGGCTCCTTACTTCTTCTTGGTCTCTTTGAGGGAGACCTTCTCGTCCGAATAACGGATGCCCTTGCCCTTGTAGGGCTCGGGCGGACGGAAGGCGCGCACCTCAGCGGCGATCTGGCCGACGACCTGGCGGTCAGCACCCTTGATGACGATTTCCGTCTGGGTGGGGCACTCGACCTTGATACCGGCCGGCATGTCCTTCACCACGGGGTGAGAGAAACCGATCTGCAGGTTCAGCTTCTGGCCTTGGGCCTGGGCACGGAAGCCCACGCCAACCAGATTCAGCTTCTTCTCGAAGCCCTTGCTGACGCCGTTGACCATGTTGGCCACCAGCGCGCGCATCGTGCCGCTCATCGCGTCGGCTTCCGTCGACTCGTTGGCGGGCACAAAGCTCAGCTTGCCGGCTTCGTTCTTGATGTTGACAAGGCTGTTCGCCGGACGCACCAGCGTGCCGAGAGAGCCCTTGACGCTGATGGCTTCAGCGCCGATGGTCACGTCCACACCTTGCGGGACGTTGACCGGCATTTTTCCTACGCGGGACATTGTTTCCTACTCCTTCGCTTAGGCGACGTAGCAGAGGACCTCGCCACCGATACCGGCAGCGCGGGCCTTGCGGTCCGTCATGACGCCTTGCGGGGTCGTCACAATTGCCACACCCAGGCCATTCATGACCTGAGGGATGTCGTGGCGGCCCTTGTAGATGCGCAGACCGGGGCGGCTGACACGCTCGATGCGCTCGATGACCGGACGGCCAGCGTAGTACTTCAGCGAGATTTCCAGCTCCGGGCGGGCAGCCTCGCCGCGAACGGCGAAGTCGTCGATGTAGCCTTCGTCCTTCAGGACCTTGGCAATCGCCACCTTCAGCTTGGACGACGGCATCACAACGTTCGTCTTCTCGACGATCTGCGCGTTGCGGATGCGGGTCAGCATATCGGCGATGGGATCACTCATGCTCATTTGCGATATCTCCTATCAGCCGATTACCAGCTGGCCTTGACGACACCGGGGATGTCGCCCTTGAAGGCCAGTTCACGAATCTTGTTACGGGCCAGGCCGAACTTGCGGAAGGTGCCGCGCGGGCGACCCGTCAGCTCGCAGCGGTTACGCAGGCGAGTGGGGTAGGCATTGCGGGGCAGCTTTTGCAGTTCGAGGCGAGCGGCGTAGCGCTCTTCTTCGGACTTCTTGCTGTCGTCGATGATGGCCTTGAGTTCAGCGTACTTCTTGGCGAACTTGGCGACCAGCGCCTCGCGCTTCAGCTCACGTTGTTTGATCGAGAGTTTTGCCACGGGGCACCTCAGTTCTTGAACGGAAACTTGAACGCAGCCAGCAGAGCCTTGGCTTCGTCGTCCGTCTTGGCAGTCGTCGTGATGCTGATGTTCAGACCACGCAGAGCATCCACCTTGTCGTACTCGATTTCGGGGAAGATGATCTGTTCTTTGACGCCGATGTTGTAGTTGCCACGGCCGTCGAACGAGCGGCCGGAGATACCACGGAAGTCACGAACGCGCGGCAGCGCGATCGTCACGAAGCGGTCCAGGAATTCATACATCTGGACACCGCGCAGCGTGACCATCGCACCGATGGGCACGTTGTCACGAATCTTGAAGCCGGCGATGGCCTTCTTCGACTTCGTGACCACGGGCTTCTGGCCGGCGATCCTGGTCAGGTCGCCCACGGCGTGGTCCATGACCTTCTTGTCGGCGACCGCCTCGCTCACACCCATGTTGAGCGTGATCTTGGTGATGCGCGGAACTTCCATGACCGACTTGTAGCCAAACTTTTCAGTCAGGCTAGGCACGATTTTTTCGCGGTAATGCGTTTGCAGACGAGCCATGTCGGACCTCTTATGCCTTGATCTCTTCGCCGGTCGACTTGAAGACGCGCACCCGCTTGCCGTCGACGAGCTTGACGCCCACGCGATCGGCCTTGCCGGAGGCGGCGTTGAAGATCGCCACGTTGGATTGATGGATGGGCATGGTCTTGTCGACGACGCCACCGGTGGTGCCCTTCATGGGGTTGGGCTTGACGTGCTTCTTGACGACATTGACGCCTTCGACGACCACGTGGTCTTCGTCAGCGCGCGCGGTCACAGTGCCGCGCTTGCCCTTGTCGCGGCCGGTCAACACGATGACCTGGTCGCCGGTACGGATCTTGTTCATGGCTTACCTCAGACAGTGGGGGCTCAGAGCACCTCGGGCGCCAGCGACACGATCTTCATGAAGCGCTCGGTACGCAGTTCACGCGTCACGGGGCCGAAGATGCGGGTGCCGATGGGCTCCAGCTTGGCGTTGAGCAGCACGGCGGCATTGCCGTCGAACTTGACGAGCGAGCCGTCTTGGCGGCGCACGCCCTTGGCGGTGCGAACCACCACGGCGCTGTAGACCTCGCCCTTCTTCACGCGACCACGCGGGGCAGCTTCCTTGATGCTGACCTTGATGATGTCGCCGATGTGCGCATAGCGGCGCTTGGAGCCGCCCAGCACCTTGATGCACTGAACGGACTTGGCGCCAGTGTTGTCCGCGACATCAAGCCGCGATTGCATTTGGATCATGTCTGTCCCCAACTTGTCCCGAAACACGCCAGCGCGCGAGTCGGTCAGTCTTGGGCCCGTAAGTCAGTCAGCGGCAGGCGTTGCACCCTTGGCTGCCCGACGGTTGTGGGCGGATTCCGAGGCCGCAGCACATGGAGTCATGTGCCTAGCTCTCGGCGAAGCTGCGCATTATGCAGTGACAAACGCTGGGTCGTCAATGCCTTGTGTGCAGAAAAGTGCGGGAAGGCCGCGAGGCCGCCTTCCCGCCACGTTCGATCAGGCGCTCTTGGCCTGGGCCAGCAGCGTCGCAGCGTCGCTGACCTCGAACTTGCCAGGCGCCTCGACGTTCAGGCTCTTGACCACGCCGTCCTTGACCAGCATGGAGTAGCGCTGCGAGCGCACGCCAAAGCCCTTGGCCGTCAGGTCGAACACCAGGCCGACCGCCTGCGTGAACGCGGCGCTGCCGTCCGCCATCATGCGGACCTTGCCGGCCGTCTTCTGGTCACGCCCCCAGGCACCCATGACGAAGGCGTCGTTGACCGACACGCACCAGATCTCGTCCACACCCGCGGCCTTCAGCTCGTCGGCCTTGGCCACATAGCCGGGCACATGCTGGGCCGAGCAGGTCGGCGTGAAGGCCCCTGGCAGCGCGAAGATGGCCACGGTCTTGCCCGCGGTCGCCTTCTCGAGGTCAAAGCTGTTGGGCCCCAGGCTGCAGCCCTCGCCCTCGACCTCGATGAATTCCTGCAGGCTGCCGGCCGGCAGCTTGTCGCCTACTTTGATCATGCGTTCCTCCGTGAACTGGAAATGGAAAAGCCGGCGCACCAGTTACCCAGCGTGCCGGCTTTGGCGGTCATGCGACCGACGGTCTTAGACGATCTGCGCCTTCTCGACCAGGCGGGTCACCGCCCAGGCCTTGGTCTTGGAGACCGGGCGGGTTTCGCTGATTTCGACGACGTCGCCGATCTTGTACTCGTTGGTCTCGTCGTGCGCGTGGTACTTGCGCGAGCGGGCCACGATCTTGCCGTAGAGCTCGTGCTTGGCACGGCGCTCAACCAGCACGGTCACGGTCTTGTCGCGGGCGTCGCTGACGACCTTGCCGACCAGCGTGCGCACGTTCTTCACTTGGGCCTCAGTCATTTCGTGGCCTCCTTCTTCTTTTGTGCCAGAACGGTCTTGGCACGCGCGATGTCGCGGCGGGTCTTGCCCAGCTGGCTGTGGTTGGTCAGCTGCTGGGTGGCCTTTTGCATGCGCAGGCCGAAGTGGGCCTTCAGCAGGTCGGTCACTTCCTTCTCGAGGGCAGCGACGTCCTTGGCGCGGAGTTCAGTTGCTTTCGTCATGGTGTCTTCCTCAGGTACCGACCTGGCGGGCCACGAACGTGCAACGCAGCGGCAGCTTGGCAGCGGCCAGCGTGAACGCCTCGCGAGCCAGCGTCTCCGGCACGCCGTTGATCTCGTAGAGCACCTTGCCGGGCTGGATTTCAGCGACGTAGTACTCGGGGTTGCCCTTGCCGTTACCCATACGGACTTCGGCAGGCTTTTGCGAGATGGGCTTGTCCGGGAAGATGCGGATGAAGATCCGGCCGCCACGCTTGATGTGACGCGAGATCGCGCGGCGAGCCGCTTCGATCTGACGGGCCGTCAGACGGCCGCGTTCCGTGGCCTTCAGGCCGAAGTCACCGAAAGACACCGCGGCGCCGCGGGTCGCAACACCGGTGTTGCGGCCCTTCTGCTCCTTGCGGTACTTGCGACGATTAGGTTGCAGCATGCTTATTCTCCTTTGGCCTCACCGGCGGCGGGAGCCTTGCGGATCACGCGCTTCGCGGCGGGCTTGGCTGCGTCACCCGTGGGGGCGGCGGCAGCGGGCTGGTCTGCTCCGTCACGCGGGCCACGGTCGCCACCCGGGCGGCCACGGCCACCGGGAGCGCCCGGACGGGCGTTACGGCGCGGGCGACGATCGTCTTCGGCGCCAGCGGGGGTGTTGATGACGGGAGCCTCGCCATTGGCCAGGCGGTCACCGCGGTAGACCCAGACCTTGACGCCGATGACGCCGTAGGTGGTCTTGGCTTCCGAGAAGCCGTAGTCGATGTCGGCCTTCAGGGTGTGCAGGGGAACACGACCTTCGCGATACCACTCGGTACGAGCGATTTCGATGCCGTTCAGGCGACCAGCGCTCATGATCTTGATGCCCTGGGCACCCAGACGCATCGCGTTCTGCATCGCGCGCTTCATGGCACGGCGGAACATGATGCGCTTCTCGAGCTGCTGGGTGATCGAGTCGGCGATCAGCTGAGCATCGACTTCAGGCTTGCGCACTTCTTCGATGTTGACGGCGACGGGCACGCCCAGACGCTTGGTCAGCTCGGCCTTCAGCGCTTCGATGTCTTCACCCTTCTTGCCGATCACGACGCCCGGACGAGCCGAGAAAATCGTGATGCGGGCGTTCTTGGCGGGACGCTCGATCAGGATGCGCGAAACAGCGGCGTTCTTGAGCTTGGCCTTCAGGTAGTCGCGAACCTGCAGGTCTTCGGCCAGCATCGTGGCGAAGTTCTGGTTGTTCGCGTACCAGCGGGAAGCCCAGTTACGGGTGACAGGCAGGCGGAAGCCAACCGGATGGATTTTCTGTCCCATAGTCTTCCTTGCGCCTTAGTTGCCAACGGCCACGAAGATGTGGCACGTGGGCTTGCTGATGCGGTTGCCGCGGCCCTTGGCGCGAGCCGAGAAGCGCTTCAGCGTGGCACCCTGTTCGACGTAGATCGAGGTGACCTTCAGTTCATCGATGTCAGCGCCGTCGTTGTGCTCGGCGTTGGCGATGGCGCTTTCCAGCGCCTTCTTGATGATGACGGCCGCCTTCTTCTGGGTGAAGGTCAGGATGTTGAGGGCGTGATCCACCTTCTTGCCGCGGATCATGTCGGCCACGAGGCGGCCTTTGTCACACGACAGGCGGACGCCACGGACGATTGCTTTGGTTTCCATCGTCTCTAGTCCTTACTTCTTCCCGGCCTTCTTGTCGGCCGGGTGGCCCTTGAAGGTGCGGGTCAGTGCGAATTCACCCAGCTTGTGGCCGACCATCTGGTCAGACACATAAACCGGCACGTGCTGCTTGCCGTTGTGCACGGCGATCGTCAGACCGATGAACTCGGGCAGGATCGTCGAGCGACGCGACCAGGTCTTGATGGGCTTCTTGTCCTTGTTGGCAACCGCCTTGTCGACCTTGGCCTGCAGGTGGTGGTCAACGAAGGGGCCCTTCTTCAGCGAACGAGTCATGGCCTAGCCCTTACTTCTTGCGACGCGAGACGATGAACGTCTGCGTGCGCTTGTTGTTGCGAGTGCGGTAGCCCTTCGTCAGGGTGTTCCACGGCGACACAGGGACCTGGCCCTCGCCGGTGCGGCCTTCGCCACCACCGTGCGGGTGATCCACCGGGTTCATGGCGACGCCACGAACGGTCGGGCGGATGCCCTTCCAGCGGATCGCGCCAGCCTTGCCGTATTGACGCAGGCTGTGCTCTTCGTTGCTCACTTCACCGATGGTGGCGCGGCAGTCGATGTGCACGCGGCGAACTTCGCCGGAGCGCAGGCGGATCTGGGCGTAGACGCCTTCACGAGCCATCAGGACAGCGGAGGTGCCGGCCGAACGGATCATCTGGGCACCCTTGCCAGGCTGCAACTCGATGCAATGGATCGTCGAACCCACCGGGATGTTGCGGATCGGCAGCGTGTTGCCAGCCTTGATCGGCGCTTCCGAGCCGCTCAGGATGGTCGCGCCCACTTCCAGACCGCGCGGGGCGATCACGTAGCGGCGCTCGCCGTCGGCGTAGCACACCAGCGCGATGTGGGCCGTGCGGTTCGGGTCGTACTCGATGGTCTCGACCTTCGCGGGGATGCCGTCCTTGTTGCGCTTGAAGTCCACGACGCGGTAGTGGTGCTTGTGACCACCGCCCTTGTGGCGCATCGTGATGTGACCGTTGTTGTTACGGCCAGACTTCTGCTTCTGGGGTTCCAGCAGCGAAGCTTCGGGAGCGCCCTTGTGGAGATGCTTGTGCACCACCTTGACGACGCCACGGCGGCCGGGCGAAGTCGGCTTGACTTTGACGATGGCCATTTACGCGGCCTCCCCGGAGAAATTGAGCTCTTGACCGGCCTTGAGGGCCACGTAGGCCTTCTTGACGTGGTCACGGCGGCCAGCGCGGCCACCGAAGCGCTTCGTCTTGCCCTTGACCTGGACGACGTTGACCGACTCGACCTCGACCTTGAACATCAGTTCAACAGCGGCCTTGATCTCCGGCTTGGTGGCGTCGCGCAGGACCTTGAACAGGACCTGGTTGTGCTTCTCGGCAACTTGCGTGGCCTTCTCGGACACGATGGGCGCGAGCAGCACGGAGGCCAGACGGCCTTCGGAATACTTGGTGACGCTCATGCCAGCATCTCCTTGAGTTGCTCGACCGCAGCCTTGGTCACCAGCACCTTCTTGTAGAAGACCAGCGACAGGGGGTCGGCGTAGCGCGGCTCGACGACCAGCACGTTGGCCAGGTTGCGCGAGGCCAGCAGCAGGTTGTCGTCCACGGTGTCGGCGATGACCATCACCGAGTCCAGGCCCATGGCCTTGAACTTGGCGGCCAGCAGCTTGGTCTTGGGGGCTTCGATCGAGATCGAATCCACCACGGCCAGGCGGCCTTCACGGGCCAGCTGCGACAGGATCGCAGCCATGCCGGCGCGGTACATCTTCTTGTTCAGCTTGTGCGAGAAGTTCTCGTCAGGCATGTTCGGGAAGATGCGACCGCCGCCACGCCACAGGGGCGACGACGTCATACCGGCGCGAGCGCGGCCGGTGCCCTTCTGGCGGAAAGGCTTCTTGGTCGAGTGATGGACCTGTTCACGGTCCTTCTGGGCGCGGGTGCCTTGGCGGGCATTGGCCTGGAAGGCCACGACCACCTGGTGCACCAGGGCTTCGTTGTAGTCGCGAGCGAAGACGGTGTCAGGTGCGTCCACCTTGGCGGTGGCCTGACCCTGCTCGTTCAGGAGCTCGAGCTGCATCAGTTGGCTCCCTTCTTGATCTTGACCTTGACGGCCGGGCGAACGACGACGTGGCCGTTCTTGGAACCCGGGACCGCACCGCGGACCAGCAGCAGTTGACGAGCTTCGTCAACGCGCACGATGTCCAGGTTCTGGGTGGTGACGGTTTCGTCGCCCATGTGGCCAGTCATCTTCTTGCCCGGGAACACGCGGCCCGGATCCTGCGCCATCGAGATCGAGCCCGGCACGTTGTGCGAACGGCTGTTGCCGTGCGACGCGCGCTGCGAGCCGAAGTTGTGGCGCTTGATGGTGCCTGCGAAGCCCTTGCCGATGGACGTGCCTTGCACGTCGACCAGCTGGCCCGTGGCGAACAGCGTCACGGGGACGGTCGCGCCAGCCTTGTACTGGGCAGCGACGTCGGCGTCGACGCGGAATTCCTTGAGGACTTCACCGGCTTCGACACCCGCCTTGGCGAGGTGGCCGGCTTCAGGCTTGGTGACGCGCGATGCTTTGCGCGTACCGAACGCCACCTGGATGGCGCTGTAGCCGTCGGTCTCTTGGGTCTTGACCTGGGTCACGCGGTTGTTGGACACGTCCAGCACCGTCACGGGAATGGCATCGCCATCGTCCGTGAAGATGCGCATCATGCCCACCTTGCGGCCCAGCAAACCGAGACGGTTGCTCAGACTCATGTTTTTTCTCCAGCCCCGTCGGCCCGAACTTGCGTTCATGCCTTCGAAGCTATTGCGAACACCCGACATCGATTGGCCGGGCTGACCTGTGCAGCGCCTCTTGCGACAAGTCGCTTGAAACGCTGCGCGAACATCCGAGCAGGCATAGGCCAACCCGGAAAAGCTGGCGAGTATAGCCCGCGGGATAGCCCTGATGCAAGCACCGGGCATCATTCAGTTCAAAAGACAAGGCCCCGGCCTGTCGAGACAGGGCCGGGGCCTTGGGATCGCAGCCCGAAGGCCTCGCGAATTACTGCAGCTTGATTTCGACGTCGACGCCGGCGGGCAGGTCGAGCTTCATCAGCGCGTCGACCGTCTTGTCGGTCGGATCGACGATGTCCATCAGGCGCTGGTGCGTGCGGATCTCGAACTGGTCGCGGCTGGTCTTGTTGACGTGCGGCGAACGCAGGATGTCGAAACGCTCCAGACGGGTCGGCAGGGGCACGGGGCCCTTGACGATGGCGCCGGTGCGCTTGGCGGTCTCGACGATTTCGAGGGCCGACTGGTCGATCAGCTTGTAATCAAACGCCTTCAGGCGGATGCGGATTTTTTGCTTTTGCATGACTGTTCCTTAAAGAGCGATGTGAACGCCGGACGGCAGCCGCCCGGCGCACGGTCACGCATTGATTACTCGAGGATCGTCGCGACGACGCCCGAACCGACGGTGCGGCCGCCTTCACGGATGGCGAAACGCAGACCGGTTTCCATCGCGATCGGCGCGATCAGCTTCACGGTGATGCCGACGTTGTCGCCAGGCATGACCATTTCCTTGTCCTTCGGCAGCTCCACGGCACCGGTCACGTCCGTCGTGCGGAAGTAGAACTGGGGACGGTAGTTGTTGAAGAACGGGGTGTGACGGCCGCCCTCTTCCTTGGACAGAACGTAGATTTCTGCCGTGAAGTGGGTGTGCGGCTTGATGGTGCCGGGCTTGGCCAGCACTTGGCCGCGCTCGACGTCTTCACGCTTGGTGCCGCGCAGCAGGATGCCGACGTTGTCGCCTGCTTGACCTTGGTCCAGCAGCTTGCGGAACATTTCGACGCCCGTGACCGTGGTCTTCTGGACTTCGCGGATGCCGACGATTTCGATTTCTTCGCCGACCTTGATGATGCCGCGCTCGACGCGACCGGTCACGACGGTGCCGCGGCCGGAGATCGAGAACACGTCTTCCACCGGCAGCAGGAACGCGCCGTCAACGGCACGGTCCGGCTGGGGGATGTAGGTGTCCAGCGCGTCAGCCAGGCGCATGATGGCCTGTTCGCCCAGGTCGCCCGCGTCGCCTTCCAGCGCCAGCTTGGCCGAACCCTTGATGATGGGGGTGTCGTCGCCGGGGAAGTCGTACTTGGACAGGAGCTCGCGCACTTCCATTTCGACCAGCTCGAGCAGCTCGGCGTCGTCGACCATGTCGCACTTGTTCAGGAAGACGATGATGTACTTCACGCCGACCTGGCGAGCCAGCAGGATGTGCTCGCGGGTCTGGGGCATCGGGCCGTCAGCGGCCGAGCACACCAGAATGGCGCCGTCCATCTGGGCGGCACCGGTGATCATGTTCTTGACGTAGTCGGCGTGGCCGGGGCAGTCAACGTGCGCGTAGTGGCGGTTGGCGGTCTCGTACTCGACGTGCGCGGTGTTGATCGTGATGCCGCGGGCCTTTTCTTCGGGCGCTGCGTCGATCTGGTCGTAGGCCTTGGCCTCGCCACCGAACTTCTTGGACAGCACGGTCGCGATTGCAGCCGTCAGCGTCGTCTTGCCGTGGTCAACGTGACCGATCGTGCCCACGTTCACGTGCGGCTTGGTCCGTTCAAACTTGCCTTTTGCCATTTCTATTCTCCGAAAAGAGCGGATCGCCAGTCTGTTGGTTTAGCGTTTCCGTAGCACCCGTGATTCCCGCCGACTGGCGAAGCGGGCGGGCCGCTACGAAGACGATTCTTTAGAAGCGGATCAGTTCTTGCCGCGCGCCAGGATGATGGCGTCGGCAACGTTCTTGGGCGCTTCGGAGTAGTGCTTGAACTCCATCGTGTACGTGGCGCGGCCTTGCGTGGCCGAGCGCAGCGACGTGGAGTAGCCGAACATTTCGCTCAGCGGCACTTCGGCCTTGATGACCTTGCCACCGCCGACCATGTCGTCCATGCCCTGCACCATGCCGCGACGGCTGGACAGATCGCCCATGACCGTGCCAGCGTAGTCTTCGGGCGTCTCGACTTCCACGGCCATCATCGGCTCGAGGATGACGGGGCTGGCGCGACGCATGGCTTCCTTGAAACCCATGGAGGCGGCCATCTTGAACGCGTTTTCGTTCGAGTCCACGTCGTGGTACGAGCCGAAAGTCAGCGTGGCCTTGACGTCGACGACCGGGAAGCCGGCCAGCACGCCGTTCGGCAGGCTGTCGATGATGCCCTTCTCGACCGCGGGGATGTATTCACGGGGAACCACACCGCCCTTGATGGCGTCGACGAACTCGAAGCCCTTGCCCGGCTCTTGCGGCTCGAGCGACAGCACGACGTGACCGTACTGGCCCTTGCCGCCGGACTGGCGAACGAACTTGCCTTCGACGTCGGTCACGCTCTTGCGGATGGTTTCGCGGTAGGCCACCTGCGGCTTGCCGACGTTGGCTTCCACGCCGAACTCGCGCTTCATGCGGTCGACGATGATTTCCAGGTGCAGCTCGCCCATGCCGGAGATGATGGTCTGGCCGGATTCTTCGTCGGTGCGCAGGCGGAACGACGGGTCTTCGGCAGCCAGGCGACCCAGCGCCAGGCCCATCTTTTCCTGGTCGGCCTTGGTCTTGGGCTCGACGGCCTGCGAGATCACGGGCTCCGGGAAGATCATCTTTTCCAGCGTGATGATGCTGTCCGGATCGCACAGGGTTTCGCCCGTGGTGACGTCCTTCAGGCCCACGCAGGCGGCGATGTCGCCGGCCAGAATTTCCTTGATTTCTTCACGCTGGTTGGCGTGCATCTGCAGGATCCGGCCGATACGTTCCTTCTTGCCGCGGATCGGGTTGTAGACGGTCGCGCCCGACTGCAGCACGCCCGAGTAGACGCGCACGAAGGTCAGCTGACCGACGTAGGGGTCGGTCATCAGCTTGAAGGCCAGCGCCGAGAACTTCTCCTCGTCGGTGCGCTGACGCGTGATCGGCTGGTCGTCTTCGTCCGTGCCCGACACCGGGGGGATGTCCAGCGGCGACGGCAGGAAGTCGATGACGGCGTCCAGCATGCGCTGCACGCCCTTGTTCTTGAACGCGGTGCCGCACAGCATCGGCTGGATTTCCGTCGCGATGGTGCGCTGACGGATCGCGAGCTTGATCTCTTCCTCGGTCAGGTCGCCCGTCTCGAGGTACTTGTTCATCAGGTCTTCGGTGGCTTCGGCAGCCGCCTCGACCAGCTTCTCGCGCCATTCCTGAGCCACTTCGAGCAGGTCAGCGGGGATGTCTTCGAAGGTGAACTTCATGCCCTGGGAGGCTTCGTCCCAGATGATGGCCTTCATCTTGAAGAGGTCCACCACGCCCTTGAAGTTTTCCTCGGCGCCGATGGGGATGACCACGGGCACGGGGTTGGCCTTCAGGCGGGTCTTCATCTGGTCGACGACCTTGAAGAAGTTCGCGCCGGTGCGGTCCATCTTGTTGACGAACGCGAGGCGGGGCACCTTGTACTTGTTGGCCTGGCGCCAGACGGTTTCCGACTGGGGCTGCACGCCACCCACGGCGCAATACACCATGCAGGCACCGTCCAGCACGCGCATCGAGCGCTCGACTTCAATCGTGAAGTCCACGTGTCCGGGGGTGTCGATGATGTTGAAGCGGTGCTCGGGGTAGGACATGTCCATGCCCTTCCAGAAGCAGGTCGTCGCGGCCGACGTGATCGTGATGCCGCGCTCCTGCTCCTGCTCCATCCAGTCCATCGTGGCGGCGCCATCGTGCACTTCACCGATCTTGTGGTTCACACCGGTGTAGTAGAGGATGCGTTCGGTCGTGGTGGTCTTGCCAGCATCGATGTGCGCGGAGATACCGATGTTGCGGTAGCGCTCGATGGGGGTTTTGCGGGCCATGGTTTGCTCCAGAAGGCAGGAGCCGCCAGCGGGTTGGTAGAAACCCGAGGCGGCCGAAAGACGATGAGTTTAGAAGCGGAAGTGCGAGAACGCCTTGTTGGCTTCTGCCATGCGGTGAACTTCGTCGCGCTTCTTCATCGCGCCGCCGCGGCCTTCTGCGGCCTCCAGCAGTTCATTGGCCAGGCGTTGGGCCATCGACTTCTCACCGCGCTTGCGAGCGGATTCCTTCAACCAGCGCATGGCGAGGGCCATCCGGCGGACGGGGCGAACTTCCACGGGAACTTGGTAGTTCGCACCGCCGACACGGCGGGACTTCACTTCAACCATGGGCTTCACGTTGTTCAGGGCGACCATGAACACTTCCAGCGGGTCCTTGCCGATCTTCTTCTCGACCTGCTCCAGGGCACCGTAAATGATGCGCTCAGCGACGGCCTTCTTGCCCGATTCCATGATGACGTTCATGAACTTGGACAGATCGACGGAACCGAACTTGGGGTCCGGCAGGATCTCGCGCTTGGGTACTTCGCGACGACGTGGCATGGGATTCTTCCTTCTGCTTCAGTTGGAGGGGCTTGTCGCCTCGCTCCGCTGGACAACCACCGACATCTGGGGCTTGTCCACTTACTCGGCCTGATTGGCCGCAACAACGTTGGGTCAGCTTGCGAGCTGAGCCCGAACAGACGATTTACTTCTTCGGACGCTTCGCGCCGTACTTGGAGCGCGACTGCTTGCGGTCCTTGACGCCTTGCAGGTCAAGGGAGCCACGGACGATGTGGTAACGCACACCGGGCAGGTCCTTCACCCGGCCGCCGCGCACCAGCACGACGCTGTGCTCTTGCAGGTTGTGGCCTTCACCGCCGATGTACGAGATGACCTCGAAACCGTTGGTCAGGCGCACCTTGGCGACCTTACGCAGAGCCGAGTTCGGCTTCTTGGGCGTGGTGGTGTAGACGCGGGTGCAGACACCGCGGCGCTGCGGGCAGTTCTGCATCGCAGGCGACTTGGACTTCGTGACTTCGGCTTCACGGCCTTGGCGCACGAGTTGATTGATGGTTGGCATAAAACGACTTGTTCCCGTTTGAAGTCAGTGAACTTCACTTTTCGAGCGCGCAGCAATGCAGCGCCCAAAAGGCGAAGAGCCGGCGATTGTAGGCCGCGGACGGCCAAAACGGCAAGTCCCGCGCTTTTCGGCCGGCGACGGGCCGGATTCAGCCGGGCAGCGCCACGGCCGGAACCACCCAGCGGGCAGGGCTGACGATGGTCAGCCCGCGGGCGCGGGCCGGCCTGGCCAGTGCCAGCACGGCGCGGTCGCGGGAGAACAGATAGGTGGCGCCGATGGCCAGCGCGAGGTCGATGAAGCGCTGGTCGTCGCGATCCCGGCAGACGAGACCGTGCGGCGGCAGCTGCGGCGTGGCGACGACGCGGCATTGCGCAGCGATGGCGGCGTCAATGGCGGCGACGTCGGGCTGGTAGCGCGCCAGCGCCTCGCGGCCCAGCACATGGCGCAGCTCGTCGAGCCCGCCGGGCTCGGCCACCCACTCCAGCGCGCCGGCGGCGATCTGGGCGGCCAGCGGCTGGACCGACGGGTCGTTGAACAGCAGCCAGTCGAGCACGATCTGCGTGTCCAGCACGGCGCGCGCCGTCATGGCATCACCACCTGGGTCTCGAACCAGAGCGCGCCGTAGGAGTCGCGGCAGTCGCCGCTGCGGCACAGCGGCGCGCCGATGATGGCGGCACTGACGTCCCCGGTGATGGGCAGCCAGCCGTAGTTCTTGGCGCTGTGCTGGCCGAAGCGGGAGAAATCGCGCGGGTAGCGCGAAAGCAGCAGCAGGAAGGACCAGGTGCCAGCCGGCGCGGACGGCGCCAGCGCCACGCCCTTGGGCATATCGATCTTCTGGCCGGCCTTGACCTGGTTGGACTCGAAACCGTAGCTCGGGAAGATCAGGTTCAGCGCGCCCTCCTGGTCAAGGAACAGCAGGTAGGCATAGGACTCGGTACCGGGCGTGAAGCTGAAGGTCAGGCTGTCGCGGTCCACAACCAGCCGGGGGCTGGACAGCTGCAGCTGCGCCGTGACGGCCGGGTCGCGCTGTTCGTAGATCTCGCGCAGGCGCCCGGCCAGCGCGTCGCGCGGGCTGGCGGCGGCCGGCGCGGCGGCCGTGGCCGGCACGGGCGCCGGTGCCGCGGCCACCGGCGGCAACGCGGCCGAGGCGGCCAGGTCGGGAGCGGCGTCGATGCGCCGGGCACGGCTGGGCGACAGCACGGCGTACAGGCCGCCACCCACCGCGGCCAGGCCGGCCACGCCGGCGGCCGCCACCCACAGGCGCCGGCCGGAGGCAC